>JAJEIM010000010.1 GCA_022827785.1 Acidimicrobiia bacterium
CGAGGCGATGAAGCCGATCTCGCCGGCGCCGTCCACGTATCGCCAGCGCCTTGCCACCTCGCCCCGGTAGTTGGGAGCCACCGGCTCGATCGGGAACTCGGCGTCTATGGCGCGGACCAGTTCGACGGCCGGCACGACATCGTCCATGCGCCAGCCATTGGTGGCGCCCACATCCATGTACTCGATGAAGCGGAGGATGTGGCCGGTTCCCCGGAAGTGGCGCGCCATGTCCACCACGCCACTGTCGTTCACCCCCCTCTTCACCACCGCGTTCACCTTGACGGGCAGACCGGCCCGCGATGCCGTCTCGATCCCCGACAGCACGGCCGCCACCGGGAAGCCCACGTCGTTCATCGCCATGAAGGTGGCGTCATCCAGGGAGTCCAGCGACACCGTGACCCGGGCCAACCCGGCCGAGACCAGCGCCTCCGCCTTGCGGGCCAGCAACGAGCCGTTGGTGGTGAGAGTCACCTCGCAGCCGGTGGCGCCGGCGAGCATGGCCACCAGCTGCTCGATGCCCTTGCGCAGAAGGGGCTCACCACCGGTGAGCCGGATCTTCTGCACCCCGAGGCGCTCGAAAGCGCGGGCCAGGGTGACTATTTCCTCGAAGCTCAGCAGCAGGTCTCGCTTCAGGAACTCGTATTCGCGGTTGAAGATCTCGGCAGGCATGCAGTAGCGGCACCTGAAATTGCACCTGTCCGTCACCGAGAGTCGCAGGTCACGAACGGGACGCCGCCGGGTATCCACCACCACTGGAGTCATGCCGACCAGCCTAACGGTGGCCGCAACCTCTGGAACATCGCGGGCGAGCACGATCGACATTTTTCAGAATGAGAAAAAATGTCGCGGACTAGTCCGTTAGTTCAGCAGTTGTTTGCATTAGGTTGACCGCTGGTCCATATTGTTCAGGATGATGAATCGCAACTACAGCTGCTACACAGCCCTGTCTCGGCGCCGGGGACATCCCAGCGCCCGGTGGCTCGGCGATGAGGTCGGCGCCGCTGTTATCGAGACCCTCATGGCGATGGGCATGGCGCTGATCACGGCCGCATTCTTGATGAACGGCCTCCTGATGCTCTACGCCCGCTCGGTGATCCAGTACGCCGCCGACTCGGGTGCTCGGGCCGGCGCCCTCTCCGGCGGGACCGGGCAGGTCTGCGAGGAAACCGCCGAGGGGATCATCTCCGGCCTGGCCAACATCTACCGGGACTCCACCGAAGTGGATTGCAACCGCGCCGAGGCGCTCACCACAGCAGAGATCACCGCCCGGCTCCTGCCCGTCTTCCCCTCGTTGGGACCCTCTTGGAGCTTCACGATGCGGGCCACCAGCGTCACCGAGCCGGTCCCGTGATGCGGCTCGCGCACCTCCGGTCGCGGATGGAGAGCGAGCGCGGCATGGGCGCAATCGACCTGGTGCTGGTGTCGGCGTTCATCCTGATCCCGTTCGCCATGCTGCTGCTCAGCTTCCCCGTCCGGATGGAATACCGTTCCATGGCTGACGCCGCCGCCCGGGAAGCGGTACGAGCCTGCGCCACCGCATTCGATCCGGCGACGGGTCAGAGCCGGGCCGAGGCCGTAGCGCAGCAGATCCTGGCCGAGCGGGGTCCGGCTACCGGCGCAACCGTGGTTTCGATCGACTGCCGGACCGCCTGGGCGCCGGGCGGGGTGGTGAGCGCTCGCGTGTCGCTCGACGTGCCTGCCATCGACGTGATGGGGATCTGGACGGTGGCCTCGTGGACCATCACGGGCAGCTACCGGGAGCAGATGGAGCCGTTCCGGAGCACCCCGCGCCCATGAAGCGCCGGACCGCGGACACCGGACAGTCAGGACCGGCCGGCGACCGAGGCGCCGTCGTCCTGTGGAGCCTGGGGTTGCTCCTGATGCTGTTCTTCGCGGGCGGACTGGCCCTCGACCTCTGGCGGGTGCTCTCCCGGCACGGCACCCTGAGCGGAATCGCCTACAAGTCGGCCGTGGCCGGGGCCGCCCAGGTGGTCGAATCCGATCTATACCAGAACCGGCTGCTGCTGGATCCGGATCTGGCCGAGGAGGTCGCCCGCCGGTTCGCCGAGGGCCAGCCGGACTGGGACGACTCGATGAGACTGACCCCGGAAGCGAGCCGGTCCGGGATCGTGGTGCGGATAACCGACACGATCCCGCTGACCCTGATGCGGATGTTCACGCCCGCCGGCGGGATACCGGTCACGGTGACCGCCCGCGCCTCCCCGGCCGAGTACGAGTAATCCGCCGGGAAGGGGGGCCGCTGCGTCTACATTTGGTCCCTACTCGCAGAGATGAGGAGATCGTGCGCAGTTTCGACCTGCTGGTAATCGGCGCAGGTTCGGGCAATTCGGTGATCGGACCCGAACACGACGACTGGGACATCGCCATGGTGGAGCACGGCCCGTTCGGGGGAACCTGCCTGAACGTGGGCTGCATCCCGTCCAAGATGTTCGTCTACACGGCCGAGGTCGCCGAGCTGGCGGCCGGTGGCGAGCGGCTGGGCGTCCACACCAGCTTCGAAGGCGCCGACTGGCCCGCCGTCCGGGACCGCATCTTCGGCCGGATCGACCCGATCGCCGAGTCGGGCCGTGACTACCGGGAAGGACTCCCCAACGTCACCGTCTTCCCGGTCACCGGACGCTTCGTGGCCCCCAAGCAGCTGGCGGTCGGCGGCGAGGTCGTCACGGCGGACCGGATCGTGCTGGCCGCCGGCGCCCGGGCCGTAACGCCGCCCGTGCCCGGCCTGGACGAGGTCGGCTACCACACCTCCGACACGATCATGCGCCTGGAGCGGCTACCCGAGCGCCTCCTGGTGATCGGCGCCGGTTACATCGCCGCCGAGTTGGGGGGAGTCATGGGCGCGCTGGGGTCGCACGTGACGTTCCTGCTTCGGGGGGACAGCTTCCTGCGGCGGGAGGACGATGAGATCAGCCACCGCTTCACCGATGCCTACTCACGCCGCTTCGATGTGCGCACCCACACCCGGATCCTCGGGGCCCGCCGGGAGGGCGACGAGGTGGTATTGCGGGTGGCTGACCGCGACGGGGCGACCGCGGACCTGCGTGGTGACGAACTCCTGGTAGCGACCGGACGGAGGCCCAATTCGGACGTGGTGGACGCCACCGCCGGTGGCCTCGCCGTTTCCGACCGGGGTCAGGTGATCACCGACGACCGGCTCCAGACCAACGTGGACGGCGTGTGGGCGCTGGGCGACATCACCAACCCCATCCAACTCAAGCACGTCGCCAACCACGAGGCCCGGGTGGTGCGCCACAACCTGACCCATCCCGATTCGCCGATCACCGTGGACCACCGTTTCATCCCCCATGCCGTGTTCGGCCACCCCCAGATCGCCGCGGTGGGGTTGACCGAACGCGAGTGCCGGGACCAGGGCCTCCCCTACGTGTCCCATGTCCAGCCCTACTCGGCCGCCGCCTACGGATGGGCAATGGAGGACACCGAGAGCGCCGCCAAGGTTATCGCCCACCGTGACACCCGCCGGCTGCTCGGGGCCCACATCATCGGCCCCCAGGCCTCCACCCTCATCCAGCAACTCATCCAGGGGATGCATTTCGACCTGACTGTCGACCAGATGGCTCTTGGCCAGTACTACATCCACCCGGCCCTACCCGAGGTAGTCGAGCAAGCCCTCCTCGAGCTCTAGCCCCCCCCCCGACCGGCTCGCACGTCATGGCCTTGTCCTCTCGTCAAGTAGGTCCGCTTTGCCGGATCAAGCGCTCTCCGGGATCGGCGCGCTACCCTCAACGCTCGAGGCTGGTGGATGTTTGGAGCCTCGAACCTCGTAAACAAGTGTGGCGTATCCCGGGCCGCGGGCTCCTGGTGAGCGAAAGGATCGGCAATGCCGAGCTATGACTACGACCTAGCGATCATCGGATCGGGGCCTGCTGGTCAGCGGACCGCCCTCCAGGCCGCCAAGCTCGGCAAACGCACCGTCATCCTCGAGAAGGAACCCCGCATCGGCGGCATCAACATCTACGCCGGCACCGTGAGCAAGACGATGCGAGATGCGGTCCTCTACCTCACCGGCTACCGGGAACGCAACATCTACGGCCAGTCCTACGCCGTGAAGCAGAACATCACGATGGACGACCTGATGGTGCGCACCCGCTACGTGATCCAGCAGCAATCGGACATCCTCCAGAGCCAGCTCGCCCGCGACCGGGTGGAGACCATCATCGGGGAAGCCTCCTTCGTCGACCGCCACACCCTGAGGCTGAAGTCGGATGAGAACCGGTCCGAGCGCACGATCACCGCCGACAAGGTGGTGATCGCGGTGGGTTCCTACTCCACCGAACCGCCGGTCGTCTACGCGGACGGACGGCTGGTCTTCGTCAGCGACCACATGATGAGCCTGCCGAAGCTGCCCCGGACGCTGACCATCGTCGGCGCGGGCGCCATCGGACTGGAGTACACCAGCACGTTCGCCGCCCTGGGCACGCGGGTGACGCTCGTGGACCGGAACCATCGACTGCTCACCTTCGCCGACGAGGAACTCGCCGACACCCTCGCCTTCCACATGCGACAGACGGGCGTGACCCTGCGCCTGACCGAGGTGGTGTTCGACATCGACTACTTGAGGGACGAGGTGGGTGACCGGGTGCGGGTGCAGCTCGAGAGTGGCAAGCAGATCATCAGCGACGCGGTCATGTACTGCGTGGGCCGCACCGGATGCACGGCATCGCTCAACCTCGAGGCGATCGGCTTGGAAGCGGACGCACGGGGCCGCCTCAGCGTCGATGAGAACTACCAGACGAGCGTCGAGGGCGTCTACGCCGTGGGTGGCGTGATCGGGTTTCCGGACCTGGTCTCGACCTCCCGCATGCAGGGCCGCCTGGCCGCCCGGCATGCGTTCGGCATCAAGCGGAGCGACTTCCAGGACCTCCTCCCCTACACCATCAAGACCATTCCCGAGGTGGCCATGGTGGGTAAGACCGAGGACCAGCTCAACGAGGAAGGCGTCCCCTACGAGGTCGGCAAGGCCCGATACAAGGAGACAGAGAGCAGCCTGATGCGGGGCGACGACGTAGGGTTCCTCAAGCTGCTGTTCCATCTGAAGACGAGGGAACTGCTCGGGGTGCACATCGTGGGCGAGAACGCCGCCGAGCTGATCCACATCGGCCAGGCCGTGATCGCCTACGGCGGAACCATCGACTACTTCGTGGAGTCGGTCATCGGCTACCCCACCCTTGCCGAGGCATACACCACCGCCTCCCTGGACGGGATCACCCGGCTGGGAGGCTACTGACCCGGTCCCCCAGCGGACTTCCCGAAACGGATCAGGCGTCGCCGGACGCGGGACCGTACCCGCTTAGCTCTTCTTGGCGACCCGGACGTAGCGGCGGACGGCGAGAGGGGCGAAAACGGCGATGATCAGGCAGGACCAGAACACGGTGTAGATGACCGGGTTCTGCAGGGGCCAGGACGCCGGTTCCGGGGCTCCCGGTGGGATGTTCCCGAACAGCTCCCTGACCGCCTGGACCAGGGACGAGATCGGATTCCACTCGGCGAACACCCTCAGCACCGCCGGGAGGCTCTCGGCGGGCACGAACGTGTTGGCGATGAACGTCATCGGGAAGATCACGATGAAAGAGGCGTTGTTGAGCACCTCCGGGCTGGGCACCGAGAGGCCGAGCAGGGCCATGATCCAGGAGACCGAGTAGGCGAACAGGAGGAGCAGCAGGAAGCCGGCCAGTGCGTCGAGCAGGGATCCCCTGATGCGCCATCCGACGATGAGTCCCGTTATGGCCATCACAGTCAGCGTGATGATGTTGTAGATCACGTCGCTGGCGGTCCTCCCCAGCACCACCGCCGCGCGCGACATGGGCAGTGAACGGAACCGGTCGATGATGCCCTTCTGCATGTCCTCGGCGAGGCCGGCGCCGGTGAAGGTCGCGCCGAATACCACGGTCTGGCCGAAGATCCCGCCCATGAGGAACTCCCGGTAGGACCCTCCCGGGATGTCGATGGCGCTTCCGAACACATAGGCGAACAGCAGGACGAACATGATCGGCGAGAGCAGCACGAACACCAGCACGTCGGGCACCCGCTTAAGTTTGATGAGGTTGCGACGGGCGATGACCAGGCCGTCGCCGAGGGCTGACAGGAGGTTCACCGCGATCCCCTTCCCCGCCGGCCCGGCTTGGCAGACTCCGGGGTCTGCTCCCTGGACTCGGCGGAAGCGCCGGTCAGCGCCAGGAACACGTCATCCAGAGTGGGGCGGCGGAGCACCGCCTCGCTGATCCGGAGCTGATGGTCCTCGAAGGCCTGCAGCACCGCGGCCAGCTCACGGGCACCGCCCGAGACGGGCGCGACCACCGTGCGGGACCGTTCCTCGCGCTGCAGCTCCCCGACCGCCACCCGACCCAGTATTTCGTTGACCGCAGGCAGGTCGTCCCGGTCGGTGACCTTGATCCCGATCCGCTCGCCTCCGACCATGTCCTTCAGCTCGTCAACGGTTCCGTGGGCGATGGTCTTCCCCTTGTCGATAACCAGGACGTCGTCTGCCAACCGGTCGGCTTCCTCCAGGTACTGGGTGGTGAGGAGGAGCGTGGCTCCCTGGTCGACCAGGGTGCGGATCAGCCGCCACAGCTCCCTGCGACTGATGAGGTCCAGGCCGGTCGTCGGCTCGTCCAGGAACAGCACCGGCGACTCCGCCACCAGCGCACCGGCCAGGTCGAGTCGCCGCCTCATTCCTCCCGAATAGGTCTTGACGGGCCGGTCGGCCGCGTCGGCCAGGTCGAACCTGTCCAGAAGCTCCCGGGCCCGGGATCGGGCCTTTTTCCGGCCTAGGTGGTACAGGCACCCGATCATGTCCAGGTTCTCGAAGCCGGTCAGATCCTTGTCTACGGCGGCGTACTGGCCGGAGAGACCGATCAGCTTGCGGACCTCCGCCGGATCGCCCAGCACGTCGACGCCGGCCACCGTGGCGGAGCCCTCGTCAGGCTCGATCAGGGTGGTGAGGACCGACACCGCGGTGGTCTTGCCCGCCCCGTTCGGTCCGAGCAGGGCCACGATGGTCCCCTCTCGGACCGACAGGTCCAGACCGTCGAGGGCCACCACATCGCCGTAACGCTTGACCAGCCCGGTGGCTTGGATGATGTCTTTCATGGAATGAACGTCCTATCGACTGCCGGTCGGAGCCGCGACCGCGCGGGAACCGGACTCGGTCTGTACTTCTGGCCGCCCGGACGTCAGTCCGTACAGCTTCGACACCACCCGACATGCGAGAGTAGTACGGCGCCGGCCGCTATCCGATCCGCCGCTCTCTCGATTCGCCCGATCCGGGACCGTGCCTCAACGACCGTCAGACCGGGCTGGCGACCTGCCGCTTCACTCCTCGTCTTCGGCGGTGCGGGCGCCCAACTCGGCTTCGATCAGCGCCAGGCCGACCTCATTGCCCTCCAGGCGACCGATACGCTCGCATATCCCGGAGATCAACGCCTCCTCCTCCACCTGCTCGGCCAGGAAGCCCTGCAGGAAGGGCAGGCTCTCCAGGTCGCCCAACTCGGTCGCCAGCCGGTAGAGGTTCCGTATCCTCTCGGTCACCGCCCGCTCGTGCCGCAGGGCCTCCTCGAACACGTGTAGAGGGCTGTCGAACTTGGAGACCGGAGCGTCGATGGCGCCTATCTCGACCCGCCCGTCCCGGTCCACCACGTGGTCGATGAACATCCGGGCATGGCCGGCTTCCTCCTCGGACTGCGCGGCCATCCACCTGGCCATGCCGGGACGTTCCTCCGCCTCGAAGTGGGCGGCCATCTGGAGGTAGGCGAGAGAGGCACTGAGTTCGCAAGTGATCTGATCGTTGAGTGCCCTCTCCATCCGTTCGGCTAGTGCCATCGCGTACTCCGTTTCGATGCGGGTATGCGGAGAATCCTACCGAGTCGGAGCGAATCCCCGGAACGCTGCAACGAGTGCTGGACGGGCCGAACTGCTTCTCGCCGGAGCCGCCACCCGGACGCCGACGGCACCGGATCGGGAAGCACCCCATCGCCTTGACACGTCGGCTGCGGAATGCAAACATCGGGTGCGTAGACAACGCGCTCATCAAGAGCGGTGGAGGGACAGGCCCTGCGAAGCCGCGGCAACCGATCCGTTCGGTGCCAATGCCTGATCGATGAGATAGCCAACGGCGGAACCCCCGCGGTCGGCGCTCGATCCCGGAGCGCGTCACGACTCGACGAGAAGGAGCCGCCGACCCATGACAGCAGCCGAAGCAAGAACCTGCGGGCGCGCGTACTCGAGTCCTTCCTGTACCCGCTCGTGTTGTTGCTCTCGGGTGATCATTCCGAGGCGCGGCCAAGGCTTCCGCTCCTGACGCCACCACCCGAGAGCCAGATCACGGCGCAGCAGGTACCAACAAATCAGCAATCAAGGAAGGACAACCGATGACTACTCAGACAGAAGTGAGGCTCAACGAAGTTGACATCGACGCGGTGGGGGCACTGGTCTCCGCCGTGGCGGAGGACCCGGAGAAGGGCCAGACCGATTGGAGCGCCACCGTGACCTGGAAGGGCGCCTTCCGGTCCGAGGTATCCATCCGGGACTTCGACCCCATCCCCTCCGACGAGCCGGCGGGCCTGGGCGGCACCGACACCGCCCCCAACCCGGTGGAGCAGGTGCTCGGAGCGCTCGGCAACTGCTTGGCCGTCGGCTACGCAGCCAACGCCACCGCCGCCGGGGTCGAGATCAAGGACCTCAAGATAGAACTCAGCGGCGACCTGAACCTGGAGAGCTTCCTCGGACTCAAGCCGGGCCACGCCGGATACGGTGGGCTCTCGGTCAAGGTACACCTCGACTCCGATGCCTCCGATGAGCAACTGGCGGCCCTGCACGACAAGGTCGTCAACAGTTCCCCGGTGGGCCACACCCTCCAGAACCCGGTTCCGGTCAGCATCGACCTGGCCTGAGCCGACCGGCTACCGGAGCATTCCGGATCGCGGCCAACCCCGAGTGTGATACCACACGATCCGCTCGGGGCGGCCGTCGCTCCCTAACGTCAGCGGGCAGGCTCGTACCGAGGCAGGGACGGCGAAAGCCGTGCCGATTCGGTACGGGCCTGCGGCTGGTAGGCCTCCAGGAGTGCCACCAGGTCACGGGTGGCAGAGGCAACGTCCTCCGCGGCGCCCTCGTGATGACCCTCCACGGTGAACAGGGCCTCCACCGTGTCCGGACCGGTGGCGCTCTGAGCGCTCTGGCGCCAGCACCAGCGGCGGGCCGCCACCGCGCCCGCCCGGTCGACGAATACGACCTCCCCGGCCTCCGGTGAGGTGGTCCTCGAACCACCCAGGTCGTTGAACCTCTCGTCTCCGGTGGCGAAACGAACCGTGATCGGATCCGCAACCCGATCAAGATCGATCGCCGCGACCGGGAGCCCGTACCGGATGGACACCAGGTTCGCTATGTCCACCAGAGCGTTGATCGACGGCACGTCGCTTGTCTTGGTAAGCCGCCTGATCAGCGCCTCGGCGGCGTTGCGGTAGCGGGTCGGCTGGACACCGAAGGCCGAGAAGGCCCTCCTCCAGGCGACGATCGAAGGAACCTCGGACATGGGCGTGCCACCGAATCGGGCCAGGGAGGCGGTCTGCTGCTCCCGGAACGCCTTACTGAGCTGGTCGGAACCGGGACCGTTGGCCAGCCCGACGGCGTGCACCACCCCGGCCCGGATGGTCGGGAACCTGGCCAGCACCTGATCGTGGTACGAGAACATCGATGTCGAGGATACGGTACGGGACGAGGGGCCGGAGGATCGGCCAGCAGGGCGCTGAGGGAGGGGGACGGGTCGGACGCGGTGCCCTGACCCGGGGTTGTCGCCGACCATCGGACCAACCGGACATCGCCGCGTACCCTCCTATCGCAAACCCCTCACGAACGGTTTGGCCAGCGCGGCCGGCTGAACGAACCGCTTGGTGATGAAGTACATGACGACCAGCGTGAGGACATAGGGCAGGGCTGCGAGGAGCTGGGCGTTCACCTGGTAGCCCAGCACCGGCACCGCCAGGCGGAAGGCATCCGCCATCCCGAACAGGAGCGCCCCGGCCAGCGTGCCCCGGAGCGTCCACCCACCGAAATAGACGGCGGCGATGGCGATGAAACCCCGGCCGCCGACGGCGCCGACATCGAAGCTCCCCACCTGACCCAGGATCAGAAACGCCCCTCCGAGGCCGGCCAGGCTTCCGCCATAGGAGACGGCCTGGCGCCGGCGCCGGTTGACGTCGACCCCGGAGACGTCAGCCGCCTGAGGGTTCTCGCCCGCCGACCTCAACTCCAGACCCCATCGGGTCCGGTACAGGAGCCACCAGGTCAAGGGGATCAGCCCGTACAGCAGGTAAGTGGGCCAGGTCTGGCTGAACAGCGCCGGTCCGATCACCGGAATGTCGGACAGGAACGGCACGCCGACCACCGCGGCGCGGCCTCCGAGGGGGCTGACCGTCGCATCCAGGAATCCGGCCAGGCCCAGCACGAGAACGTTGACCGTGATTCCCACGACGAACTGGTCAGCCGTGAGCCGGTGGCTCATGTTGGCCGCCACCATCGCCACCGATACGCCGGCCACCGCTCCCGCGGCCAGGCCGAAGACGGTCGATCCGGACATGTCGAAGGCCACCGCCCCACCCAGCGCGCCCGCCAGCAGGGAGCCTTCCACCGATATGTTGATAGTCCCCGCCTTCTCGGCCACCAGTTCACCCAGAGCGGCGAAGGCCAGGAACACACCGAGCCGCACCGCGCTCCCGTACATGGCGGGACTGGTGAAGATGTCACCGAGGGCGGAGAGGATGTCGCTCATGCCGGTTCCGTGGCCCGGGCTGCGATCGAGACCTGGCGCCGGTCCCGCATGAACTCCACCGCCGGAGGTACCAGCAGGGCCAGCACCAGTAAGGCCTGAACAACGTCCACCACGGTCCTATCCACCCCGGTCGCAGCCAGGAACCCGGATCCGGTCCGAAGAGCGGCGAACAGGATCGCCACCGGAATGCAGAGGAGGGGCCGGTTGCGCGCCAGCAGGGCGACGAGCAGTCCCTGCCATCCGATCTCGTTGGAGAAGCCGGTGGTCAAACGGGCACTCGATGCCCCGGCCGCCAGCATCGAGGCCCCTGCCAGGCCGGCCGCAGCGCCTGAGATGAACAGGGCCGTGGCCCCGGCCCGCCCGAAGGACACTCCCGCCTGCTGGGCGACCCTGGGATTGCTCCCCAACAGCCGGAGCTTGAACCCGAACACGGTTCGAGACAGGACGAATGCCACCAGCCCGGCGCCGAGCAGGGCCAGGAAGAATCCGACCGTGACCTCGTTGCCCCAAAGTGTCACGACCGGCAGGCGCACGGATCCGGGGAGAGCGGCACTGGTTACGGCCTGGCTGGGCCGGTTCGGGTCGAGGTCCCGCAGGAACCAGTCGGTGGTGATCGCGAAACCGACGATCTGAAAGGCCACGAACACCAGGAGCAGGGTGGAGATGACCTCCGGGACTCCCCGGCGGAACCTCATCAGGGCCGCCACCCCGGCGTAGACACCCCCCGCCACCGCCCCCAGGGCGAGCCCGCCCACGAGAAGGACGGGTCCCGGCCCGGCCAGCCTGGTGCCGATGAGGGCCATCGCCAGCGCACCCATCAGCAACTGGCCCTCCTGGCCGATGTTGAAGAAACCGGCCCGGACCCCCACCACCATGCCGAGGGCCACCAGCAGGATGGGCGTGGCGACCGCCAGCGTCTCACCCCACCGTCCGGGGGCCAGGAAGGCGCCGTCCGCCAGGGCGCCGGCGACGCTGTCCCAGGCATTGCCGGTCACCGCCACCAGCCCGGCCGAGACCACGAGGGCGAACCCGACGCTTACCCCGTACAGCAACAGGCCATACAGACCACCGTCCCGGAGGTCTGGGACGGGAGCGTCGCCGGGAACGGCCGGAGGATCGGTGCTCATGAGGCCTTCTCCTCCTCGTCCGTCCCTCCTATCAGCAAGCCCAGCCGCGGCAGATCGAGCTCATCCCGAGACATCTCGCCCACGATGCTCCCCCGATGGAGTACCACGACCCGATCGGCCAGCGACAGTATCTCGCGAAGGTCGGTGGAGAGGAGGAGCACTCCGATTCCCCGGTCCGCCGACCTGCGGATCCGATCCCCTACGTACTCGATCGCCCCGACATCGAGGCCTCTGGTGGGCTGGTGCGCCACCATGACCTCGGGGGAGGCGGACAGAGCGCGAGCGATCACCGTCCGTTGCTGGTTCCCCCCCGAAAGTTCACCGAGCAAGGCGTCGGGTCCGGACGTCCGGATGTCGTACTCTTCGATCAGTTGGAGGGCGTTACGGCGGATGGCGTCCTGGCGGAGCAAACCCCACCTCCGCATGTTGTGCGTGGAGGGGATCATCAGGTTCTCAGCCACGCTCATGTCGAGTACGCATCCGGCCCGGTGACGATCAGCCGGTACGACCGCTATGCCGGCCCCGACCATGGCCCCGGCCACGCCGGTCGGAACCGTCCGGCCTTTGACCAGGACCGTCCCGTCGTCAAGGCGTAGGAGACCGGCCAGCAGATCGGCGAGGGCGGTCTGGCCGTTGCCTTCCACGCCCGCCACGCCGACTATCTCACCCGCGCCCACCGCGAGCGACAGGCCGTCTAGCAGCACCCGCCCGTCCGCGCCCTTCACCGATGCGTTGTCCACCTGCAGGATCGGAGTTGTCGATGCGGCCGGCTCGGCGGTCTGGCCGGGTCCGTCGTCCATCGGGTCGGCATCGAGCAGGTCCCGGGCGACTTGGTCCCGCTCGAAGGTGGCCGTGACCGTGCGGAGCGGTACGGGGCGACCCACCATTGCCTGGGCCAGCGCGGGAACCCGGGCTTCGGCGGTCAGCAGCCGATCCACCACCCGGCCCTGCCGCATCACCGTGATCCGGTCGGTGGCCCGCAGTATCTCATCGAGCTTGTGGCTGACCAGCGCCACGGCCCAACCCTGGGTCCGGACGCCGGTCAGAAGAACGTCGAACAGATACTGGGATTCTGCCGGGGTCAGCGCTGACGTCGGCTCGTCCAGGATGATGACGCGGGGACGGCGCCCCAGGCACTTGATGATCTCGACCCTCTGGCGGATGCCGGCCGAGAGGTCGCGCACGGTGGCGTCGGGATCGACCGAGAGGCCGTAGCGCCAGGAGATCCTCCGGATACGGGCCCGGGTCTTTTCGGGATCGAGAGGCCCGACCTCGCCGATGGCAACGTTCTCCCACACGGTGAGCGCGTCGACCAGGCTGTAATGCTGGTGGACCATGCCGATGCCCTGCCGGACGGCCTCGGACGGATCGGCTATCCGGGTCGCTTCGCCATCGATCCTGATCACCCCCCGGTCGGGATCGACCAGGCCGAAGATCATGCGCATGAGGGTGGACTTGCCGGCGCCGTTCTCACCGAGAACGCCGTGTATCTCGCCCGCTCGGAGGGCCAGGTCGACCTCCTCGCAGGCGACCACCGAACCGAAGTGCTTGGTGAGGCCGTCCACCTCGAGTACCGGGGGCTGGAACCTGAAGTCGTCGATCATCCGACCCGCCACGGGACTATGCGCAACCCGGAGTGACGGCACGACCGGACTTGCTACACCCCGGCTTCATGGCGAGGCCGACCACGTTCCGCGCGGGCAGGGTGGTAGTGGGGGCGGGACCGTAGCGGAGCGCGGGCGGTGCGTTACCGGCAACTCTTGAGGCCGGATCGGACCTACCTGGGCGGCCCGGGCCGGGCACTCCGGACCGAGATCTCCTGCGGGATGATTCGGGAACGCGACCCGCCGGCGGAGGGGGCAGGCCACACTCGGCGAACGACAGATGGGTCGGAGCGGGCACTCAGAAGCCGTAGGCCTCGGCGAGGATCCTGGAGATCTCCTCCTCGAACCGGCCGGCTCCGATCCGGGCGTTCAGATCGGCGAGCTCCCGGTCCTGCGCGGGCGTTCCGTCGCACAGGTCGGCCCCAACCTCGGGATCGACGCCCACGGTGAATCGCCGGGCGCCCCCTTCTTCGGCGGTGCCTCCGATGATCTCCTCGAAGATCGGCGCCAGGTAGTCGCCGGCGTCGAACATCACCTCGATGTCGTAGTCCAGGTCCTCCCGTTCGCATCCTTTGGAAGAACCGGCGGTCAGGACCGCCACACCGTCCTCGTTGGCGAGACGGACGATCGGCTCGTGTGCGCCGCCCAGGAAGGGGTAGACCGCCGCCACGCCCTCGGCGACCGCCGCGTTGTACGCCTCGGTGGCTCCGGCGGTGTTGTTGAAGTCGAACGGGAAGTTGCCGGTGGGCACGTAGATGGCGTCGAACGACGGATCCACCATCTGCAGACCGAGCCGGAAGGCCAGGAAGGACTCCACCTCGAAGTTGAGATCGCAACACCCTAGGAACACCGCCCGGTCGGCGTCACGGGCATCCAGGAGCAGGCCGGTCGCAAACCCGGCCGAGATGCCCAGTTCGGCGCCGCTGTCAGCGCTACGGAGCAGGCCTGGCGTGTCCTGGTAACCCGACCCGCAGTTGCAGTACCAGAAGATCTCCTCGTGCTCCAGGAACAGGTCCTCGTTGCCATCCGCCAAGTTGCTGGAACCGATGGCGATTATGTCCGCCCCCTGGGCCACCACGTTGTTCAACTCGGACCGGGCGTCGGCCGGGGCCACCTGGTCCACGATCAGCGGAGCCTCGTATCCCTCGGCCGCCGAGATGGCCTCGACCCGCTCGACCAGGGCCTGGTAGTAGGCACCGTCGTCCCGGGCGCCCTCGGTAACCACCGCGATGCGGACCGAACCGTCGCCGTTGAAGTCCGCCACTTGCTGCTCTGCCGGAAGCGTTTCCCCGGACCCGTCCCCGGCGTCGTCGCAGGCCGAAGCGACGGCTATGAACGCCAGGAAGCCGAGCACGGGCCAGACCCGAAGTCTTTTCATGCGTGCTCCTCAGTACCGTGGACTGCTCGGCCCAGGCGCCGGACCATCTTGGTGGGATCCGAAGCTCCCCAGACGTTCCGCCCGAAGCAGATGCCCGACGCTCCCGCTGCCACGACTCCGGCCGCATACCGGACCACCTCATGCTCATCGTCCCTCTTGGGGCCGCCCAGCACGAACAGCGGCGCCTCGCACCCTTCAACCACGTCACCAAGTTCGTCGACCTGTGTCGGTGCCATGGTCTTGATGGCGTCGGCGCCGATCTCCACGCAGATACGGGCGCTCCGGGCGATATTCTCCGTGTCCCAGGGCACCTCCCGACCCCATCCTCCGGGAATGGACTCGGCAACCACCGGCATGCCGATCCGCTCGCACTCCCCTACCAGAGCAGCCAGCCGGCGTAGCGAACGCTTCTCCTCGCGCATGCCCGGGTAGACCATCAGGATGACCGCGTCGGCGCCGATTACCGCCGCGTGCTCGGATCGATACATCAGCGAGAGGCCATCGCCCGCCGCATTCCTATCAAGGTGGGTCTCAGCACCGTCCATCCGGAGAATCAGGCCGCACTCGGCGAATGCCTCGGGGTAGCGCCGGGCGATCTGCCAGGTGACCAGCATGCCGTCGGGTTGCCCCTCGGCCACCTCCTCCACCACCTTCAGGGCCGGACCGGACCCGGTGGCCAGCTGCATATCGATGGCGACCAGCACCGCTCGCCCGTCGCTACCCACGAAGCGGCGGGTACGCCGGGTCTTGCCGGCGCCTACGGCTGAGGCCACGGACTCCATGCCTCAGGTCCGCTCGCGGAGCCGGCGGGTGGCCTCATCGCCCAGCGCGATGAAGCGGTCCAGCCCCTCCCGGTAGGCCGTGACGGCCTCCGGCTCAAACGTGGTGAACGCCGGTGCCGGCCAATCTCCGGCTTCGCCCTCGCCCGGACGGGGCCACCACCCGACGGCGGATCCGGCAGCCAGCGCAGCCCCGTAGGCCGCCATCTCCGGACAACTCGGAACATCGACCGGGACGCCGAGAACCGATGCCTTGATGGAGACCCACAGATTGCTGCGCGACGGGGCACCCGAACTCACCATCCGGTTCATGGTAATGCCGTATCGGGCAAGGTCACGGGCGATGTGAGCCAAGCCGTAGGCGGAGGCCTCCAGGAGGGCGCGGGCGACGACGCCCTGGCCGGACGCCGGACCGAGGCCGTGGATCTCAGCCCGCAGATCCGGCTCCCAGCGGGGCGCCCTCTCGCCCTCGAGGAACGGGAGGACGATCACCCCGTCCGAACCCGGTTCGACCCCGGCGGCCGCCTCGATCAGGTCGGGAACGGTCCGGCCGGTCATCGAGGACCACCAGTCCAGCATGGCGCCGTGCGAAGCCGCCGGGCCCCCGACCAGGTAGACGCCGGGAACGTGGCCGGGGATACCGTGCTCGGACACCACCGGGTGCTCACTCGGGGCTGCGGCCACACCGAGACCTCCGGTCCGACCTCCCGGATCGAAACCCTTCCCGGGTCTGTCGATAGCGGCCGCCCAGGCAGTGAGAAAGGCATCGTTGGCGCCCGGGGCCAGCAGGATCCCCCCGGGCAACCCGGAATCTCCCGCCGTCGCTCCTACGGTCGAGCCGACCGGGATCGGATCTCCGAACCCTTCCAGCGGCTCCTGGCCCGGCCACACGGCCTGCGTATCTGGTGATCCACCGAGTTCGGCCGCCAGGAAGTCCCACATCTGGCGGGGCCGGTCCCCGCCACCATGGTGTCTCGACATCTCCTCCGCCTGCGCCAGATGCTGACCGGCAAAATCGGAGGAGGCACCAGCCGGGTGCTGGTAGGTCAATGCGCGCCGCGCGGACGGCATCACGGTGGTGGGTCCCTGGCCGCCGATCCCGAGGGCGACCGGAGCACCGGTACCCAGCTGCTCCACAGCCAGAACCAATCCCTCGAGCCAACGGAAGGGGTCCGCCTCACCCCGGGGAAGATACTGCGGGCCGAGCGACGCATCGGAGGCGGCCACCATCCTTCCCCCTCGATCCAGGGCCACCGCTCGGGCCGCGCCGGTACCGATGTCCACCCCGGCTACGACCTGGCCCGCCATCAGCCCGGCCCGTACTCGACAAACACCCGGTAGGTGGGCCGGGATGTGACGAGCGTAAGGGCCTCCTGCACCCGCGACAGCGGGAACCGGGCCGTCACGAGGCGGTCGAGGTCGTCAGCGATGACTCCGGAACGGATAACGGCCGCCGCGCGTCGCCAATCCTCCGGCTCCTGGTTGAACACGCCCACGATCGACACCTCATCGCGATGAGCCTGATCGGCTGCGACACCGACCGTGGCCTCCGGGTCGAATGCGCTGTAAAGGACGACAGAACCGCCCGGCGCCACCATCTCGACCGCGAGGTCCAAGCCTCCCATGGCGGTCACGAACACCACATCCTGGAGGCCTCCGACCCGGCAGGCCTCGCCGGGCTGCGCCACCCAGTCAGCACCGGCCTCCGCGGCTTCCCTGCGCCTTTCCTCCGAGATGTCCACCACCCCGATGGCCGCGGCGCCCTCGACGCGGACCAGGGCCATGTGGAGCCGCCCCATGAACCCCCCGCCGATGACGGCCACCCGTGCCCCCGGCGTAAAACCGGCTCTCCGCAGTGAATGGACCGAGCAGGCGATGGGCTCGCCCATCGCGGCATGGAGCATGGGAGCATTCCCGACCGGGTAAGTCGACTTCGCGTCCACCGAGATGGTTTCCACGAACCCTCCGAAACTGAAGGTACCGTCCGACAGAGAGCGACCCTGGCGGTACCGGCAGAGGGCGGTCCTGCCCCGCCGGCACGGTCCGCAGGTCAGGCACCGGGTGAGCAGGTCGACCGTCACCGCGTCGCCGACCTGTGGAGAGCCCTCCAGAGCATCCACTCCGGATCCGACCTCCACCACCGACCCGGAGACCTCGTGACCGGGAGAAACGGGACACCAACGCTTGTCGCCGGCGAAGATTCTCCGCTCGAAGGTGCATACACCGCATGCGGCCAACTCGACCAGCACCTGGTCCGAGCCCGGGGTGGGATACGGCTCGTCGCGAAGCTCCACCTGGCCGGGCCCGGTGATGACGGCCGCCCTCACCGGGACCTTCTCGACCTGACGGGAGGAAAACGGCTGGCGGACGCCTGTGGAAACACCCGCGGGATGGTAACCGGCGGGGCGGGAATCACACCTCCTGCCGGCGGGCAGCGCGGATGCGGACCACGTCAGTCACGACCACCCCCGACAGCACCAGCGCCCCGCCCAGCAGGATGCCGGGCTGGACCCGCTCGTCGAGGATCACGACCCCGGCGATGACGGCGACCAGGGGGATCAGGTAGGCGATGACCGACGAGAAAACGACCGGAACGTGACGGATCAGGAAGTAGTAGAGGGTGAGCGGCAGGAACATCCCGATGGTGCCGGAGTAGAGGATCGCCAGGAGGCCGGTGGGGCTATGGCCGAACGGCGCGCCATCGAGCGCCAGTGCCACCGCCCACTGGACGGCGCTCCCCGCAGCCAACTGGACTCCCGTGACGCCGAGCACCGAGTATTGCCCGGCGTGGCGCTTGGCATATACGCCCGCGAACGAGATGAGCACCACGCTGGTCAGGCCCATCACGCCGGCCATGATCGGGTCGCCGCCTTCGGTTATCCCGGAGTCCCCGATCAGGATAAGAGCCGCTATTCCCACCAGGCCGAGCAACAGGCCGAACACGGTTCCGCCGTTGAGGCGCTCGTTGGTCAGCATGAAATGGGCGACCAGGGCGGTTCCGAGGGGGATCAGGGCGTTCACGAGGGTAACGAAACCGGCGGAGGCGTTGGCCAGCGCCACGTATCTGGCCTGCTGGGGCAACGCCACGCTGAGGAGCGCCAGCACAAGACCGATGCGAAGCTCCGCCGGACCCACCAGGTTCTTTCGGCGCATCAGGCCGATCATCAGCCAGACCGACACGGCGGCGACCAGAGACCCGCCCGCGGCCATGGTCGAGGGGCCGATTCCCTCGCCGAGGCCGATCCTCGCTGCGATCGGAGAGGTGCCCCACGACAGGCTAATGATCCCGAGGATCACCCAGATCCGTTGGTTGGTGATCCGCAGGCTCACCTCGCCATCCTAGGGGGTGGCCGGTTCGCTTCCTTCGGGAGTCCGGCCACAGGCCAGGTCGATCCGCGGGTAACGTCAACACGCGTGAGTCTCCCCGGAACAGGAGGTCGGATTGGCCGGGAGGATGAAGTACTGGGGATGGGGTTTCGAGGGCGAGGCTCTGTCCGTCGCCGAGCGGGACAGCCTCCTCTCCACCTTGGAAGAGGACTTCGGGATCCGGCCGACCACCGAAGGACGCACTCCAGGCATCGCCGACATAGACCTCCCCGATTCCCGTCTGAGCATCCCGGCCGGTCTGGGCAGGATCTGCACCCGGGAACCCTACGAGCGGATCCTCCATAGCTTCGGGCAGTCCCAACCCGACTCGATCCGTATCTTCGCCCGTGACTTCGCCCACGCTCCCGACGTGGTGGCCTACCCGAGGGACGAGCAGGACGTACTGGCCCTCTTCGAGTGGGCCGGCGACGCAGGTGCGGCCCTGATCCCCTTCGGAGGAGGATCTTCGGTGGTGGGAGGAGTCACCCCAGATGTCGGTGATGGATTCGGAGCAACGATCACGGTCGACACAAGCCGGATGAACCGGGTACTGGAGGTCGACGCCCACTCCCGGGCGGCCCGCATCCAGGGAGGCGCCCGCGGTCCGGAACTGGAGGCCGCGCTGAAACCGCACGGCATGACGCTGCGGCATTTCCCCCAGTCCTTCGAGCACTCGACGCTGGGCGGATGGATCGCCACCCGGTCCGGCGGCCATTTCGCCACCCTCTACACCCACATCGACGACCTGGTGGAGAGCGTGACCATGGTCACCCCCGCCGGCAGGATCGAGTCGAGACGGCTACCCGGATCGGGTGCCGGACCGAGTCCGGATCGGCTGGTGCTCGGCTCCGAGGGGTCGCTCGGGATCATCACCGAGGCATGGGTGCGCCTCCAGGGCAGGGTGAGGTTCAAGGCCACGGCAGGGTTCAGGTACTCCGGATTCCTCCAGGCCGCCCGGGCGGTCCGGGCAATCGCCCAGGCCGGCCTCTATCCGGCGAACGTGAGGATCGTCGACGGCGTGGAACTCCAGGTCAACGGGGCCGGTGACGGATCGTTCACCCTGCTGGTCGTGTCGTTCGAGTCGTCCGACCACCCGGTGGAAGCCTGGATGGACCGCGCCGCGGAGTGCGCGCAGGACTGCGGGGGAATACCGGACGGGGACTGGCGCACCGACCCCGGCGCTCACCTCAAGGGCGCCGTGGGCGCCTGGCGCAACGCCTTCATCCGGATGCCTTACAACCGGGAGGCGCTCACCCCCGTGGGCATCATTTCCGACACCTTCGAGTCGGCCATCACCTGGGACCGCTTCGAGACCTTCTACAGCACCGTCGCCGAGGCCACCAGGGAAGCCATCAGGGCCGCGACCGGGAGTGACGGCGCCGTGTCATGCCGGTTCAGCCACGCCTACCCCGACGGCCCGGCCCCCTACTTCGCATTCCACTGCGCGGCCGACCCGGCGTCCATGCTCGACCAGTGGTGGGAGATCAAACAGGCGGTGTCGAACGCGGTGATAACCAACGGCGGCACCATCACCCACCACCACGCCGTCGGAAGGGATCACCGCCCGTGGTACGAGCAGCAGCGGCCCCGGCTGTTCGGCGATGTGCTGGCCCGTGCCAAGGAACACCTGGACCCCCACGGGATACTCAACCCCGGAGCACTGCTGGCGGTCAGGCGGCCCTGAGAGCCGGTGGACATGTATCTCGAGGGCGTACGTAGCGAGCGAGGATCCTACCTGGCAGCATCGGCGCCCAGTAGCTGATTACCGGTCGGACGCGTGGAGTTCCCGGCGAGGCTGATACAGTGAAACTGCGACGAACTTCGTGGTAGCGAGGAGCCCGAGTGCCCGATCCGGCGTATGCCAGTGGTGACCGTTCGACACCGTTGCTGCAGGAGACCATCGGCCGGAACCTGGAATCGACTGTTACTCGATTCCCCGACCGGGACGCTCTCATTTCTGTACACCAGGATATCCGCCAGAGCTACCGAGAGTTCAACGACTCGGTGGACCTGCTGGCCATGGGGTTGCTCCGCCTCGGGCTCGAGACGGGTGACCGGGTCGGCATCTGGAGTCCCAACTGTGCCGAGTGGGTGTGGATCCAGTACGCCACGGCGAAGATCGGAGTGGTCCTGGTCAACATCAATCCTGCCTACCGGACCCACGAACTCCGTTACGCGCTAGCCCAATCCGGCTGCCGGGTGCTGGTGTCCGCGCAGGCTCATCTCTCTTCGAACTACCGGGAGATAGTGGCGGAGGTGGAGGACGAGCTACCCGACCTGGAGCGGGTGATCTTCCTGGGATCCCCGGAGTGGGACGACCTGATGGCGCCGGCTGAGGACGGGATGGACCGGATCCTGGCCGACCGGTCGGCCGGGCTGCATCATGACGACGCCATCAATATCCAGTACACGTCAGGCACCACCGGGTTCCCCAAGGGCGCCACGCTCAGCCACGCCAACATCCTCAACAACGGGTTCTTCGTAGGCGAGGCCTGCGCCTACACGGACGAGGACCGGGTGTGCCTCCCCGTCCCCCTCTACCACTGCTTCGGGATGGTGCTCGGAACCCTGGCATGCACCACGCACGGTTCCGCCATCGTGCTGCCCGGTCCCGGGTTCGATCCGGGCCAGGTCCTCACCACGATCCAGCAGGAGGGCTGCACCAGCCTCTACGGGGTACCGACCATGTTCATCGCCGAACTCGCCCATCCCGACCTGGAGACCTTCGACCTGTCCTCGCTCCGCACCGGGATCATGGCCGGATCACCCTGCCCGGTGGAGGTGATGAAGCAGGTGATCTCCGACATGAACATGTCCGACGTGACGATCGCCTACGGCATGACCGAGACCTCTCCCGTATCGACCCAGACGATGACCACCGACACGATCGACAGGCGGGTCTCCACCGTGGGCCGGGTACATCCCCATGTCGAGATCAAGATCATCGACCCCGAGAGCGGCACGACCGTCGAGCGGGGTCAGGACGGCGAGCTCTGTACCCGCGGCTACTCCATCATGCTGGGTTACTGGAACGACCCGCAGCGGACGGAGGAATCGATCGACGCCGACGGATGGATGCACTCCGGTGACCTGGCCACGATGGATGCGGACGGATACGTGAACATCGTGGGACGGATCAAGGACATGATCATCCGGGGCGGCGAGAACATCTATCCGAGGGAGATCGAGGAGTTCCTGTACGGCCATCCGGCCATCGAAGACGTGCAGGTGATCGGCATCCCGGACGAGAAGTACGGAGAGCAGGTCATGGCGTGGGTGAAGCTGCGGGAGGGAGCCGAGGCGACCGGGGAAGGCATCAAGGACTTCTGCCGGGGCCGGATCGCCCACTTCAAAGTCCCGGAATACGTCAAGTTCGTGGACAGCTTCCCGATGACGGTCACCGGCAAGATCCGCAAGGTCGAGATGCGGGAAGTATCCATCGCCGAACTCGAACTCGAGAACGCAGCCCGGATCGAATCCGCCTGAGCCCGACCTATCGCGTGGCGAAGCCCTCCGGTTCGCGTCCGTACTCCAGCTCATGATCCGTAACAAGGGCCATCCCGTGGTCTTCCTCGGCGCGGGCCTCACCGTCATCGAATCCACGATCCTCTCGGATCCCGGGATGACCTTCTTCGGGCGCGCGTGGTCCCCGATCGAGCCATCGGACCTGGTGGCGTGAACCCTTACTCGGGGGCGATGGCCGGGATGCCGAGGGATCGGGCGCCGTCCCCCAGGCGACGGTCGTAGGTAACTACGCCTTCCAGTACGTCACCGAGTTCCAGGGCTGCGGCCAGATGCAACGCGTCAAGGCTACCGAGCACCACAGGGTCCAGCATGACCGCCCGCTCGCACACCGCAGTCGAGAGCCTTAGCAGGATCAGGGAATCCAGTAGTCCTCGCGCCCGCGTCATCTGTTCCGAGTCCACCCTTCTGGTGACCCTCAACAGTTCGGTCCTCACGAGATCACTGGACACCACTTGATCGTCCACCGCATCCCACCAACTGCGTAGTGCAGCCGATTCCGGCTCGAAAAAGAGAAGCTTCACCGCAGCGGAGGTGTCAAGATAGAACAAAGGTCAGTACCGCTCGGTCTCGCGCATCTCCTCCAACACGTCCGACGGTCGCGGTCCGCCCTGCCGGGGTCGAACCGGGGGATCCAACTCCCTGCGGGGGCGGAGTGCCGGTCGCGCCAGACCCGACGCGATCAAGGCTTCGATACGATCCGTCTCGGTGGGGACCATCCGAACAACCGGCCGCCCACGATCCGTGATAGTCACCGATTCGCCGGCTGCCACCCTTCTGACCACAGCCGAAGCGTTCTGCTTCAACGCGCGTATTCCAACCTCGGCCATGTTCTACATTGTAGCACAATCGGCCATTGAGCCGGGACCGGTAGCGGTAAATCGAGTCCGGGCGGCATGCTGCCATGGAATAACGGCAGCGGCGGGTAGCCTCAGGGGTGCGGCCCGGCCTCACCGCCCATCGCCGCTTCAGGGTCATCCGCCGTCGGCGACCCCTACGAAACCAGGCACACGGAACAGGATCGTTCGACCGGTGAACCCGACCACCAAGGGGATGTTGTGGGCTGTCTCCGCGGTCCTGACCGGCTCCTGGCTGCCGCTGCTCTACCTCTACACCCATGTCAGCAACGACCCCTTCGTCTGGCGCTCATGGCTGCTGGTATTCCAGGTCGTGATGCTGCTCCCGGTGTTCCTCGTGGTGCCGGCCGGGAACAAGCATCTGCTGGAGAAGGCCCGGCGGCTCCTGTTCTACTGGGGAGAGGCCGGAGAACCCGTTCGCGTCCGGAAGCCGCTGGACGTGCTGCGAACCCCGGTCCTCTGGATGGCGATCTCCTTCGCCCTCGACCTGGCCTTCTGGGTATGGGCGGCGACTCTGATCGATCCGCTGGTGGTGACCATCATCTTCCAGCTGATGCTGATCGGGATGGTCTGGATGGCGGCCCGGCTGGGCAGGAAGATCTCCAGCGGGCAGGGGTCTTCCCCCCACGTCCTCAGCGGCAAGCACTGGACGCTGATGATCCTCTCGTTCCTGGGCGCCGCCCTGGTCATCTGGTCGGAGACGGCCGCGGTCGGGACCCTGAACTGGCTGGGCATAGTCCTGGCTTTCCTCGGCACCGTCACGGCCGTCGGAAGTCTCTGGGGAACCGTCTCCATCGGCCGCATGATGGGGTGGCCAACCCGTAATCACCACGACCTGGTCTGGAACGCCACATTTGCCGCGGTGGCCGGACGGGTGCTCGCCCTACCCCTGACCCTGGTTGGGGGCTTCCTGTTCTTCCCCCCGTCCGGCGACAGCTTCGGCCTGACCTGGAACCTGGTGGGCCTCCTGACCCTGACCGGCGTGTTCAACGCGGCCGGGGCCCTCAGCCACCGGTACTCCCTCTACGTGACCTCGAGCCTGAGCGTGCAGCGGATCATGTTCTTCTCGCCGGTCTTCCAGATGCTCTGGTTGTGGCTCTTCGCCGACGTCTCCATAGCCAACCCCCTAGCCCTCCTGGTCGGGACCGGGATCGTGCTCCTCTCCAACCTGGGATGGCAGAGTAAGCAGCTGTGACTAGGGCCGGACGAGCCCGGCAGGATCCGGCCGGCTCAGGCCGCGGCAGGTTCTGTCGCGTCCCCGGGCTCATCCTCGTCGAGCGCCCCGTCCAGGGCTTCAACCGGATCGGGATCGGTGTCGCGCCGGCGAAAGAGGGAACCCAGCATGGAGACCCCCACCAGCACCAGGGCCGCCGGCAGGAGCCACCGGAACGCGGCGATCCCGCTGAATCCGTCGGGAACGACCAGCCTGACCGCGAGCAGGATCAGCACAATCCCGAACCCGAAGGAGAACACGTTGAATGGATGGCGCTTCATTGCCCGTCCTCCACAATGACCGTTGTCGATGGCTTGCTCGTTCTGGGCAACGTCCGGACCTCGATCTCACCTATCCCCACACTGGTGTCAAGGATGATCATTCCGTCGGCGCCATCGGAGGAGTAGTCGGACGTTATCCCTATCCCTTGCCTGGATGTGGTGCCGAAATGGTCCCAGGTGCGTATCGACCCGATCCCCACCCGTCCGGATACGTCGGCGGCAACGCCCTGGGGCAGGTAGACGGTCAGTTCACCGATGCCGACCTCGGCCTCGGCTGCAACCACCCTGCCCGTGAAGTCGACCTCGCGCAGGTCGACCACCAGGCTCCCGACACCGAGACGGTAGGCATCGGGGATCTCGCCCACACGGGCCGGACGGTGGTATCCGTCTCCGGCGGACGTATCGAACTCAATCGTGTCCGAGGCGAACGACACCAGCACCACCGGTCCGTCACCGGACGTACTGAACTCAACCGTGTCCGAGGCGACCATTACCAGCACTAGCGGTACGAGCACGATACCCAAGGCGACGAGACCGCCGACGCGCCCGTACCAGGCGCCCACCACCAGCCCGATACCCACCACCGCCACCAGCACCACCATGTAGTAACGGACGGCGGGGTGGAACCCGGGAACCACCGCGTCCAGGAACCCCAGGGTTCCCAGCAACACCAAGGCGACGCCGACCGTCACCCTGCCCAGGTAGGAGCGATCCCGCGGCGGCGCCGGCGGCTTGCCGGGGGGCCGGGAGGAGGGAGGCTCGGCCGTCGGCTCTTGGGCCTGTTCGGCCGGCGCCGCCTGCGGGACGTTTGTGGTCTCGGGGCTCCGTCGCTCGGACGCACCAAGATCGCCGCGATACAGCAAGACTCCGATCCCCAGGAGGACCAGGGCGAAGACCAGCTCACCCCGGACCAGCCTGGTCTCGGAAACCAGCACGAGCGCCGCCAGACCTATGAGGATCACACCCACCCACCGGCGTGCCGAGCGGTCGCCCGACCATCCCTGTGCAATCGAGCGGGTCTCGCCTTCGTCCGGGATCAGCAGCCAACCGGCTGCGTAGAGGAAGATGCCGACACCCCCTACCGGCACGAGGATGAGGAACCCCACCCGGACGATCCAAGGCTCGATTCCGAGACGGTGGGCGAGTCCGAGCGCCACGCCGGCGATCCAGCGGCCTTGGCCGGGTCTGTGGAGCGGTGAATGGCTGCTGTTCGTCATATCCATATCTTGCACCATTCCGGGCGCCGTGTCCGTGGGGAATCACCCTGAAACATCCCCCAGACCGGTCTGAGGCCGGGGGTATATCTCCGGTTCCGGGCCCGAACGGCAACCGGACGGTGCCAACATAGGCCGCAAGCATGCCATTCCAGACAGGAGGCCAGACGGTGCTGGCACGGCGGGACGAGAACCGATTGGTGGCCGGCGTGGCCGGAGGGATCGCCGATCGACTCGGCATCCTGGATCTCTACGTCCGCGCCGCCTTCCTGGTTCTCTCTCTCGTATGGGGACTGGGGATGCTTCTCTACCTGGTGCTGTGGGCGCTGACCCTCGATCAGACCGTCCGCCAGGAACCCGTCCCCCCGGCGGACAGTAACCGGCGGGCGGCGTACGTCCTGATGTTCATCGGCTCGTTGCTGCTACTCCGCAGCCTGGGGATCTGGAGCGGGGATGGATGGGTCTGGCCCGGCGCGGCGCTGAGCTTCGGTATCGCTTTCCTGATGGACAGGGGCGATATCGGCCCCCGCTCGGCGATCCTGGGACTGTTCGACCCGCATAGCGGGCGGTTCCGCGCCCGCACGGTGATCGGGATCGTGCTGCTGGTGATCGGCGTGTCGATCCTCGCCAACGTGGCTGCTCCCGCCGTCGGTACCGTACTGCTCGCCGTGCTGCTTACCGGCGTCGGCATGGCGGTGCTCCTCGGGCCATGGGTATGGAGGCTGGTAGCCGACCTGGGAGCGGAACGTCGGCAGCGGATACGCCAGGAGGAGCGGGCAGACATGGCTGCCCACCTCCACGACTCGGTACTCCAGACGCTGGCCCTGATACAGCGGACCGACGACCCGCGAAGGGTGATGACGCTGGCTCGGGTCCAGGAACGGGAGCTGCGACGCTGGCTCTTCGACACCACGCCCGCCGACGGACCCGAGCTCCTCTCCGCCGCTCTGCAGGAGGAGGCCGATCGGGTCGAGCAGACCTTCGACATCCACGTCCAGGTGGTCACGGTGGGAGACCGCCCCGTCGATGAGGGTGTCAGGGCGACCATCGCGGCTACCGGCGAGGCACTGACCAACGCCGCGCGGCATTCGGGCGCGGACCGGGTCTCCGTCTACTCCGAGGTGAGCCAGGGAGCAACCGATGTCTGGATCTCCGATCAGGGGGCCGGCTTCAACCCCGAGGCGGTGGCCGGCGACCGCCATGGAATCACCGAGTCGATTGTGGGTCGGATGGAGAGTTATGGCGGCGCCGCCACCGTCTCATCAGCGCCGGGGGAGGGCACGGAGGTCCATCTGCGTCTGGGAGGAGAGCCACGATGATCCGAGTCTTTCTGGTTGATGACCACCGGCTCTTCCTCTCCGGAGTCAGGGCGGAACTAGCCGGTCCGGAGGACATTGACCTCGTCGGCGTAGCCGGCGATGTGGACGATGCCATCGACGCCCTGCGGGACAGCCCCCCTGACGTGGTGCTGGTGGACGTGCACATGCCGGGCGGTGGTGGCCTGGCGATCCTCGAGAACGTGCTCCAGACCCATCCCGACGTGAAGTTCCTCGCCCTGTCCGTCTCGGACGCGGCCGAGGACGTCATCGCCATGATCCGGGCAGGGGCCCGCGGCTACGTCACCAAGTCCATCCGTCCGGAGGCCCTGGTCGACGCGATCAGGCGGGTCCATGCAGGGGACGCGGTCTTCTCCCCCATGCTGGCCGGTTTCGTGCTAGACACCTTCGCCGCCACCATCCCGGAGCCCGCCGACCCTGAGCTGGATCAGTTGACCGCCCGTGAGCGGGAGGTGCTGCGCCTGATCGCCCGCGGCTTCTCCTACAAGCAGGTGGCGCGCCGGCTTTACATCAGCCACAAGACGGTCGAGTCCCATGTCTCGGCGGTGTTGAGGAAACTCCAGCTGACCAACCGCTACGAACTCGCCCACTGGGCGAGCCGGAGAAGGATCGTCTGAGCCCGACCGTCCCGGTACAGCCGGTCCCGGCCCATCGCGGTAACGTTGCGGTCTCGAATACCTGGGCCTAGCCGGAGCTGCACCGATGACCGGAATACCTTCAGAGACACCCGCCGAGGTTCTGGAGTTCAACGCATGGGTGGCCGACCAGACCCGCCACGCACCGCCGGTGTGGGAGGTGGGCGCCGCGGCGGGCCGCCAGGCCAGGGAGGAGGGCCGGTCGCTGCTCGGGGCACCCCGTCTCTCGCCGCGAGCTTCGGTGCACACGATCGACGGGCCGGACGCACCCCTCCGGCTGCGAGTCATCCACCCGGAGGGAAGGACGGCTCGGGGTGTCTTCATGCATATCCACGGGGGAGGATGGGTGTGGGGCGGACCACATCATCACGACCCCCTGATGACGGCCCTCGCCGACGCCACCGGTCTGGTCTCGGTGTCCATGTACTACCGCCTGGCCCCCGAGCATCCCTACCCGGCCGGACCCGACGACTGCGAGGCCGCGGCCCTCTGGTTGCACCGGAACGCCCATGACGCCTTCGGGCACGAACTGGTAGCGATCGGCGGGGAGTCGGCGGGCGGGCACCTCGCCGCCGTCACCTGCATACGGCTGCGGGACCGCCACGGCCTGAGCCCCTTCCGGGCGGCGCTGCTCACCTACGGGGCCTTCGACCTGCGCGGGACACCGTCGATGAGAGCCTTCGGCGACCAGCCGCTGATCCTGAACACGTCCTCCATCGACTGGTTCGTCGATCTGTTCGCCGGCAACCGGGACCTCGAGGACCCCGACATCTCCCCCATCTGGGCCGACCTCCGGGGACTGCCGCCGGCGCTGTTCACCGTGGGAAGCCTCGACCCGCTGCTGGACGACTCGCTGTTCATGGCCGCCCGCTGGGAGGCCGCCGGCAACCCAGCCCGGCTCGACGTCTGGCCCGGCGCCCTGCACGCCTTCGACCTGTACGACAACGACTACGGAAGAGCCGCCCGGAACAGGATGCACGAGTTTTTGAACACCGTTCTCGACGAGGGTTGACACCCGTCTAAACGGATCCCCGCACCGCCAGACTTTTGAACTTGAGGCTGTCCGCACCGCTGGCGGCGCCCAGAACCTAAGGAACACCGCACCACCACCGGCGCCCAGAACCTAAGGTTGCACGGATCCCGGGGTCCCGGGCGTCGAGAGGAGGCTGGCGTGGAAGTATTCGAGGCGATGCGAACGCAACGTAGCGTCAAGCGCTTCAAGATGGACCCCGTTTCCGATGATGACATCCGCACCATCCTGACCGCGGCCACCTGGGCTCCCAACGGCCACAACGCGCAGCCGTGGGAGTTCATCGTCGTCAAGGACCCGGAACTCAAGAAGAGACTCGCCGACCTCTACCGGGAGGGCCTGCAGTTCCTGCTGGACCACCCTCTCCGCCAGGGCCGCAAGGAGACCGACAAGCGCACGTTCGAGAACGTGATGATCAGAAAGTCCGTCTACCTGCGCGACCATCTCGAGGAGAGCCCGGTGCTCATCGTGGTGGCGATGAACCTGGACAAGCACAACCTTCCCCGGTACGGAGTCCTCAAGGCCATCCGCACCGAGGCCGTCTACACGTCGATCATGCCCTGCGTCCAGAACCTGATGCTGGCGGCCCGGGCGCTCGGCATCGGTACGTGCCTGACGACGGCTCTCAACATCCTCGAGGAGGACGCCAAGATCGCGCTGGGGATGCCGGAGGAGACGCAGATCATCGCCCTGCTCCCGATGGGATATCCCGCGGATGACTTCAAGCCCGTCACCAGGATTCCTGCCGGGGAGTTCACGCACTGGGACGGCTGGCAGCGCGACTGACAGCGCTGGACGGCCGGCAACGGTCAGTCCCGGTCAAGCCTCCCGGCGGCTGGCGAGCCAGGCGCCCAACAGCACCACTCCCGTACCGGCCCACTGGACGGGGAGCACGACCTCCGAACGGAACGTCACCCCCAGCACGATGGCGACTATCGGGATGAAATACACGGCCACACCTCCACGGGTCGGGCCCACCCGCCCCACGAAAGCGGTCATGATCACGAAGGCCGCGCCGGTGTTGACGATCCCCAGGACGATCACCGCCAATACCGGACCGATCCTCCACTGCGAGCCGGAGAGGCCGGCCAGGCCGAAGGGCACGGTGGCGACCGCCGCCACCCCGATCGCCCTCATCATCACGGCGGGAGCCCCGTAGCGCTGCTGGAGCGGGACCGCCAGGTTGAGGGATGTGCCGTACAAGAAGGTGGCCAGTACCACCAGGAACACCCCCCACCCGCCGAGGGTCGACTCGCGGACGGCCGGAACGCTGATGACTATCGCTCCGGCGAAACCGAGGATGATGCCGCCCGCGATACGGAGCCGGGGCAGAGATCGCATCAGCACGATCGCGATGGAGGTGCTGAAGATCGGCACAAGAGCGTTCAGCATTCCCGCCAGGGCCGAGTCGATGTGCTGCAGGGCGATCGGGAAAAGGAGGAAGGGAACGGCGACCCAGGTGAACCCGAGCAACACCACGCGTGGATAGTCGCTCCGCTCGACCCTCCTTCGGGCCACCGGAAGGGCCGCCAGCACCAGGAACCCCAGCGTCACCCTCACCCAGGCGATCATCGGCGGTGCCAGCGACTCCAGGCCGATCTCGATGAGCAGGTAGGAGGAGCCCCATATAAGAGCCACCCCTGTGAGCAGAACCCACTCGATGAGCCCGAACGGTCCGAGTTGCGTTCCCTGGGAGGTGAACAGCACGGATCTTCGACGGGGACTATGGGCAGGTCGGGATGGCATGAGAGAACGAGAGTACCCGGCGGGTTCGCACAGGATGCCGGCCTATGCCGCGGCCCGGCGCAGCTAGGGAACGCGACCCGATCAGGACTCGCGCCGGCTGGTCATCCAGGCGCCGAACAGCACCACCGCGGTTCCGATCCACTGGATGGGGAGCACGATCTCCGACCGGAAGACCGTGCCGAGCAGGATGGCGACGATCGGGAGGAAGTAGATCGCCACTCCCCCTCGAGTCGGACCCACCCTTCCCGCGAACAGCACCATCAACAGGAACCCCACCCCCGTGTTGACGACCCCGAGCACCGTGACCGCTACCACGGGCGCCGCTTCCCAGGCAGATCCCTTAAGGCCGGCGAAGGCGAACGGGGCGATAACGGCCGAAGATATTCCCATGACACGCATCATGACCGCCGGCCCCCCGTACCTCTGCTGCAGGGGAATGGCCAGGTTGAGTCCCAGGCCGTAGAAGCCCGCAGCTACCACGGCGAGGAAGACGCCCCACGCGGCCGCCGATGATTCCAACGCGGCGGGAAGTCCGAGAGTGATCGCACCTACCAGCCCGAGCAGGAGTCCGGACACCTGGCGGATGCCCGGCAGCGTCCGCAGGAACGCCATGGCGATGGACGCGGCGAAGATCGGTATGAGGGAGTTGATCATCCCAGCCAGGGCCGAATCGATGTGTTGCTGAGAGATGGGACTGAGCAGGAACGGGAAGCTGGTCCACACCAGCGCAAGAGCCGTGATCCGCCGCCAGTCCGCCCGGTCCACGGGGCGGCGTGTGGCCGGGAGGGCGGCCATCACCAGGAAGCCGAGCGTCACCCTCACCCAGGTCACCACCGCCGGTTCGAGGGAGTCGAGCCCGATGTCGATGAGCAGGTACGAAGATCCCCAGATGAGGGCGACACCGGCGAGCAGCGCCCACTCGACCGGCCCGAAGGCTCCGGGCCGTGATCCATGCGCCGTGGAAAAGATGGGAGGCCGGCCCGATCGGCCGGGAGAGGAGGCCATCAAAGAGACGAGGGTAGCCTTGCCCGGCACGGCTACGTGACAGGACACGCACGGAGAGGAAGGGCCGGATGACCGAGCCGCCGGGCCGCTCCGCCAGGTTCGCTCCCGAGGACTGGGTCTCGGTGTGGCAGGGCTGGGCCCTCATACTCCTGGTCCTGGTGGGGGTCAGGCCGGTCGTCCCGGACTTCTCGTGGACCGCCGGACGGGTAGCGGATGCCCTCTCCTGGGGCGACTTGGCCGCTGCCGTTCTGACCGGGCTCCTGCTGGTGGCGGTGTCGGCCTCGGGGATCCGCCTCATGGGAGAGAGCACACGGGCATACCTGATCGGATTCCCGGCCGTGTTCGTCCTTGCCTGGGCGGCCCGGCTCGTGGCCGGAAACGATGCGCTGCGGCAGTGGGGGATCAGCTACGTGATCGTGGCCCTGGTCCTCGGGCTGCTCATCTCCAACCTGGGGGCCGTTCCGACCTGGATGCGGGAGGCGATCCGCACCGAGTACTACATCAAGACCGGACTGGTGATCCTCGGGACCAACATCGTCTTCGGTGAGATACTCCAAGCCGGACTGCTCGGCGTGGCCCAGGCACTACTCGTGGTGGTGGTGGTGTGGTACCTCTGTTACCGCATATCGAGGCGCCTGCGGGTGGACGACGAGTTCGCGACCATGCTGGCCTCGGCAGTCTCGATCTGCGGCGTGTCGGCAGCCATCGCCACATGCGGCGCCATCGCCGGAGACAGGAAGAAGCTCTCCTACGTCACCTCGCTGGTCCTCATCGTGGCCGTGCCGATGACGGTTCTCATGCCTTGGGTCGTGGAGCTCGCGGGTATCCCCGCCATCGTGGGAGGCGCCTGGCTGGGCGGGACCATCGACACTTCGGGAGCGGTCGTGGCGGCCGGGGAGATACTGGGAGACTCAGCCCTGAACGCGGCGGTAATCGTCAAGTTCTCCCAGAACGCCCTGCTCGGTGTGGCGGCCTTCGCCATCTCACTCTGGTGGGCGCTCCGGGGCCGCGATGAGGCCGGTACGAGACCGACGGCCAGGGTGATCTGGGACAGGTTCCCCAAGTTCGTGCTGGGGTTCATCGCCGCCTCACTGCTGTTCTCGTTCGTCCTCGGCGCCGACCTGGTGGACTCGACCGGTGCACTGATGAAGGAAATACGCACCTGGTGGTTCGCTCTCGCCTTCCTGTGCATAGGCCTCGAGACCCGCTTCCGCGACCTGGTGTCGATGGACCAGGGCCGCCCCGCCGCCGCCTTCCTGCTCGGACAGGCCGCCAACATCGTCTGGACGCTGCTGGTTGCCACCATCCTGTTCGGAGGAGCGATCTTCGCCGTTCCCGACCTCTGATCGGAGTGGCGGGAAGAACCGACCACTCGAGCACCGCCAGGTAGCCGCCGGGCGCCGATTGCGTCCTCGGCGGGGTTCCGCCAGCATGGACGGTATGGCGGAGTTCAAAGAGGCATCGCCAGGGGATCCAGCACCGCCGCGCCGGGAACCTGCTCGGCCGCCCGACCGAGCAACCCGGACCACAGGGAGCAGGCGAAGAACACCGAGGCAGCCCCCTCCTCCGCTACCGCTCGCCGGGCTTGCTCGATACCGTCCTCGGCCAGCGACCGCTCCGTCTCCGCCATGACGATGTCACGCAGCCTCCCGACGTCGGTGGCGAACAGCCTCTCGGCAGTCTCGGGATCGGGGTGGGAGAAGTCCGCCATCCGGACGTTCACCATGTCCGGGGAGAACCCGGAGCCGCGGCGGGGCCGAGAACCTCGTGCGTCCACTCGTTGTACATGTCCGTGCCCATCGGATGGATGAACAAGATACGAGCCGACAGCGTCGGCTCCTCTCCTAACCGGTGATCAGCCGAGCTCAGGAGATTGCCGGCCACCCCTCGTTCGCCGTGTACTTCGCCTCCATAACCACTTCCTAGTTCATGCCGGTTCACTCACTCAATTCGGCCGTATGGCCCCACAGTTCGGAGGTGGCACTCGGTTTGGGTGGAGCCCCAACCACAGAAGCGGATCGGTCTTGGTTGCTCAGATGCCGCCGGATGCGTAGACGATCTGGCCGGTCATGTAGCTGCTGTCCGGGCTTGCCAGGAAGTCGATCACCGAAGCCACCTCCTCCGGTTGGCCGATCCGACCCAGGGCCGATGCGGCGGCTGCCCGCCCCGCGAACTCCTCCCAGCCGAGACCCCTGTCGATGGCGCCGTCCCGGGTCATACGGGTGTCGATAAAGCCCGGCGCCACGGCGTTGACCCAGATACCCTCTGGTCCGAGCTCCCGGGCGAGGGAACGGGTGAGACCCATGATGCCCGCCTTGGCCGCTCCGTAGTTGGCATGCCCGGCTATCCCGCGGGCGGCGATCGAGGAGACGAGCACCACGCTCGGGCTCGACGACCCTCGCAGGGCGGGAAGCGCAGCCCTGACCAGGGCGAAGGAGCCGGTCAGGTGGACATCCAGGACGGAGGACCAGGCCGTCACCGACATCTCCTCCACATCGCCGCCGACCATGTTCCCGGCGGCCGCAACCACGGTGTCCAGACCCCCCATCGCGGTCACCAGGCTGTCCACCGCCTCCCGGACCGCCTCCACGTCGGTGACGTCCACGACCCGCGCCTCCGAGATCCTCCCCGCGGCCCGCAACTCCGCCGCGACCCGCTCGGCGGGACCCCGGTCACGGTCGATCACTCCGATAGCTCGAAACCGGTCGGCGAGTCTCAGGCAGGTGGCAGCGCCGATCCCCCGGCCGCCTCCCGAGACGATGGCGACCCCGCTCACCTGAGCAGCCACCCGCCGTCCACGACCAGCGTCTGGCCCGTTATCCAACGGGCTTTCCCGGAAGCGAGGAACAGGATGGCGTCAACCACATCCTCAACGGTGCCATGACCGAGCGGCATCGGCACCTCGGGCTGCTCAGGCGGGGTGCCGTAGAGGTTCGTCGGCACCGGTCCCGGCGCCACGCCGTTCACCCGCACACCATGGGGCGCCAACTCCCGGGCCGCCGACCGGGTCATCTGGATGACCGCACCCTTGCTGGTGTCGTAGGCGATCTCGGGTATCGGCGACGGGTAGATACCCACCACCGAAGCGACGTTGACGATCGCTCCCCCACCCCGCTCCGTCATCTGCCGGGCCGCCTCCCGCAGGCAAAGAAAAGTGCCGCGGGTGTTGATGTCGAGGACCCGGTCCCAGTCCTCGTCCGCGTGGTCGAGCAAGGGCAGGGAAACACCGATGCCCGCCGCGTTGACCAGCACCTCGCATCCTCCCATCCCTTCCACCTGCGAGAACACGGACACGATCTCAGGACCCGAGGTCAGGTCGGCAACGGCCGTCACGCATCGGGTGTCGCCCAGTTCGGAGCGCAGATCGGCCAGTCCGGCCCGGTTCACGTCCATGGCCATCACCACGGCGCCCTGGCGGTGGAAGGCCACCGCCGCGGCACGGCCGATCCCGCTGGCGGCTCCCGTGACCACGACCACGCCCCCGGCTGCGCCGGTCACGATCCGTCCAATCCGAGCAGGCGCAGGGCGTTGCCGCGCATCACCTTCGCCAGCACGTCATCGGAAAGCCCGAACCCGAGATAGCGGTCGATGGTCTCCTGGATCGGGCAGAACGGGTATCCGGTGGCGAACAGGAACCGGTCCTGGAGGAAGGTGGCTGTTCCCTTCACGTTGTCCGCCTCGCCGGGCAAGCCCGGGAAGTACACGTCGGGAAGCATCCAGACGTTGGCCCGGCGGAAAGCCACCCCCAGCGCCGCCGAGGGTCCTGGTGAGGTTGGTGTAGGTGCGGTCCTCGAAGAACGCCTTGACGGGCAGCCGCGAGCGGGCGTCGATGATCCCGCCGGGCACTACATCCGCCACCACGCTCTCCAGTCGTCGCCGATGGGTCTGCCCATACACCAGTCTCCTTCATCTTCTTGCGCCGCCAGGAGGCTACCCGCCCCGTTCGGGTCCCGTAGGGACCTCAACTACCCTCGATCAAGGTGAATCCTGGTACCCGCGTTGTGGCTGTGAGCGTCGGCCTTGCGCTCGGGTTGCTCGTACTCGCCTGCGGAGGATCCGACACTGCGGATCAGGTGGCGGGCACAAGCACTGCCGCCCCCACCACCACCGGTATCGACGCCACGACTGACGACGACCTCGCGATGGTGGACTCTGTTTCCATCGCACCGGCCACGGCAGGGACCACCGACACAACGGTCCATGTCGTCGGCTCTCAAGACGGGGCCGCCTCCGCTACGGACGCCGGTGACACGGCATCTGTTGACGACGGCGGAGACCGGGACGGGCCCTCGACCGAGGCAGCCGACGCTTCGGCAACTGTCGGATCCACAACCGTTGCCGATGCTTCCGGTGCCGCAGAGGAGCCTCCGGCAATGGCCATGCCCTTCGGCAGCGCCGGTGCGATTGCCGCGTACGAAGCGGCGGCGCGGGACTCTCGGCGCACGCCGAACGACCAGCTCGTGCTGTATCCGGTGGTCAGGATCGACGGCGACTTCGCCCCCAAGTCCGTGGTGGCGTCCGGCACCGGCCTGTATTTCGCCCAGAACATGATGTACCGGCACACGATCTCGGTTCTCGACCACCGGAAGGAGCTTGTCGCGACGATCGAAGACTCGGTCGACCTGAGGAAGTTCGGGTACGACGTGGCCGGCGACGTCTACCGGGGATCGCCCGTGGAGGCGGCCTTCACCTCGGACGGTTCGTTCGCCTTCGTGTCGAACTACCGCATGTACGGGCCCGGATACGACCCGGAGGCGGGTAGCGACTCCTGCGGCCGGGACCAGGGACAGGACAGCTTCGTATACCGGGTAAGCGCGACGACCCTCGAGATCGATCGTGTCTATCCGGTCGGTCCGGTACCCAAGCACCTGGCCGTGACGCCGGACGATCGGCTGCTGCTGGTGTCGAATTGGTGCGGCTTCGACGTCACCGTGATCGACCTGGCCGCCGACGAGACCCTCGCGACGGTCGACGTCGGCCGCCATCCCAGAGGAATCACCGTCACGAGCGACGGCAAGACCGCCTATGTGGCGGTGATGGGATCCACCGGCATAGCCGTCATCGACCTCTCGGCCTTACCAGCCGGGGGGATCCCTCCCGGAGCAGCGGGAGTGCCCGCCGCGACCTACATACGCGATGTCGGAATCTCGCCGCGCCATCTTGTGCTGAGCCCCGATGACCGGACGCTCTACGCCACGCTGAACGGAGAGGACGCCGTCGTCGCGGTCGATCTCGGCTCGGGAGAGGTCATCCGCCGGGTGGAAACCGGCCGCGCGCCCCGCACCATGGACATATCGACCGACGGCACGGCTCTCTATGTCGTCAACTACAAGTCGCACACGATGAGCAAGATCCGGACCCATGACTTCGCCGTACTCCAGGAATTCGACACGGCCCCCAGGCCCATCGGGATCACTTATGACCCCTTCAGCGAAGAGGTGTGGGTGTCGACCTACTCGGGTCCGATCCACGTGTACGCGGAGGGCGACTGACCGGGCTCCCGGTTCCCGCCTCGACTGTCCGGTGGCCGGCCCGGCTGCTCAGCCGAGGCCGAGGGCTCTGGCGATGAAAGTCGCCATCTGGGCTCTGGTGACCGGCTGGCCGGGGCAGTAGCGCAACGGGTTCGTGTCGCAGCCGACGGTGACCCCGGCCGCGTAGAGACTGTCGATGGCATCCTCGTGGGTACCGCCGCCGGTGTCGCTGAATCCTCCCGGAGGGGCCGGTCCGAGGCTGAAGGAACGCACCAGGAAGGAGGCCATCTGGCTGCGGGTGACCGGGTCGTCAGGGCAGTAGCGCAGCGGCTCGACCCCGCATCCCTTGGTGATCTCCAGCGCCGCGAGCCGCTCGATGTACGGCGCCCACCATCGGTCCCCGTCCACGTCAGCGAACCCTGTCCCGCTGACCGCGGGCGGATCCTCTCCGTCGACCGCCCGAACCAGCCACACCGCCACCGTTCGTCGCTCGATCGGCCTGTCGGGACAGATGCGGTCCTCGGCGCATTCGGTACCGTCGAGGATTCCACGTTCGGCGAGGGCTCGCACCGCCGCGGCATGAGTACCCCCCGTCACGTCCACGAACCTCGCTTCATCCGGGAGGTCCACCGACGACGCACACGTCCTCAGGCCCGCGCCGAGCCAGCCCTCTATCAGGGATCCGGCAAACTGCAGCGATCGAGGCAGGCACACCCCGGTCCCGGAGAGCTGCAGGTCGGTGAGCCTCGGCAGGACGGTTATCCGGACCGGAATGCTGCCTGTAAGGTCATTGCCCGACAGGTCGAGCCGGGCAAGCTCGCTCAACTCACCGATCTCGTCGGGTATCGATCCTGCCAAGCCGTTACCGAACGGCCCGCTCAGGTCGATCCCGATCACCCGTCCTTCGGAGTCGGTGGCCACGCCGTGCCACCGGCCCAGGGGCGCCGCAGTCTTCCATCCCCAGGCGTTGAACCAGCCGTCCCCGCCCGTGCTGTCGTACAACGCCACGAGCGCCTCACGATCTCCCGCGTGGACAGGAACACCCGCCGGGGCGGGACCGTACGTGTAGTTGGCGGCGGCGTTGAGCAACGTCCTGCGCAGGCGGTTGCAGGACCCGAGGAGGATGATGTTGGGTTTGTTGACGATCATCGCGAACGTGATCGTCTCGCCGTTGGCAGCCACGGCCGTCCCGGCCAGAGCCGTTACATGGTCCAGCGTGCCCGTCTTGCCCTTGACGGTAAGGAGCTGGCCCTGGGTGCTCCCAGACCGGACCGGGTGACAGGTCTTCAACGTGCCTGTCTCGCCGGCTACGGCCAGGCCCTCCACCAGCGGCGAACCGGGACCCGCCTCCACCAACAATCCGGCGACAGCCCCGCAAGTGAGGCGGTTGGAGTAGGACAGGCCCGAACCGTCGGCGATCAGCAACCCGTTCGCCGCCGGCCCCAGCTTGTCACGCAGGATGGCTTGGACGCCGGCCGCCGCCGACGCGCGGTCCGATCCCCCACCCCCCCGACGGCCGATCTCCTTCAGGAGCATCTCCGCGATCGTGTTGTCGGAACGGGTCAGCATGCGGGCCACGATCTCGGACAGCGGCGGTGACTCGACCGCGCCGAGCCTCGTCCGTTCACTCGGAGCCGGCGCCACGCCTGCTACCGGCACCCGCGTGATCACCATCCTCCGAGCCTCGAGGAAGTCGTCGAACACCGAGGCGGCATGCTGGGCGGGCACTGCGGCACGCACGCTCTGGCGGAGGCCGGCGCCCGAGACCGAGCCGGAATACCGTGAGTAACCGCTGTTGAGCAGCAGGGCAGACAGTGGTCCGGCGTGGTTCGCGGTCACGAAGGAACGCTTCCACACCGGGTCCGTCTGTCCGGCCAGGACCTCCCTGGAGTAGTCACGTTCCTTGTCGGGATACCAGGACTCGTCTCCCACCACCCGGCCTTCGATTCTCCTGACGCCGCGGGCGGAGAGGGCGTCCATCACCTGGTCGGCCAGGCTCGTGATGTCGGTGTGGGCCACGGGCACGCCGTATCGATTGACGTAGCGGGGCGTGGAGAGCACGGGATCGCCCTGCCCGATGAGGTACACGTCGCCCTTCAGCACCCCGTCGGTGATCGCCTCGAGGTCCTCGGTGCGAGCAAACACTTCCGTGGTGAAGACATCGTCCGGGCGCATCACCTCGAAGGCGGCCGCGGCGGTGGCCACCTTCATCAAGGACGCGGGGGTGAAGGCTGTATCTGATCGAGACTCGAGGATCGGATCACCGTCGAGCATCACCGAGAGACACATCGAGTCGGGTGACTCCCGCAGCGAGAGCACAGCAGAGAACTCCTCCGCGAGACGCTCCCTCTCTGCACGGCCCGCCTGCGCCGTTCCATCCGGGGACGCGCCGTACGCCGCGGCGGGCGGCATCACCGACGTGACGGCCACCACCAGCGCGACGGCGGCCAAGACCCAGACCGAACGCAGCCTGGCCCCCTCTACCCGGTGCCGGTGATCACGAGCAGCCACGTGGCGTTATGGCCTCTTCTCAGCCTTCGTGGAGAACCGAGGCGAGCCAGCAGCGCGACGAGTGGCCTTCCTGCAGTTCATCCAGGGTCGGCTCCTCGGTCGGGCAGCGGTCGATCTCATCCGGGTAGCGGTAGATGAAGCGGTGTGCCTTCATCTTTCTGCCCATCCAGCCTCCCCGACCGGTCCACGGCCCGTCACTGTAGCCCGGACCCGACGACCCCCGACAGCCGAGGAGAGGTCATCGCAACGCGATCTCTTGTCCGGGTTCTTGCGTGTGCGGGTCAGCGCTCGGGCTGCTCCTGGGACCGCCGCTTGTCCAGCATCTTGCGGAGCAGGGTCCAGGCACCAAGCAGCATGGTTGCGAGGAGGGTCAGCGCGAACAGGACCAGCAGGACCACGTACACCACCGACACGAAGTTCATGGACAGGATCCTGTCCGATGACACGGGGTAGGTCTCACCCCGATCCGGCGCGCTGAAACGTCACAACCACGTTTCCGTACCATCACTCCGAGACCCCGGCCATCAGCAGGCCCAGACGCTGGACGGTTGCTTCCTCCTGGTCCAGCGTTCCCATGATCCGGCCCTCGAACATCACGGCGATCCGGTCTGACAGACCGATGACCTCGTCGAGGTCCTCCGAGATCAGCAGGATGGCGGTCCCTCCGGCCCGCTGATCCATCAGAACCGTGTGGATGTACTCGGCCGCTCCTATGTCGACCCCGCGGGTGGGCTGGGAGGCGATCAGCAACTCGGGCTCGCCGGACAGCTCTCTGGCGATGACGAGCTTCTGGATGTTCCCACCCGAGAGGTTGGCTGTCGGGGTGTCCAGCGTGGGGGTCTTGACCGTGAAACGCCGCACCAGGTCGGAACATCCGTCCTCGATCTGCTTGAAGTCGAGGAGCCCGCGGCGGCTGATGGGCGGCCGGTCATGGTCGGTGAGAATGAGGTTCTCCGCGACGCTGAACTCTCCGATGGCACCGTCCCTCATCCGTTCCTCGGGTATGTAGGAGACCCCCAGCCGGCGGATCTCCTTCGGTGTCCGATCGGTCGTCTCGACGCCATTCATGACCACCTCTCCGGAAACAACCGGGCGCAGGCCTGCCAGCGCCTCCGCCAGTTCCCGCTGGCCGTTACCGGACACGCCGGCGATGCCGACCACCTCTCCGCTGCGAACCTCGAGATCGAAGTCGGTGACTGCCGGAGTGCCTCGGTCGCCCAACACGTTCAGGTCCTTCACCTTGAGCCGCGCCTCGGCTGCCTTGGACTCGAGCCGGGTAGGGGCCAGCTGCACCTCACGGCCCACCATCATGTGCGCCAGCTGCTCGCGGCTGGTCTCGGACGGCATGGTGCGTCCCGTCACCCGCCCCCCGCGAAGGACCGTTATCCGGTCGGAAAGGGCCATCACCTCATGCAGCTTGTGGGAGATGAACACGAGGCCACGCCCCCCGTCGGTCATCTGACGGAGGGTCACGAACAGGTCGTCTACCTCGGCGGGAGTCAGCACCGAGGTCGGCTCGTCAAGGATGAGCAGCGACACATCCCTGTAGATCGCCTTCATGATCTCGACCCGCTGCCGCTCCCCCACCGCCAACTGCCAGATGTAGGCATCGGGATCGACCTGGAGCCCGTATGCGTCCGACAGCTCGCTTATCCGCTCCCGCACGGGTCCCAGATCCTGGCGAATCCGCCTGATGGGCGGGAGGCCGAGAGCCACGTTCTCGGCCACGGTGAGGGTGGGGACCAGCATGAAGTGCTGGTGGATCATTCCGATTCCCCGGTCGATGGCATCCGACGGGGAGTTGATCGTCACGGGCTTGCCCGAGAGCCTGACCTCTCCTTCGTCGGCGTGGTAGAGCCCGTAGAGGATCTTCATCAGCGTGCTCTTCCCTGCCCCGTTCTCGCCCAGGAGCGTGTGGACCTCGCCCCTCCGCACATCGAAATCCACCGCTTCGTTGGCCACGACGCCCGGGAACCGCTTGGTGATACCTTCCATCTCCAGGAGGAGGTCGCCCGCGGTGGTCGGCGCCATCGATCAGTGCCCTCTCTCGAAGGGGCGGGTGAGCGCGGACGGCGATCCGGTGCGGCGGGAGACCAGCACCAGGACCAGGATGGTGAGCACCGCCGGGAACATTCCCACGATGCTGGCGGTAGTCCCGACCACGATCCCCAGCGTCTTCCATTGGAGCACCATGGCCGACACCAGCCCGAAGACCATCGAGCCGGCCATCACCCCGACAGGTCTCCAGGCGCCGAAGTAGACGAGGGCGACGGCTATGAAACCGTGCCCGTTGGTCAGGTTCTGCTGGAAGATCCCGAGCTCGAGGGCGAGGGAGGCCCCGGCCAGTCCGGCCAGGGCGTTACCCACGAAGATGGTTATGTAACGAGTCCGGTTCACACTCACGCCCAAGCTGTCGGCCGCCTCGGGGGTCTCTCCCACTGCCCGGACATTCATCCCGAACGGCGTGCGGTTGATGAGGTACCACATGGCCGGCACCAGCAGGAAGGCCACGTAGACCAGCACGTTCTGGTGGAACAGCACCTCCCCCACCCAGGGAAGATCGCCCAGCACAGGAATGGCCAGATCGCCCAGACCATCGATGGGAGTGGGCGTGCCGACCTGCTTCTGGAACAGAAGATCGCTGAGGCCGAGCCCGAAGATGAAGATGCCGATCCCGCTGATGCCCTGCTCCGCTTTGAGGGCCAGGGTCACCACCCCGTACACGATTCCCATTGCGCCGCCCACCGCCAGGCCGATGACTATCCCCAGCAGCACGCTCTCGGTACGAAGGGTGGCGTAGTAGGCGCCGTAAGCGCCGAGGAGCATCACCCCTTCCACGCCGAGGTTCAGCACCCCGCTCCGCTGACCCAGAGTCTCCCCGAGCGCCGCCAGCAGGAACGGAGTCGCGAGGCGGATGCCGGCAGCCAGAGTGGCCAGCAGGACGGAGACGGTGAAGAAGTCGCTCACGGCGGGGCCTCCGCCGCCGCGTCCGGGTCGGGCGCCTCGGTATCAGCTGGCGACTCTCGAGCTTCGGCTCTCAGCCGGGCGGCCGTCCTTCCCAGCCGGGCCCGAGCCTGCATACTGCCTACCACGAACACGACCACCAACCCGTTGAGCGCCAGGATCAGGGCTGCCGGGACCTGGACGGCCCGCTGCATGGCGTTGGCGCCCACCAGAAGAGCGCCGAAAAGGAACGAGGCCGGGATCGTCCAGAGGGGGTGGAGCCCCCCGAACAAGGCCGCCACGATGCCGTTGAACCCGGCAGCCCCGGTGAAGGTGGTGGCGCCGCCATCGGTGGCCAGACGGTGCCCTTCACTACCGAACACCAGCGTCACTCCGGCCATGCCGCACATGGCCCCGCTGTACATGAAGGCCAGCACCACGTTGCGCTTCACGGACATCCCGGCGTAGAGGGACGCGAACGGGTTGTGCCCGGACGCCCGGAGGCGGAGCCCCTGGGTGGTGCGGAACAGCAGGACATAGCAGGCCACGGCCATCAACACGGCTACGACCACGCCCAGGTGGAGCCGGGTACCGCCGGGAAGGATCGGTAGGTCGGCGTTGCCGCTCAGCCGCTCCGTGTGGGGGATGCGCGAACCCCGCTCGATCTCGCCGGGGTCCATGAGAGGCCCTCTCAACAGGAGGTTGAGTATCTGAACGGCGATGATGTTGAGCATGATGGTGCTCAGTATTTCATTGACCCCTGCATAGGACTTCAGGGCACCGGCCATCCCGCCCCAGACGGCGCCCCCCAGCGCCCCGAACAGGAAGGCCAGAGGCACGAGCAGGAAGCGGGGAACATCGGGAACCGCGAGGACCAGCAAGGTGGAGAAGATGGCGCCGACGATTATCTGTCCCTCTCCCCCGATGTTGATGACACCGGTGCGGAAGGCAACCGTAATCCCCGCCCCCACCAGCAGCAGAGGCATCGCCTTGAGGGCGCTGTTGGCCAGGTTCTTGGTGCCGCCGAACGCGCCATCGACCAGCGCTGCATACCCGGTCAGCGGATTCGCTCCAAGTATCAGCAACATGACCGCCCCTATCAGGGCGGCAGCGAGCACCGACCCTATGAGGACACCGGGCCCGGCGAGCCGCGCCAGCAGCAGCCTATGGTTCGGTTTCAGAAGCGCCTCCGTAACGGATGGAACGCGCCGGACAGGACCCGCGGCCCTCGCCGAAGGCCCTGCCCGACTACGACATCCACCCTATGGTCCCGGTGGAGTCGCCGCTCCACTATCCGTCTACTCGATGCCGGTCGAGATCGATCCGTCGGTGATCCCCGCTTGCACGGCATCCGCTGCCTCCCGCACGTCTGCGTCGAGGGCGAAGTTGGGGTTGTAGGCCATGGTCAGACCGCCGTTGCTGAAGTCGGCCGTGATGACCCTTCCGTTCTGCTCACCGGCCAGGAGATCCTCGACGATCTGGCCGAGTTGGTAGTCCCAGTTGTAGATCTGGGAGGCCACCACGATTTCCTCCCCGAGGGGCGTCTGATCCGACTGCGAGCCGAACCACAGGACACCGTGCTCCCTCGCTACCCCGGTCGCGCCCACAGTCATCTGCGAGACACCGGTCAGAACATCGGCGCCCGCTTCGATGTGGGCCTGCGCCGCCTCCGCGGCCAGGGCGACGTCGCTGAACGAGTCGATGTAGTTGACGTTGACGGTGATCGACGAGTCAACCGAGGCCACACCGGCCACGAACCCGTCGATGTAGGCCTTGATGTCGCCGACCTCGATGGGGCCGACCACACCGATGGTGCCAGACTCGGTCAGGTGGGCGGCCATGGCGCCGTTGATGTATCCACCCTGGTCCGACTTGACGCTGTAGGAATACACGTTCGAGAGCCCGAAGGTATCCCGGCTGGTCCCCCAGGCGAAATAGGTGTCGGGGTAGTCCGGGGCGATCTCCGACAAAGACCCTCCGAACTGGGAGCCGTGGGCCAGAACGATGTCGAAGCCGTCCTCCGCGTACCCACGTATTGCGACGGCCGCATCCTCGATAACGAAGGTCCCGTCAGTGATATCGACCTCGATGTTGTATTCCTGGCCGAGCCGGTTCAGCGAATCGACCATGCTCTGCGTGAAGGCCAGATCGTTCGAGGCGCTCGGTCCGACCATGGCGATCCTGATCGGGTCGTCTGCTGAACGGCCGGTCTCCTCCTCGGCACAGGCCGACACGGCCAGGGCCAGCACCACCAGCCCCACCGGCCAGGAGCGCCGGATCAAAGATCTGATCAAGGTCGTCATACGGTTCTACCTCCTACGGTTGCCCGACTTCGGTACGGGGCTGATCACCGATCACCCGCAAGAACGAAGGATAGGCCCTCAGCGGATTCCGCGCGACGACGAGCCCAATCCGCCGACTGCCGGGCCCTTACATGACTGCCCACCGGGCCGGGATTGTGGTGGTACCGGATGCGCTCTGCCCGGATCTGCCACCACAGGCTGCAGGAACGCTGCGATCTGCCTCCGAGCGAGCCAGGACCACCGCATACTGTGCGGCGGTTGCGCCGGCAATCACCGCAGCGAGGGCGCGGCGTGTATCGACAGGAGGTTGGCGGCCCGGTCGAGGGACTCCTGCGAGAAGCCGATCCTGGTTCCGGCAAAGTCGGGGCCGCGGGTGGCGTCCAAGGCGAGGCGGGAGGTGGTGCCCTCCAGCGAGGACGACGGGTCGAGCGGGCTACCGGGCAGGCCTCCCACCACGAACAGGTCCTCGGCCGGCTGGAAGTGGGCCGCCAGCGCCCAGAGCACCTCGGAGTCGTCGGTGATGTCCACGTCATCGTCAACGGCTACCACGGTCTTGAGGTAGGGATCCCAACCCAGCAAAGCCAGCATCACCTGGCGGGCCTGGCCCACCCTCAGCGGACGGACCTGGACGTAGCAATGGAAGTGGCTGCCCGAGTTGGGGTAGTGGACGGCCACGACCTCGGGGAAGCGAGCCTTGAGCTTTTGGGCCATCTCCGACTCCCTGGGGATCCGGGACAGGTTAAGGTGCTCGGCGGAGTTACCACCCACGATGTCGGCCAGGATCGGGGCGCGGCGGCTCGCCATCACCTCGACCCTGAACAGGTTGTTCGTGGACCGATCCGACGAGTAGCCCGTGAACTCACCGAACGGCCCCTCCTCGACATGGACGCCGGGCTCGATCACCCCTTCGAACAGGAAGTCGGTGGTGGCCGGCACCTTGATCCCGTACTTCGGGCTGCGCACCACCTCCAGGGGGGCGCCGAACAGGCCGCCCGCGACCTGGCGCTCGTCGACGGCCATCGGCACCCGTGCTGAGGCGGCCAGCATGAAGAGCGGATGGCCTCCCAGCACCATGGCCACCCTGAGCGGCTCTCCCCGCGCCTCGGCGGCCTTCATCAGGCGCCACAGATCGCCGCGGGAGTGGAGGCTGGTTGCGAAGGCGGTCGGCGAATGGACCATGGCGCGGTGGTAGCTCAGGTTTCCCACCCCGTCCTCGTCCTCGGCCACGATGATGCCGCTGGTGATGTAGGGGGCGCGGTCGGTCTCGAAGTGGGTGAGCATGGGGAAGTCCCGCAGGTCGATCCCGTCCGTGCCTACGACCCGGTCCAGGACCGGCCCTTCCCCCACGTCCACCGGGTCGAGGAGGTCACCGGCCCGGGCCTGGAACTCCCGGTGAAGGTGGCGCCGCCCGGTGCCCAGGATGCGGGCCACCCGCCGGCGGCAGGCGAACATGTTGGTGACCACCTCATGGGGAATGCCCTGGATGTCCCGGAAGCGAAGCATCTCGTGCCGGCCACCGGCGGCCATCCGCCACACCATCGCCGCCACATCCTGGGAATCGGCCAGCGGCTCGGCGACATCGAGGAGATCCTCCGGATGGGCGCGGCCGTAGGCGACCAGGAAGTCGTGCAGGTCCTGGCTGCGGGTGAAGCCCGAAGCAGTCACCGGGCCGAGCTCCGGGGCGGGGACTTCGGTGGCACGAGCGCTGCTGGTCGATCGAGCTATTGCTAGTCGATCGGGCGGCCGTGGCTGCCGGAGGCCAGTTGCGCCTTGGCGGCTTCCACCGACTCGGGCGGTGCGGTGGGCTGGACGCCGACCAGTCGGGCGATGTTGTTGCCCATGTAGTCCTCGAGCTGGTCCTCGCCGATACCCAGTCCCTGGGGAGGCTCGTGGCACAACACCTCGAGGTGGGTGAGCCACATACCGGGATCGTTGGGCGGGGAGTCGGTCCCGAACACGAGACGGTCGCGGGGCATCTCCTTGGCGAACTCCACGATCCGGGATTGCAGAAGCCAGCCCGACTCACCGTAGACGTTGGGCGAGTCCATGATCATCCAGAAGGCCTCGAAGCAGTAGACACCTCCGGTCTGGACCCCGAAGTGGCCGATGATGAAGTTCACGTTGGGGAACTCGCGGATGATGGGATAGAACTGGGTGGGGATCGAGTAAGGGCCATCACCGGTGTGGAGCAGCACCACCACCCCGAGTTCATCGCATTTGCGGAGCGCCGGGCGGAGCCAGTCAAGGGCCCGGTCGGGGCGGTAGGCGTGCATGTTGGCGTGCAGCTTCATCATCTTGAAGCCGTACTCCTTGACGTGGAACTCGAGTTCGGCTGCGCCGTTCTCCGGCCCGAACCGGGGGTTGTAGTTGAAGTTCCCGATGAAGCGGTCCGGGTACTTCTGGGTTAGTTCCGCGATGTAGGCCATGTAGTCACGGATACCCTCGCGACCTCCCCGGCCACCCTCATTCCATACCGTGTTGCCCGGCGGAGGCTGGATGAAGCCCATGTCGATCCGGCGGGGCTTGCCGTTGATCCAGTAGGGACCGTCCATCATCTCGAGCATTCGCTCCCCGTTGAACGGCTCCCCCGTGTGGCGCCACGCCTGGTCGACCACGTTGGTGGGATGGAGATGGGTATCGATGATCACGTTTCGGCTTCCTCCCGGCTCGCCCAAAGACAGTTCACAAGTCCGGATCAGACTAGCTCCGGCCTATTCAGGTGAGTCCGCACCCGTGTCGGCGGGAGTCCGGACCCCTCTCGGAACGGCTCGGCACAGGGACACGTACTTCAGGTTGTGATCGCGGCGCGCAGCCGGGGGACGGCAAGTGCCAGGGCGAGGATGAGCAGCATCGGCAGGGCTGCGATCAGGCTCAGCCATCCGAATCCGACGGTGCCCATAAGCACGCCCGAGCCGACGCTTCCCACCATGACCATCGTCCACGCCGCCGAGTCGGCCCATCCTTCGACCACCTGGCGGACATCTCGAGGAGCGGAGGCGAAGAGCATCGAACTGCTGGCTATGAAGGAGAAAGTCCAACCCAAACCGAGCACGAACAAGCCCAGGGCCAGGGCGAAGAGGCCGTCGTAGGGTGCGGTACCCGAGAGAAGAAGCGAGACCACGGTCAGGCTCATACCCGTCCCCAGCATGGGAAGGCGGCCCAGACGGTCAACCAGCTTGCCCACCAGGGGGGCGAAGGCGAACATCCCCACCGCGTGGACCGAGAGCACCATGCCCACCGCGTCGAGGCCATAGCCGGCGTCCTCGATGCGGAGCGGGGTCGCGGTCATCACCAGGACCATGGCGCCCTGGGCCGAAAGCAGGGCCAGGACGGAGACCTGGACGGCCGGGAGGCGCAGGCCGGTGCGCGCACTTCCACCCCCATCAGGACGGAATCCGGAGGTCACCGCCACCTGGGAAGGATCTGGGCGCAACCCGATCCAGAAAGTGATCCCGGACAGGAGGAAGGCCACGGTGGCCAGCAGGAAAGCCCCGCCGTAGGGGGTCCCCAACCAGTCCTCCGCCAGGCGGCCGACCCAGTCCACCAGGTTGGCGCCCACCACGGACCCTATGGTCGCCGACCACACCAGAACGCCCATCGCCTTGCCTCGGTCGGATTCCTCGGCCAACTCGGCGGCAACGTAGCGGGCAAGATGGATGGCGCCGACGCCCGTACCCATCAGAATCGCCCCACCGACCAGCAGCCAGTACCAACCGGCTGTCACACCTAGGAGCTCCAATGCCGCTCCGCAGGCGGAGATCGGCGGGCCCACGACCATGATGAACCGGCGCCCGTGCCGGGTGCTCAGCCGTCCGAACACGTTGGTCCCCAGCGCTTGACCCAGGGCACCGGCCGCCAGCGGGAGTCCCGCCATCATGGTGGACCCGCTCAGGGAACGTGCTGCCACGGTCGCCACAGTGAGGGTGGCCACGAAGGCGAGCCAGGCCAGGACCGCTCCCGAGCACAGCACGTAGACCAGCCGGCGGCGTACGGCGGAGATCTCGGAGCGCCTTGTCCGGCGCGGCACCAACTTCGTCATGCTTACTCCCGAACCTATCCGGTCACGACCGCGGCCAAATGACCCTCAGCGGATGCGTTCGGCGATGGCTGCTCCGACCTCGTCGGTGCTATTCGTACCCCCCATGTCCCGGGTCCCTACATGCCCCTCGGCCAGCACGTCTGTAATCGCCGCGCCCACGGCATCGGCCGCGTGATGCTCGCCCAGGTGGTCCAGCATCATGCGAGTCGCCTCGATCGAAGCGATCGGGTTCACCCGCCGCTGCCCCGTGTACTTGGGCGCCGAGCCGTGGATCGGCTCGAACATCGAGGGGAACCTACGTTCCGGGGCGATGTTGCCACCGGCGGCGAAGCCCATGCCCCCCTGGAGCATGGCGCCGAGGTCCGTGATGATGTCCCCGAACAGGTTCGAGGCCACCACCACATCGAACCACTCGGGGTTCTTCACCATCCACATCGACAGGGCGTCCACCAGCGCCATGTCCGTCTCGACATCCGGGTAACCGGCCGCCACCTCGTCGAACACCGTATCCCAGAACACCATCGAGTAGTTGAGCGCATTGGACTTGGTGCAGTTGGTGACGCGCCCGACCGGAGCCTCGGAACCGAGCTTGGAGCGCTGCCGGGCCAGTTCGAAGGAGTAGCGCATGACCCGCTCGCACCCCTTGTGGGTGAACACCGCGGTCTGCAAGGCCACCGCGTCCGGGGTACCGGCCTTGAAGACCCCTCCCTGCGCTGCGTACTCACCCTCGGTGTTCTCCCGGACCACCACCATGTCCAGCGTCTCGGGCGTCGCGGTCCGGATCGGTGTGCCTACACCGGGGTACAGCCGGATGGGACGCAGGTTGACGTACTGGTCGAACCCGCGCCGTATCCCCAGGATCAGCTCGAGCGACAGGTGATCGGGCACCTTGGACACGTCACCCACCGACCCGAGGAAGATCGCGTCGAACCCGGCCAGGACTTCGAGGTAGTCGGCCGGCATCATCGTCCCGTCGGTCAGGTAACGGTCACACCCCCAGTCGAACCACTCCGTCTCGACGTCGAAGCGGTAGCACCGCGCCGCAGCGCGAAGAGCCCGCTCGGCCTCCTCCGAGACCTCCGGACCCACCCCATCCGCCGGGATTACAGCTATCCGATACATACCCGACACCCTTGCTCGCCCATCACCCGCGGCACCGTAACACCACCGGACAGGACTGCTCAAACCGTCGAGGCGGCAACGCGAGATCTCCCGAGTCTCTTCGACGACATCCAGGGGCACGGGAGTGGTACCGCTGAAAGGTCCTCGCCGGAGCCTCCTGTTGATCAGCCAAGCGTGCGATCATCCGGCTACTTGGCTAGGGGCCAGGTAGCGAAGGGCGGCGAGGGCGTAGATGCGAGCGGCCTGGTTGACGCCGTGGAAGCTCAGGCGTTCGTTGGGGGCATGGGCCCGTGGCACCAGACCGGGCCCGAACGCCGCCACCGTGGGGATACCGGCGATGCCCTGGAAGCTGAGGGCGTCGGTGGCGCCGGGGAAGACAGCCGGCTCCACGCGCTTGCCGAGCACGCGTTGCGAGGCGTGCTGGAGGGCGATCACCGCCGGATGGTCGGCCGGTATCTCGGTGGCCTCGCTGCACCCCACCATCTCAAGCGTGGCGTCGAGACGGGGGTTCTCGGCCATGGCCTGATCCAGGAACCTCTCCAAGTCGGCCGTGATGCTCTGTTCGGTCATACCCGGTACCAGGCGGATATCCGAGGAGAACCGGGCCTTTCCCGGGTAGACCCCGTAGTAGACCCCTCCCTCGACCATCACCCCGATGTTCACGGTCGGGCGGGTGCCCCCGACGGGATAGGGCCGGTAGGTGAGGCGGTCGAGCAACTCGGCGTGCATCTTGGCGATCAGCCAGGCCATCTCCACGGTGGCGTTGACCGGATCGAAGCGGTCGGACACGCTGGAGTGCATCTGGGTTCCAACCACCTCGATGTCGAATAGAGCAGACCCTCGGGAGACGACGCCGATGTTCTCCCATTCGCTGGTCACGCCGCACGGTTCTCCGATGATGGCGGCGTCAGCCTCCAGGTGACCCTGTTCGGCGAGCCACTTCGAACCTAGAGTCGAACCTCCCTCTTCATCCGCGGTCAGGACCAGATTCAACTCGCCGGCCCATCCGCCGACTCGGGCCAGGGCCGCTCCGGCGTAGACCATGGAGGCGATGGCGGCCTTCATGTCACCCGATCCCAGTCCATGGAGCACACCGCCGAAGACGGCCGGGTCGTACGGATGGACCCGCCAGCGGGACAGATCGCCCGGCGGCTTGGTGTCGAGATGGCCGGACAGGATGAGGGTCTTGCCCGGGCCGCGGCCGGGAATGCGAACCATCAGGTTGGGGCGGGAGGGCTCGGCGCTCAGCACCGTGATGTCATGAACCCCCAACCCCTCCAGCCTCTCCCGGACCAGCATGGCAACCGCGCGTTCGTCACCGGGTGGGGTCGGGCTGGGGGTGGCGATGAGGCGACGGGCGAAGGCCAGTTGATCCCCGACGGTGTCCTTGAGGAAGGAAAGCACCTCCTGCTCGGGGTGCCCGGGGGCGCCGCCGGACTCCGGCATCGGATCCGTCACATCGCCACCCGGTCGTGCGGGTAGAGAGGCCTCGGCGCGTGCCTGAACTCCAGGCCTTCCAACCTCGGGGTGCTCGGACCGGGCAGGTCCAGGGTGACGGCCTCGGGGGCCGATCCGGGGAAGTTGGCCCGGTAGTCGCTGCACGACCGCACGATCAGCACGTCCGCCCGGTCAGGCTCGAGTCCGGCATGCCGCCAGGTGGCAGGATCGGCGGTGATCGAGGGCGCCGAACTGACGAGCAGGTGATGGCTGCCGGTGGTGATTACCGCCCATTCGCCCATTGACACCTCTCGTCCGGTGAAGGACCGTCCCGTGAGCCGGTAGGCGCCCGAACCGGCCGCCGTGACCATACCTTCGACTTCTACCGGAATCACAGATTTCTCGAAGACACCCCCCACCGGAAGCCGGACCCCCTCTCCGACCTTGCTACCGCACCGGCGGGCCGCCTCGGGATCCAGAACCGAATGGAACACGGCCAGATCGGGGGCGTGACGGGCCGCCTCGGTCGCCATCACGGGATCGTCTCCCGGCGCTCCGGCGGTGGGGCAGTCGGCAGTGTGGGCCATGACGAAGGGTCGGCAATCCGATTCCCGGGCCGCCCGGAAGGCCGCCTCCGGACGCATCAAGCGGGGCGTGGTCATGCGGTCGCGCCTGTCCCACACCTCGCCGGCCAGCTCCTCCGCCAGTGATCCGGCGCCCGCCGGGTCGCCATCGGTAACCACCAGCACCCCCAAGCCGAGCTCGGGCACATCGAGCCAGGGCTGGACCGGGAACAACGACACGTCCAGGACAGTGCTTGCGGTCCGGGTGTCGGCCAGGCCTCGGACCTCGGACATGGGCCCGATATCGGTTCGCATGGCCTCCGCCGGGACCAGCATGGGCCGCTTGGCCAGGGCCACGGCCGGCGTGATCTCGTCCCGGACCGTGTTGACGACCAGGCGGGCGATCCTCGCACCGGTCGAGGCCATGTCAACATGCGGCTCGGTGTGGTACCCGACCATGATGTCAGCGAGCTCGACCATCCGCTCCGTCACGTTGGCATGGAGGTCCAGGCAGACCCCGAGCGGGACGGACCCGATCCGGCTGCGGGCCACTTCGATCAGTGATGCGTCGGCGTCGAAGGTCGTCCCCGCCACCATCGCACCGTGGAGCGACAGCACCAATCCGTCGAGTGGCAGGGCTCGGACCAACTCGCGGTCGAGCAATCCGGCCAGGTACTCGAACGTGTCTTCAGTGACCCGGCCCGACGGAAGCGCCCAAGCGGCGAGCAGCGGGACCACCTCGGCGCCCAGCTCCTCGAGCCCGGCTACCGCCCCGGCGAACTCGGTATTCGTTCCGGCCAGGGAACGGGACGCCTCCTCCCCTACGAGGACGGTGTAGTCCTCCCGGACGGTCGGCTTGGGACTGAAGGTGTTGGTCTCCTGGACCAGGGATGCCACCCCGATGCGGGGGCCCTTCACCCGTCTACCCCGGTGGTGAGAGCGACACCGGCTGGTTCGACGCGGCCGAGCGCTTGGCAGCGTCCACGATGGCGTGGGCGTTGCGAGCCATCTCGAGCGTCACCTCGGGGGGGCGACCGTCCAGCACCGCCCGGATGAAGTGGTCCAGCGAAGCGGCCAGGTCGCCGCGCACCCGGTCGAGGCTCACCGGCCAGTGGGTCAGGTCGGGATGCGTGAACCCCTCCCGGTCCGCTATCGCCAGACCGTGATTCGAACCGTCCACGAAAGCTCCTCCCCCGGTCCCTACCAGCTGGAGGGACGCGTCCAGCAACGCCGGGATGGTGGGCGGCAGCACCCAGCTGATCTCTAGGGACCCGATGACGCCGTTCTCGAACCGCACCAGCACCATGGCCGCGTCATCATGTCCGTAGGCGGCCGACCTGCGCGAGATGGTCTCCGCATAAACCCTCTTCACCGGGGAATCCGCCAGCCAGGCCATCACGTCCAGGTCATGGATGCCGGTGGAGATCAGCAGATCGGTCCAGACGCCGTAGATGTCGGCGCCCAGCGATGAGCCGCGACGGCGAGCGAAGATCGTGTGGACGTCGCCCATGCGCCCGGAGGCGACCGCGGCCTTCGCCTCCGCGTAGCGGGGGTCGAAGCGCAGGATGAAGTTGACCATGGTCAGCACCCCGGTCTCCTCGAGATCCCGGATCAGGCGGTCGGCGCCGGCCAGCGAGGGCGCCAGGGGCTTCTCCAGTAACAGGTGTTTTCCGGCCCTCGCCAGCTCCATGGCGATCGGGTAGCGATGGTGCTCCGGCACAGCGACCGACACGGCGGTGAGATCGCATCTCTCCAGCAGGTCAGCGACCTCGGTGAACCAGGGCACGCCCAGCTGCTCCCCCACCGTCCGGGCCGCCTCCGGGTTGGCATCGACGACGCCCACCAGGTCGGCCAGCGGATGCTCGGCATAGATGCGTGCGTGGAGGGAGCCGATCATCCCCGTCCCGACCACCGCGGTCCGTAACCGGTTCATCACAGGGCCCCGGCAGGAGCGAAGACCCGGTCGTGGCCGGGCATCACCCGGGTGGGCGCCAACGATTGGAGCCGATCGAGGCTGGCGTTCAGCCCCCGGAGCTGGTCATCGGAATACCAGTGGGAGAAGGTCCGCTCCGAATACTCGCGGCGGGTCATGACCGTGTCACCGGCCACGAGCACCCGCTCCCCCGACTCCGACTCCGCCATCACGCTGATGTGGCCCGGGGTGTGGCCCGGGGTGGAGATCGCCACCAGGCCGGGCATGATCTCCAGCTCGCCGCCCCGCGGCACCTCGATCAGGTCGCCCATGACCGCCAGCCGCCGCTCGGTCTCCTCCGGCCCGTAGATCTCCTCGCAGAAGTCGACCTCGCCCTGACCCATCACCAGATCGGCGCCGGGAATCCGGAAGGCGCTGCCCATATGGTCGTGGTGGCAGTGGGTGCAGACCACATAGTCGATGTCGGCCGGAGTTAGTCCGAAGCGGGCCAGGCCGATGCCGAGTTGCCCATAGAAACCGGTGTGGTGGTTGCCAGGGTCCACCAGGACGTTATCCCGGCCCCGGATCAGAACCGTGGTGGACACCGGCAGGAAGCCCAGGTTGGAGTCGAACAGGCTGGATTCGGCCGGATCGATGCCCATCATCCGCTCCATACGATCCAGCACCGCCTCGGTGTCGGCGGCGAAATGGTAGACCACCTCGTCGTCCAGCAGGCTGAACCTCAGCACCACCGGCTGTATCACCACATCTATCTGGTTCGGCATTTATGCCGCCTCCCTTCGCTCGGATCGGACCGGCACATCATCGTTCCACTCCCGCCGTGATGACCTCGGTGATGTTCCGCTGGAAGAAGGCCGTGATGAGGATCACCGGCAGCGCGGTCATCACGGTGGCCGCCGCCAGCTGGCCGATCTCGATGTCCATCGTAGAGCGGAACAGGCCCAGCGTGACGGTGAGCATCGACAGGTTGGAGGTGAAGAGCAGCGGGGTCAGGAACTCCACCCAGGCCAGGACGAATCCCAGGAGCAACCCGGCGAAGATGCCCGGCCGGAGCAGGGGCAGGACGATGCGGAAGATCAACTGGGGAAGGCCCGCGCCGTCGATCAGAGCCATCTCCTCCACCGCGACCGGGATGGAGCGGACGAACGATCCCATGATCCAGACCATGAAGGGGAGGGTGAAGGCGACATAGGGCAGCACCAGGCCGATGTAGGTGTCGTAGAGGCCCAGCTGCACCACCGTGATGAAGAGCGGCATGACGAACAGGAGGGTGGGCAGCACGTAGATGGCCGCGAATCCGCCCAGGATCAGGCGGCGGCCCGGCACCCGCATGCGGTTGAGGGCATAGGCGGCGGGCACGGCGATCGCCACCGTCACCACCGCGGTCGTGATCGCCACCACCAGGCTGTTGACCATCGACTCGGCGACCGGGACACCCGAGGAGGCGGAGAAGATCCGGGTGTAGTGCTCGGTGGTGATGTAGGTGGGCACGAACGCAACGTCGGCGGAGCGGATGTCCCGCTCGGTCTGGGTGCTGGTCAGGATGATCCCGTAGAGCGGGAAGGCCATCACGATGAGCACCACAACCGCCCCGACATACGTCGCAACCCGGCGGACGGCTCGGCCCGGAGCAGTGGCCACCATGGTCACGCCCCGGCCAGCCTTCGGGCCCGGACCAGCATCCAGCCCAGTCCGGCGATGGCCAGCACCGTCAACGCCGAGAGTAGATAGGCCGTGGAGGCCGCACTGCCGAAGTCGAACTGCTCGAACCCCTGGCGGTAGACCAGAAAGTTGAGGGTGGTAGTGGCCCGGCTGGGTCCTCCCCTGGTGAGGACGAAAATGGTGTCGAACACCTTCATCGCCCAGACGAACAGGAAGATCACCACAGGTATGACGACCGGCAACATGAGCGGCAACGTCACATGCCGCAGAGTCCGCCACGACCCCGCCCCATCAATGGCGGCGGCCTCCTTGACGGTCCGGGGAACGATCTGGAGCCCGGCCAGCAGGAAGATGGTGGCGAAGGGAATCCAGCGCCAGACCTCGGCGATCAGCACAGAATGGAGGGCGATGGTCTGGCCGCCCAGCCAGATGATGCCCCCCTCGCCCCCGAACGCCCGGATCAAGCCGTTGAGGAAGCCGAACTCGGCATGGAACATCTGCACCCAGAGCACCCCCGAGGCCACCGGCGGGACCGCCCAGGGCAGGAGTACGGTCACCCGGAGCAGGCCCCTGCCCAGGAAGGTCTTGTTGAGCAGGAGGGCGATGCCGAACGACACGACCACCGTCACCAGGCAGAGCATCAACCCGAAGTAGAGGGTTATCCGGGTGGCCTCCCAGAACCTCTCGCTCCCGAGCTGGTTGATGAAGTTGTCGAGGCCGGCGAACCGGACGATCCGGAACCGGGGAGACAGGTCGATGTCCGACAGGCTGTATGCGACGGTGGTTATGGCCGGGTACGCATACACGCCGGCCACGATCAACACCGCCGGAGCCACCAGGGCAATTGCTGCCCGGCGACCCCGGCGGCTCACTGTCCGGATTGTCTTCTCCGCCCGGACTTCTCCAGTCATGTCATGAGGGAGGCGGCGAGAGATTACTCCTCGTCCTGCCTCCGGGCCTCGGTCGCGGCCGCCGCCGCGTCGTCCAGCGCCTGCTTGGGCGACTTGTTGCCCGCCAGCACCTCGTGGATCTCGTCGGCCAGCATCTGGGTCCAGCGGGGACGGTCCTCGGACCACCCGCCGTCCACCGGATACTCGTATGCCTTGGCGAGAGCCGGGTAGAACGGGAAGGCCTCCACGATGTCGGGCTCCTGAAGCACACCCGAGTAGATGGATCCCCATCCGCCCATGGCCACCACCCGCTGACCTTCACGGGAGGTGATGAGCTCGAGCAGGCGCCATGCCTCGTCCTTGTTCTCGGCATACACGGGGACGCCGAAGAACTCCGATCCGTCCACCGAGCCGCTTGTGACGACCGCCGGGTTGGGGGCGAAGGCGCTGTGACCGGCGATCTGGGAGGCTTCCGGAATGGCCGCCACCCCTGCCACGAACGGCCATGAGATGAACATGCCGCGAGTGCCCTCGAAGAACCCCGGAGTGGCGTCGAACACCCAGGTATAGGTGGTGACCGCCGGATCGACCACCTGGTGGGTGTGCAGCAGGTCGTAGAGCTTCTGCAGGGCCTCCACGCCTTCCTCGGAGTTCCAAGCGGGCTGTTGCTCCTCGTCCAAGAAGCTACCGCCATGCATGTTGAGCATGCCACCCCACGTCCAGAGGACATGGGTACCGGCCCAGGCGTCGGTGTAGCCGTAGTACTGGGTGCCGTCCCGCTCGCCGGTCATGGCCTTGGCGTACTCCACGAAGGTATCCCACGAATTCGGCGTGGAATGCCAGTTGGTAGGAGCATCCGGATCGAGACCCGCCTGCTCCATCATCTGCTTGTTCCAGTGGAGGAGCTGGCTTCCCATGGTCCAGGGCGCCGCGAGGGTATTGCCATCCAACTCGACCGCTCCGAGACCCCGGGTGAGAAGGTCGGACTCGGTGCGGGCCCCCTCGTCCATGAAGATGCTGGCGTTGGTGAGCCAGCCCCTATTGCCCAGCTCGACCCCTAGCTCGGCGGTGACGAATACCGCATCCCACGGGGAACTCTGCGCCAGGAAGGAGGTGGTGAGCTTGCTCCGAAGGTCGGGGGTGGTGACCTCCTCGACCGTGGGAGCGAACCCGACCGAACCCTGGTGCTGCTCGAGGAGAGCCTTGATCGGATCCATATGGGTCCCGATCAGGACGCCCAACTCGCCGGTGAAGTCGGTTCCGGGCTCGGCGCCCTCGTCGATCGGATCACCTCCGCCGCAGGCTGCCACGAGCGCGGACAGGCCTCCCATGGCGGCGAAGGCCGTCAGCGCGGACCCTCCGCCGAGGACCTGGCGGCGGGTGAAGTGATGGGGACGGTTGGACTTCGGTACCAAAGGCGACCTCCTTCGATCGGTCACAGCTCGGGCTCGTTCTGCCCGATTGAAGAAAAATAGCGAATCGAGGGAGGGCGCGCCACCGGTTAATGAGCGAGGCAGGTTTCTTCACCACCCAGGAAGGTGACCTGGCGATGGCGGAGGATGCCCGCCATCGCCAGGCGCAACGGTGTCGATCAGCCTCTCCGGGAGCGTGGGCGCCGGTCCACCGCGGCCTCGGTCAAGGCCGTGACGGGCGCCGGGACACCGATCCCATGGACCAGGTCCGACGAGGGGCTGGGCCGTCCGAAACGGGTCGTGATCGGTACCGTCCCCGCCCACCAGGGCCCCTCGATGTCCTCCGGGTCGTCGACCGGATCACCGGTCCTCACCTTGGCCGAGGCCTCCGCCAGGGACACTTCCAGCACCAGGGTCTTGCGCAGCTCGGACGGCGACGGTGGGCGGACGTCGTCCCAGTGGGACACCACATGGTCGGTGATGACCCTGAGCGCTTCGAGCTTCCGGCGATCGTCCGTGATGCGCCGACCGCGGCCGCGGACCACCACCGAGCGGTAGTTCATCGAATTGTGGAAGGGGGAACGGGCCATCACGAGCCCGTCCAGATGGGTCACGGTGGCGCAGATCTCCTGCTCCTCGCCCGAGTTGAGCAGGTGGTTGGCGATCGCCCCGTGCAGGTAGAGCATCTTGTCGTCGCGCCCGTAAGCCATCGGGAGAACGAGGGGTCCGTCGGGTGTGGACACGCCGACATGGGCTACGACACCGGAGTCGAGTATCTCCAGTACCTGTGCCCGGCCGTAGCGAGCCCGCTCGCTCCCCCGGCGCACCCGCGTGCGAGCCGACGGCGGCTTGTGGCTGTTCTGCGGTGGAGCGTCGTCCATGGCTGGGGCAGGGTAGCTGACAGGGGTACGAAAGTGAGCCCCCATCCAGGCCGCCGTGGTCTGTTCGTCCATTTGCTGGCCCTCGCCGACTCCGGGAACTACGGTCAGGTACTACTGGGGCCTGACACACGGGAAGCATTTCGACTAGCCGGACGAAATCGGCTCTCACGGAGCAAGCATGATCATCCTCGCGAACGGCAAGACGACCGAGGTTTCCCGGCGGAGTGATGCCGCGGACGCTCTGTGGGTGCGCATGGACGAGCTTCCCGGTGCCACCGGCTGGCAAATGAAGCCGGAAGGCGCGTGCCTGGGCGAGTTGTGCGTGCCGCTGCCGGCGAACAAGCGCGAGGAGTGGATCGCCGACGCCGACGACTGGGTCTGGTTCTGCTACTCGGAATTCGCGGACATGATCGGCCAGCAGTACGTGCACGACGGCGACGTGTGGAGCCTCGGCTCGGTGCCGGCAGTCCGTAGCGTAGGGTTGGAGTCCGCGATCGCCCCCGACTTCGAGGTGACCGAGCGCAACGGCAACACGTTGAGGCTCTCGGACTTGCGCGGCCACAAGGTGGTGCTGTTCACCTGGTCATCGTGGTGAGGATGCCGCTTCAGCCTGCCGGTCTGGCAGGACCTGTACGAGTCCATCGGTACGGACCGGTTCGAGTTGATCAGCGTGGCCCAGGACTCGGGCGGCCCCAGGGCTACGGCCAAGTGGTTCGATCGGGCACAACCGACCTTCCGGTGCGTCATCGACCCGACCCACCAGATCAGTTCGCTGTTCGGCTGGGTGAGCGTACCGTCGGCCGCGTGGATCGATGAGAACGGGCGCATCGTCCGCAGCAACGAAGGGGTGTACCCGGCTCCGATGACCATCGGGTTCGGCCTCGGCAAGGTTCGCCTGGGCGACGACGCGTTTGCCCTGGCGACTCGCGACTGGATCGAGCGGGGAGCCGAGAGCGACCACGTCTGGTCCCACAGCGAGCTGGCCGAGCGGCTCAAGCCCGTAGACGAAGACACGCTCCTGGCAGAAGCGACCTTCAAGCTGGCCTTGCACTTCGAGGCGGTGGGTGACAGCGATCGGGCATGGAGGCACTTCACCGCGGCGCAGCAGCTGGCGCCGGACAACTGGAACTACCTGCGGCAGGGCTGGACCCACAAGGGGATGACCTATGCCTCCCTGAAGGTGCTGGCGCGAACGAACTACCTGCGCAAGAACACCGACACCAGCTACTACGACCCCATGGGGTTACCCGGCGAGAACCATCACCGGTACATAGAACCCGAATGGCTGTGGACACCTGCCGTCCGGCGGCTCAAGCAACTCCTCCGCCGCTAGAGAGGCAATCAAGAGCGGCCTGGAGGAGAGGTCGCGCTGACCTAGCTTCCGAGTGACCCGTCGCCCTGGAGGGACGGGATCAGATCGGTGGGCCGGACCGGGACCCGTGGCAGGTCGAGGCCGGTGGCATCGCGCAGTGCGTTGACGATGGCGGGAGTGGACGACAGTGTGGGCGGCTCCCCCACCCCGTTGAGCCCGTACGGGGCTTCGGGATGGGGGAACTCGAAGATCCGGACGTTCATGGGAGGCATGTCGAGGATGGTGGGAATCAGGTAGTCGGTGAAGGAGGCATTCTTCACGAAGCCGTCCTCGACCTGGACCTCCTCCAGCAGGGCTAGGCCGAGACCCTGGGCCGAACCGCCCTCGATCTGGCCCTCGACGGCCTGGGGATTCATGGCCTTCCCCACATCCTGGGCGGTGGCCAGCTCGACCACCCGGACCAAGCCCAACTCGGTGTCCACATCGACCACCGCCCGGTGGGCGGCGTAGGCGAAGGCGATGTGGGCGTTGCCCTGCCCCCGCACATCATCGATCGGCTCGGTGGCCCGGTGGCGGTACACGAAGGTGTGCTCGATCGTGTCACTACCCAGGAGGTCGGCGAGGGAAAGGAGGGCTTCCCCGGTTGCGGCGTCCGTGATCCCGCGGGGACCGAGCGCGAGGTCTCCGGGAGCGCGGCCGAGGCGACGGGCGGCCCACTCGAGGATCCGCGCGCGCACCCCGTGACAGGCGCCTTCGACCGCTCCGCCCGTCATCCAGGTCTGGCGGGAGGCCGCCGACGAGCCGGCGTCCCCGATATCCGTGTCGGCGGGCCGGACGGTCACCGAGTCGATCCCCAGCTCGGTCCGCACGATCTGGGCCTGGACCGCCACGATCCCCTGCCCGCACTCCGAGGCGGCACTGTAGACCTCCGCCACGGGCCGCCCGCCCGCGACCGACACCGACACCCGGGCGGTGGAGATGTCGTCCACCCCTCCCGAGAAGCCGATCGCCTTCATCCCGAGGGCGTAGCCGACCCCCCTGACCACCGCTTCCCCATGGGTGGTGTTGCCGACGCCGCCGGGCAGCCGCCTCAGGTCGTCTCCCGCCGCGGGGCGCTCCGAGGGCATGGGCAGGCGGCGCAGATGATCGAGCAGCTCGCGGGTGGGGGTGGGACCGTCGACCGCCTGCCCGGTCGGCAGGAGGTCTCCCTCCTGTATGGCATTGCGGACCCTAAGTTCGACCGGATCCATGTCCAGTTCCCCGGCGAGGCGATCCATGGCCGATTCGATGGCGTAGCAGGCCTGCACCGCCCCGAAGCCGCGCATGGCGCCGCGGGGAGGGTTGTTTGTGTAGACGGCGTAACCGTCGATCTCCACGTGGTCGACGTGGTAGGCGCCGGCGGCGAAGTAGACGGCGAACCCCACGTCCAGGAGGCCGCAAAATCCGAGCGTGATGTTGAGCCCCAGGGCCATGATGGCGAAGATGGCGGCGAGCGCGCCGAGGTGGATCAGGTACGGGTTGTCGAGAAAGAAGAAGGGGAAGGCCACCAGGAGCGCGACCAGGACCAGCTGGGCGAAGCGCTTGTCTTTCGTGATGCGTTCCCCGGCCCACCGGTTGAGCCTGGGCAGGCGGCCCCAGCCGATCGCACCGGCGACGACGAGCAGGAGGAAGCCGGTCACGAGGATAGTGTCTTCCAGCGCCAG
>JAJEIM010000021.1 GCA_022827785.1 Acidimicrobiia bacterium
CACGGTGTAGAAGGTCTTGATGATCTCGTCGGCGCCGCGGAGGCCCAGGGCCCGCAGAAAGACGGTGGCGAGGAACTTGCGCTTCCTATCGATGCGCACGTACAGCAGGTTCTTGGCGTCGTACTCGAACTCGACCCAGGACCCGCGGTAGGGGATGATCTGCGCGACGTGGAGCTGACGGTCCTCGGAGTGGAAGAAGGCCCCGGGCGACCGGTGGAGCTGGGAAACGACGACCCGTTCGGTGCCGTTGATGATGAACGTGCCGTTGCGGGTCATCATCGGGAAGTCGCCGAGGAAGACCCTCTGTTCCTTGATCTCCCCGGTGTTGCGGTTCACGAACCGGGCGATCACGTGTAGGGGCTTGGAGTAGCTCGTGTCCCGCTCCTTCGCCTCCTCCTCGGTCATCAGCGGATCGCCGAAGTAGTGGTCGCTCAGGTCGAGAGCCAGCTGCCCGCCGAAGTCCTCGATGGGTGACAGTTGGCGGAAGATGCGGCTGAGGCCTTGCTCGAGGAACCAGTTGAAGGACTCGCGCTGGACCGCGATGAGGTCGGGCAGGGGGCTGACCTCTGGGATCTTGGAGAATGACAGACGATCAGCAGCGCGGGCTATGGCCAAAGCTTCCTCCTAATAGACACCTGGCCGACAACCACCGGCCAGCTCGAACTCACTTGACCCGATTCATCCGTGATACAACGCCACTACGGACACGAACGATCACCGTGCTCTCCCGAATATCGGTCGCCACAAGGCGGAATGTGTGAAGTACGCGCGCTCTCCCGACACCATAGGGCACAGCAAGCCAGAAGTTTAGCACGCGACAAAGCGGCCTAAACCCTAAGCCTTAGGCCGGAGTCAAATCCTATCGACGGGCTCCCGTCGCTGCACCCTACGGGCGATGCCGTCCACTTCGCGGTGATGTTAATGGGCGACCGGAGCAGCCGTCAACCATTTTCCCAGTGGTCAGTGGTCAGTGGTCAGTGGTCAGTGGTCAGTGGTCAGTGGTCAGTGGACGTTGTAACCCAGGGGCGATAGGTACGACCCAACAGCCCTAGAGGGCCACAAGGAATATGAGCACCTCTCGGCCGCCAACTGGCCACCGACCGCCGGCCACTGCCACTACCAACTAGCGGATCTCTACGGAGCCTCCGACCGCCTCGATCTTCTCCTTGGCGGCGCCTGCCTCCTCCTTGGAGACCGCCTCGAGGACGGTGCTGGGAAGCCCGTCCACAACGGCCTTGGCCTCCTTGAGCCCGAGACTGGTCATGGCCCGGACTTCCTTGATGACCTGGATCTTCTTGTCGCCCGATCCGGTGAGCACCACGTCGAACTCGGTCTGCTCCTCAGCGGGCGCCTCGGCGCCGGCGCCGTCCCCGGCCGCGACGGCCATCGCCATCGGCGCTGCCGCGGTCACGTCGAAGTGCTCCTCGAAGGCATCGAGGAACTCCTTGAGTTCGAGCACGGTCATCCCCTCGAACACGCCCAACAGTTCTTCATTAGTCATCGTGGCCATTGCCATCCTCCTAGATTCCGTTCGTTCGGCCTTAGCCCGCAGCGAAGTCGCGCCTGGGTCCGGCCTTATTCCTCTTCCTTTTTTTCAAGCAATTGCGAGAACATCGAGGCTGCGTTCCTCGTGAAGGAACCCAGCAGCGAGGCGCCTCTGGCCAGAGGCGCGTTGAAGGCCCCGGCGACCTTGGAGAGCAGGACGTCCCGGCTGTCCAGGGTGGCCAGGCGCGCCACCTGTTCGGCCCCGATGGACCGGCCGTCGAGCATGCCGGCCTTGATGACCAGACCCTCGTTGTCCCGGCTGAAGGCGACCAGTGCCTTGGCCGCCGGAACCGGATCGTCTTCGACGAAGGCCACGGCGGTCGGTCCAGTGAGCCACTCGTCCAGTTCTTCGTGGCCCAGATCGTGCAGGGCTCGCTTGGTGAGCGTCATCTTCAGAACCCGGTATCTCGCCCCGGCTTCCTTGAGGGTCCGGCGAAGTTCCTGCTGGGCCGCTACCGGCAGGCTGCGGTACTCGGTCAGGAACGAAGAGGAAGAGGCCGAGAAGTAACCCTTGATGTCTTCGACAGCCTGGACCTTGTCGGGTCGTGGCATGAGTTCCTCCGCTGGATTGCGGGTCGCGGGTAGGCCGCGACTTTGCTGGTGCCGGGCCGCGCGCGCCCGACGGGCGCAGGGACAGCAAGGAGGAAACGAGACGGATGCCCCGATCCGACCTCGGCAGGCGAATCCTCCCGGATTGCTTTACACCCGTGACGGGTACCGGCTGTCTACGGCCAAACATTCCCGGCCGGAACCGGGAACGGGTGCATTGTAGCGGGCGCGCCGGCCCAGCACCAAAGCAACCATGCGCGGGCCGTCCGCCGTGGCGAGCGGACCCTCATGGGCAGCATCGGCGGTACCGCGCAAGGGGGAGCAATTGTCACACCGCCGCTATAGGTTGCCGGTCGCCAAGCACCTATGCCGGCTGATGCGTCTCACCGATCGGTTCGGCCGGCCCGGAGGGAACATACGAGGCTTCGTGGAGCGAACCGCCGTGTTACCCGGCCCCGGCCGGGCATGGCCGACCACGCTCCGAACCAACGGTGGCGGCGGGGGAGGGCCCGGTGCGGAGCACCGGATTTTCGCGACCTCGGCCTCCTTGGGACTCTCGAGGCTCAAAGCACCGCCTGTGACGCCCTGGGCCTCAACTGGCCGGTCATCGTCCGGCCGGCGGGATCGAGTCGTGGAGCCGGCCGCGGCACCCCCGTGGTCGGTCTGTGGGGCGGCGGTGGGACATGGCGGTCCAGAGCACGCCGGCCGCAACGCAGACCGACCACGATCAACTAGGCGGCGACGCCGGACAGGCGGTCCGCCTTCGTCACGTCCACCCTGATTCCGGGACCCATGGTCGAGGATATCGACAACCCCTTGAGATAGGTGCCCTTGGAAGCAGCCGGCTTCACCCGCAGCAGCTCGGAGACCAGGGCGACCAGGTTCTCGTGAAGGAGGGCTTCGTCAAAGGAAGCCTTGCCGATGGGAGCGGCCACGTTGCCGTAGCGATCGTTGCGGTACTCGATCTTGCCGGCCTTGAACTCCCCGACCGTCCTCGCCAGGTCTCGGGTGATGGTTCCGGCCTTCGGGTTGGGCATCAAGCCCCGGGGACCCAGGATCCTTCCGAGGCGACCCACCTTCGGCATCATGTCCGGTGAGGCGATCGCCACGTCGAAGCCGATCTCGCCGCCCGAGGCGATGGACGCGATCAGTTCGTCGCCACCGACGATCTCGGCGCCCGCCTCCTCGGCTTCGGTCGCCAGGTCACCGACCGCGAACACGCCGACACGAACCGCCTTGCCCGTTCCATGCGGCAACACCACGGTGCCCCGCACCAACTGGTCGGCCCGGCGGGGGTCGATTCCCAGCTTCATCACCGCCTCGATGGTCTCGTCGAATCGGGCAGCAGCGGTGGCCTTGACCATCCGCACCGCCTCGAGCGGTTCGTAATTGTGATACTTGTCGTAGCTTGCGGCCAGCCGGTCGTAGCGCTTGCCCCTGTGAGCCATAGGGTTTCCTCCATGTGGTCGTAGCGAGCCACCCTGCGGTGGCTCTCCCATCGGTATTCGGTTGTCCGGTCCCGTTCCTTGCAACGAGCGGGCCCTGGTCAGTCGGCGACGATAATCCCCATCGAGCGGGCGGTGCCCGATACGATCTTCATGGCCGCGTCGATCTCGTTGGTGTTCAGGTCGGGAAGCTTGGTCTCGGCGATCCGCCTGATCTGGTCCCTCGACAGGGTGGCGACCTTCTCCCGGTGCGGCTCCGGTGACCCCTTCTCCACCCGGGCCGCCTGCCGGAGCAGGACCGCCGTGGGAGGTGACTTGGTGATGAAGCTGAACGACCGATCGGTGTAGATGGTGATCTCCGCCGGAACGATCGTGCCGACCTGGGCCCGGGTGGCATCGTTGTACGACTTGACGAACTCCATGATGTTGATGCCGTACTGGCCCAGGGCGGGTCCGACCGGCGGCGCCGGGCTCGCCTCGCCCGCCGGGATCTGAACCTTCAGGATGGCTGCAACCCGTTTTCTGCCCATAGGTGATCTGTCCTTCGCATCGTCTTGTTGGCGGTCCGGCTCGGCCCGGATGTCGGCGGCGTCTGCTACTGCTTCTGAATGTCCTCGAAATCCAGTTCCATCGGCGTGTCCCGGCCGAAGATCTCGACCAGCACGGTGACCTTCTGCTGGTCGACATTGATGTTCTCGACCACCCCGTTGAAATCGGCGAAGGGGCCCTTGGACACCCGCACCGTCTCTCCGATGTCCCAGGCCGGGCGGAACCTCGGGGCCTTCTTGGCCGCCTCCCTCTTGAGACCCAGGAAACGCTCCACCTCACGGCGCGACAGCGGGGTGGGCTGGAATCCGCCTCCCATCCCGCTACCTACGAACGAGGTGACTCCGGGAGTGTTCCTCACCACGTTGAAGGTGTCGGTGTCGTCATACATCCGGATCAGGAGGTAGCCGGGGAACATGCGCCGCTCCACCTCCACCTTGCGGCCCCCCTTGATCTCGACCACCTTCTCGGTGGGGATGACCACTTCGAAGATACTGCCTTCCAGGTGCTGGGAAGTCTTGAGGGTGTCAAGGTTGGCGCGAACCTTCTTCTCGTGGCCCGAGTAGGCATGGATCACGTACCAGGATCCGCGCTTGTCGAACGGGCTGATCGGATCCTCCTCCTCGACCTCCAGGACCAGTTCCTGGGTGTCGTCAGGCTGGGCTCCGGTCGGCGGAGTCCTGGTAGCCGCCGCCTCCGGCTCGGGCTCGGCGCCGGCCGGTGTGTCAGGTACCTCCGGACTGGCAACCTCCTCGGCGGGCTCCGGCTCGATCTCGTCACGGGATCCATCGGTCAGGAAACCGGCGTTCAGAAACGCCGTTCCCAGGGATCCGAGCGAGGACTCCTCGCCAGCCGCCGGCTCGGCGGGAGCTCTATCCTGCTGCGTTGCTGACCGTTCCGCCATCTTCAACCTGTCAAAGCTCTGATCCCGGCCAGCACCGACCGGCTGAGGGCCAGGTCCACCAGGAATACGTAACCCGTCAGGACGCTGGTCGTGATGACGGTCACGGTCGTGAACGCGATCATCTGCCGGCGGTTGGGCCAGTTGACCCGGCTCAACTCCACCCGCACCTCGCGTAGGAACTGGACCAGCCGGGCCCAGCGGCCCATCACCGACCCGTCGCCACCCGGCGAACCCGGGATCTGCGTGCGGCGCCGGTCGCCCTGCTGTTTGTTGCGCCGCTCTTCCCGCTCGGCCATGCGACGCATCTCGCGGTTCATTTTCTAGCTGCCTTTTCTTGTAGGTACTGCGACGAGGATCGCAGTGAACGAGTCGAGCAGGGGCGGAGGGACTCGAACCCCCAACCTCCGGTTTTGGAGACCGGCGCTCTAACCAATTTCGAGCTACGCCCCTCGGCTGCCGCAGGGAGTATACGAACAGGTCCGCCCTAGTGTAAACACCTCACGACCCGGTGCGGTCGCCGGCGGCCGCGACCAGGCCCCCTAGGCCGTCTTCCGGATACTGGCCGACCTCATCCGGCGGGCCAGGACCACCACCCCTATGGCGGCGATCGACACGGCCGATACCACTGCGGTAGTGGTTCTCCGGCTGGAGCGGCGCGGCGCCGAGGGGTGGCCGGCATCCACCTCGACCGGATATTCCAGGCCCGCCGTCATGTCGTAGGGCACCGGCTCGACCTCGGTTCGCAACGCGCCCAACTCGGCCAGCACTCTCCGCTGGCGAGCGGTAGCGGCCTGGCAGGACAGGCAGCCGCGGCGATGTCGCTCCATCACCGGAGGCAGGTCTATCCCGCCCGACTCGGCCCCGTGGAGGACCAGCCGGGTGAGGCCGCAGGTGGCGACCCGCGGGACGCGATCGAGGCCTGCGCGGTTTACCAGGCGGCTCAACTCGCCTCCTTCAGCAGTTCCCGAAGCCGGAGATGAGCGCGGTGCAGCCGCACCTTGGAGGCGGTCACGGAAATCGACAGCGCGTCGGAGATCTCCTTGTGCGACCAGCCGTAGACGTCTTTCAGGATCACCACCGTGCGCTGGGATCGCGCCAGTTCTGCGAGCGCGGCCCCGAGCCGGGCGCGTAACTCGGTCCGCTCCCCCGCTACCTCGGGATTGCCGCGGTCGTCCGCCTGCGGCTGGAAGATCATCGCATCGAGTTGGTAGGTGCGCTGGCGGGCAGCCCGCCCCTTGAGCGTCCAGGCGACGTTGGCGGTTATCCGGTACAGCCAGGTGGAGAAGCTCGAGTCGCCCCTGAAACGCCCGATGGCCCGCCACGCCCGGATCAGCGCCTCCTGGGTGACGTCGGCGGCCAGGGTTCGATCACCCACCAACCGGACCGCCAGGGTGTAGACCTCGTGTTGATGGAGCCGGGCAAGCTCTCCGAAGGCGGCCTGGTCACCCTCTCGCGACCGGTCCACCAGTTCGTTCACGTCGGGCTCCAACCGGTAGTCCCGCACCCTCCTACCCGCCTCCGTCGTCCGTCTGCATCTCGATGCTAGCCGAGACATGATCCCCCGCCTCCGACGAAACCGTCGAATTGAGGACGGTCCGCCGCTCGTCCCGATCCTTCACCGTGGTGGTGACCAGGGCAGCCTGGTCGGGATACAGGGGCCGGCGGAAGCGGAAGCGGGCCCTCGCCAGTGGACTGGGCCGGGACGACGAGGCGGCGGCCGGCTGGGTAGCCCAGGCGGCCATCAGCAGGCCGTGGCAGATGACACCTCCCACTCCGGACTCGACCGCCCGGAGGTGGTCCCAATGGACCGGGTTGAAGTCCTCGCTGGCGGCGGCGTACCGCACCAGGTCGGTCCGGGAGACCGACTTGGCCAGCGGCGTCAGGGACTCTCCGACTGCGGGTAGGGACTCCGCTCGGGGAACGGCGTTGGCCCGGCGCGCCTCCGCCGGCGGCTCGGAACGCTCCGCGGCCGTGCCGCCGGGCGGAGTCTCCGGGGACATGAGGAACAACGAACGGGAGGACAGGATCGTCCGGTCCGCGGAGTCGACTATTTCGGCGCCGAAGTTGACGAAGGCGGTGCCGGCACGCTCCCGGAGACGATCGATCCGGGCCGAGATCGTCAGGGCGTCGCCGATCCGCCAAGGTCGGCGCCAGATGAAGGTCTGCTCACCGTGGATGAGCAAGCGGGCATGCGACGCCACGGCCGGGTCGCGCAGGAAAGAGGTGGCCACCTTGAAGAGAGCGGCGCCCGCGAACGAGGGTGGCGCGTGGGCGCGCCAGCGCTCCGGGTCGTCGCCTGATGCCGCCACGTATGCGGCGACCTGGGCCCGGCTGACCCGGAATCGCGACGGACCGTACGTGCGGCCGGCCAGGTCCCCCAGGCCCGTCACCACATCCATGGCCGGTCCGCTCTAGCGGGTTTCGCGATGCAGGGTGTGGCGCCGGAGAAAGGGGTTGTACTTTCTGAGCTCGAGCCGTCCCGTGGTGTTGGTCCGGTTCTTGGTGGTGATGTAGCGCGACGGGGGCTTCCCTTCGGCCCTCGCCTCGGTGCATTCAAGGGTGATCTTGATGCGGCTTCCTTTTTTCTTGGCCATGGCGGCCCTCCCGCTGTCCGGTCTCCGGTTCTGGTGTTGTTGTTATTGGATGATTTTGGTGACGGTGCCTGCCCCTACGGTGCGTCCGCCTTCTCGGATCGCGAAGCGCAGGCCTTCGTCCATCGCGATCGCGGAGCCCAGGCTCACGGTCATGGTGGTGTTATCGCCGGGCATGACCATCTCCACCCCGTCAGGGAGGGTGACTTTGCCGGTGACGTCGGTGGTACGGAAGTAGAACTGCGGCTGATAGCCCGAAAAGAACGGGTTATGCCGCCCCCCCTCGTC
>JAJEIM010000005.1 GCA_022827785.1 Acidimicrobiia bacterium
TCCGACCAGCCCGCACCAGGCGAACCATCTCCTCCCGGAACTCCGCCGGATACGGCGCTCTCGATCTCGGCATCTGAACACTCCTCTCCAGGACACATCGTCCCAAGTCATAGAGCGTCCACCAAACCGGGTCAACCTCAAAACCTCCCAGTGGTCGGTTGTCCCGTGCTTTCAAGGCCATTCAAGGCCAAACGGACAACCACCACTGGGATTTGCACTCCCCCCGGGCGTACCCCCTCAGAAGTCACGGGGTAGACCCCCGAACGAGCTAGCGGCCAGACTCCTACGCCAAGGCCTGGCCGCCGCCATGTACAAGGGCCTCGAAGCCTAGGCAGTTAGTCCTATTAACAGGTTTGTAACTACTAGGCATGTAAGACCATGCCAACGGGAGTGCCTACTCTCCCGGAGGCGAACCGGCTACCCAAGTCAGAGAACACAGCCGGTACGCCGAAGGGGACTACACCCGAACCAAGTTCGGGAACTCACCCCCATGCCGGGCTGCGTGTCACTGCCATCGATGGCGGGGGAGTGCCCCGCTGGGTCATTGACCGTCTCGCCGACTCTTTTACCGGCCTAGCCGCGACGGTCTATCTGCTCGACGTGGAGGCGGAAGATCGCCCGATCCCGGCCCGAGAGGTCGCCGCCGAGATCGGACGCAATGTCTCATCGGTTAACCGGGTGCGTCCCCTCCTCGATGCCGTGTTCTCCCGATGGCGTGAGCCCGGCGAGTCCGGGCCTGGCGGTGGCGTCTACGCCCACCCCCTCCGGGAGCTTCCCCATCAAGTGGCGTGGGTGGCCCTACTGCTGATCTCCAGGCGTCTAGCGGCCCGTCACGGTCTGCCAGCCCTCACGGTGCGGGATAGAGCCGCGGCCATCCTCTGGGCCGTGTCCGCCCGCTATGATCGCAGTCACCGAGACCGGCGACTAGGGCGCCAGCGGTCCGGCCACCGTAACCGTCAACAGCGCCACGGCCACCTACACGGTCACCACCAGCAACGAACAGGTCGACGAGTCCGACGGGTCGGTCACGGCCACGGTGCAGGCCGGCTCGGGCTACACGGTCGGTGCTGCTGCGTCGGCGTCGGTCGACGTGTCTGACAACGACGATCCGCCGGTGGATCCGGATCCGCCGTCCACCGACGAACCCACAGAGGCGCAACTCGTCGCGCTGGCCACGGCATTACGGGACAAGTACGCCACGCTGTAGCACAACTTGCTCACCTACCGGAGCTTGTACCTGAAGACGGTCGAGGTGGTGAAGATGTCGGCGATCATCGAAATTCACTCATAGTGGAGAGTGCCCTGTTCTTAGGGGGCTACTGCGAGGATGAGGTGTGGTCCCCTGTGACCGGGTGGCGGGTCTGACCCAACTGAAATCCGGCGCGTGAATCCGCGCCGAGCCAACCGGCTTATAGGTGGCCCTCTCTGAGCAAGGCGACGAAGCCGGCCTGCTCGAAGTCACGGTCGTAGGCGAGGGCCTCGGTGATGTTGTGTTCTTCCATTACGAGGAAGCTCGCACAGTCCGTGAGGCTCCATGTCTGGTCGGATCGGGCAGCGTAGCGACGAACGGCAGCCCTGAACTGGGTGTCGCTCTGCGGGACGACTTCAACGTTCGGGTGGTGGGCGAGTTGCCGCACCATCCGTACCGCCCAGCGTCGGTGGAACTCACCCGCCCCGGCCATGGCGTTGAGCGCCTCAGTTAACACGAGTTGCGTCGTGACAACCCCGATCTCTCCCAGGCCCTCGGCCACGATCATCGCCTTCTCGTGCAATGCGTCCCGGGGCCTCCAAAGCGCAATCCAGTAACCCGAGTCCGCGAAGACGGCCCTCATTCACCCTTTTCCTTCGGATGACCGTACAGGTAGTGCTTCTTGTTCATCGCCAGGTCGGCCGGGAGATCGTCCCAAGTGTCAGAGGGGGTGGCCTCATGAAACCTCCTGACGCTATCCACGATCCCGGCGAGGCCGCGACGTGGCGGGGACGCGTCATCAATCGACACCGTCACTTCGCTGCCGTCTTCGAGGTCCAGAGGCTCCAGAGGGGTAAGGACACCGTCCGAGTATCTGGCCTTCACAGTCGCGATCATGGCTCGGCCCTTCCGAAGCGTTGCGCATCCTTCATCCTACCCACCACCCCGTCGAGACATGTTCGAGACGTTGCGAGCCGTCCGGCCTAAGGCGAGACCGTGACGGCAGGACTGTGATGGGTCACACCCCGGACGGTGGACAAGCTTCTGATCAGGCCAACAACGGAACGCCCAGGCGGCACAGCGGCGGTGTCGGACGCATCACGGTTAAGACACAGAGGTCAGAGTGTTCTCGGGTCACGACCCCGCCGACGCCAATCCTGGCGACCTCAACGAGACCCACCCGATACTCACAGAGTGTCTTGTCCGCTGCTTTGGCCGGAACCCCGTTTGGTGATGACGGTAGTCCACGGGGAGGTGGGTCGTGTCTGAGGATCGGGTTGATGTATTTGGTGGGGTTGACACCCATCGGGATGTCCATGTTGGGGCGGTGGTCGATGGCGTCGGCCGGGTGGTGGGGTCCGGGTCGTTTGGGGCCGACGAGTCGGGGTATCGGCGGATGGCCGCCTGGTTTGGGTCGGCGGGTCAGCTGGTTCGGGTCGGGGTGGAAGGCACCGGCAGCTACGGCACCGGCAGCTACGGCACCGGCCTCGCCCGGCATCTGGCCGCAGTTGGGATCGAGGTGGTGGAGGTGATGCGGCCGAATCGTCAGCTACGCCGCCAGCGGGGCGGCAAGTCTGACAGCGTCGACGCCGAGGCGGCCGCCCGGGCTGCCGCCTCGGCGCAGGCAACCTCGGTTCCGAAATCGGGTGATGGGTCGGTTGAGTGCCTCCGGATGCTGTTAGTGGCGCGCCGCTCAGCCCTCAAGGCCCGCACCCAGGCGGCGAACCAGATCCATTCTGTGATCGTTGGTGCCCCTGAGCAGGTCAAATGTCGGCTCAGGGGCCTGAATCTCCAAGCACAGGTCCGGGTTTGCGCCCGCTGGCGTCCCGGCGAAGCACAGACCACGGCCGCGTACGCGAAGAAGGCGCTGCAGCACCTGGCCCGCCGATACCAGGCCCTCGACACAGAGATCGGCGAACTCGAAGCAGACATCCGTCGTCTCTGCGCCCGGGCGAACCCGGCTCTGTTGGCCGCCAAAGGTGTGGGCCCTGACACAGCTTCGGTGCTGCTGGTCGCCGCCGGCGACAATCCCGACCGGATGAAATCGGAGCGCTCGTTCGCGGCGCTGTGCGGCACCAGCCCTGTCCCCGCATCATCAGGACAGATCGTTCGGCATCGTCTCAACCGGGGCGGCAACCGGCAAGCCAACAGCGCGCTGTGGCGGATCGCTACCACCCGGATGCGCACCGACGCTGCCACCCGAGACTACGTAAGGCGGCGCCGGGCGGAGGGAAAGAAGAAACCGGAGATCATCCGCTGCCGCAAGCGGCACATCGCCCGAGAGATCTACCGGCTGATCACCAACCCGCCCCAACACCGAACTGCGCCCGCCTACGCACCCGCCGCCAACAGGCCGGCATCACCGTGACCCAGGCCGCCCGAGCCCTCGGAACCCGCCCGGCCCGTATCTCAGAGCTCGAACGAGGCCGCAACCACAACCACCAACTCGCCAGCCGATACCAGGACTGGCTCCGAACACACCACCCGGCCCCGCCGGCGACTTGACAACCGTAGGAGCATCCCTTGACTTAGGGGACCACACCTCATCCTCGCAGCGATCCCCTAAGAACAGGACCCCTTCAGTATGAGTGAATGTCAGTGATCGCCATCACGGGTCGCCTCGACTATTGCTTGGGGTCCGATCGGCCGGTGTAGATCACGCTGGATGCGTAGGTTGAGTGGCTACGGGAGTTTCGGTTTCTGCTGCAGTGGACGCGGAGGGTCGCGCTTTCGTGAAGGCGGCTGTGTCGGACCGTTGTGACGGTGGCTAGGGTTCGGTGAAACGCGAAGGAAGGTGGGCGGTGGTGGCTCCGGTCGGGTCTGGACGGTGGAGGCAGATCGGTTCGGAGACTCAAAATACGATTCCGGTCTCCTAAGTGGTAACCCATTCTCAGGGAACAGTGTCTGACCTGGGATTATACAGTCGGATAGCGCTTTGTCTGCGAAATAGCTAGGCACGCCGCCATTCCACAGAGTGACCACTAGGAGGCGGTGGCAGCGATGATCTTCTGGCACCTGGGCGGGGCGGTTTTCCTATTCAGGCTGGCATTCAAGGACTCTGACGCGGACCTCCGCTTCCTGGCGATCGGAGCGCTCCTGCCCGACGTGATCGAGTGGGTCATCGGTTGGTCGGTCCCGGCCGGCGGGCCGGTCCGGTTCATCGGTCATTCTCTCGCCTTCTGCCTCGGACTGCTGGTCACTGCTTTGCTGCTCACACATCGCCGCAGCCGGGGCCGAACGCGGGCCGTGGCGGTAGCGGTCGGAGCGATCCTTCACCTGGTGCTGGACCTGGGGTGGATCGACCAGCAGCTCCTGCTGTGGCCGATGCTCGGCTTCGATCTTCCCACCGGTATCGAAACGGATTGGTCGGCACTCGCACGGTTGTCCATGGCCGACCCGCTACCGATCGGTCAGGAAATCGTCGGGGTTGCGTACCTGGCGTGGCTGGCTCGGAGGGCCGGACTGGGCGACGCCCGGCGTCGCGTCCGGCTGTGGAGGTCCGGGACGCTCCGCACGTAGTCGACCACGGGGACCCGCGACAGCAAACGAGCGCGCATAGCGTGAACACGCCCTAGATTCCGGGCCGTGGTGTTCCCGGTAGCGGGAACACCACGGTCACGTACGGCTATCGATGGGCTCCGCGGGGGCCTCTACGTCGGCCACCTTCGCGATTACCGAGAATGCCTGCTCGGTCAGGCCGCCCAGATCTCGCAGTGTCATGTTCTCGGTCGAGATCGGATCCATGATCGTTACGGTGATATGTCCCGGACGGATCATCTTGGATCCCGGGATCCAGACTTGCCGGCTGCCCGTTATCGCGGTGGGCACGATGGGCACGCCCAGGTTGCGGGCGATGGCGAAGGCGCCCTTCTTGAACGGCAGCATCGCACCGTCGCGCGATCGGGTTCCTTCCGGATAGATCATGAGGGAGCGTCCCAACCTCATGTTGGCGGCGGCGCCCCGGTTGACGGCCTGGTGCGTGGCCCGGCCGGCGCCCCGGTCGACCTCGACGATCCCGATCCTGCGCATGGCCGCTCCGAAGAGGGGGATCTTGAACAGCTCCTGCTTGGCCAGGAAGCGGATAGGAACCGGTAACGCCGCGAAGTGGGCGAAGATGTCGAAGGCGGACTGGTGGTTCGAGATCACCACGTACGCCTGCTTCGGGTCGATCCGTTCCAGACCTTCGACGGTGAGCTTCACGCCGGCAGTCCGGCACCACGTCCGGCCCCAGAAGCCGGGGATCCGGTCCAGCAATCCCCCTGGCGGCCGCAACAAGGTGTGCAGGACGACCGCCGCCGCGCAGCCCGCGGTGACGGGAATCCCCACCGCGAAGGTCAGGGCAGATCGGAGGCCGTCAGCCAGTGTGCGCATTGTCCGGCAGGTTACCCCGAACCCCGGCCCGATTCCTGTTAGGAGGGCAATGGATGATCCAGAGGCACAGAGTATCGCTAACTTCACCCGGATGGAGTCGCCTCGTTTCGGAGAGCCGCCGTCAGGTGGGAGTAAGGAGGAGTTCCGGCGCTGGGCTCGGCGGATGCGCCGGCCGGGTATCCCCGAGGATCAGGCGGGCGCGACAGTCGACGGGATCGCCGAGTGGCTCGCCGGGACCGACCTTCCGGCCGGGAGCGTGGTGATATACCTGCCGCTCCCCGACGAGATCGACGTGACTCCGGTACTGGACCGGGTGAGCCGGACGTTCGCGGTCACCCGCACCCCGCCCCGCGGACCCCTGACCCTCCACCCGGTGGAAGCGCCTCGCGAGCGGCACCGGTACGGGTTCGAGCAACCGGTGGCCACTGCTCCCCTCGTCGATCCGTCGACCGTGGCGGTCGTGCTGGCGCCGGGCCTGGCGTTCGGGCCGGAGGGCGAACGTCTGGGGCGCGGCGGCGGCTATTACGACCGGTTCCTGCCGACGGTGCCCGATGGCGCGGCGCGGGTAGGAGTGACGGTGTCGGCACTGGTGGCCGACGGACTGCCCACCGACTCCTTCGACGTGCCGATGACCCACCTGGCCACCGAGGCAGGGGTCCGCGCGGTCGGCCGTACTCTTGGGCGATCCGACCGCATCGTGTCTACGATTGCCCCATGACCGATCCCGCCTACTCCGTCCGATGCCGCGAATACGCCGAGGCGATCTGGGAGCTGGAGGAGGCCGGAATCCCGGTCCTCCAGGCCCGTATCGCCGGTTGGCTGGGAGTGAGCCCGGCCAGCGTGTCCGAGATGGTCCGCCGGATGACCGCGGAGGGCTTGGTCGACGTCTCCGACGAGGTTCGCCTCACCGAGGAGGGCCGCCACTTGGCCGCGGTGGTGGTGCGCCGGCATCGCTTGGCCGAGCGGTTTCTCTCCGAGGTGTTGAAGCTCCCTTGGGCGAAGGTCCATGAGGAGGCCGAAGTGTGGGAGACCATGATTTCGGATGACGTGGAGAAGGCCATGTGGGCGGCCATGGAGGATCCGAAGACCTGTCCCCACGGCAACCCCATTCCTGGCGCCGGCTACCAGCCTCCGAGGATGAAGCCCATCGCCGACATGGAGCGGGGCGAGACGCTGGCCCTCGAGCGGATCTCGGAGGAGCTGGAGCTTGACGCAGAGATGATGCGCTTCCTGGATGAGAATCACATCCGGCCGGACTCCCGGATCCACTTGGTCCAGAAGGACCCCTACGGAGGTATCACCGTCGAAGTCCGGGATCGGCAGGTCGGCATCAGCGTCTTCGCCTCGGAACGGCTGTTCGTAGCTATTGACTAGCCGGTGCTCTAGCAGGTAGAAGAACATATACGGTTGGATCCTGTCATCCGTCCCATCTGAGAGTCCAATACCGATCCAAAACCAACGCGCATATTCCAGAACGCGGAAAATTCGTCACGGATGCCGGATCACCTACCCTCCGGTACCGATACTCTTGGGCGCGAGCAATCGTTTGCCGGTATGAAGCCAGTACAGGAGAGCATCTGTGTATGGAGACGATCATTTCGATCTAGGACTGCACCGGCGCATGGAGACACGCATCCGGCAGGAGTTCGAGGTAGCCGAGTCCGAGGCGATGATCCTGGCGGCTCGCCAGAAGAGAATGTCCGACGTTGCGTGGGAGGCTTCCCAAGCGGGTCGCATGGTGCGCATCCTGGTGGGTAAGCGCCGTCTGGACGGTCTGCCGGTGTACGTCCGCAACGATCTAATGACCATGGAGACGCCGAACGGCCGGGCCGAGGTCTGCATACCCGGCGTGGATGCCCTTACGGTGTTACCGACCCTTGGTGAAGGGCGGCCCGAGAGCCATACGGTCGAGACGTTTCTCTCCCGGATGGGCATGCTCCAGCTCACCGAGGAAGACTTCGAAGTGGTCTGCCGGGGTGGAGAATCCGGCTTCACGGGAAGGATCGAGTGGGTGGCGAGAGATCATGTAGCGGTGAGTACCGCGATCGGACGGGTCTATGTCGCCCTTGAACGAGTGGCCTACGTGATACGCCGAACCAAGCGCCTGTAACGGGATCGCAACCGCGTCTCAGGCTCCTGGAAGCCAGCCCGACCGGCCGGAGATGAAGTTCTGCCGAACCCTTTGTTGTTCTTGAAACTCGATGCTTCTGGCAGATAATTGATAATCATTTGCATTTATTCAAAGTGCTAAAAAATTAATTCAACAATATCGCATCCTCTGACAGTGTGGGATATAGTCACCCCGCTACGCATGCCGGCAGAAGAGGGAGTGAACATGGTCGACCCCGGCCCACCAGCCTGGGCGGTGGCCCCACGGGGTCCGACGAGCCGCAGGCGCAGTCCGTTCAGCCGCCTGTCCTTCGGCCACGTGGTGATGATCACGGCCGGTCTGCTCGCTTTCCTGCTCAATGTGCTGATCCTTCGAGACGAGGGCGCGGCGATCGACGTTCCGGTGGCTGCCCATGCCATACCGGCCGGCAGCCGCCTGGACAGCAGCGACATTTCGTACCGGCATGTGGATCCGGACGGCCCATTCGTGGATCGTGCGCTCTCCCGGGAACGCCTGGCACAATTCTTCGGGCAGGTGGTAGTGCGCGATGTGGCGGCGGGCGCCCCCCTTATGGAGGACGACCTGAGGCCGGTTGCCACTCCGGACGGGCAGCGGGCGATGAGCATCCCGATCTCGCCCGATCGAGCTGTCGGCGCAGCCCTCCATGTCGGTGATCGCATTGACGTGATGCTGGTGCAGGGGGGCACGAGCCGCTTCGTCGCTTCTGGTGTCGAGGTACTGGCCGTGACAGTGGGCACTCGAGGCCTGTCTGGATCCGGCTTCGGTCTGACCGTATCGGTGAGCCCGGTACAGGCCCTGCTGATCGCCTCGGCCCTCGATTCCGGCTCGGTTCATGTGCTCAGATCGACCGGCCTGCCCGCCTACCGCGGCTACCCGGCGATCCGGGAAGCCCGGTTGCCCGCGTTGGGGTCAGGATCGTGATCGGATTCGAGCCCGTCATCGCCATCGCGGGGTCACAACGAGGTTGGGCCTCCGAACTGGTGCGGTTCCTCAGCGACTTCGGCGGCGCCCGCCTCAAGGGAACGGTGCTGACAGCTACCGAGGCGCTGCAGACCGAATACGAGGTCCTGTTGATTGACGACATCACCAGCTTCCTGAGCCCTCGTCTGGTGGATCGGATCCAGAAGTCAGGCCGCAAGGTGGTGGGAATATTCGACCCGGAATCGGGTGATCTGGGTAGGGAACGTCTCCTGACACTGGGTGTGGACGGCCTTGCGCCGGCCGGCGGCGGCCCGGAGACGATTCTGGAGATCGTCGCGACCGTCGCTTTCGACGGCCTGCCTCGATCCCGGGTGGACGTCGCGAGGGTCCGCGAGAAGACCCGGCTCGGCCGTATCACGATGGTGGCCGGGGGTGACACGGCGGGTGACGTCGCTGTCATACTGGCCGGAGCCTTCCAAGCTCGCCAGCGTGTGTCGATGGTGATCGAGGTGGACACCATCACGCCGATGCTGGCGCAGAGGTTCTCCCTACCGGCTGTTCCGAACCTGCTGACGGCCCTCGACGCCCATCTGCTGCTCCGCGGTGACGTCAGGGACTCGTTCATGGCGGGACCCTACGGCGTGACGCTACTGACCGGCCTGCCCGATCCCACCGACTGGCACACGGTACAGGCCGAGGAGATGGTGGACCTGGTCGAGACCATCTCCGTGATGCACGACGAGCTGATTCTGAAGGCCTCCCCGTATCTCGAAGAACCGGGTGCGGCCAAGGCCCGGGAAGGGCGCTTCGATGCGAGCCGGGCTTTGCTCGGCATGGCGGCCGAGGTGGTCTGCCTGGCCGAGCCCACCCCGGTCGGGCTGTCGAGAACCCTGGCCTGGTCCACCCGCGCGCGCTCCCTCACCGCCGCGCCTATCCACATCGTGTTCGAGTCCCGCAACCTCACCAAGTTCCAACGAGGCGAGCTGAGCGACGAACTGCTGAGAAACCTCGCTCCCGACTCCATAACCTGGCTACCGGTCGACACCGGCTTGGAACGGGCCGTGTGGAACGGAACTCCGGCGCCGAAGGGGTCCTTCGTCAGGACCGTGGAGAGGCTCGGCGGCGCCCTCGTGAGCAGTGCCGGCCGGGACGCGTCGTGAGCACCGGCCCTTACGAGGCCCTGCGGAGGCGAGCCGCGGAGCGTATCGGCGAGCTGGAGTTGGATCCTCTCGACGATGGCGAGACTATCCGGGCGGAGGTGGACCAGCTGGTGTCGGCCTACCAGAGGAGGGCCTTCGGCGGTGGAGGTGCCCGTCCGTTCCGCGATCCTGTCGAGATCGGAGCGAGGCTGGTCGATTCTCTGGTCGGTTACGGACCGCTGACGCCGGTGATCGACCGCAACGACATAGAGGAGATCTTCATCGAGGGCGAGCGGGTGACGTTCATCGACTCATCCGGGCGCCTGCAGGCTCTCGACACTCCGACCTCCGAAGAGGAGAACCGCCAGATCGTCACTCGCATTCTTGCCGGGACCAACCGGCGGCTCGATGTTTCCAACCCGATCGAGCAGGCGCGGGTGCTCGGTGGGCGGGCCCGCCTGACCGCGGTCATCCCACCCGTGGCGGACCGTCTGTCGGTGACCCTCCGGAAGTACACCGTCAAGAACTATGACCTGAGCTTTCTCGTCGACGGTGGTGTGCTGTCGCGGGCTGCGGCGGCTTTCCTATGGGTGGCTGCCCGAGCCAACACCACCATCCTGTTCAGCGGGCCGCCGGGGGCGGGCAAAACCACCCTGTTGAGCGCCTATCTCAGGTCGGTTCCGGCGGACCGGTGCGTCCGCGTCTGCGAGGAGGTCAGGGAACTCGACATTCCTTTGCTGCACGGGAGTTTCTACGAAGCGAGTCCGCCCAACCTCGACGGCAGCCGCCGCTACACGCTGCGGGACCTGGTGAAGGTGGTGCTGGCCCAGCGTCCCGACCTCATCTGTGTCGGCGAGGTGCGGGGATCGGAAGCCTTCGAGCTCACCCGAGCGGTCAACGCGGGGTGCGGCTTCGCCTGCACCATCCACGCCGATTCTGCGTCAGCGGCGCTCGTGGCGCTGGTCAACTCGGCCCTCATGGCAGGTGAGAACGTGACCGAGGCCATCCTGACCCGGGTGTTCAGCACCGCCATCGACTTCGTGGTGCACCTGCGGAGGGACCAGCCGACGGGCGGTCAGGAGGGTATCCGGCGCAGGGTCATGGAGATACTGGTGCTCGATTCCCGCCATCGGAGCGGTGGCTTCGCTACCGAACGGCTGTTTCGCAGGAACGAGGTCGCCGGTACTCTCGAGTGGACCGGCGCACTCCCTCCCACCGGGATACGACAGCGGCTGGAACGGTCTCTCCCAGAGGCCGGTGGCGTCGAAGCCGTTCTGTCCGGGTCCTGGGAGCCGCCGCTGTGAGGCTGCTGGCGTCCCTGGCTACGGCCGTCGCCGTCTACATGGCAGCAGGCCTGTTCACCGGCTACACGACCGCGTTACGCCGCCGCCGTTCCGCCCGGCGTGACCTGTCCCGCTACGAGCTCTGGTTGGTGCAGGCCGGAAGCGACCTGAGCCCGCTCCAGTTCCTCACCGGTTCCGGTGTCCTGGGTCTGGTGACCCTTGCTACCACGACTGCGATCACTGCGGCCTGGTGGTTGGCGATCATGCCGGCCGTTGTCATGGGGCTCTCGCCGTACGCCTTCTACACGCGCCGCCGCCGCGAACGGCTTCGCCAGATCCGTCAAGCCTGGCCGGATGCGCTTCGGGATGCGCTGGCGGCGATTTCGGCCGGATCGACGTTGACGTTGGCTCTGGGCGACCTGGCCGAGCGCGGTCCGGCAGCGCTCCGCCCCGCGTTCGGCCGGTTCCGTCGCATGGCCCGCATGATGGGTGTGGTTCGCGGCCTGGAGTTGATGAAGGAAGAGCTGGGTGATCCCGGTTCCGACCGGATCCTGGAGGTGATGGTGCTGGCGCACGAGCACGGTGGTGCTCTCGTGGCCGAGGTGCTCCGCGATCTGATCGGAGAGATAACGGAGGATCTTCGTCTGGAGGCCGAGATCCGAGCCGACGGCACCGAGCAGCGAATCGAAAGCTGGGTCGTGGTGCTGATCCCGTGGCTCCTGCTGCTGTTTCTCGCCCAGACCTCGGACCAGTACCAGGTCTTCTATCGCTCCGGTTCCGGTCTGGTCGTGGTACTCGCGGCGGTGGTGTGGTCGTTGATCGGGGTGGCGATGCTGCGGTACATAGGTCGGTCGACCGGCGAGCCGCGCGTCCTGGTCGGCGCCGGAGACGCTGGTCGGGGAGGGTGGCGATGAACGCCGGCCTGACGGTCCTGGCTGTTGCTTCTTCGGTGGTCTTCGCTGTCTCCGGGGTGGCGCTCTGGGTAAGGCCACCTCGACGGCTGGCATCGCGGGTGCGACCGTACTCCAGCGTCACCGGAACGGAGTTCGGTCCGAGTCCCGGCGCCGCGGGCCGGATGGATCCGGGACTGACGTTCGGCGAGGGCGCCATTCGCCGCCTGATCGGACCGATGCTGGCCGGGTTGGTGTACCCGCTGGCGCGGTTGCTGATGCCGATGGACGATCGGGAACTGGCCGTCCGGCTGCGCCAGGGGGGCCTACTTCCGGAACTGGAGGAAGCCGCAAGACCCCCGGTCTACCGGATGCGGTCTTTCGGCCTGATGGTCCTGTACGCCACCGGCCTGGGCGGCGTGGCGTTGCTCAGCGGTGGGTCGGGCGGAAGGGTGATCCTGTTTATCGCGGCCGGTGCCTCCTTGGGCGCTCTCCAGGTTCGTGTCCGGTTGTCCGAGGCGGTCCGCCGTCGCCGTGAGACCATCCGTTCGGAGCTCTACACCATCAACCAACTGGTGGCTATGTACACCCGGGTGGGCGGGGGGCCCATCCAGGGTCTGCGATACGTGGTGGGCCGCGCCCGCGGGATCGCGGTGGAGGAGATCGCCGAGGTGCTTCACCTGCACGAGCGGGGCTGGGTCTTCTCGGAGGCCATGGCCCGGGCGGAAAGGCTCACGCCGGAGCCGGAGGCGGCCCGGACCTACCGCGTCATGGCGAGGTCCCAGGAGCAGGGATCGGATCTCTCCGATGCGCTGCTCGGGTTGTCGAAGGACCTCAGGGCCATGCGTAGGGATGGGCTCAGGAGAGCGGCGGCGCGCCGGCGGATCCTGATGGTCATTCCGGTGGTCGTGGTCCTGGCGCCCATCACGATGCTGTTCATGGCCGCCCCGATCCCGTCGATCCTGTTCGGGGGATGAGCCGGAGAGGGGGTAGTGGATCAGATGGCCAGGCAGGTGGGGTGGTTCGTTGGTCGGGTCGTGTGTCGAGTAATCCCTAGATAGGAAGGAGCAAAGATGAGGTTCAAGGTCGGCGCCAGGACGATGGCGCTGGTTCATGCCCGTGCCCGGTGGCTACGAGACGAGAAGGGAGCCGCCGAAACCTCGACGATCCTCGCCTGGATCGTGGTCGGGGTGCTGGTGGTGTTCGCCCTCCGGGCGGGGCTGACGGAAGCGGGAGAGGGCGTAATCGACTGGGTGACGGACCAGATCGTGACCGACATGGACGTCGATCCCGTCAACGTGGGTGGATGAAATGGAGCAGTTCTTGCAGTTCGAATCCTCCTACGGGGCGACGGCTTGATCTCCCGAGCGGATGCCGGCAGCGACCCCCGGCTCTTCCCTCCTGTCCTTGATGTGCCCGGGGTGGCCGACCTGCTCGGTCTCTCCATCGAGGAGACCCGCCGCCTGATCGGAGAGGGTTGGATCGACAGCGCCAGCGTCAAGGGACGCCTCCTGTTCCATCGTGATCGGGTCATAGAGTGGCTCCGGAGCCAGCGCGTGGATCCCGACGACTGGTAGGGATCTGCCCTTCGGCCACTCCGGAAAGAGCCGGAACTGTCGCAACGCCAAGCTAAGCTAGAACATATGTTCGCATCACCGGCCCCGGAACCGCCGTGCTCGTGATCGGTATCGATCCCGGGCTCACCACCACCGGGTTCGGCGCGGTCGGCACGCGTGGCGCCTCGCCGGATGTCAGGGCCGCCGGCGTGATCAGGACGGAGGCCGGCTCGCCGACTTCCACGCGGCTTGCCGTCCTCTACCAGGACATCAGCGAACTGATCGAGGAGGTCCGGCCCGAGGTGATGGCCGTCGAACGGGTCTTCGTCAACCGGAACCGTCTCACCGCCACCCAGGTGGGCCAGGCTTCGGGGGTGATCATGCTGGCTGCGGCCCGGGCCGGGCTCGAGGTCTTCGAGTACTCCCCCTCGGCCGTCAAGGCGATCGTCACCGGCGACGGCCGGGCCTCGAAGGCGCAGGTCCAGCAGATGGTCGCCCGGCGCCTCGGCCTCCGGAAGGCGCCCTCACCGGCCGACGCCGCCGATGCCCTGGCCATCGCCCTCTGCCACATGCAGAGCATGGGCAACCGGTTGGGCCGGGTCGAGGCGGCGGCGCGGGGGGTTGCCGGATGATCGGCCGGCTCCGGGGCATGCTGGTCGCCAAGGGCGAGTCGGGTGTCGTGATCGAGGTCGGGGGAGTGGGATACGAGGTGAATGTCACGCCTCGTGATCTGACCTCGCTGCCCGGCCTGGGCGAGGAGATCGTCTTGCATACTCACCTGGCGGTGAGGGAAGACAACATGGCTCTCTACGGCTTCGATGCGCCGGCCAATCGCGACATGTTCAGGATCCTCTTGGGTGCCAGCGGGGTGGGGCCGGCCCTGGCCATGGCCATCCTGGCCACATTGCGCCCGGTCGACCTGCGCCAAGCGGTGGCTACGGACGATGTGGCGGCGCTGGTGGCGGCACCCGGAATCGGTAAGCGCAAGGCCGAGAAGCTGATCCTCGACCTCAGGCCCAAGCTGGGCTCCATGGTGGTGAGCTCCGCCTCCTCTTCGGATGTGGCGAGAGTCCGGGAAGCCCTCGAGTCTCTCGGCTACCTGCCGGTCGAGGTTCGAGCGGCCCTCGAGGAGGTGTCGCTGGACGGGACGGTCGAGGAGATGGTCCGGAGTGCTCTCAAGGTGATGGGTCGGAACAAGGGGCTCCCCGGTGCGTGAGGACGGCCTGCTGACCACCCACCCCACCGAAGAGGACCGCGCCAGCGAGGTGCTGCTCCGTCCCAGGTCGCTGGACGAGTTCGTGGGGCAGCGGATGATCAAGCAGCGGCTCTCCGTCTCCATGGAAGCCTCGGTCAAGCTGGGCCGCCCGCTCGATCACCTGTTGCTGTCCGGTCCACCCGGCCTGGGCAAGACCACCCTGGCCCGCATCATCGCCGCGGAGATGGGGGCGCAACTCCGCTCGACGTCGGGTCCGGCGGTGGAACGCCCGGGAGACCTGGCCGCCATCCTGTCGGGACTCGAGTACGGGGACGTGCTGTTCATCGACGAGATACACCGCCTTCCGCGGGTCATCGAGGAGGTGCTGTACTCGGCGATGGAGGACTTCGCCCTCGACATCGTGGTCGGCAAGGGCCCGACCGCCCAGTCGCTCCGCCTGAGCCTGCCTCGGTTCACCCTGGTCGGGGCCACCACCAGGATCGGGACGGTGACCGCGCCCCTGCGGGACCGTTTCGGCATGGTGGACCGGCTCGACTACTACGAGGACGATGAGTTGGAGCGGATCGTGACGCGGTCGGCGACCATCATCGGCGTCCCGGTGACCGACCGTGCCGCCTGCTACGTGGCGGTCCGGAGCCGTGGCACGCCGCGTATCGCCAACCGCCTGCTGACCAGGATGAGCGAGTACGCGGTGGCGCGGGCTGACGGCCGCATCGACGAGGCCGTGGCTGCGGCAGGAATGGAGCTGTGGGAGGTGGATGACCTGGGTCTGGACAAGGTGGACCGCCTGATCCTCGATGCCATAGTGTCCAAGTTCGGCGGCGGTCCCGTCGGGCTCACCACCCTGGCGATCGCGGTGGGGGAGGAGCCGGAGACCGTGGAGTCGGCCTACGAGCCGTTTCTCGTCCAGCGGGGACTGGTGGCCCGCACCCCGCGCGGGCGGATGGCCACGGCGCTCACCTACCAGCACCTTGGCCTGCCGGCGCCCGGATCGGCACAGACCTCTCTCTTGGGGTAGTGGCCAGTGGTCGGTTGCCAGTGGCCGGTGAGCGGCCCGGAAGTGGTCAGGTGCCGGCAGGCCCTTGAGCCTGGTGGGTTGCATTTGCTTGTCCCTGGGGTTACAACATCCACTGACCACTGACCACTGACCACTGACCACTGACCACTGACCACTGACCACTGACCACTGACCACTGACCACTGACCACTGACCAC
>JAJEIM010000003.1 GCA_022827785.1 Acidimicrobiia bacterium
CGTCCAGCAGGAGCCTCACCTTGGAGTAGACCAGGGTCCCGTCCCGGCGTGCGCCCAGCTCGACCCGGATCCGGGAGGGGTGCCGGTGGACATGGCCCACGAACGACTCCGCCCGGTTGTACGACATCTTGACGGGACGGCCCGTCCGCAGCGCCAGCATGCAAGCGTGGATGTGGACCGACAGGTCCTCGCGGCCCCCGAACGCCCCGCCCACCCCGCTCAGGATCAGGCGCACGCGGCTGGTGTCGAGGCCGAGACCGGCGGCGATCTGGCGCTGGTCGTCATGGATCCATTGGGACGCCACGTACAGGTCGATGCCGCCGCTCCCGTCCGGCACGGCCAGCCCTGATTCGGGGCCCAGGAAGGCCGGGTCCTGGACGCCCGAGCTGTATTCGGCATCGATGACCACCTCGGCCCGGGGGCGGGCCGAGGCCAGGTCGCCGTGGCGGATCCGGACATGGCGAGCAACGTTGCCGTCCGGGGTGATGGGATCGGTGATACCGGAGAGGGCCGCCTCGCAGTCGGTCAGCGGGTCGAGAACCTCGTAATCGACATTCACGGCTTCCAGGGCGCGGCGGGCGGTCTCGGGGTGATCCGCCGCGACGATGGCCACCGGCTGGCCCACGTAGCGGACCTCGCGGTCGGCCAGGATGGGCTGGTCGGCGACCTTGATGCCGTAGAACCGATGGCCGGGGATGTCCTCGGAGGTCAGCACGGTCGAAACGCCCCGGATCGTCAACGCTTCGGATATGTCGATCGAGCGGATCCGGGCCCTGGGATGGGGACTGCGGACGGTGGCGCCCCACAGCATGCCGTCGAGATAAAGATCCGAGGAGAAGGCGAACCGGCCCGACACCTTCAGGGGCGCGTCGGGACGCGGGGGCGACGTGCCGATGCCGCGCTCGTGGTCCACGCGATCCCGTGACTTCGTGTCAAGCTGCTGGCGAGCCCTCATCACGCGCGGCACCGTTCCAGACCGGACCGCAGCGTGCGCCTGTCGAGATCGCGACCGATGACTACCAGACGGCTGCGCCGGTCGCCCGACCAACGCCCGCCCGGATACATCTCGAACAGGCTGTGCACCCCCTGGAGGATGGTCTGCCCGGGACGCCCCGCCACCGCGAGGATCCCCTTGATCCGGTAGAGGTCGTCAGACCGCTCTCCGGTGAGATCCCGCAGCCAGTCCGCCAGGCTCGCCTCGTCCAGATCGCCGGCGACCTCGATGCTGATGGCCTCCATGCCCGGGTCGCGTGCGTGGACGTAGGTGTCGTCGAGGAACCCTTCGCCCGCCGGAGCGGACGGTCCACCGAAGGCGTCTATCCCGAGGATCTCATCCGGATCAACTCTCGAGTAGCAGGATCTGATGACGGGCGCCGTGTTGTTGAACTCGCCGATGCGCTCCTCGGTCTCCTGCAGAGCATCATCGTCGACCAGGTCGGTCTTGTTGAGCACTATCCGGTCGGCGCACACGATCTGGTCCACCACCCTGCTGTCGGGCCGGTCCGGCCCGAACGCGTCCAGGTGAGCGTTGACATGCTTGGCGTCGACCATGGTCACGATCCCGTCCACCGCGATGCGACCGGCCAGGTCCCCGACGAACAGCGCCTGGGTGACCGGTACCGGATCGGCCACCCCACTGGTCTCGATGACCACGTAATCCGGCGGCTCGGGGCGGGCCAGCAGTTTGTGGATCGTGGTGGCAAGGTCGTTGCGGACCGACAGCGTGCAGCACACGCATCCGTTGGCCATCTCGATCACCTCTTCGTCGGAGGAAACGATCAGGTCGCCGTCGATGCCGATCTCGCCGACCTCGTTCACGATCACCGCGATCCGCCGGCCGTGCTCGGCCGAGAGGATGTGGTTGACGAGCGTGGTCTTCCCGGCGCCCAGGAAGCCGGTCAGGACGGTGACGCTCGGACCGGGCGGGGATTGGTTCGGCGCCGACCTCATCCGGCGGTCATCTCCGTCGCCGCCGCCCGGACCGCGGAGATGATCTTCTCGTAGCCCGTGCAACGACACAGGTTGCCGGCCAGGGCTTCGCGTATCTCATCCTCGGACGGGTCGGGATTGGCGTGGAGTAACTGGTGGGTTGCGACGACCAGTCCTGGCGTGCAGAAGCCGCACTGGACCGCGCCCTCCGTGATGTAGGCCTGCTGGATCGGGTGCAGCCCGCCGTCCCCGGAGAGACCCTCGACCGTGATGATCTCGGTCCCACCGGCCTGGCCACCGGCCACCAGGCAGGCGCAGACCAGCTCCCCGTCCATGTAGACGGAGCAGGACCCGCACTCCCCCTGCTCGCAGGCGTTCTTTGTTCCCCACAAGCCCATGCGCTCGCGCAGCACGTAGAGGAGGCTCTCCCCCGGCCAGACGTTCTCGGCGGAGCGAGGCCGGCCGTTGACGGTGAACTCGACCCTCACGCCGGCCGCCCTTCCCCTGCCGCCTCCCATGCCCAGGTCAGGGTACGCCGGGACATGACCCTGAGCGCATGAGTCCGGTAGCGGGCAACTCCTCGCACGTCGTCTATCGGGTCTGCTGCCGATGCCACCAGCTCGGAGAACCGGTCGACGACACCCCGCGGGAGAGGCCGGTGCTCCTCCCAGTAACCGCCGCCGGTCAGCTCACGGTTCAGGTAATCCGCGGCTTCGGACCCTTCCAGGGGGGTGGGCCCCGCCGAGCCGATACCGGTCCCGATGCTGCGCCGGCCCAGGTCGAGGGCGATGGCGAAGGAGACCACCGCTATGACCATTGCGTTGCGGGTTCCCACCTTGGAAAACTGCTGCGGTCCCCGGGCGACAGGAACGGAGACGGAGCGGATCAGCTCGTCCGGCTCGAGAGCACTTTGCTTGGGACCCAGGAAGAACTCGCCGATCGGGATCTCCCGGACGCCACGCATCGACTCGGCCCGCACGGTGGCGCCCGTGGCCAGGAGGGGAGGATGGGCATCCCCGGCCGGCGAGGCGGTGGCCAGATTCCCCCCGACGGTGCCCCGGTTCCGGATCTGGGGAGACCCCACCGTCCGCGACGCGATTGCGAGGGCAGGAAGCTCGGCGCCGAGTTCGTTGATGATCCGGGTGTACGTGACCCCGGCCCCGAGTTCCACGGCACCGTTCCGGCGGCGCCAACCCTTCGGTTCGGAGAGGTGGGACAGATCCAGGAGGGCCGGAGGCCGCCGCTGGGCGAAGTTGACCTCGACCATGAGATCTGTACCACCGCATATCGGAACTGTTTCCGGGTTTTCCGTCTTCAGCGCTACGGCATCCCGCCAGGTGCTAGGTCGAAGGTAATCCACTCCCGGTCTTCTTCCGGCGGACGCCGATGCTAGCTGCGAAGAGCCTTGGCGCCCGGTAGTGGACCCGGACTCGCTGCTCCGAGGTGATAACTTGGAGTTCGTCGATCACCAAAAGGGCGGAATGACCTACGGGCGGGTGGACAACGATCGTTTGAAGCTGCTCCGGCGCGCCTTGCGGCTCGAATGGCTGACCGTGGGCTGGAACGCGGTGGAAGGAGTCATCGCGGTGATCGCGGCCCTGGCCGCGGGCAGCGTGGCCCTCCTCGGGTTCGGGATCGACAGCTTCGTGGAGACCGTCTCCGGCGCCGTGATCCTGTGGCGCATAGGCGCCGAGCGGCGCGCCACCGACGCCGCACGTATCGGCCGGGTCGAGGACATCGCCCGCAGGGGGGTGGCCCTCAGCCTCTGGTTGCTGGCGCTGTACGTAGCTGCGGACGCCACCACCGCCCTGGTCAGCGGTGAGCAGCCCTCCGCCTCGGCCGTCGGCATGGCCTTGCTGGTGGTGTCGGTGGCGGTGATGAAGTGGTTGGCCAACGCAAAGCGGGCCGTGGCCCGCGCCCTCCACAGCCACGCCATGGAGGCCGACGCCGCCCAGACCGACTTCTGCTGGAAGCTGTCGGCCGTCGCCCTACTCGGATTGGTCGCCAACGCCGCTTTCGGTTGGTGGTGGGCCGATCCGCTCGCTGCCCTCGGGCTGGCCGCGCTGATCGCCACCGAAGCCCGCCGGACCTGGAAGCTGGGAGCAGCCTGCTGCGGATAACCTCCCCTATGACGGCCTTGAAGGCCGTTGACAGGCGAGGCTGTTACGCGAGCCTTACGGTTCAGGGCCGGCGCGCCCGGATGATGGCGGAGTGGACGCCCACTACGGCTACGGAGTTCTCCGTGTCCGCCATCTGGTGAGTGGGAGTGATCTCCACGTCGACCAGGCCGGCCGACTCCAGACCCTGGCGGTACTCGGTGAACGAAGGTGCCCCGGCGATGCAGCCGACCCACGAACCCCGCTCCTTCCGCTGCTCGGGGGTGAGCGCGTCGTCGGCCACCACATCGGTCACCCCTACCCGCCCGCCGGGCCGGAGCACGCGGGCGATCTCCGCGAACACGGCCTGCTTGTCTTCCGACAGGTTGATCACGCAGTTGGAGATGACCACATCCACCGAGGCGTCCGGCAGCGGGATGTCCTCCATGTAGCCCTTGAGGAACTCGACGTTGCCCACCGCCGCCTCGACCGCGTTGGCTCGGGCCAGGTCCAGCATCTCATCGGTCATGTCCAAGCCGTAGGCGAACCCGGTCGGACCCACCCGCCGAGCCGACAGCAGCACGTCGATGCCCCCGCCCGAGCCGAGGTCCAGCACGATCTCGCCAGGGCGCAACTCGGCCACCGCAACCGGGTTCCCGCAGCCGAGGGATCCTTCGGCCGCGGCCACCGGAAGCTCGTCGATGTCGGAAGGTGCGTACAGGCTGGAAGCGAGTTCGAAGTGCGGCTCGATCTCGGCCACCCGAGTCATGGTGGCCCGGGCTGCGTTGGCGTAGCTCTGCCGTACCTGCTCACGGATGCTGTTGGTCATGAGGTTCCTCCGGTGGCGGCGACCCACAGTACCTGCTTCGACCGCACTACCGCACAAGGTCCACTCGCCGACGCCGGCTAGACGTTGACCATACGGGCACCGGTGATCAGCACCGCGAGCAAGATGCTCAGATCCCGAGTGTCGGACGTTAGGAGTACGACGTCGTCATCCCGCAGGTGGCCTCGCCTGCCGCCACCGCGACGGAGGCGTCGATGACGTCCGCAGTGCCGGCCTTGCCGCACAGTTGTCCAGCCGCGCGTGTCGCGGATCCATCAAGAACTACCTCTTCGCAGCGCTTCAACATCCGCGACAGGAGGGCCTGCCGGCTCGGGTTCCGCCAGGCCTGACCGATCGCGCCGGCAGGAACCAGGACCCGTTCGTCGCGGTCAAGGGCGGCGTCAATCGTCGACAGGGTGTGGCGGTTACCTCGATCTACCTGGATCAAGGCCCCGGTGTCGAGAACGAGAATCACGGTCCGTAAAGCACAGCCTGAGCCCGGGCGCGCTCTTCGTCGGTGAACACCCCGTTCTCCGCCTGCCACTCATCGAGCAGTCGCCTGAGACCCTCCCTCGCCTCGCGTGCCTTCTCCGGATTGTTATGAAACCGGTTGGGATCCCGATCAGCCGCCTCGTACATCTCCTGCAAGGCCGCCGCGAGTACCGGGTCGGATGGATTGGCCGGGCCCGTTATGCGTATCGCATACACGCGCTCTGGGGGCTCGGGCAGCTCCACCCGTCCGTCGGCAGGGTCACCTGCACGCTCGGGGGAACCGGCGCTAGGGGCGCGCCCGTCCTCGGTACCGGCGGCCAGATCAACCGGTTCGACTACTTGCGTTTCATCCATACGGACAACGTAACGTGCCGACCCGCCAGGGTCAATACCCTTGATCAGCCCGCCAACCGGAGTCAGCCGGCCTGGTCTATTGCCTCGATGTCGCTCGGGTCGTCCAGCATCTCCCAGCGGAGCAGCGAGATGGGAACGTTGCCGTTACTCCACAGATGGTCGTGGAACCATCGCAGGCTGAACTCGGCGCCCAGCTTCTTCTTGGCATCGCCCAGCAGGCGGATGATCTCGAGCTTGCCGACCATGTAGGCCATCGCCAGACCGGGGTTGGACACGTACATCGACGTCTCCTCGAGCGCGGTTTGGGGATCGACCGGGATCAACTCCTCGAACATCCGCATCCCCTCCTCGAGGGTGATGGCCCCGGTGGCCAGACTCACGTCCACCACTGTCCGCAGGCTGCGGAGTCGCTTGAAGTTCTGGGTCACCAGCCTCGACCAGGGAGCGTCGTCGAACAGGCCGGCCTGGAGCATCAACGCCTCGTTGTAGTGGGCCAGGCCCTCATTGCTGATCGAGTCGTAGTAACGCCGTCGTAGCGGGTTCGGATTGGCCCACGACAGGGCCAGCTGCTTGTAGTGGACGCCCTCGTGCATGATGCCCAGCCGGGGATCCCGGGCGTTGGCCTCGTAGAAGTAGGACAGGGGCTGGTTGGGATCCCACACGTAGGTGTAAGCGTCCTCGTCGAGACGCTGATCTGAGGTCAGATCGTTGCCCACCCCCAGCCAGTTGAGAGGCCGCACGTACCCCGGCCGGGGCGCGGTGAGGTAGCGGCGGAGCGACTCGGGTTGGGTCAGGAGGTTCTCGTTCTCGTAGAACTCCCGCACCGCCTGCTCATCCCGGGCCTGCTGCTCGCATTGGGCCTCGGCGGTCGGGAATCGGTCGGGCACGGGCGTGTCCCCGTACCGGTTGCGCTCCACCTCCTCCCAGGCGTAGTTGCGGTAGAGCTCCCGCTCGGCCAGAAGCACCATCTCCTCGGGCTGGAGCGGCAGGAGCGCCACGTTCCGGAGGTACCACATGAAGTTGTCGCGTCCCACCGGCTCGGGTGCAGGCATCCCGGCCTGGTGGTCACGCAGCCACTCCCGGAACGACACCAGATGCCCGGTCGCCGCGGCGCCCGCCTCGATGAGCGCCACCCGCCGCGCGCTGTCGAAGAATCCGCCCAACTCGTCTATCGACTCGGGCAACGCCGAGTCGATATCCTCGAGCAGGCGGATGGCCGACCCGGCCAGAGCCGAGGTACCAGCTCGGGCCAGGTTCTCCAGGGCGACTTCGAGCTGGGGGCCCACCATGTGGAGCTTGTGGATGATGCCCTCCTGGCGATCTCCGTCGAACGGCGGCGGGCAGAGCAGCGAGTCGTAGTAGGTGCCGAGGGCCTGATGGACCTGCATGACCGCATCCCGTTCCCAGGAGCGCAGGATCCTGGTCTCCCACTCCACTCGCGAGATGGCGGATCCGATCAGCCGGTAGTCGACCTGGGTGGGAACAGGCTCGCCCGACACGTCGAGGTCCTCCCATCGCTGCCGGAAGTCGGCGGCCTTCTCCAGCCGGTGACGAGCCGAGTCCTCATCGAACTGCGGGATCCAGTCGGGCACCAACTCCAGGCGCGGAACATCGTCAGGGCTCCGGTAGCCGGTGACGACTCTCCAGTCCCAGAACTCGGCCCCCAGATCCTGCACCGCCTGGTTCAAGTCACTCATAGAACTTCCTCCCAAGATCTGCCCGGGATGTCTCACCTGAGGGAGCCGGGTCCGGGCGTCGCGAGTTAAACAACGCGCCTCAGGATAGACCTGTCAGGAAGCGCGACCGGAAGCCGTCCGGGAAGGGAATAAGGTCCCCGTAAACCTCAAAGGAGTATCGTCTCTTCGACCAGCATCGTAGGATCCCACCAGGCAGAATCCCGGACAGAAGGGCGGGTGGTGGCAAGTATCACCGTAGGTAACCTCGAAGATGGGCTCATGCGGCGACTACGGATTAGAGCCGCCGCGAACGGCCGATCGATGGGGCAGGAGGTTCTAGAGATCTTGCGAACTGTCCTGGCAGAAGACAACTCGCCACCCGAGAACTTGGCAACCGCTATCCACTCGCGGTTCAAGCCACTCGGGGGCGTGGAGTTGGACCTCCCACCGCGGACTCCTATGCGAGAACCCCCTGCGTTCGACTAAAGGAAACGTCTTCGTGATCGAGGTCATCAATCCTTGGTCACCAAGCATAGGTTGTGTTGCAGCCACGACCCCGGCTGCGGTCAGATGACCATCTCGAGGCGGCGGTCCCGTTCACGATGCGCCTCGCTGCGCTCCGCCGGGTCTCCCCAGCCCCCTCCCCCGCCGGTCCTCACCAGGAGCCGCGTTCCGGCCTCGACCTTCATGCCGTTGGCCTTGAGCATCTTCACGGGCTCCTTGCCGGGACGGTGCACCCACACCTCTGGCGGCAACCCGGCCTGACCGCCGAAGAGCCCCCACGACGGCTGCTTCGCCCTCTCGAACCACAGGTTGACGGTGCAGGGCGCCAGCAACTCGTACTCCCGGATGATTCCCAGGCCACCGCGCCACTTGCCGTCGCCGCCGGAGCCGTCCCGCAGGGCGTGACGATGCATCAAGAACGGATACCGGTTCTCCAATGCCTCGATGGGTTGGTTCCGGTATTCCCCGGCTGCCGAATGGGTCAGGGCCGACTCGCCGTCCCCGCCCTCGAAGGCGCCCCAACCGCCGGTCAGGGACTCGCCCGAGAGGAAGAGGCCGAACTCGTTCTCCCCCACGATGCTGACATTCCACGAGTCACCCACGTGCCCGGCAGCGGTCCGCTCGGGAATTACCTCGCTCAGCGCCTTGATCATGAGGTCGATGGCCAGCATCAGGTGGGGTCCGTAGTGGAGGCAAGGAGCGGTTTCGCTCGGGTTGAAGCAGGTTCCCTCGGGAGCGATCACCTCGAGGTTGCGGAAGTTGCCTCCTGACACCGGAGCGTTGGGGTTGACCAGGAACTTGAACCCCTGCTCGATGGCAGAACGGGTCTGCACCAGACCGCTGTTGATGCTGCCCACGCACTGGCGGTTGGAACCGGAGAGGTCCACCGTCATGCTGTCACCCTTCACGGTGACCGTGACCTTCACGTAGACGGGATCCTCCGTGACACCGTCGTCGTCGAGATACCCGTCGGCCACGTAGACGCCGTCGGGTATCTCCGCCACCGAGGCACGGTCCTCGACCTCCGCCTGCTCGAACACCAACCGGAGGGAGGTCTCGACCTGATCCCAGCCGAAACGGCGCACTATCGACCGGAACCGCTCCGCCCCGGTCCGGCAGGCGCTGATCTCGGCCATCAGGTCGCCCACGAGCGCGATCGGGAACCGCGAGTTCAGAGCGATCAGGTCCACGATCTGCTGATCGATGCGGCCATCCCGGAAGATGCAGGTCGGACCGATCCGGAGACCTTCCTGGAAGATGTCAACCGAATCCCCGACGTAGCCGGCCCGCTTGGCGCCGATGTCATTCCAGTGCGCCTTGGCCGCCGAGAACCCCCGCAGCAACCCGTCCACGAAGATCGGCGCGAAGACCGTCACGTCGTTCAGGTGGCTCCCGGCGATGGTCGAATCGTTGACGATCCAGACATCGCCTTCCCGGAAGACCTCATAACCCTTGATCCGGATCACGGCCCGGAGCGTCCCACCCAAGCTGCCCAGGAAGAATGGGAGACCCGGCGCCTGGCCGAGCAGGCGGCCCTGCGCGTCGAAGATTCCAACCGAGCAGTCCTTGGCCTCGTAGATGACCGGGCTGTAGGCGCTCCGGTACAGATTCCTCCGCATCTGCTCCGCCCCGGAGATGAACGCGTTCCGCACCACCTCGACCGTCGCGGGCGACGGAGTGGACAGGTCGGGGGATCTGATGTCGGCTACCCGGTGATCAGGTGACCAACTCGAGCCGACGGTCTGTGGCTCGGTCCTCCTCGGAACGCTCGGCCGGGTTCCCCCAGCCTCCCCCTCCGCCGGTCTTCACCACCAACCGGGTACCGGGCGCCACCTTCAGATCGTTGGCCTTGTACATCTTTTCGGGCTCCTCGCCGGGACGGTGCACCCACACCTCGGGAGAAGCGCCGTCCTGACCGCCGAACAGCCCCCATGAGGGCTGCTGGACGGCCCGCTCGAACCAGAGCTGGATCGTTACCGGCGCCAGGATCTCGTACTCGCGGACGATGCCCATGCCGCCCCGCCACTTCCCGTCACCGCCCGAACCCTCGCGCAGGCTGTGACGTCGCATGATCAACGGGTAGCGGTGCTCCATGGTCTCGATCGGGAAGTTCTTGAAGTCGCCCGCCGCCGAGTGGATCAGGGCCGACTCGCCGTCCCCGCCCTCGAATGCACCCCATCCGCCGGTCAGGGCCTCGCCCGACAGGAACAGGCCGAACTCGTCCTCGCCCACGATGATCACGTTCCACGAGTCGCCCACATGCCCGGCAGCGGCCCGCTCCGGCACGACCCGGCTCAGAGCCTTGATCATCAGATCCAGTGCCAGCATCAGGTGGGGTCCGTACTTGAGGCAGGCGGCGGTCTCGCTCGGGTTGAAGCAGGTGCCCTCCGGCGCGATCACCTCGAGGTTCCGGAAGTTCCCGCCCGACACCGGGGAGTGCGGGTTCACAAGGAACTTGAAACCCTGCTCGATGCCCGAGCGGGTCTGCACGATGCCGCTGTTCACGCTTCCCGTATTCTGGCGGTTGGAGCCGGTCAGGTCGACGGTCATGCTGTCACCCTCGACGGTGACGGTGACCTTCACGTAGACGGGATCCTCGGTCACGCCGTCATTGTCGAGGTAGGCGGACTCGACGTAGACGCCGTCAGGGATCTCCGCCACCGAGAGCCGGTCCTCGGCCTCGGCCTGCTCGAACACGGCTTGGATGGACTTCTCCACCTGATCCCATCCGAATCTCTGCACGATGGACCGGAACCGCTCCACCCCGGTCCGGCAGGCGCTGATCTCGGCCATCAGGTCGCCCACGAGCGCGGTCGGGAACCGGGAGTTCAGAGCGATCAGGTCCACGATCTGCTGATCGAGGCGGCCATCCCGGAAGATGCACGTCGGTCCGATGCGCAGACCCTCCTGGAAGATGTCCGTGGTGTCACCGGCAAAGCCGGCATCCTTGGCGCCGATGTCGTTCCAGTGCGCCTTGGCGGCGGTGAACCCCCGCAGGCTTCCGTCCACGAAGATCGGGGCGTAAACGGTCACATCGTTGAGATGGCTCCCGGCGATAGTGGAGTCGTTGACGATCCAGACATCGCCTTCCTGGAAGACCTCGTAACCCTTGATCCCGATCACGGCGCGGATGGTGCCGCCCAGGCTTCCCAGGAAGAACGGGAGACCCGGCGCCTGGCCGAGCAGGTGACCCTGCGAGTCGAAGATCCCCACCGAACAGTCCTTCATTTCATAGATGACCGGGCTGTGAGCGCTGCGATACAGATTCCTCCGCATCTGCTCCGCCCCGGAGATGAACGCGTTCCGCACCACCTCCACCGTGGCGGGGGAGGGCATGCTCGGGGCGTTGCCGTTGCCGGTGGTGTCGCTCATTGTCCGCCTCCTCGTTCCATTACCAGATGGCCCTGGGATCCCACGCGCAGCTCCCATCCGGGTGGAACCACCGTGGTGGTGGACGATTCCATGACGATGGCCGGGCCTACCAGCCGCCCGGACAGGTCGGCGCGGTCCACGATCGGAACCTCCACGGACCGCCCGTCGAAGATCACCTGCTCCCGGCTCTCCTCAGCCCCGCCGGATGGCCCGTTACCTTCACCGGTGGGACCGCGCTCGAACTCGCGGATGCCGGTCAAGCGGATGGCGACCATCTCGATGGGCGCCTCCGGGTTGCAGTGCCCGTAGCGCTCCTCGTAGCGGGCGTGGAAGCTCGCCTTGAACTCGGCATCGGCCACCGTGTCCAACAAGGGAATGGGCAGCGAGTATTCCTGGCCCACATAGCGCAGCTCGACATGGGTCTCGAAGCGCATCCCGGCCCTCTGGTCCTCGTCCACCTCCATCTCGTGGCAGACCTTGTCCTTGAGCCGCTCGATCGGCTCGGTCAGGTCGACGAAGGGTTGGTCGAGCCTCCGGTAGTGGGTGGTGACCGCGTCGTGGCGAACGTCGCCCTGGAGCATCCCCCAAGCGGAGAAGACACCGGGATCGGCGGGGATCAGTACCCGCTCCACCTCGAGTTCCTCGGCCAGGAAGGCGGCATGGAGCGGGCCGGCCCCCCCGAAGGCCACGATGGCAAAGTCCTTGGGATGCAGGCCTCGTTCCACGGTCAGCTCGCGAATCGCCTCTGCCATGACGAAGTGGGTGACGTCGAGGGCCTGCTCGGCCAGTTCCACCGCCGTCAGGTCGAAGAAGTCGGCCACGGACGCCAGGGCATCCTCGGCGGCCCCGCGATCCAGCGTGAAGGAACCTGCCAGCTTCTGGGCGCGTGGAATGCGGCCCAGCACCACGTTGGCGTCCGAAACCGTGGGCCGGACGCCGCCCCGGCCGTAGCTGGCCGGGCCGGGGAACGAACCCGCCGACTCGGGACCGACCCGGAGTCCGCCGTGGCGTTCGTAGATCAGGCTCCCCCCGCCGGCGCCGATGCTCACCAACTCCACCGCCGGCGCCAGTATCGGCAGGCCCTGGAGCTCGAACTCGGACTGCATGCCCACCTGACCGCCGCGCACGATCGAGACGTCGAAGGAAGTGCCGCCCATATCGATGCAGATGAGGTCGGGTTGGTCGGCCTGCCGGCCCACTTCGCGGCCGCCGATCACGCCGCCAACCGGTCCCGAGTAGAGGGTGAGCACTGCCCGGTCGGCCGCCGAGTCTGCGATCATCGCTCCGCCGTTGGACTGGGTTATGTGGAGCGGCACCGACAGACCCTTGTCGCGGAGAGCCTCGGACAGCCGGGATAGGTAGTCGCGGACCCTCGGGGTGATGTACACGGAGGTGACGGTGGAGGAGGTGCGCTCGTACTCTCGCCACTCGGGGGCCACCTCGTGGCTCAGACCGATGGGAATGTCCGGGAGGGTCTTGCGAAGGATGTTCCTCGTCTCGATCTCGTGCAGAGGGTCGACATAGGAGTGGATGAGGGACACCGCCACCGCCTCGTACTCGGCCTCGGCAATGGCCTTCGCCACCACCTCAACCGAATTGGCGTCCAACGGGAGAAGCTCCTCACCCGATGCGCTGATCCGCTCATCGATCTCGAGGATCGAGTCCCGCTCGACCAGCGGGGCGGGCTTGCGATACTTCAGGTCGTACATATCGGGCCGGTGGCCGCGCCCGATGATGTAGGCGTCGCGGTAACCCCTCGTGGTGACCAGGGCCACCTTGCCGCCGGAGCGCTCGAGGAAGGTGTTCAGCCCCACCGTGGTCCCATGGATGAAGAGCGAGACGTCCTCGAGGTCGGCGCCGGCCTCCTCCACCGCACCCAGGACGCCCTGGACCAGATCCTCGGGGGTGGTCAGCACCTTGGAGATCCGGCTTCCGGCGTCCGATTCCATGACCAGATCGGTGAACGTCCCTCCGATGTCCACCGCGATTCTCGTTCCCATTACGTATTGATCCCTTCGGGTTGAAAGACGCGCCCGACAGGCTAACAGTCGCCAGACCCCCGGCCAGTAGCCAGTGGTCAGTGGTCAGTGGTCAGTGGCCACTACCTTCCAGCATCGCACCGTCCGGCCGTCCGTACCGCTCGGAAGCAGGTCCTGTTCGGCCGAGCAGGCGCCCTCGGCCAGTGGGCACCTCGGCATCAGGCGGCATCCGGAACTGGGGTCGGTCTCCCCCTTGGGGCCCAGCTCGAAACTGTCGGTCTCGAACCGGCTCGCCGCCATCAGGGCCTGGGTGTAGGGATGGGCCGGTGAACCGAAGACCTGTTCCGCCGTGCCCTGCTCCACGATCTGGCCCAGGTACATGACGATCACCTCGTGCGCGCAGACACGCACAGCTTCGAGGTCATGGGAGATGAAGACGAAGGCGACATGGAACTCCTCCTGGAGCTCCTGCAGGAGCGACAGGATGTCCCCGCGCACGCTCAGGTCGAGCGAGGAAGTCGGCTCGTCCAGCACCACGAGCTCGGGGTCGGGCGCCAGCGCCCGGGCGATGGCGGCGCGCTGCAGCTGTCCCCCGCTCAGCGCCGCCGGCTTCCGGTCCCACAACTCCTCACCGAGGCTCACCGCTGTCAGGACATGCCGGAGACGCTCCTCCTGCTCCGACTTCGACATGTCCGGCCGGAGGCGGCGCAACGGCTGAGCGACCGAACTGCGTACGGTATGGGTCGGGTCGAAGGATGCCTGCGGCATCTGGAACACCATTTGCATCATGCGCCGGTGAGATCGCATCTTCCGGACGCCTAGATCACCCAGCTGCGTGCCGTCCAGGAGGACTTCCCCCTCCGTGAGCGGTGTCAGGCCGAGGAGGCACCGAGCGACCGTCGACTTGCCGGATCCGCTCTCCCCGACTATCCCCAAGGTCCGGCCCCGCTCCACCGCGAACGAGACCCTCTGGGCAGCCTTGATTGTCTCGACCAGACCGATGGAGCGACGCACCCGATACGTCTTCGAGAGGTTGCGGACCTCGAGGATGGTGGGCTCAGTCATGGCCGGGCCCCAAGTGACATAGCAACCGGCGCCGCCCGCCCAACTCGTGCCTGGGCAGGGGTTCCTCGTCGCATACGGCCATCCGGGAAACGCACCTCTCCCTGAAGGCGCAAAGTGGATAAACCTCGGTCATCCGGGGAACCAGGCCGGGTATGGAACGAGGACGCTCATCGGTGCGCAGGTCCACGCATTCGAGAAGCGCCCTGGCGTAGGGATGGGAGGGCTCGGTGAGGATCCGCTCCCGCGGGCCGAACTCCACCACCCGTCCGGCGTACATGATCCCGATGTTCCGGGCCACCCTCGCCACGGCCCGCAGGTCGTGGGAGATGAAGAGCAGGGCAGCATTACGGGCATGGACCTGCTGCTCCAGGAGATCGAGCACCCTCACCTGGGTGGTCATGTCGAGTCCGGTGGTCGGCTCATCGGCCAGGATGAGGGACGGGCCGCACGCCAGGGCCAGCGCGATGTTGACCCGCTGCGCCATTCCCCCGCTCAACTGGTGCGGGTAGCGCTTCAGGATGGCGTCGGGGTTGCCGAACTCGAGGTCCCGCAGGGCCTCTCGGGCGAACTCCTCCGGAGCGCCGTCCAGTACCTCGCGGTTGGCCTTGAAAGCGTCCACGATCTGGCGCTCCACGCTGAGCATGGGGTCTAGGGCGGTGACCGGATTCTGGTAGATCATGGCCACCTCAGAGCCCCGGTAGGTCTGGAGCTCGTCGGTATCCAGGTCGAGCACCGAGCGGTCCTGCCACTCGACCGTACCGCCGGTGATCGCCCCGCCCGGAGGCATCAGCCGCAGTATCGAGCGCAGGGTCATCGACTTCCCGCAACCGCTCTCCCCCACCAGCCCGACCGTCTCGCCGGGGAACACTTCGAGGTCCACGCCCTGGAGAGGATGGACCGGGCCCGAGAGGGTGTTGATGGTGACCTCCACCCCCGAGAGGGTCAGCAGCGCGCCGTCGGCCGGACCGGAGTTCATGCGGACGTGCCTCCCGGGCCGACCAACGTCTCGGAGCGGGCGGAAAAGCCGGTCAGTGAGTACACGGACAGGACGATGAAGGCGCCGGGGAAGACGGAGACCCACCAGTGGCCCTGGACGATCAGCGTGGCCCCCGTCTTGATCATGGATCCCCACTCGGGGTTCGGCGGTTCGATGCCGAGACCGATGAAGCTGAGCCCGGCGATGATCTGGATGGCGTAGGCGCACGTCAGAGGGAACAGGGCCAGGATCTGGCCGCGGGCGTTGGGAATGAAGTGGTGCCACACGATTCCCCACGCTCCCAGGCCGGCGCACTTGGCCGCCTGCACGAACTCCGCCTCGGTAAGCGGCAGCAATACGCTTCGTACCTGGCGCAGGTACAGCGGGAAATTGACCAGAGAGATGGCTATGACCAGCACCGCCATGCCGTTGTCCACGGGGCCGAAGATCTCCAGAGATCCCAGCGCGGCGAACAGGGCGATCCCGAGGAGGAGGACGGGGAAGGACTGGACCACCTCGACAATCCGCAGGGCGATCATGTCCACCCACCCGCGACGGTAGGAGGCCCAGGCGCCCGCCAGGCATCCCAAGCCGCCGCCGAGCATGACCCCGATGAGCGCCAGGGTGAAGTCGACCCGGGTGGCCACTATCACCCTCGTGAAGATGTCGAGGCCCAGGGTGTCCGTACCGAACCAGTGCTCCGCCGAGGGCGGGGACACCGGATTGAACGGATCGGGCCGGAGAGGGTCGTAGACGGGCATGGGTATCCATTGGCCGATCGTTTCGATCCACGGACCGATCACGGCCAGGAACAGCATGAAGAAGAACAGGGAACGCCGGATGGTGATACCGACCGTCGGGCCGACCAGGGCACGCGCCAGAAGCCGGCGTTCCCTCCGGGGGGAAGTGGTGGTCATCGCCGGTCAGTCACGGAGCCGGGGATCCATGGCGAACTGGATCAGATCGACTATGAAGTACAGGATCACGTAGATGACCGCGGCGATGATCACCACCGCCAGCACCACGTCGTAGTCGGAATTGTCCATGCCCCACACCGCGTACGATCCGATCCCCGGCCAGGAGAACACCACCTCCACCAGCACCCCGCCCCCGATCAGGTAGCCGAAGGTCATGGCGGCGAGGTTGAGCACCGGGGGGGAGGCGTTGCGTAGAACGTCCCTGATCAGAACCGTTCGCCGACCCAGTCCGTAGCTGTATGCCGCCTCGACGAACGGGCTGGCCAGAGCCTCGCTGACGGCGGTGCGGGTCACGCGGAAGAGCGGGGGCCCGCTGGTCAGCGAGAGCGTCACCGCGGGAAGGATCAGATGCCACAGGGCCTCCCATGCCAGCCGGAAGTCCCCGGCGATCAGGGCATCGACCGTGTAGAAACCGGTCACCATGGCAGGGGGATCAACGCCGCCCAGGCGGCCCAGAGGAGGGGGGAACAGCGGGGGAAACGGACCGACGGCGAGATCAATCACAGGAATCACGAAGTTAATCCTGGGAGGTAAGAAGTAGAGAAGAAAGATGAACAGCAGGCCGAGCCAGAAGGCCGGAACGCTGACACCGAACTGCGCCATGCCCTCCCCGAGCTTGGCCAGGCGCCCGCCGGGCCTGAGTCCCGCCCGCACGCCGAGCGGGATAGCCCAGATGAAGCTGACCACCAGCGTGAAGAAGACCATCTCGGCGGTGGCGGGAAGCTTGAGAGCAATGTCCTCGGCGACCGGTATGCGGCTGATGCGGGATACGCCCAGGTCCCCCTGCAGAAGGTGAGTCAGATAGGTCCAGAACTGCACGACGATGGGCTCGTTGAGGCCCATTTCCTCGGCTCGCTGCTCGATTATCGCCTCGCTCACCGCAACTCCCAGCGAGGCGTACAGGGGGGTACCAGTGGAGCGGGTGATCGTGAAACCGATCATGACCACTGCCAGGAGGACGACGGCGAGAACCACCACGCGGTTGGCCAGGAACATGGCCCATCTACGAAGTCCGGAGATCCGATCGCGGGTCTCCCGCTCCTGACTAGTTGCCTGTGTCGCTTCTATGCGTGGCTCCAAGAAGGTGGAACGATCAGGAGGGCGGCCGCCCTAGGCGTCGCCCTCCCGATCTTCGTTGTAGTGATTGCCGATGGACCTAGCCGGCGCGATTCAGGGTCGCGAACCAGAGAAGCCCGTCGGGATGGAGCGTGAACCCACCGATGTCCTCACGCATCGCCAGCGTGAAGTTGGCATTGGCAAGCCACAGCATCGGTGCCGCGTCGACCAATCGGGTCACTGCCTCCCGGTAGGGCTCGCGCCGTCCCGGATCCGAGACTACCGAAGCCGTTTCGTCGAGGATCTCATCGATCCGCGGGTCCACGAAGCCGGTCCAGTTGATCGCCGCGTCCTGCGAATCCCACCACAGGAAGAACTGGTAGTAGGGGTCATCGACGTAGTCGAGGAGACCGCCCCGGAAGGCCATACCTCCGTAGGTGAGGCCGAACAGGTGATCGAACATCTCGGCCCCGGTGACAGGACGGATGCTCATGTCAATCCCAAGGTCGGCGAATTGCGCCTTGAGGTTCGTAGCGACCGCCTCATCGAGTGGGACGTTCTGGCGGATGACCATCTCGAACTCGAACCCGTCGGCATAGCCGGCTTCCGCCATGAGCTGCCGAGCCCTGTCGGGATCATGCTCGTAGAGCCACGCGTCCTCCAGGTTGTACAGGTCGAAGAACCTGGAATTCACCGATATGGGCCCTTGGCTCGGGACGGCCTGGCCATTCAGGACGCCGTTGACTATCGCGTTGTAGTCGACCGCGTAGGACATCGCCTTACGCAAGGTCACGTTGTCGAACGGCGGGGCCTGGTTGTTCATCAGTACGTTGATCCCGTTCCGGTCGGGGACCGACAGAACCTTCACACCGTCCGAAGTAGCTGCGGTAGCCAACTGCTGTACGGATAGATCGAGGGCGATGTCCACATCACCGCTCTGTAGCAGGGCGAGACGGTTGGCCGCCTCGGGCACCGTCAGCAACTCCACCGTCTCGAAGTAGGGCTGGAAACCCGTCCAGGTGGGGTTGCGCTTCAGAACCATGCGCGATCCGCGCTCCCAGCTGTCCACCACGTAGCGGCCGTTGCCGGCGTAGTTCTGCTTGAGCCAGTCCCGGCCCCAGGGATCGTCATCGGTGGAATTCGCCTGGATGGTCACGCTGTCCATGATGCCCATGGTCTGGTCTCTCATCAGCGGCAGCACGATCGTGGAAGGCCTGGCGTTGTGAACGACGAGCGTCCGATCATCGACCCGCTCGATCTGGTCGATCGATGTCACGCCGATGTTGCCCCAGACCCAGGCCGGTCCGGCCGGTCCGGTGGCAAGCGCCCGGTTGATCGTGTAGATCGCGTCGTCAACGGTTACCGGGTTGCCACTGGTCGGGAACGTCAGATTCTGACGGAGCTTAAGGGTGATCGTCTGGAAGTCATCGCTGAAGTCCCACGACTCGATCCACTGACCCTCGAAGGAGGTGGTGTCGGCATAGGAGAAGCCGCCCACATCAGGACCGGGACGGTACTGGACGGGCTGCATGTAGACGTTCTTCAGGACCAGGTTGGTCAGCTGTGCCGAGCCCAGGGCGGGGTCGAGCTGCTCCACGTCATCGGCGATGGCGATACGGAGCGTGCGCGCCTCGGAGTCGTCGACCATCACCTCGACGGTCTCGGTCACCACCACTTCCTCGGTGACCACCACTTCCTCGGTCACGACCACTTCCTCGGTCTCGGTCACGATGGATGTAACCACCACCGTCTCGGTGACGGTCTCAGTACCGCCACAAGCAGCGGCGACCATCGCCAGACCGAGCACGAGCGCCATGACGGGTGGCGTCCGTTTCCAAAGCATCTTCATACTCGCCCTCCTGAAGGCTGGGGAACAGATGTCATCATATTTGCCGCGCCGAGCGATCCGCAACTTGAATCGCGCTGCGTGTAGGGCGAGGAACGGGAGGTAGAGGTCTGGCGTGAGAGCCGAATGGGTACCCGTCCGGGTAGTGGCGAAGCTCCTGCTACTCCCGGTCCGCCATGAAGCTCTCCCACCACGTCACGCAGAGCTCCTCGATATCCCCCTCGGCGGCGCGGTAGTCGTACCAGCTGTTCAGCCAGTTGAGGAATCTCGGATCGCCGGGGCGGATCGAGATCTTGTTGTACCCCCGCGACAGGATCACCAGCGTGCCGTCCGGCTCTCGCAACAGTCCCAGTTCTGGATTGAGTTCCAGGTATCGCCGCGTGACCGCGTCGCCGATGACAGCATCGACCTGTCCGTCGAGCAGCAACCGGGTCGGATCCGGAGACTCCACCACGGTCGCCGCCGGGAAAAAGCGCCCGGCAACGTCTCTGTTGCTCGATCCATGCCACACCCCGATCCGGAGACCCTCCCGATCCAGTGACTCGACCCCTTGGTGCGCCCTCTCGGTCGGCACCTGACAGGTGACACGGATCTGCATCAGGCGACCCATCACGAACTCCAGTCGGAGGGCCCTCTGAGGGAAAAGGGTGTGCTTGGGAAGAAGGTCCACCGTCCGGTTGAACAGTGCGGGAATCTGGTCCGGCCAGAGGATCTCCACGATATCGAGCTCAACGCCGAGGTCCGACGCGATCATCGCACCGACCCTCGGTGCCAGACCGTCCGGTTCGCCGGTCTCGGGATCCCGGAACATCTCGGGCGGATCTCCCGTATCGGGGTGACCCAGAAACTCGATGGGAATCCTCAGGGAACCACGGTCCAGAATCTCGTCCAGCGCCGAATCCAACCCGACAGGCATTGGTGTTCCTCCTGCAAGCGCACCCGGCGGAGGCCCTCCGCTCTTGACCAACACCCTAGACGGCCACTACTGCCACGCCGGACCCGAGCGGCGAGCCGGTGCTCTTGCCAGCATCTGGCCCGACCTCCCATGGGCCGCATGTACGATCTCCCACGAGCTCGCAACGGTTGCGGCCCGATACCTGTGATCAGACCGGCCGGTATGCCGGACAGGACACGACCGTGACGAAGAGGCGATCGGATGCCGAGAATGGGACCCCGCCTGAGGGCTGGGTAGACAACCTCTGGAGGGACGGACGCGGGCGGCAGCCACCCTTTGGTCGCACTCCGTCGGCGATCCCACGACACCAGCCGAGAGATTCAGGATCGTTCTGCCGATGAACCCGACCACCAAGGGGACATTATGGGCTCTGGCCGCGGTCACCACCAGCTCCTGCTTGCCCCTGTTGTTTGTCTATACCCACAACAGCGCCGACCCTTTCGCGTGGCGTTCGTGGCTACTGGTCTTCCAGGTCCTGACCATGCTCCCGATCTTCTTCGTCGTACCGAGCAGACGGAGACAATGGCGAGCGAGCGCCCGTCGCCTGCTGTCGTATTGGGGAGCCGGCGGAGAGCCGCGCCGCGTCCGGACCTCTCTGGACCTGTTGCGAACCCCGGCCGTATGGATGGCGGTTTCCCTGGCCGTAGACCTCGCCTTCTGGGTGTGGGCAGCCACCCTGATCGACCCGCTGGTGGTGACCATCATCTTCCAGCTGATGCTTATCGGAATGGTATGGCTGGCCGCCCGGCTGGGGACGAGGCTCTCCAACGCGAAACAAACCTCCCCGCATGTCATGGGCAGGATGCACTGGATGCTGATGATCCTCTCCTTCGCGGGCGCCGCCGTGGTCATCTGGTCGGAGACCGGCGCGGTAGCGACCTTGAACTGGACAGGGATACTCGTGGCGTTGGCAGGTACCGCCGCCGCCAGCGGAGGCCTCTGGACAGCGGTATCCACGGGACGCCTGATGGCTTGGCCCGGCGACGACCCGAACGATCTGGTGTGGAACGCCACTTTCGCGGCAGTCGCGGGAAGGCTCGGCGCCCTCCCCCTGACCCTGCTGGGTAGCGCCCTGTTCTTTCCGTCCGCCAGCGTCGGGCTCGCCCCGACCACCGCCGGTCTCCTAGCACTCGCCGGCGCCGTGGACGCGGTCGGCTCCCTGGCCCACCGGTATTCCCTGTACACCACATCCAGCCTGAGCGTTCAACGCGTCATGTTCCTCTCCCCCGCCCTCCAGATGCTCTGGCTCTGGACCTTGGCCGACGTGTCGATCGCTAACCCCCAAGCCCTACTGGTCGGCACCGGGGTAGTGCTACTCGCCAACCTCGGATGGCAGACCACCCGCCCATCGACGCCCTGACCCTCCCCTCCCAGGAGCGGGGGACTCAGCGCATGTAGCTGGCGCCGTTGATGTCGATGGTGGCGCCGGACAGGTGGCGGCAGTCACCCCTCGACAGGAACACCACGATGCGGGCGATCTCCACCGGGGGGATCCACTCCCCCATGGCAAGCTCGCCGGCCGTGCCTTCCTCGCCGCCGAATTGCTCGGCTGCGTCGATGGACATGTCGGTGCGCACCATTCCCGGAGCGATGTTGAAGGCGACCACGCCTTGGCGCGCGTAGTCACCCGCCACCGATTTGGTCAGGGCGGTCAGCGCTCCCTTGGAGGCGCTGTAGGCGGCCATGGCGGCTCGACCGGCCCGGTAGGCCAGCCAGCTGGACAGGCTGATCACCGTTCCCTCGCCGTTTGCGACGAAGTGACGGACTGCGGAGCGGGTGAGGCGGGCCGGCTCGACGACGTTCACCTGCCAGGTGGCCTGCCAGATACGGTCCCATTCGTCCTCCGTACCGTCCCAATCGAGTTCCGCCAGGATGGCGGCGTTGTTGACCAGCACGTCGACCCGGCCCTTCCAAGCGACCGCCTGGTCCCAGACCGTGTTTCCCGCCCGGCGCTTCGCGAAGTCGGCTTGTACAAGGAGCTTGCGGTCGGGTGGCAACTCGGCGGTTGCCTCCTCGGCCCCATGCTTCGTGCTGGCGTAATGGGCCACCACCGAGGCGCCGGCCCGTCCCAACTCTCGGGCGATCTCGAAACCGATGCCCCTCGAGGCCCCGGTCACCAGGATCACCTTGCCCTCGAGCGGTTGTGCCATTACTTCACCTCCCGGGTGGTTTCCTGCCGCGCCCGGCGAGGCCGAACGATAAGATTCGAGTCCTACTGTATCCGAAGCGGGGTAGTGCTCCCGTAGTCCGGCAACCTCAGGAGGCAGGAATGAAGATCACCTTCATCGAACCGATAGGGATCGACATCCACGTCCCGCGTGCCGTCTCGGTGCTCGAGAAGCACGCATCGAGCGGCGTCTTCGTCGAGGTGGTTCACCTCGACCTACCGCCGGAACTGACCGGCCCGATGCTCTCCCCGGTACCGCTGTACATGAACGAACTGATCGCCACGGTTCTCCGGGCCGAGGAGGAGGGCTCCGACGCCGCCATCATCGGGTGCTGCTCGGACCCTGCCCTGATGGAGGCACAGCGGTCGGTGAAGATACCGGTGATCGGTCCTCTTCAGGCCTCCGCGGCGCTGGCTGCCGGGCGGGGCCTCAACATCGGCATGCTCTTCCCCGACGAGCACGACTGGAAGACCACCGCCAACTGGGTGCGGGGCAACCTCCGGGCCTACGGGCTGTCGGACGCGGTGAGCGACATCGCCTTCGTGCCGATGCACGTGGATGGCGAGGACAGCCTGATCGGCAACATGGAGGTCACCGCCGAGATCGTCCAGGATCGGTTCCGCCGCCAGCTCCACGAGCAGGGAGTACCGGCCGCCCGGGCCATGCTGGAGCGAGGGCCCGTGGAAGCCATCCTGTTCGGCTGCACCATATGGGGAGGCATGATCCGGGAAGTGGCCCACCTCATCGACGCGGTGTGCATCGACCCGATGGTGGCGTCGCTCCACATGGCCGAGGCCCAGGTCCGGATCACCAACCTCACCTGATCGATCACCCGACGGGCGCCGGGCCGACCTACACACTTTCACCGCACCCTGCCGGATGCGGCGGCTACAGGTGGTGCGTCGGAGGCGCGGGGTTCGACAAGCCCGGGATCAGGCTTCTTCAGCCTCGTCCGGCGCGTGGCCGCGGAATGCCAGCATCGCCTGCTCGTCAGCCTTGGAATCCGTGGCGATGGAACGGAAGGGGCCGATGAGGAACTCGACCAGGGTCTCCAGTCTTGCCAACCGTTCGCCGTGCTCCTTCTGCGTGGCTATCACCGCGTCGAAACGCCCGCTCATCTCGGCGCGGAACCCGTTCAACTCTGCACGGAGTTGCTTGATCTCAGCGCGCAGCAGGATCAGCACCACGCCGGCCAGGCCGGCGACCAGCGAGATCAGCAGGTTGGTGATAGCGTCCACGTCCATCAACATATTCTAATCGCTGGTTTATAACCCCTATTCTTCGCGTTCTCACGATCCCATCGGTGCTGAGACGGGGGGTACCGGCCCGGAGCCGGTGATTCGCCTGAACGAGGCGGGTGGTCATCTGGAGCGGCGGCGGCGCTCCGACTCGAGATGCATCAACTCCCGGTCCCGCCATAGCACCTGCTCGTCCCGGCAGGACGGTGGGAATCTGGACTCCAGGTCCTCGGCCACCCGCTGGACCACGTCGGATTCCCACGGGTCTTCCTGACCGCGCTCAATCCCGATCCGGCCGTAGGCACGTCCCATGAACCCGGCATGAGCGGCGATACCCCCACGGGTGTTCAACTCGGCAACAGCCAGGGGGCCGATCACCGACCACCGGCGGGCCAATCCTTCGGAAACCAGCAGGTCGAGATCACCTGGTGCGACCACTCCGTCCCTGACCAGGCACAGGGCCTCACGGAGCAGCGCACCCTGGAGCCGGTTGAACACCAGGCAATCGATCTCCTCGCGGACCATGATCGGGAGCATCCCGGCGCTGGAGAACAGTTCGCGGGTCGAATCCACCGTTTCCGGGGCCGTGAACGGCGCCGGCGCCAGCTCGACCACCCGGATCAGGTAGGGCGGGTTGCCAGGGTGGGCGAGGAGGCAGCGCGAGCGGCCGGGAAGCTCTGCGGCGATGCCGGAGACGGTCATGGTGGAGGAGGAGCTGGCGAGCGTGGTGGCGGCGTCCGCCAGCCCATCCATCCTCTCGAACAGGTCGACCTTCAGCGGAAGGGACTCCGGGGCGCACTCCTGGACGTGTACGGCGCCGTCCAGCGCCTCGCCCAGATCGCCGGTGACCGCCAGCCGGGCGACGATCTCGGCGGGTGACTCGTCAATGAGACCGAAGGCATCCAACTCGCCCAGCCGGACCTCCACCTCTTCGAGCAAGACCCGACGGCGGCCTCCGTCCGGTTCGAACACCGTGGTGACAAGCCCTGCCCGCGCGAAGACGATCGCCCAACCGACACCGATCGATCCTCCCCCGACTATGCCGATCCGACCGCGGCCACGGTCATGACTAGCCGGGAAGTCCGATCCTCCCACTCGAGCGGTTAGTGACCTACCTGCGAAACAATCAGGCGTGGCCTAGAGACCGAATGAGTCGGCCAGCGACTCGGCTTCCTCGACCAGCGGCATCAACCTCGCCATCCGCTCGCGTCCCTCCTCACCCAACTCCGCGTAGGTGGTCAGAGGCGCCCTCACGTCACCCATCGGGTGACCTACCGCGGCCGCGAGCGCCTTGGAGTAGCACTGGTGGCCGTAGGTGGGGTGGCCCTCGGCGATCGTGTGCTCGATCCGGTCGATCGGGCGCCAGATGGCCCGAGCGTCCTCGATGCGCCCCGCTTCGAGCAACTCGAAGATACGGCCCGAAGCCCGCGGGAGGTAGTTGCCGAACGGGTTGACGTACCCGATCGCACCGAGCAGGTAGGAGTCGACGACCCACTCCCCGGCGTACACCTTCATCCGCCCCCCGGAGGCCTCTATCACCTCCGGCACGCGGGAGAGATGCAGGCTCGACTCCTTTACGTACTGCACCGACTCCAACTCCAAGCACAGCTTGGCCTGGAGCTTGGCCGACATGTCCACATTGGAGGTGACCGGGTTGTTGTAGAGCATGATCGGTATCGAGATGGCCGCGTCGATCGCCTCGTAGTACCGGAAGATCTCGTCGTCGGTGGGTGTGTAGTAGTACGGCGGGATGATCATCACGCCGTCGGCGCCCAGGTCCTCCGCCTGGCGGCTGTGCCGGACGGCATTCGGGGTGTGGGCGTTCATCGTGCCGATGATCACCGGCATGCGCCCGTCGATGTGGTTGACGTAGGTCTCCACGAGTTGGCGGCGCTCCTCGTCGCTCACCGTCAGGAACTCCCCCGTGCTGCCCAGCGCGATGATGCCCGGCACGCCGACCTCTATCTGCCAGTCCAGGTAGTTCTTCAGCGCTCCGAAGTCGACGCCCGAAGCGTCCTCCGTGAAAGGTGTGACCGATACCGTGTAGCTGCCCCGAAACTCCTTGGCCATCATTCCTCCAGTTGCCGGCCCCGTCACTCTAACCGACCGCCCGCCCGTGCCACCGGTGAGGGAACGAGCGCCTCGCGTTGAGACGCCCTTCTCAGGACGGACTCGAGGCCGCAATCGACCGACCGCATGATGAGTCGTATTCGAACGCTGCTAGACGCTGGTTCCGGCGACCTCGCCGATGGCTACGGGGCGGATCGGCGCCTGGGGGGCGAAGCCGGAGAACTCATCAGGGGTAACTCCGGAGGCTTCGGTGGCCAGCGCGAGCACCGACGGGCTGCAATAGCGGCCCTGGCACTTGCCCATGCCGGCCCGAGTCAGGCGCTTGGCCGCACCGGCGGACATGGCCCCGCCGACCAGTGCTTCCTGCAACTCACCGAGGGTGACGGATTCGCAGCGGCAGACCAGGGTGTCGTCACGGGCCAGTTGGGTTGTCAAGGGCTCGGCTCGATATAGGCCGCTCAGGTGACGCTGGAAGCGCCGGTGCCGGAGGAGGGTCTTGCGGGCGGGGGACAGGGCTCGGGCCAGGCGATCAGGCAATACGAGTCCGAGGTCTGCCAGTACATCGACGCCGGCGATGGTGCCGAGGGCGGTCGCCACGTAGGCGCCGTTGATCCCACCGGCGTCCCCAACCACCCAGACCGGGTCGAGCGAGGTCCGCCCGGTGCTCGTACGAACCACTAGGAGTGTGTCGGTAACCGGGTCGTAACGATGATCGCATCCCAGGGCACGGGAGATCTCGTTGGCCGGGATGAACCCGTAACCGAGGCAGACCGCATCGGCCGCGAACTCCCGCTCCGTTCCCGGTAGCGGGTTGCCGGCAGGGTCCAGGCGGGCCACCACCGCCGCCTCTGCCCGCTGATCGCCCCGGATCTCGACCACCGAGGCGCGGTCGATCACCGGAACCCCGGCCCTGACGAGGGTCGTCCGGTAGGAGAACCCCTTGCCGACCAGCTCGGGCGCCGACGCCAGCATCCCCGCGCCGTTACCGAGATTGCGCCACCACCGGAGATCCGCCTGCTCGGCCAGCGCCACCACCTTGACCCCGGCCCGGACCAGTTCGGCGGCGACCTGCATGTTGAGCGGGCCGTTGCCGGAGAGGATCACCCGCTCTCCGGGAGCCACCTGGCTGGATCGGAGCAGGGTCTGGGCGGCGCCGGTCGTCATCACGCCGGGCAGGGTCCAGCCCGGTATGGGAACGGGGCGCTCGTGGGCGCCGGTGGCCAGCACCAGCCGCCCGGGACGCAACACCCAGTCGCAGTCCTCGCTCCGGGCAGCCAGCCGCTCGGGTGCGAAGGCCCCCCACAGAGTGACTCCGCTGAGGAACGTGACCCCGGCTTCCTGTGCCCTGACGATCAACTTGCGTCCGGCCCGGTACTGGGAGTCGATGCGGGAATCGTCGATGGCCCGCTCCGGCGGGGGTTGCTTGTAGAACTGGCCGCCCAGCTTGGACCGCTCGTCGACCACCACCACGTCCACACCGTGCTCGGCGATGACCGAAGCCGCCGACAGACCTCCCGGCCCGCCACCCACCACCAGAACCGTCGGCGACAACTCCCGCAGGGGTCGGCCACCCGGGGACACGTCCGGAGGTCCCGGAGCGGCCGGCTGCCGCCTCACGTCCTGCCCGTCCTCCACACCGGCCATGCAGGCCAGCATCCCGGGCTGATCATCGACCACCACCGCGCACTCGTGGCAGGCGCCCATCCCGCAGAAGACCCCCCGCCGGCCCCCGTCCACCGCCTCGCGCAAACCCATCTCGCCAGCGGCCACCAGGGCCGACGCCAGCGTGTCCCCCGCCAACCCCTCCACGGGGCGGCCCTCGAAGGTCAGCCGGACCGATTCTGCGGGAGGCTCTACCCCCGGTACGCCGACGCGCACCCTCGAATCAGCCTTCGAGCCCGTTCTTGCGGCGGTACGCCCGCCAGGTGGTGGCCCACCGGTCGGGATCGTCCAGCCCGCTCCCGACCACCCGGTGGATGGGCTGGTTGTGGGGAGCGGTCTTGACCAGTTCGGGATCGGTCCGGGCCTCCTCGCAAATGGCCGCTATGACGTCGATCCAGTAGTCCAGGTCCTCGACCGACCACATCTCCCCCGCCTCGGGCGTGAACGGCTCCGGGATGAACCAGGGCTCGTGGCTCATCCAGAAGGCATCCACGCCGTAGTCGACCATCCGGTTGGCTACGTCGACAGTGGTGACGCCGGTCTCCTCCGTGAGCTCGCCCAGGCTGTAGCGGGTCATCTCCATCCGGTACTCGTCCAGATGGGAAAGGCCCTTGGACACGCCGGGGATCTGCAGCAGCCGGGTCTCCATGTAGTTGTTCGCCAGCAGCGAGAGGTCGGCCGCTTCCTTCACTCCCGCTGCGCCCAACGCCCGGAGCCACGAGTAGGCCTTGATGATGACCGGGATGTTGCCCAGATACTCCCGCACCTGGGTGCTGCCGGCGTGCTCGGGGACCTCGATGGCGAACGCTCCGTCATCACCCTTGACCACCACGGGCGCGGTCAGGTAGGGGGCCAGCTTCTCCGAGCACCCGTAGGCGCCCACCGCCGGTCCGCCGCCCGCCTTGGGGGCGCCGAAGGTCTTGTGGAGCATCATCATGCAGGCGTCGAAGCCCAGTTCCCGGGCCCTGATCCGGCCCATCACGCCGTTGAAGTTGGCGGTGTCGTAGAAACAGAGCCCACCAACGGAGTGGACGATGTCCACCCACTCCTTGATGTGGGGGTTGTAGATGCCGATGTCGTCCGGGTTGTTGACCATCAGAGCCGCTGTCCGCTCCGATGCCGCCGCCCGGAGCGCCTCCACCGACGCATAGCCCTCCTCTTCGAGGGGAAGGGTGATCACCTCGAATCCGGCCGCCGCGGCGGTGGCGGGATTGCATGGATGGGCCTGGGCAGTGGTGATGATCTCGCGCCGCCGGGCCAGGTCCCCGCGGGCCTCGTGGTAGGCCCTGGTCACCGTGGCGTGCAGGAACGCGGCGTCGGCGCCTCCGCCCGGCTGGAACACGAACTGATCCATCCCGGTGAGCTCCCGGAGCATCCGATCGAGCCCGTGGATGACCCCGAGCGTGCCCTGGAGCGTTTCGACGTCCTGATCGGGATGGGTCTCGGCCACGAACGGCTGCCGGGTGAGGGCCTCGGTGACCCGAGGGTTGTACTTCATGGTGCAGGTGCCGAACAGGCTGATACCCATCATCCCCAGTACCTCCTGGCTGAGATGCAGGTAGTGGCGCAGTACCTCGGGCTCCGACATCTCGGGCAGGTCGGCCGGCCGGCCCCGGCGCAGGGACTCCGGAACCAGGTCGGAGGTGTCACCAACCACCGCGTCGAGCTCGGGTTCGTCCACGGGGAAGAGCTGCCCGCGGCGACCGGTCCGACCCATCTCCATCACCAGCGGCTCGTCCCAGACGGCGGCGTGGTACTTCCTCAATCCGTTGGTGGTCATCGCGTCACCTCCTCCAGCGCCGTGGTCAGGCGGTCAATGTCGGCCCGGCTATGCACCTCGGTCACGCAGTACAGGGCGCTCTGTCCAAGGTCAGGAAAGTCGCGGCTCAGGTCGCGGCCGCCGAAGATGCCGTGTCCCCTGAGTCGCCGGTTGATCTCGGCCACAGGAGGACCGGTCTCGTCGAACCGGACCACGAACTCCTTGAAGAAGCCGGTCGGCCATGGCACCGACACCCCCGGCACGGCTGCTATCCGCTTGGCGGCATAGTGGCTTCGCCGGAGGATCGCCCCGCCCAACTCCTCGAAGCCAGACGGTCCCAGAACCGACATGTAGGCGGCATTGGCGATCGCCCACAGGTACACCGAGTTCCCGGTCCAGTCCTTTCCGTCCTCCCGGGAGCCGTACGAGCTCTGCTGGAAGAGGGCTAGTCCGAAGGCCCGCTCCCCCTCTTGGGTGGTGTCTGTGAGGCTGACCTGAAGCGTGGGGTATTCCCGGGCGTAGCGCTCCTCGTCCCGGGTGGCGATGAAGCCCCCGACCCCGCCGCCGCCGTTCATATGGATACCGAGCGGCTGGGTGGTCCCCACCGCGATGTCTGCGCCGTAATCGGAGGGCGGGACGATCACGCCGAGCGAGGTCGGATCGACGCCGACGATGGTTTCAGCCCCGGCAGCTCTGGCCATCCGCGCGATCTCGGCGGCCTGGTCCTCGATCACCCCGAGGTAGCCGGGGTTCTCGAAGTAGACCGCGGCGACGTCGTCGTCAAGGCGGCTGACGAGGTCGGCCAGATCGAGTCGTCCGGTGGCCTGGTCGTAACCCACATAGGCGATCTCGATGTGGCCCTCCTGTTCCGGGAACCCGGCGTAGGTCCGGGCCACGTCCAGGCGCTGCGGATCCATCAGGGCGGGAACCAGGATCCGGCCCCGTCCCGTCATCCGGGTCGACATCCGCATCGAATGGCCCACGGCGGCGCCCCAGCTGTAGACGGGCAGGCCCACGAATTCCATTCCCACCAGCTCCCCCAGTTGGCTGGCGAACTCGAACCAGGCCTGGTTGCGGCCCAGGTCGGAAGAACCTGTACCCCATACCGAGGTCAGGAACTCGCTGCGGGTCCAGATCTCATCGCATATGGCCGGCACGTGGTGCTGCCAGGTGCCGCCTCCCAGGAAGCTGATGTTGTCCTCGCAATGCTCGTTCTTCCCGAGCACCCCGGTCAGATGCCGCTTGAGCTCCACCTCGGACGCAAGGGGCTCGGGCAGCCCGAATTGCCGAGTGGTTATGTGTTCGTCGGGTATCTGCTCGAACAGTTCATCGACGGTGGCGGCGCCGATCGCGTTGAGCATGTGCTTCTTGGCCTCCTCCGTGGAGTTGGCCATGTATGGGTGGGCTCTGTTCACTCCATCACACCTTCGGTCTCGCGCTCATCTTGCTGGCCGTTAACTCTACCGATGGGAGGCTGCCGCGCGTCCATCGGCCGTCTACCAGTGACTCCTTGTATACAACCCACTGCCGGGCTTTGCGCCATTCGGCCGTCGGGTCCCCGGGTGGCTTGTTGTCGACCGCGCCCGGATGCGGCCGCAGGGCGGGCGCCTTTCAGGTCGGAGGAAGCAGCGCTACGAGCAGAACCAGGCGCTACGCCCCCCCCCGCACCCTCGGGCCGCCGAATGTTCAGTTGAGGACGGAACAAAGAACCGGACAAGTTCAAGGCAGCCACCTCGATTCACGGCGTGTCGAATACCGAGTCTCCAGCCTGGTAGAGGCCGAACCGGAGGCGAGGGTCCCCCGGTGTCCAGTCGTGGCGGAACTGGCTTCCGTCCCCCATCCAGCGCGCCCGCTCCATCAGGGCATGGCCCACCGCCAACTGCCGAGGCGCCCAGGCAGCCAGCGCCGTCTGCGGGTCTCCGCCGGCTTCGTGGAGGGCGTCACGCAGCGCCCATGCGTCGGAGCAGGCCTTGGCGGTTCCGGCGCCGGCGTGCGGGCGCACCAAAATAGCCGCATCTCCGATCAGGCATACCCTGCCGAAGGCCATCCGACGCACGGCCACATCCAGCACCACCTGGACGAACGGATCGACGGTACGCGTGACCACCTCTGCGATCGCCGGCGGAAAGGTCGCGGCGGCGTAGCGGCGGACCCAGGACACATACGGGTCTTGCATGCGTCCGGGCGGCACCGACGAGTCTCTACGGCGCCCGGTCCGGTCGGTGAGCAGGTCATGCAGCTCACCTCCGTCGGCGTAGTTGTGGTACCAGACGAACCCTTGGGTCCGCCGTCCGGGCGTCAACTCGCCTGACGGGCCCGGGATCGGGTAGATGAGGACGTGTCCCTCGGCGGTGAGGTGGTAGGTGATGGCATCCCCGAGCCGGCGCAAGGTCAGAGGGGACAGTTCCGACTCCGGGATCGTGCCCCGCCATGCGACGTAGCCGGCGTAGCGCGGCGCGACATGAGGTTGAAGGATCGCCCTGGATCGCGACGAGACGCCGTCGGCGCACACCACCAAGTCGGCCGAGGTGGTTGCTCCGTTGGCGAACCGGAGCCTTGCCCGCCTGTCATCCTGTTCAACATCGATCATCTCGTGGCCGAGGTGGTAGCGGTTCTGGTCGAAGCACGCCAGGAGGTTGCGGTACAGCGTGTTCCAGGAACTGAACCGGTAGTTGGTGCGCTCCTCGTGGACCACCGAGCCGTCCCGGTCGAGAAACCGAAGCCACGGCAGACTTACCGAGACCCGGGCGGCGTCGAGATGACGGCGCTCCTCGAAGTAGCGAACTGTCACCGGGTGCAAGACGATCCCCGCGCCCCGGGCCTCCAACTCGGCGGTGGACCGTTCGTAGACGTTCACGTCGCATCCGAGGTCCCGCAACACCAGCGCCGCCGTCAGGCCGCCGATCGATCCCCCCACGATCGCGATCCGGGGCATGTGGCTCATCAGCGGGGCGGTCGGCGCCGGACCCGACCGGACGTGAGATTGCTGCTAGGGCTGGCCGAAGGTGGAAACCTTGTCCACCCGACACTCGAACAACACCCGGCGCTCATCGATCGAAGGATCGCGCAGCCCGTAAGGGGGCTCGGCGCCGGTGTACTTGACCCAGGCCGCGTCTATCGTCTCGGTCGCTCTTGCGCCATCTTCAGGGTCGTTCTCGGAGATCTCCCGAGAAACCGTCACCTTCATGGACAGCCAGTGATAAGGATTGTCAGGATTGACAAGGATCAGCGAGACTTCGGGATTGGCTCTGATCCATGCAGTCTTCTTCCGATGGGCGGCGACGTTGAGCAACACTTTGTCGTCCTCGTAACCGAACCACATCGGGGTAAGGCTGGGCCTGCCGTCCGCCGCAATCACGCTGACCACCGCTGTGACCGACTCATCAAGCAAACGCTTGTAGATCGGATCCAAGTCGTTCAAGCTCTCTAGCTCGCTGCGCCTTCCGATTCCGAACTGGCCGGGCTGGAGACCGGCCGATACGTCGAGGAACTCGTAGAGTTTCGCGGCCATTGCCCATGCTCCTTCCGGTCGGCCGTTACCGGATCGTAGCGAGCGAGCGCGTCGGCGCTTTCGGTCCCGCTGAGTCCAAGGCCCAATGATCGTCGGAGGGTTATGTTAACAATGCTCTACTCATAGAGTTCTACCGTAATAAATCGTATCTCGGTGTCGCCACGGTTCTCGAGATCGTGGATCATCGACTCCTCCGGCGAGTGGTTCCCGAATTGGGTGTCGCCCACCTCGTAGCGGCGGATCGCGTAGGTGCCGTCACCGGAGCGTTGCCGACCGGTGCCCGCATCCACAACCGTCCAGAAATAGGGCCGGTCGTGGATGTGGAAGGGAGCCCGTTCGCCCGGGCGGAGTCGCACCTCCCAGACTCCCACCCGGTCGTTCTCGTAGAGGAGCTTGGTGCCGACAGCATGATTCTCCGGCGCGGCGGACAACTCCTGCTCGTAGTCGCCCAGGTCGAAGGCGCCCTCCGCTATGACTTCCGGCATCGGTTCCTCCTTGAGTTCTCGGGGGTCCATCTGTCAGGGATAGGACACGCTAATGGAATCGTGACGTGAACCCCCTGGAACTGCTCATCCAGCGGTACGTCGAGGAAGCGGAACGCAGCGAGGGGCGCCGATGGCAAGCAGAGCACGCCTAGCTGTTTCGCAGGCAGACCACTACCTTCCGGGTTCATGGACCGAGCGAACCCGATGCGGCTGGGCCTGATCGTCAACCCGATCGCGGGAATGGGAGGGTCGGTGGGCCTCCACGGCACCGACGGCGAGACCTACCGGCAGGCCGCCGCCCTCGGAGCGGTCCCCATCGCCCACCGCCGGGCGGGCCGGGCAGTCCGCTTGCTCGCGGACGCCCTGCCCGCGCTCTCGGTGATGACGGGCTCCGGCGCCATGGGAGAGAACACCGCCCGGGAAGCCGGGCTCGCCCCTGTCGTGGTACCGGTGCGGTCGGACCCGACCACCTCGACCGACACCCGTCAGGTAGCCGCCCGGATGCTGGAGGACGGTGTCGGCCTGATCGCCTTCGCCGGCGGGGACGGGACCGCCCGCGACATCGTGGGAGTGGTCGGAACCGAGGTCCCGGTGGTGGGCATCCCCACCGGTGTCAAGATGCATTCCGCCGTCTTCGGAAACACGCCGGAGGCGGCCGGCGCCATGGCAGCCCGCTACCTGGCCACACCCGACCAGGTTCCCCTGACCCGGCGAGAGGTGCTGGACGCCGGGGACGACCCGGGCCACGTGGCAGGCTTCTCGGTCGCATCGGTCCCCTTCGTCCGTGACCTTCTCCAGCCGGGCAAGGCCACCACCGCGCTCGGGGACGATGCCAGCCTGGACCGGCTATGCAGCAAGCTCGCCGAGGAGATGGCCCCCGACCACCTCTACGTGCTCGGGCCCGGAACCACAGTGGCCCGGATCCTCGATCACCTGGACCTGGAAGGAACCCTGGCCGGCGTGGACGTGGTCCGCAACCGCCGGATGGTCGCCACCAACGTCACCGCCGCCGAGCTGGTCGCCCTGCTGGAACCGGACGTTCCCGCCACCATCTACCTGGGGGTGATCGGTGGCCAGGGCTTCCTGCTGGGCAGGGGCAACCAGCAGATCAGCCCCGAGGTCATCAGCCGGGTCGGGGAGGAGAACGTGAAGATCCTGGCCGGAGAGGAGAAGGTACGCCTCCTGGACCCGCCCGTCCTCCGGGTCGACACCGGCGTCGGTGCGGCCCGGCCGGTAATGCTGGGCTACCGGAGGGTCCACACCTCCCCCGGCCGCAGCACCGTCATGAAAGTGGTCACCTAGCCGGCGCGACTGGCGACCTGGCGGAATCGCGAATCGGCTGCAATTGCTCCCGCTGCTCGGGGATCGAGGATCACAGTCACGCGCGGGTGGGTCTGGAGGATCGAGGCCGGCAGGGTTTCTGTGACAGGACCGAGCACGGCTCCGCTGACAGCAGCGGCCTTGCCGGCACCGGACGCCATCACCATCAGGTGGCCGGTCTCCATGATCGTGCCGAGACCTTGCGTCACCGCGCGGCGCGGCACCTCATCCGGGTGCTCGAAGAAGCGGGCGTTGTCCACTCGGGTCATGGCGGTGAGGCTCACGACCCTCGTGCGGGAGTCGAAGGATGAGCCGGGCTCGTTGAAGGCGAGGTGACCGTTGCGCCCGATCCCGAGCATCTGGAGCCCGATCCGCGCCCGGCCGATCCGGCGGTCGTAGCGGGCGCATTCCACATCGAGATCGGCGGCGCGGACGTCGGGCGAGTGCAGGTGGACCGGGTCCAGGTCGACCTGTCCGGTCAGGTCTATGCGGACGACGTTGCTATACAGCTGCGGGTGGTCGGAGTCGAGGCCCACATACTCGTCCAGCAGGAAGGCTCGGGTCGCGGCGAACGAGAGGGCCTCGACCCGGTGCCGGCGCACCAGTTCCCGGTAGAGGGGTTGCACCGACGCGCCGGTCGCCAGGCCCAGGACCGGGGAAGGAGCGGAGTGGAGGTACGCCTGGACGAGATCAGCCGCGCGGGCCGCCAGTTCATCGGTGTTCGAGGCGACGACGACCTCCACTTGCCGAGCAGTCCTTCGCAGCCGGACTACTCGCGTGCCGGAACTTCGGTGGTTCTGGCGCCGGTGATGAAAGCCACCAGGTCGTCCTGGGTGACCTGGCTGACGTCGGCCTCGGCCGTCTTGCGGCCCCGGCGCAGCACGACGGCGCGGTCGCACACGGCCGTGACCCGGTCCATGTTGTGGGTGATCAGCAGCACCGCCACATTGGACTCGCGCAGCGCCCTGATCAGATCCAGGACCCGGCGGGCCTGCTCGACACCCAGCGCCGCGGCGGGCTCGTCCAGGAGAACGATCCGCTGGCCCCAGGCCACCGCCCTCCCGATGGCGATGGCCTGGCGCTGACCGCCTGACAGCAGGCCGACCGGGCGCCGCGGTGACGGGATGGCGATGCCGAGACGGGCCAGGGTCTCCACACACTCCTCGTGCATGCGCCTCTTGTTAAGCAGCCCCAACCTTGATCCGAACCACCCGCCGCGCGTGTACTCCCGGTTCAGGAACAGGTTCTCGGCCACGTTCAACGTGTCGATGAGCGACAGGTCCTGGTGGACGGACTCGACGCCCAGCGAACGGGCCACGTCCGGAGAAGAGATCCGGTGTTCGGCCCCGTCGATGCTTATGGTCCCGGAGTCCGGCTGGTAGATCCCGGCCAGGCACTTCACGAGCGTCGACTTGCCGGCCCCGTTGTCGCCCAGCAGCGCCGTGACCCGCCCCCTGTGAAGCTCGAGGGAGACGCTGTCCAGAGCCTGGACGGCGCGGAACGCCTTCGAAAGGTCTCGGACCTCGAGGGCGGGAGCAGTCATCGTCACCCTTCCCGTACCCGGTCGCCCAGGGTGTTCCATACACCCTCCACCGCCGGGGTGGCAGTTCCGGCGCCGGTCACGCCCACCACCCAGGCACGGGTCACGAAGGCCTGAACTCGGAACCCGCAGATCACCGTGTCCCCCTCCTCGACCGTGCGGGAAGCCGGTGGGTGCAGCCTCGCGTAGTAGTCGATGCCGGCCGGGTCGGGCATGTCGAGCGGCACCGGCTCCGTGGACACGTCCTCGGGATCGGCCGCTACCAGTGCCCGCGTGTCGTACGCGTCGAAGACCGGGTCTACGTAGAAACCCCCGCCGAAACACAACGGGACGCCCTGGTGCAGGTGGGCAACCTCGGTTAGGTAGAGGGCGGCGGGCTGTTCGGGAAGCTCCTCGACCGCGTGCAGCGGCGTCGAACCGGTCAGGCCATGGCCGGGCTCCACCTGGGTGGCCCCGATGTCCGCCAGCAGATCGAGGACCGTCGTGGAGGTCGTACCGGGAGCGTTCACCTCGATGCGGGCGCCGGCTCCGAGTGTGGCGGACGCTATCTCCACACCCCGGGCGAGAGTGTCCACGTTGGGGGTGGGCGCCACCTTCCGGGAGTCCTTGCCGTAGAGAAGGGCGGGGAACGTGGTGAGACCGGCGAAACGCAGCCCCTTCAAGCCGTTCACGAAGGCGATGGCCGCGGGTAGCTCGTCGATGTGGAAGCCCCCTTCGTGACCTGGGTAGAAGATGTCGCCTTCGTTCCATATCCGGAGCAGCACGTCCTGGGTGCGTCCGCGCCTGGTCACCGCCGCGGAGGCCTCCGATGCCTTGGTACGGGAGAAGATGGTCCAGTACTCGGGGGCCATGCCGGCGGCTTCCCTGGCCTCCGCCCGCGCCATCTGGACGAGGTGCCCCAGATTGCCCAGCCGGTGCCCGCCGGCCACGATGGGCCGGGCGCAGGCCATGTCGACAGCCACGTAACCGTCGGCGCCGCCCCGGGTTATCGCATCGAGCGCGCCCCCGGCCCGACCCAGCTGCTTGGTCATCGCGTACACGGTGAGGCCCCGGCGATGGGCCTCGGTCGAGAAGTGGCGGGTGTTGGCCTCGATCGCGTCCAGATCCAGGACGTAGCTGTTGGCGGGGATGCTCCCCTCCTGGTGAAGCCGGATGGCCGCCTCCACGAAGGGCCGGTTACGGGTCAGCAGTCTCTTCAGGAACATGGTCGCTCAACTCTCCTCAGGTGCTCGCATGCTGAGCGCCACCGCCAGGACGATGATCACGCCGCGGGCGATCAGCTGGTCCGCCACTTCCAGCCCCATCAGGATCAGCCCGTTGTTGAGCATCGCCATGATGACCGCCCCGGTCACCGCCCCTGCGATCGAGGCGCGTCCCCCGAAAAGGTTGGTGCCCCCGATGACGACCGCCGCTATCACGGTCAGCAGGTCGTTCTCGCCGAGGTCGTGGCGACCGATGGCCAGCCTCCCGGCTAGCAGCACTCCCGCGAAGGCGGCGGTGGTCGCACTGGCCACCAGCGCGCTGATGCGGATGCGGTCCGTGTTGAGGCCGGACGCCTTCGCCGACTCCCGGTTCGCTCCCGTGGCGAGGACATGGCGGCCCCAGCGCAGGTGGTGAAGCGCGAAGTGGCCGAGGGCCAGGACGATGATCGTCCACACGACCAGGGACGAGACCGGTCCCAACGAACCGGCGCCGAACAGGGCCGAGAAGGTGTCGTCCCGGATCGGCATCGACTGGAGGTTGTTCATGTTCCGGGCGATCCCGCTGATGATGCCCAGCGTTCCCAGGGTTACCAGGAATGACGGGATCCGGATCTTGACGGTGATGAGACCGTTGAACAGACCCACCACGACTCCGGTGGCCACCGCGGCGACGGCGCCGGCCAGGAACCCGTGATCACCCACCACCACCGCAGCCACCAGCGACGAGAGCGCCACGGTGGATCCGACGGACAGGTCGATCTCCGCCGACCCCAGGGCGAAGGCCATCCCCACCGCCATCACCGCGATCGGCGCCGCCTGGCGGCCGATGTTCAGCAGGTTGGAGCCGCTGAGGAACCCGTCATCCCAAAGGAAGACGGCGAAGACGGCGAGGATCGAGACGAAGGCCAGGTAGACGACGTACTGTCGCAACCCGCCGTCGTCGCCTTGGCGTGCCCGCAACCGTATCGAGCCGGCTACGGCTCGTAGCGGTTTACGGACCGCCTTCACTTCCGGCAGTTCCTTCGGACACTCGGTCAGCTACAGCTTATCCTCCGAGGGCTTGCATGACTTCGGTTGGTGGGTCGGTAGCCAGAGACTGGCGGTAGGCGTCGACGATGTTGTCGGCAGTGACCTTGATCGCAGGCACGACCACGAACGGCGGAGCCGGTTTGCCGATCAGGCCGTAGGCGCCCTCCAGAGCCATAGTCCGGCCCAGGGCGTAGGCCTCGTCAGCCGCGATCCCCACGATGTTGCCACCCTCGACCAGATCCAACGAAACATTCGTGTCCAGATCAAGGGTCACCACAGCCACATCCGAAGCGCCCGCAGCCCGCAACGCCGCCAGCACACCATCAGCCGGACCCGCCGACCACGGCGCATAGATGCCGTTCAGGTCAGGGTTGCGGGTCAGCAACGACGCCGCGATCTCCTCAGCAGCAGCCGGATCCGCCAGACCCTGCTCATCGACTATCTCGATCCCCGGATAGGCGGCCTCGATCCACGCCTTGAAAGCCTGATCCCGCTGGTTCGTCACGTAATAGGCAGCATCATGGAAGATGAAACCCACCTTCCCCTGACCACCCAACGCATCCGCCAGAAGGTCAGCAGCCGCGATACCCATGGCCGCCAGGTCGTCGGTGACCACCCCTACATAATGGGTCCCATGCACGTATCCCTCGGGCACGTTGCTCAGGAACACCAGCTGGACGCCTGCGTCGACCGCGGGACGGAACGCTTCGGCGCCCGATACCGGGTCCAAGACCAGGCTGATAATGATGTCGGGGTTCTGAGCCATGACGGTTTCCACGTCGTTGGCCTGCTGCGCCGCGTCGAACTGCGCGTTCGTCTCAGCAATGACCTCGATACCCAACTCGGCAAACGCATCCCGAGCGCCCTGACTCACCGCATCAGTGAACGCACCCGCCGTATGCCACAACAAGGCAGCCGTATAACCACCCGACTGCACCTCAGCCGCCTCACCAGCCGTCAAGACAATCTCACCCGAAGGGGTAGCAGCCTCACCCCCCGGACCCCGAGTAACCGGCGCCACCGGCACCTCACCGAGGGCTTGCATGACTTCGGCCGGTGGGTCGGTAGCCAGCGACTGGCGGTAGGCGTCGACGATGTTGTCGGCGGTGACCTTGATAGCTGGAACGACCACGAACGGGGGTGCCGGTTTGCCGATCAGGCCGTAGGCGCCCTCGAGGGCCATGGTCCGGCCCAGGGCGTAGGCCTCGTCAGCGGCTATCCCGACGATGTTGCCGCCCTCGACCAGGTCGAGGGACACGTTCGTGTCCAGGTCGAGAGTGACCACAGCCACATCCGAAGCGCCCGCAGCCCGCAACGCCGCCAGCACACCATCGGCGGGACCCGCCGACCACGGTGCGTAAATGCCGTTGAGGTCAGGATTGCGGGTCAGCAACGACGCCGCGATCTCCTCAGCAGCAGCCGGATCCGCCAGACCCTGCTCATCGACTATCTCGATCCCCGGATAGGCGGCCTCGATCCACGCCTTGAAAGCCTGATCCCGCTGGTTCGTTACGTAATAGGCAGCATCATGGAAGATGAAACCCACCTTCCCCTGACCACCCAACGCATCCGCCAGAAGGTCAGCAGCCGCGATACCCATAGCCGCCAGATCATCGGTGACCACACCCACATAGTCCGTCCCATGCACATATCCCTCAGGCACGTTGCTCAGGAACACCAACTGGACACCCGCTTCCACAGCCGGACGGAAAGCCTCCGCGCCCGATACCGGGTCGAGGACCAGGCTGATAATGATGTCAGGATTCTGAGCCATCACCGTCTCGACATCATTCGCCTGCTGCGCCGCGTCGAACTGAGCGTTCGTCTCCGCAATCACCTCGATACCCAACTCGGCAAACGCATCCCGAGCGCCCTGGCTCACCGCATCCGTGAAAGCACCCGCCGTATGCCACAACAGAGCAGCCGTGTAGCCGCCCGACTTCACCTCAGCCGCCTCACCAGCCGACAGCACGATCTCACCCGACGGCGTAGCAGCCTCACCCCCCGGACCCCGAGTCACAGGCGCCACCGGCGCCGCAGGTGCTTCCGGCGCTGCAGTGGTCGCCGGGGCCTGGGTGGTGGCTGCAGCCACGGTCGTCGAGGTGGTTTCCTCGGCAGCCTCGTCACCGCCGCAGGCCGCGGCCAGCAGGCCGAGCAGCGCCATCGTGGCCACGACCATCCGCAGCCGCGTAGTCTCGGTTCTTGTCTTCATTGTTCCTCCTCCGGCCGCCCTCTCCCTGCTTCCTCCACCCCGCACCAGGACGCCACGAAGTGCGCAAGGGTGCGGGTCGCGGAGATCAGCTCCTGGATCGGGAGCCTTTCGAATGGGGTGTGACATGTTGCAATGTCTCCGGGGGCGAAGTACACGCCGGGGATCCCGGCCGCCCGGAGCAGTGGCTTCTCGGACCAGTAGGGAGCGCCCTCGATCCGGGCACGGCTACCGGTGGTGTGTTCGATCGATTGCATCAGCGCGCAGACGCCCGGATGGTCCGCCGGGACCTCGTCGGGAGTTCCTCCCACCGGGTGGTCCCGCGGGGCAGAGAAGACCACCTGGGCCGAGACGCCGTGGTCGTCCGCCACCCTGGCGGCGAGATCGCGCAAAGCGTCAGCCTGGATGCTGAGGTCGTCTCCCGGCAGCAGCTTCTGGATGAGGGACAGCCGGAAGTCGCCCGGAACCGCGATGTTCCCGCCGGACTCGACGGAGGTGACCAGCAGGAAGCGTCCGCCCAGTAGGTCATGGTCCGGGCCATCACGCAGGCCCTCGTCGCGGTCCCACAACTCGCTGAGGAGCGAGTGGCCCGCCCGCAGCGCATCGACACCGAGCTCGGGGGTTCCGAAGTAGGCCGATCTGCCGGTCAGCGTGATGTCGGCGATCAGAAAGCCCATCTGGGCGGTGTAGATGGCCCCGGTGGTCGGCTCGGTGTAGATCGCGAAGTCCGGCACCTCACCGGGGCCGTCGAACAGGTGCGAGACCGCCGCGCGCATTCCTATGGAGAGCCCGCTGCCGGGCTGGCCGGACTCCTCGTCGCAAACCAGCAGTGCTGTGAGTGGACCGGCCAGCCGGTAACCTGCCCGGTCGACCGAACGGACGGCCTCGATGATCGAGCAGACACCTGCCTTCTGGTCGGTGACCCCGCGGGCCCATATCTCGCCGTCGACGATGCTTCCGGCGAAGGGATCGGCCCGGTCGGTCCCGCTCCACTCCCGCGCCCAGTCGTCCGCGTGCACTGTGTCCAGATGACCAGCCAGCACCAGCGACCTTCCCCCCGAGCATCCAGCCTCGGCGTAAACGTTGGGCCTTCCGGGTTCTGCCTCGACCAGGCGCACCCGATTCCAGGGCCCTTCCTCCATCCGGCTCCTGACCCATCCGGCGAAGGCGGTCTCGTGCGGGGTCACGCTCGGAATCCGCACAGCCTCCAGCAGCGACGCGACCAGCTCCTCCTCGTCGATGGCGGCGGCAATCTCGTCGGCCGGTGACCTCACCATCGTGGTCATCGGCCCAGCCGGCCCCGCACGAAGGTGGTCCTCACCGAGGCCCGAGCGGTAGAGATCGCTCCCATGAAGGCGGCACGGTTGCCCAGTGCCGAGGCAACCAACTCCGGTGTCACGTCCAGGTAACAGTCCAGCTTGGAGCGCACCGCATCGACGAATGTGGGATTGGACCCGACCCCGCCCCCGAATACGATCCGGGCCGGATCGCCGAACCAGCAGAGCCATGCCACTGCGGACGCCATCGCCTCGGCGGCGATGCCGATAGCCTCGGATGCGGCTTCGTCACCCGAAGAGGCCGCTAGGAGGATCTCCGAGACTTCGGCATCGCGCTCGAGGCGGGAGGTATAGCCTGAATCCACTGCTTGACGGAACCGCCTGCGGATGGCAGGAGCGGAGGCGACATCCTCCAACGTGAGCCGTCCTCCCCGGTTGTCGCCCGGTCCCGAGATGTCGATCGACCCGAGTTCTCCGGCCGCTCCGTGTCCCCCCCGATAGAGCTTCCCGTCCATCACCAGTCCGGCGCCTATTCCGGTGCCGACCGAGATTGCTACGAAGTCCAGCCCACCCAGATCGTCCATCGCTTCCGCTTCCGCCACCGCAGCCAGATTCACGTCGTTCTCGATCGTGACCGGCACGCCGAGCCGTTCGGAGAGTTCCGCCCGGATCGGGAGATCGGCGAACCCTGAGAGGTTGGGGGACATCTCCACCCGGTCGAGCCGCGGGCGGTACACACCGGGCACCCCCACGCAGCCGGACTCCAGGAGGTGGTCCTTGCCCCCCAGGGTCTCGAGCAGCCGGGTAGTGGCCGCCACGACCGTGTCCACCGCAGCCCGGGCATGGGAGGCGGTCTCGATGCGATCCTCGGCCAGGACCCTCCCGAGCAGGTCAGCAACGCCCACGATGATCTTGGTGGCCCCCATGTCCACTCCCACCACCAGCGCGGCGTCCGGAACCAGCGCGTAGGGGGTGGCCGGGCGCCCGATCCGATTCTGGGAGGTTTCGGGAGGAGGGATGAGGCTCACCACGCCGGCGTCCTCGAGGTCCGACACCAGGGCGGATACGGTCGGCTTCGACAACCCGGTCCGGCGGGCCAGCGTGGCGCGTGAGATCGGGAATGGCGCAGCCTGCATGAACTCGTCGAAGACCGCTTGGCCGTTGCGCAGGCGAAGTGCCCAGGAGCCGGATCCGTCGATCACGTCTTGATCCCCATGCGTCGGTGATGGGCGCCCCGCCGCGCCGGGAACCGTCTGTCCCGGTAAACCGATACACACCGGTAGGTACAGGTGCCGGCCGTCATTCCCATCCTCGTGATCCAGAGAGCCTGTCCAGCCATACGGCTAGTCGGCTCCGGCCGCCTTCCGGCCCGTATTCTCGCCGCCTACCATTTAGTTTGTCAAGTTACTTTACTAAATATCCCGCTCTTCTCCTCGACAGCCGATCCTCGGTGGTGGCCCCGACGGTGGTGCCGCACCCGCAGGCTCCTGCAACCGCTCCCGATGTGCTGCCACTCGCACGCGGAGGAGCGGAAGTCACTGACCGTAAACCGCTTGCCTTCCCCGGAGAAGCGTTCGCGGTTGCAGAACGTTTCGCGGTTGCAGAACGTCATACGCGGATAGGCGTGCCGTCCCGTCCCCCTGCCGAGGCAGAACAGTTCCGGGTCTTCAAGATGTCAGGCAGCAGCCACGCCAGACATCGCCGGGCTATTCCACAACCAGCGTGCTGGTCACTCCTGCCGTTCCAGGGCAAGCCGTAAGGCATCGGCCGTGCGGTCGTCGTAGGCCACCAGCCGGATCTGGCTCAGGATGGCGGGGTGTGCCTCGGCCCAGCGAAGGGACTCTGTGACGATCACCGACGCGGCCGGGTCCAGTGGATAGCCGAACACCCCGGTCGAGATGGCGGGCATGGCCACGGTGGTGGCGCCTAGCTCCTTCGCAGCGTCCAGGGCGGCCCGCACCGCCTGGCGGAGCAGGGTTTCGTTGTCCTGTCCTTCCCGGTAGCGGGGTCCCACCACGTGCACCACCCACCTGGCCGGCAATCCCCCGCCGCTGGTAATCGCGGCCTGTCCGGGCCGGACCGGACCGTGCTCCGAGACCCACCGCTCGGAGTCCTTGACGAACTCCTCCCCTCCCACCCTGGCGAGGGCGGCCGCTACGCCTCCGCCGTGAACGAGATGCTCGTTGGCGGCGTTGACGATCACATCGGTGCGGGCGGCTGTGAGGTCGCCCTGGAGCACGACCACCGTGCTACCCACTACGGGGATGCGTCCCGGAGGGCCGCGGCGGCGAACGTGACTGCGGCCTGGCACGGCTCCACGACCGGCAGGCCGAGGTCGTCCTGAAGCCGGGCACGGAGGTGGGTCAAGCCAGTGCAACCGAGCACGAGCACATCCGCGCCGGAGTCTGCGAGTTGCCTTCCGGCATCCAGGACATCCTCGTAGGCCTCCTCGCTCTCCAGATCGAGAACACCCCGCCCGGAGGCCACATCCCCGACGACCCTTGCAGCTACCCCTATCCGGTCCCAGTAACGTTCGTGCCTCGGTATTGCTTTCTCGACAGCGGATATGACCCCGACGCCACGCCCGCGTGACATCGCCGCCAGCACGGCCGACTCGGCTATTCCGAAGACCGGCGCCTCCAGATTCGCCCTCATCTCCGCGACACCCGGGTCGGAGAAGCACGCCACTACGTAGGCATCCGCCTTGTGACCGGCGGCAGTCTCGATCATGGGCTCGACCGAGGCGGCAACCTCTTCGTCGGATTCGATCGCGGGCGGTCCGCCGGTGCTCGTGATCACCTCCACCTCGATCCCCAACTCCTCGGCAAGGTCCCTCACCGCGTCGTGGACCTCGGCCGAGATGCGCTCCGTGCTGTTCGGATTCACCACGATGACCCTGCCAAACATCGAAGCGACGTTACCCGATGGTGACCCGGTCCCATCACCGCTTCTTCAGGACCGTCCGGCTCGATGGGCTCACGGTCTCGCCCGGTCCCTGCCCGGGCCGCGGCGGGTTCTCTACGGCCTAGCGGCGTTGACCGATTAGCATCCGGAACATCCGATCCGGATGCCGCCCGAAGCCCTCCGAAGCCGCGCTCGGGACCGCGCCGAGGGATCCTTTGAAAGCCTGGAGTTAGTTGACAATGTCGAGGGTCGCCGCCGGTTCGCCCTCCGGTCGGGCAAGATACGCAAGGGTGACCCTGGTGGCCCTGATCGCCGCTATCGCGCAGGTCGCCCTGGGCGGCATCGTCCGGGTCACCGGCTCCGGAGATGCCTGTCCTGACTGGCCACTCTGCCACGGACAGATCATCCCACCGCTCGACTACCACATCTGGCTCGAATTCACGCACCGGCTGGCAGCGACCGTGGTGGGTGTCCTGGTGGTGGTCTCGCTGTTGCTGGCTTGGCGCCACCTGCGCGCATCGAAGCCGGCAGTCGCTGCAACCGGCGCCAGCCTCATACTGGTCGTCGCCGCTGCGGTCCTGGGTGGGCTCACCGTACTGAGCGAGCTCTCGTGGTGGGTACGCCTGATCCACCTGGCACTGGCCGAGTTGACCGTGGCGAGTCTGGCCATTGCCTGGCTGGTCGGTCACCTGGATGATCGATCCGGTGATCGGGAGAACCTCGAAATGCGAGTTGTCAGACGGGATCGGATGATTGCGTGGGCGGGTGCGGCCGGTCTGCTCTTCGTCATCCTCTACGGCTCCTACATGGTGGGACTCAACTACGGAGCCAGTTGCCCGGGCTGGCCGTTGTGTAACGGTCTGAGCATCCCCGAAGGCATGGCGTTCGCGGTCAACATGGGGCACCGCTACATGGTGGCCGTCGTGGCCGTGCTCGTCTTCCGCACCTGCTTCGTGGCGTGGATCCTGGGCTCGGCGCTACCCCAATTGCGCTGGTTGGCCGCTCTCGCATCCGGGTTCTTCCTAGTCGAAATAGGCGTGGGAGCGCTGACGGCTTGGCTGGCGTCATCGCCGCTCACGGCGTCGCTGCATCTGACGTTCGCCACCCTGTCGTGGGTGTCGATGGTGGTGATGGTCGCCGTCCTGCTCGATCCCGCGACCTTCCGCGTCCCGACCCGGCGCCGGGAAACCGCTGGTTGATGAGCGCCCCGAGCATCGCCCGATCCCGGGTCTGGAGCGACTACATCGCGCTCACCAAGCCACGGATCATCTCTCTGTTGCTGGTCACCGCGTTGGGCGGCATGGTCCTGGCCGCCGGAGGTTGGCCGGATCCCCTGCTGGTCGTCCTGGTGGTTGTCTCGGGTTACCTGGCGGCGGGAGGAGCGAACGCCCTCAACCACGGTGCCGAAGCCGACCTGGACCAGAAGATGAGACGTACCAGCCGCCGTCCGGTCGCCAGCGGCCGAGTCTCCAGACGGGGCGCCTTCGCTTTCGGGATCGTCCTCAATGCGGCCGCGTTCGTGTTGCTGGCCGCTTTCGTCAACCTCCTCAGCGCCGCACTGGCTCTGAGCGGCACCCTCATCTACGTGTTCGTCTACACCCTCGGTCTCAAGCGGACAACCCCGCAGAACATCGTCATCGGCGGCGCCGCCGGAGCCGTCCCGCCGCTGGTCGGTTGGGCGGCGGTGACCGGCACGGTGGAGCTGCCTGCCGTCTTTCTCTTCGCCATCATCTTCGTGTGGACGCCTCCCCACTTCTGGGCTCTGGCATTGCTGATCAAGGATGACTATGCCAGGGCCGGGATCCCGATGCTGCCGGTCGTTGCCACGCTGGCCGAAACCAAGCGTCAGATTCTCCTCTACACGGTGGTACTGGTCGCGCTCTCTGCATCGTTCGCCGTGACCGGGGCGGTCGGATGGGTCTACCTGGTCGGCGCGCTCGCGCTGGGGGCCGGATTCATAAACCGGGCGATCCGGCTGGCAAGGGGCGGCGGGATCGATGGCGCCAGGGCCCTGTATATGTTCTCCCTCGCCTATCTGGCCTTGCTGTTCGGCGCCGTGATGGCCGACACCCTGGTGGACCGTTACATCCTCGGCTGACTACCTAGGTGTCCTTCCCACGTTGATGTCGTCGGCCCGCAGTCGGGCCTGGGCAAGGTCGTAGGCGGCCTGGCGGCGCAGCCAGAACTCTGCATTGGACCATCCGACCTTCTCCAGACGAATCGCCACTTCCGGTGAGACCCCGGCGTGTCCCTTCAGGACACGGGACAGGGCGTGTCGCGCCACGCCCAGCATCCGCGCCGCCTCGGTCACGGATAGCCTTCCTCCTAGGCATCCCTCCCGGATGCTGACTCCCGGATGGGTCGGATACCCCACAGACATCCCCTTCGTTTCCTCGTGGATCGTCTTCAATTCTCCCATGCTCGTACGGCATGTGGCTCGGGATTTCATTCAGAAGCGGTCAGGGGCGAAGCGGGTCAGGTCGACTTCCGGGGTGCGGTCCAGCGCCAGTTGCGCCAGAACCCGGCCCATCAGAGGGCCAGCGGTCAGGCCCATGTGGGGATAGGTACCGACTACCAGGCCGGGAGGGCCGACTCGGCCGATGATCGGGGACAGGTCCGGGGTGGCCAGGCCCCTTCCCGGCCAGGTGCGGATCAGGCGGACGCCGGCCAGCGATGGCACGACCCGCAGCGCCACCTTCATGTTCGCCACCAGGTTCTGGGGACTGACCCGGTTGTGGCCGGTCACCGGGTCGAGGTCTGACGACCAGCCCCCGCCGATCAGCAGGGTTCCGGCCTTGGCCTGCTTGAAGGTCAGCTGGCCGCCCGCGAAGTAGACCAGGTGGTGGACCATGGGCGCCAGAGGTTCGGTCGCCCCGACCTGGGCCGGATCATCGAAGATGGCTAGATCACCGCCCCACAGCGAGGCGAAACGGTTGAGGTCATTGCCCGTGACCAGCACGACCCGCTTCGCTGTCACCGGACCGGACGGCGTGGACACGGTGAACGTACCGTCCTGCCACTCCAGCCCGAGCACCTCCGCACCCGTGCGGATGACCGCTCCCCTTGACGCGGCGGCGCGGGCGAAAGCGGGCGCCGCCAGCATCGAGTTGACCTTCCCCTCCACCCGGGTGAGTTGAGCGCCCACCATCGACTCGGACACGTATGGGGCGATCCGCTGGAGATCGGCCCGCCCGAGAAGGTCGGATTCCACGCCGGCGGTCCTCTCGATGGCGACCTTCCGTTCGATGTCCCTCATCTGCTCGGGGGTCTCGGCGATGAGCAGTCCACCGTTGAGCGAGACCTCCAGGTCGGTACCCAGCACATCGCTCAGATCCCTCCACATGTCCAGGGAGTCAGCCAGGAAACGTAGAGCCGGCAGGAAGCCGCGGGCCCATTCCTCACCGAACTCCAGGAACGAACTGTGCTGTATCTGACCGTGCAAGCTGCCGGCGTTCCTGCCGGAGGCCTGGGTGTTGAGATCGAACTGCTCGAGAAGCAGGACCTCGGCCCCGTACCCGGCCAGGTGCCAGGCCGCCGAGCAACCCGTCACTCCCCCGCCGACCACAAGGACGTCCCAGGTCCGGCCTGCCGCGTCGCTGTGGCCCGCCATGCCGTTCTACTGACCCGAACCGGGCGAAGAACGCGAAAATCGCGGCCGGCGGGCGCCGCCCGCCGGGCCCTCCCCCGCCGCCACCACCTTGGAGTTGAGCGCGTGCCGCCATACCCCGGACGGGGCGATCTCGACGATACGTTCCCTCATGCGGTCCAAGTCGACGTCCGGGCCGGACCGCTGGTGCTTTCGGTTATCCGGCATCGTATGGCGGGGGTGTGACACGAACGGGGGTCTGCTGCATGACCGGTCCGGGGCCGGGGTCACGCCAGCCTCGGAAGAACCCGGATCCATCGCGCTAGGAGCGGCTCTTGAGGTCCCGGAGCACCGCCAGCTCCTCGCTGGCCGGAGGTTCCGTCGCTTCCAGGGATGACGCCACCCGGAGCGGCCACTCGGTCTGATCCAGGACATCCTGTACCTCGACACCGGGATGCGTGGCCACGAGGGTCAACTCGTTGTCGAGCGGATCGGGCTTCAGCACCCCCAGGTCGGTGATGACGTTGATCGGCCCTGCCCCCCGGAACCCGAATCGGGATCTGATGCCCGGCTCCGGACCGAGGCCGATCGAGGTCACGAAGTCGACCCGCGGCACGAAGGCCCGCCTGGTGTGGCGCATGATCACCGTGACCTCCCGGCAGTGGGCTGCGATCTCCGGAGCGCCGCCCGCCCCGGGAAGGCGCACTTTGGGATCGTGGTAGTCCGGACCGATGACGGTGGTGTTCAGGTTGCCGAACCGGTCGATCTGGGCGGCGGACAGGTAGCCGACATCGATGTGCCCGCCTTGCAACCAGTAGTTGAAGACCTCGGGAACCGACACCACCGAATCGGCCGTCGTCGCCAACTCGCCGTCGCCGATCGACAGCGGAAGGCGGTACGGCTTGGCGCCGAGCGGCCCGGCCTCGTAGATGAGAAACAGGTTGGGCGCGTGGGTGTTGCGGGCCAGGTTGGCGACCGTGCTGGGGATGCCGATCCCCACGAAGCATGACATCCCGTCCCGGAGGTGGCGGGCCGCCACCACGGTCATGATCTCGTCAGCTGCCCACGCAGGCTTCCGATCGGCCATGTTCATGCTCCCATGACCGACTCGTCCAGCCAGGCCAGGAAGGCATCCCGCTCCCGGCTCACCTCGGGCCACTTGCGGTACCAATCATTGTCACGTTCGTAGTAGTCCTGCACGTAGGACGGCCGGGCGCCTTCGGGGGACTCGCAGACCGCGGTGATGGCCATCGAAGGCATGACGAAATCGCCCGGCCGGCGGTCCAGCACATCCACCACTTCCTCGACTGTCACGATCACCTGCCGGGACGCCATGACGACCTCCCGGAACACCCCCGATATCCCCCAAACCTGCACGTTGCCCGCCCGGTCGGCCCGCTGGGCGTGGAGAATCCCGGTGTCGGGGTTGAGGGCGCGCACCGCGGCCACCGGCTTACCGGTGAACGGGCAATCCAGGAACCGGACGTGGGGGGCTATCTCGCCGAGCGAGGTGCCCAGGTATCCCTTCATGACGGTGAACGGCATCCCGGAGGCTCCGGCCACATAGCGGTTGGTCAGACCGGCGTGGCTGTGCTCCTCGAGCTCGAGGGGCACCGGCCAGCCGTTCTCCACCGCATCCCGGAAGCGATACAGCGAGCCGACCCCGGGGTTGCCGCCCCACGAAAAGAGCAGCTTGCGGACGCATCCGGCCCCGATCAGCTGGTCGTAGATCAGATCGGGGGTCATCCTCGACACGGTCAGGTCCCGCTTCTGCTGGCGGATGATCTCGTGGCCGGCGGCGAACGGGATCAGATGGGTGAAGCCCTCCAGGGCAACCGTGTCCCCGTCCTGCACGTATCTGGAAACGGCTTCGCTGAGACCCAGGTGTTCGGCCATACCTCGAAGTTCGGATCGGCAACAACCCGCCCGCCGCCAGGCGCCTCGGACCGGAGATCAGGTGGGTGGCGGCCATGTTAGGCGCAGCGCAGTCCGACCCTGCACCATGTATGTGCTCAGCCGGTGGTCGGGAAGACCGATTACTAACGGCTACCGAGGTAGGAGAGCAGGTTCGCCTCGTAGCGGCTCGGGTAATCGTCCCACGCGTCGCCGTGGGCGCAACCTTCGTAGACGGTGAGCAGCGGCGGGTGCCGGAGTTGCGAACGGATCCGGTGCAGATGGCTGATCGGGATGCGGTCGTCGACGTCGCAATGGGCCAGACCGATCGCGTACGGGTACCGAGCGGCGTCCTCCGCCGGGCGCACGCCGTCCACGTCGAGGCCCCTGGTGAGGCGAGCCATCAGAACCACCCCCGGACGCAGGGCTGATGCCAGCCAGGAGGGCGCTGACGTACGCCGGGCCACTTCCTGCACGACCAGGTCGGACAGGGTGGCGAAGGCCGAATCGGCGAATACCCCGGCGACCGCGGGCTCGCGCCAGCCGGCCATCAGAGCGATGGCGCCGCCATAGGAGTTGCCGTGCAGGAAGATGGTGCCGGGTCGGGCGCCGCGTTCGCTGATCACGTAGTCAACGGCGCCCAGCAGATCGTCAGCCTCGTGTATCCCGGCGCCCATCTGGGCGGCGTCAGACTCGCCGTGGCCGCGCAGGTCGAAGACGAGAACCGAGAAGCCGTTGGCGACCAGAGCAGGGACCATGCCCAGCATGGAACTGCGGGTGCTGTCGATTCCGTGGGTCCGGATCACGACTCCCTGAGGTTCCATGGCAGGAATCCACCATCCGCGCAGCGTGAGTTCGGACCAACCCCGCGGAGAGAACCGTGCGTCCTCGTAATCCAGGGCGAAGTCCCCGGGAGTGGCCTCGACAGGGTTGGCCTCCGCGTCGAGTGCGCTGTCCGCTATGTAGTAGGAAGCGGCGAGGTAAAGCAGGGCGACAGCCAGCAGGGGCACCGCCGTCCGCCTGATCCACCTGCGAGAACGGCGGCGGCCGCCCGACCGCCCGGTCCGGAAGAACGACCCTAGATTCAGAACCTCTCCTCGACGAAGGTCTGGTCGGTGATGGGCGGGCGTACATATCCGACGCCTGACTGGCGTTCGGGTAGCTCGATGTCATCCCAGGGCACGTCCTCATAGGGAATCTGGCTCAGGAGATGGGCGATGCAGTTGAGGCGGGCCCGCTTCTTGACGTCGGCGTTCACCACGTACCAGGGCGCCTGCTTGATGTCGGTGTGGGCGAACAGGATGTCCTTGGCCTTGGAGAACTCCACCCATCGGGACCTCCCCTCCACATCGACGGGTGACAGCTTCCAGCGCTTCACGGGATCGTTGATCCGGGACTGGAAGCGCTTCTCCTGCTCGGCGTCGCTCACGGAGAACCAGTACTTGATCAGGATGATGCCCGAGCGGATGAGCATGCGCTCGAACTCCGGGCACGAACGGAGAAACTCGCGGTATTCCTCCTCGGTACAGAAACCCATGACCGGCTCCACCACCCCGCGGTTGTACCAGCTGCGATCGAAGAGGACCATCTCGCCGGCTGCGGGCAACTCGGCCACGTAGCGCTGGAACCACCATTGCGTCTTCTCCCGGTCGCTGGGGGTGCCGAGCGCCACCACCCGCACGATGCGGGGATTCAACCGTTCCGTGATCCGCTTGATCACACCACCTTTGCCTGCCGCATCACGGCCCTCGAAGATGACCACCACCTTGAGACCCCGGTGCTTGATCCAGCGCTGCAGGCGGACCAACTCCTCCTGGAGCCGACCCAGTTCCTTCTCGTAGACCTTCCGCTTCAGCTTGGGTCGATCCTGGTCGGGCGCCCCCAACTCGAGCGCTTCTAGGAAATCCACACTCATACCGCTCAACCATAACGAAACGCCGAGCGCTGCGACTAGGCAAACGCAGCCAGCACCGCGGGAACCGCCTGCTCCAGCACGCCTTCTCCGTAGCCCCCCTCCTGGACTATCACCGTGGGCAGGCCGCTACGTAGCGCCTGCCCGAGTAGCGGATAGTCCTCGTCGGTTAGGGCCAGCACGCCGTCGGTGACATGGGTGTCCACTCCCAGAGCCACGACCAGGACTTCGGCCCCGAAGGAGCTCACGGCTCCGATGGCCTCCTCCAGGGCGGACCGGTAGACCGGCCAGCGAGACCCGCTCGGGAGGGGGATGTTGAGGTTGGCGCCCGATCCGGCCCCGTCTCCGCGCTCCTCGGGAAAGCCGGAGAAGAACGGGAAATGCACCTCGGGGTCACCGTGGATCGAGATGGTCAGAACGTCCCCACGGTTCCAGAACACCGCCTGGGTGCCGTTGCCATGGTGGGTATCGACATCCAAGATCGCCACCCTAGCCCCCCGAGCCGCCAACCACGCCGCCGCCAGAGCGGTGTTGTTCAGATAGCAGTAACCGCCGAAAGTGGCTGGCCCGGCGTGATGGCCCGGAGGACGGCTGAGGGCGTAGGCGGCATCGTGCCCGCCATGGACCGCACCGGCGGCGGCCACCGCTGACGCGGCGGCGGACAGGGCCGCCGGCCAGGTTCCTTCCAGGATCGGATCGACATCGTTGGAGTAGAGGCCGAGCTGAGCGTCGACATGGGTAGGCGGACGGCCCGGTATGCCTGGGAGAGGACGGATGTAGGCAACCGCCTCGCCATCGGCCGGTGCGCCGGTAGCGGCCCTCCAGCGGTCGTGGGCCGTGCGCAGGAACTCCAGGTATTCGGGCTCGTGCACGAGGAGCAAATCCCGCTCGTCCACAGGAGGGGGACAGGCTACGTCGACTGCTTCGAGGCGGGTCAGAGCGGAGAGGATGCGGTCGGCTCGCGCCGCGGTCTCCGCCGGGGGTAGGAGGACGCCTCCGAAACGGTGGGGCTCGGCGGGGTCGTGGAGACGGTGGTCCGGGTGGGTATAGACGAGCACGTGTCTTTCTCCAGAAATCGACTGCCAGGAAGATGCTAGGGCCGCATTGCTAGGCTGGGTTGACTGCCCATCGCGACGTTTGCTCGGCACGGCGGTGTGTTCAACAGGAAGGACCCATTGGCCTTGGATCCGGTAATCGCCTTCACCGAAGTAACCAAGTCCTTCGGGTCCATCGATGCTCTGGATCCCATCCGCCTGACCATCCGGAAGGGCGAGTTCGTCTCCCTTGTCGGACCGTCCGGTTGCGGGAAGTCAACCGTCCTGAGGCTCGGTTCGGGACTCATCGAGCCCACGACCGGAACGGTGAGCCGGTCTTCCGACAATGTCGGCTACATCTTCCAGGAACCGACGCTGATGCCGTGGCGCACCGTCGAGCAGAACGTGACCTTCCTGGGCGAGCTGGACGGGTTGAGCCGCCGGGAGGCTAGGGCGCGCGCCGATGAGGTGCTGTCCCTGGTAGGGCTCCAGGAGTTCCGCAACCACTATCCGCTGGCCCTGTCGGGCGGGATGAAGATGCGCACCAGCATCGCGCGGTCGATGCTGCTCGATCCCGACCTGTTCCTGTTCGACGAGCCGTTCGGCGCGCTGGACCAGATCAGCCGGGCCCGGCTCAACGCAGAGCTGTGTGCACTGTTCTCCGAGCGACGCTTCGCGGCCCTGTTCGTCACGCACTCGGTTGACGAGGCCGTATTCCTGGCGTCCCGGCTTCTGGTGATGAGCAAGCGGCCGGGAAGGCTCGTGGCCGAGTTCGAGATCCCGTACGAGTTCCCTCGCCAGCCTGAAATCCGCTACGAGCCGGAGTTCGCGGTGCTGGCCGGCCAGGTCGCCGCCGCACTGGCGGAGGCATCATGAGCAACCGGACCGAAGAGACCACCAACGCCTCCCGCGACGGCCCCGCCCGCATCCGGGAGTTGCTCGGTGTTGCCATTCCACCCGCTCTGGTCGCACTGGCCATCATCCTCCTCTGGTACGGGATCACCTTCTTCGTGCTCGAGCCCGACCGGCGCTTCCTTCTTCCACCGCCCCACGACGTGATCCAGGAGGGGATCCTCGACGGAGCGGTGCTGGCGGAGATCATGGGGGGCCTGTACCGGACCGCCATGGTCGCCGGGCTCGGGCTGGTGATCGGTTTCGCGCTGGGGTTCTCGATGGCCCTGGTGATGAGCCAGGCCAAATGGATCGAGCGCTCGCTCTACCCCTGGGCCGTCGTATGCCAGACGGTGCCGATCCTGGCCCTGGTCCCGCTGCTCGGCTTCTGGTTCGGCTTCGGGTTGATGTCGCGGGTCACGGTGTGCGTGATCATCGCTCTGTTCCCGATCATCATCAACTCCCTGACCGGCTTGCAGGGCGCCGACCCCAGACTGCACGATCTGCTCACACTCCACAACGCCGGCCGGTGGACCCGGGCTCTCAAGCTCCAGATTCCCGCCGCCCGCCCGCTCATCTTCACCGGGCTCCGCACCTCGGCCGGCCTGTCGGTGATCGGCGCGATAGTGGGCGACTTCTTCTTCGGGAGGGGCCAGCCCGGCCTGGGCATCCTCCTCGACCGCTACAGCCGCCGCCTCAGAAGCGAGGAACTGCTGGCCGCGGTCATCGCCGCCTGCCTGCTCGGCGTGGTGGCTTTCTGGATATTCGGCGTGATCGGCCGCCGGGCGGTCGGTCATTGGGATCCGTCGTGGGCTGACGAGCGGAATAAGGACACTTAGACGTGCGAATCCGACCGGAACCGTGCGCGGTCGGGAGCCATAGGACAGGCAGCAACGGAAGATCGGAAAGGAGGCCGACATGAGAAGACATTGGATAGGAGGAAGGGCGGCTACCACGCTCGCCCTGATCGCCGCTCTGTCGCTGGTGGCAGCGGCGTGCGGCGGTGAAGAGGAGACCCCGGCTACCACGGCTGCACCGGCCACCACCGCAGCACCGGCCACCACCGCTGCTCCCGCCACGACGGCGGCCGCGGCGATGACGCTGGCGGATGTCTGCCCCGACCCGCTCGTGATCCAGCTCGACTGGGAACCCGAGTCGGAGCATGGTGGCATCTACCAGTTGGTCGGTCCCGGTTACGAGATCAACAACGACGCCAAGAGCGTCCGCGGCCCGATGATTGCTGGCGGCGAGGACACCGGCATCGACATCGAGGTCCGGATCGGCGGCTTCGCGGTCGGCTTCCAGCCGGTGCAGTCGCTGCTGTACCAGGATCAGGACATCTTCATGGGCTTCGTCCGGGCGACGGAAGCCATGTCGACCTACGCGGATGTCCCGGTCGTGAGCGTGATGGCAACGTTCGAGAAGAGCGCCTTCGCGATCTACTGGGACCCGGAGACCTACCCGAACGTCAACGAGATCGCTGATCTCAAGGACGAAGGGGCGATCATCCTGCTCGGACGCCCGGACGTGTTCCAGGACTGGTGGGTGGCCGAGGGGATCATGGACGAGTCCCAGATGGACCTGACCGACGCGCCCAAGCCGGCCGCGTTCATCGGCGCCGGCGGCGAGGTCGCCGAGGCCGGGTTCGCCACCGCCGAGCCCTACATCTACGAGGTGGAGGTGCCCGAGTGGGGCAAGCCGGTCAGGACCCAGTTGATTCACGACACCGGCTTCGAGGAGTACTTCCAGGCGCTGGGCGTCCGGGCCGCTAATGCCACCGATCGGGCCGATTGCCTCAAGGAAGTGGTGCCCATCATCCAGCAGGCCCACGTGGACTTCCTGAACAACCCGGATCCGACCAACCAGTTGATCCTGGAGTTGGTGGACGTCTACGACACCGGGTGGATCTACACCCAGGGCGTGGCCGACTTCGCGGTGTCCACGATGCTGGAACTCGGCATCATGGGCAACGGTGACAACGACACCCTCGGCGACTTCGACATGGACCGGGTCGTCGGGCTGCTCGAGATCATCGACCAGGTCACCGAAGCCGACGTCAGCGGGCTGGCGCCGGAAGACCTCGTCACCAACGAGTTCATCGACTTCTCGATCGGGCTGTAAGTAAATGGCGGCGGGATCCCTCCGGCTCGCCGTTGCGCAGCCGCGCACGGTGGTGAATCCCGACGCCGAAGTGAACGTTGCCCGGGCGGTGGAGCTGGCCGCCCGGGCAGCCGATCTCGGAGCCGACCTCATCCTGTTCCCCGAGGGCTACCCGGGCCCGGTGCTCGGAAAGCCCCGGGACACGTACGAGGCGACCGACGCCATGGAGGCCGCGGCGGCTGACCATCGCATCTCGGTGTGCTGGAGCCGCATGGAGCTGTGCCATGACGGGAAGTACCGGCTCGTGGTCTACGCGGTGGACCGCAGAGGGCGGCAGTTGCTCCGTTACGAACGGGCCCATCCGGCCACCCTCCCGCCCGACGAGACGAGGGTCTGGGTGGCGCCCGGTCCCGATCTGGCCCTGTTCGAGACGGACGGGGTCCGGATGGGGATCGTGGTGTGCTCGGAACTGTGGATTCCAGAGCCGACACGGGTGCTGGCGCTGCGAGGCGCCCAGGTGATCCTCTCGCCAGCGGGCGGCGGGTTCACTTCCCTCACGGAGAACTGGCAGACCATCGTCCGGGCCAGGGCCATGGAGAACCTCTGCTACGTGGCCATGACCAACAACATCTGGCGCGACGAGGTCGGCGCCGCCATGATCGCCGGCCCCGAGTACGTGGCGGTGAGTTCCGGGACCGAGGAGTTATTGCTGGCGAACCTCGATCTGGACCGGGTGGAGTGGCTCAGGTCGAACGACGACTCGATGGTGGAGCCCAAGGGCTTCTCGTCCATTCCCGGCCTGCTCAGGGCCCGGAGACCCGAGCTTTACGAGGACCTGGTGAAGCCGGGGCCCGACCTCTACGACTTCCATACCCCTCCCCCGCCGCAGTGACCGACCGCGGAATCCTGGTCCGGGGCGGATACGTCCTCACCTCGTCGACACCGGAGATGATCGAGGACGGCGCCGTACGCATTGTCGGTGAGTTGATCGACGAGGTCGGCCCGTGGGCAGATCTCAGGACCCGCCATCCGGACGACGAGGTCCATGGAGACCGCCACTCCATCATCACCCCCGGGTTCGTCAACACCCACGGGCACTTCTCGGAGGCCCTCTTCACGGGCATCGCCGAGGACTTCACCCTGTGGGAATGGATCGAGGCGGTCATCAACCCCACCGCACCCCACCACGACTACGAGATGGCCTACGTGGGGACCCTCTTGGCGGGCATCCAGATGTTGCAGACTGGTATCACCGTGGCCAGCGACATGTTCGTGTGCGACCCGGCCGATCAGCCTGTCACGCCTGGGATCGTACGGGCGCTGGATGAGCTGGGGCTGCGCGGCGTGGTCACCTTCGGCGCGGCCGACCGGCGGGGCGCCCCCGTGCCGGCGATCCTCGAAGAGCACGCAGCCCTCCTGGAGGCCTGCGAAGCGAGCCGCCTGTCCCGCTTCCGGGTCGGGATCGCGCTCCTGGGGGCGCAGTCGGAGGAGTTGTTCGAGCATTCAGTGAGGCTCGCCGCCGACCACGGAAGCCACATCCACCTGCACGAGATCCGCGAGGAGGTGACCGCGGTCCGCGCCGCGACCGGGCGGACGCCGATCGAGCAGTGCGCCCACCTCGGCCTGTTCGACGGTCCGACTATCGCCGCCCATTGCGTATGGGTGGACGAGAACGATCAGGACGTGCTGGCGGAGCATCGGGTGGGGGTGGCCCACAACCCGGTCTCGAACATGATCCTCGCCTCAGGTGTTTGCCCGGTGATCGGCATGCGACGCCGGGGTGTGGCCGTCGGCATCGGGGTGGACGGTCCCGCCAGCAACGACCGCCAGGACATGCTGGAGGCGATCAAGCTGGCAGTGCTGCTCCAGAGGGTCGACCGGCTCCAGGCAACCGCTCTATCCGCTCGTGATGCGCTGGCGATGGCCACAATCGACGGTGCCCGCTCCCTGCGCCTCGATGCCGAACTTGGTTCCATCGAAGCCGGCAAGCAGGCCGACCTGGTGGTATTCGACGGAGCCTCACCGGCCCTTGCCAACATCCACGACCCGTTCCAGAAGGTCGTCTACTGCGCCGGCCCGCGGGAGGTCTCCGACGTCTGGGTGGCAGGATCGCGATCGGTGGCTAACGGGCAGGTCACCAACGTCGATCCTGTCGACGTGGTGGAACGGTCGCGTCCCCTGGCTCGGAAGCTGGCCCGCCTCGCGCAGCTCGGACCGCATTCCCTCCTGGCCCCTTCCTGAACCGACGCTACGACAACCCGAGCCCACGTACGCTCTCCAGCGCTCTAAGGAGGGGTGGAGCTTCACGGCCCTCCGTCGTGGCCATCACCGCGGATGATCACGGTGCGGTGCGGGAAGGGCATCTCTATACCGGCCGCGTCGAGGGCTTCCTTGATGCGTAGGCGCAACTCCCGTTCGGTCCTCCACTGCACGGAAGGCCGGGTCTTTGCCCGCACCCGGATGAAGATGCCGGACTCGGCGAGGTCCTGGACGCCCTTTACCTCGGGGGGCTCCGAGAGCTCGTCCTCTCCCCATTCCGGGTCTTCCCACATCTCGAGACCCGCCTGGCGGATTACCTCCATGGCCTCGCGAAGGTCGCACTCGTACGGAACCTCGACATCGATCTGCGCCCGGGCCCACAGCTGCGAGTAGTTGGCTACGAAGTCGAGCTTGCCGTTGGGAACATTCCAGACGACGCCCTGGCGGGTGCGAATCGAGGTGGACCGCAGCGAGATCCGCTCCACGGTTCCCCGACCCCGCCCGAAATCTATGTCATCACCGACGGAATATATGTCCTCGATCATCATGAAGATCCCGCTCAAGAAGTCTCTGACCACCGACTGAGCGCCGAAACCTATCGCGATGCCGACGACACCTGCACCGGCGATCAGGGGCCCGAGGTTTATGTTGAGCTGGCCCAGAGCCAGCAGCGCAGTCAGCGCCCATATGGTGATCAGGGCCACGCTCCGGAGAACCACCGCCAGGGTCTCGGCCCGGGCCTTTGCCCGGACCAGTTCCGCTTCCTCGTTGGCAGCCGGATCACGACCCACATCCCTGAGATCCGGTCGGCCTATCCGCTCCGTGAAATGATCGATCGCCCGCTTGACGGCCTTGGAGACCAACCACCCGCCCAGCAGGATCAGGACCAGGGTCAACCCACGCTCGACGAACCAGGCAGCTATCTCGGCCACCACCTGGTTGCCGGTCCACCCGTAAACCGTGTCACAGACGAAGCTCGTGCCTCCGGCACAGGCCGCCGATGAACCGGTCTGCTGGGCTATGGGGATCATGCGGCACCGACGCCTTGGTCCAGGAATGGGGCAGCCGGCAATCCGGCTTCGGAGCGCATCCTAGTTATCCACCTCCTGGCCTGACACCCGTATAGACCGCGAGGGGATCGTCGTACGGCACCCGTCTGATCCTCTCGAATCCCGCCCCGGCCAGCATGGATTCCAGGGTCGCTCTCGAATGAGCCGCTCCACCGGTCTCGACCCTCATCATCACATCGAACAGGGCGCCGAACGCTCCGGGGCCGCTGTCGCCGGCGAAGTCGTTGACCACTACAAGGCCGCCCGGCGTGATCGCCGACCGCACCCTGCGCAGCAGTCCCACCGCCCGCTCCTCGGTGAGATCATGGATCAGATGGGACACCAGGGCGGCGTCCATCGAACCGGGTGGTACCCCACAGGATGGGTGCTCGAAGAGGTCCACGCCGACCACCTCCACTCCCGTGCCCTCCAATTCCTCGCTCGCCCAGCCGGCGACGAGTGGGTAATCCACCAGGGTGACATACGAGCCCGCCTCGGCGAGCAGGCAGGCGTAGGTTCCCAGGCCACCTCCCACGTCCAGCACCTGCTTGCCGGGGGTGAGGTCGTCGAGTTCGTGGAGCGGCGGTCCACCGATCCTGGCGAGAACATCGAGCGCCTCCAGGAAGGCCCGGGCCTGCTCCGGGTTCGTGTCGAGCTGGGACCGCCAGGGTTCCATGACCGGCCGCCCTGCGGTCACCACCTCATCGAGCCGGGACCAGGCACCGGCGAACACCGCTTCCTTGGCAACGACCAGGCCCATCTCCCCGCCCGGACCCAGTCGATCCACGGTGTAGGGAGTGGCGGCATACCGGGCACCGTCCCTCTCCAGCAGGCCGATCCCGACCAGCGCCTCCAGCAGTGCCGCCAGGTTGGAACGATCCACCTCCAGTTCCGCCGCCAGGTCACCGACCGGTGTGGGGGCGCGTCCGAGAACTGAGAACACGCCGAGCCGGTGAGCTGTGGTAATCGCCGCGGCGGGTTGGTAACCGGTGACCAGGTCGATGAGTTCCCAGTCGTTGTCGATCATCGCTTCCTCAGCGATCGGTACAGGCGCCAGCCGCGGAGCAGGGCCGAGATGGTGGAGAACCCGGCTCGCCGGGACCCTCTGCGACCCAGGTCGGCGAGTACGGTCATGGCGGCATTCTTGCCCGGCAGGCCGGACAAACCGCCGCCTGGGAAGGTGCCGGCGCCGGTCAGGTAGAGCCAGGGGACGGCGGTCCGGTGACCGCGGCCGGCGCCGGGCCGGAGCGAGAACATCTGGTCGATGGTCATGTCGATGTGGTTGGGATTGCCGAATCTGGCGCCGGTGCGTTTCTCCCAGTCGACGGGACCGGCCACGCGCAGGTCGACGATCCGGTCCTCGAGCGACTCGCCCGTGATGGCCCGGTAGCCGTCGATCACCCGCTCCGCATGCCTTGACATTGCGGCCTCGGTCCACTCCCCATCCCTGGGGCGGGCCGGCACGAAGGTCGACAACCAGGCGACGCCGCCCCCGTCCGGCGCGGCCGACGGGTCCAGGGCCGAGGGCGAGGCCCAGAGCATGGCCGCCTCCGACGGATGGATCCCCGCGGCGATCTCGCCGAACGACCTGGCCATGGAGCCGGGGTGTTGCTGGAGCAGCCAGAGAGCCTCGGGGTGGCCGAACCTACCGGGCTCGGCCTCGGTGGACAGCGCCAGATCCACCTTGAACTCGGCGACGTTGAGCGATCCGCTGGTCACCATCCGGGCCACCTCGTCGAGCTCGGGCACGGGCTCGGCCATGAGCCGGCTGGTGCGCACCACGTCAAGCGCCGAGACCACCAGGTCGAAGGAGGAGGTGTCGCCCTGCGCGGTCGTGATCCTCGACTTGGCGCCCGATCGATCGACCGACTCAACCGCCGCGTCCGTACGGATCTTCCCCCCGGCCGACTCGAGGGCGCCGACCAGAGCATTGACGAGTTGGACCGAGCCGCCGACCGGGCGCCCGGCGCCGTGGCCGTGGGAACCGGCCAGCAGCAGACCGAACAGGCCGGAACCGGGCAGCCACGGAGGGATCTGGCTGAACGCCCCGTACATGGTGAGCGCGGCGGCCAGGTGCGGATCGGCTACATGTGCTCCAACCACCTTCTCCGCTGAAGCCAGGACCGTCCGGAGCGGGTCGAACCCTGCGATGGGTCCCAACTCGGCGATCTGCGCCGTTGACGGCGGAGTGGTGAAGGCGTCCATCATCCCCAGCAGGGCGGCTCCCAGCCCGGCCAGCCGCTCGTAACCCTCCACGTCGCCGGGGTCGATGCCGTCGAAGCCCTCCAGAGTGGTGGATAGATCCTTGTGGAACAGCAGCCGGACGCCGTCCCCGAAACCGGCGCCGACCGAAACGTCCCGGAAGGCGTATTCCAGGCCGAACCGGGCCAGACCCAACTCCGCGGCGATGCCGAGGATCATGCCGTGGTCGATGGCGCCCCGTTCCAGCCGGTGGCCCGACGGGAGATGTTCGGTCCATATACACCCGCCCGCCGTGGTGTTGGCCTCGAATACGGTGACATCGAGGCCGGCATCGGCCAGAAAGCACGCGCAGACCAGGCCGTTGTGTCCCCCTCCGATCACCGCCACCCGCGTCATAGGAGGGAGTGAACCCCGCTCAGCCCCGCTTCTTCGACCACTGCGCGGGCCAGCGCCCGCCCGCGCCCGATCTGGGCGGCCTCGTCGATGGTGGTCAGGGACCGTTCCGCGAGGAGCCGGCGCCCCTCAACCCAGACGTCGCTGACCGAGGCGGGACCGGCGCAGTAGACGACCTGCTGGTATGGGTCGTGGATCGCGGCCAGCTCGACCGTTCCCCGGAGCAGGACCAGGTCGGCCCGCTTCCCGGCTTCCAGGCTGCCCACCCGATCATCCATGCCCAGCACCCTGGCGCCGCCCATGGTGGCCATCTCGAGCACCGTCTCGGCAGAGATCACCGCCGGGTCCAACTCGTGGACCTTCTGGAGGAGGGCGGCTATCTTCACGGCCTCGAGCATGTTCTGGGAGTCGTTGGAGGCCGCCCCGTCGGTTCCGATTCCAATCTCGAGACCGGCGGCTCGCAGGCGCGCCAGCGGGCACACGCCCGAACCCAGGATCATGTTGGCGACCGGGTTGTGGGCTATCCCTGCCCGCGCCGAGGCCAGCATCTCGATGTCCTCCTGGGTGACCCAGATGGCGTGAGCCGCTAGAAGCGGTACGTCGAGGAAGCCCAGATGGCGGGCTTGGGACACCGGGCGGCGCCCCCATCGCAGAGAGGCGTGAACAACCTCCTCCCGCACTTCGGAGAGGTGGGTGTGAACCCCCCAGCCGTTCTCGAGGCAGGCCGCCGCGCCGGCTTCGAGCAACTCGTCGGACTGCCCGAGCAGGGTCCCGATACCGTACCGGAATCCCAGCAGGCCGGACTCCCGCGCGGCGGCCGCCAAGTCGTGATGCTCCTCGAGAACCTCATCCACCGACATCGGAGGTGCAGAGGAGGTGTCGCCCAGGGCATCCTCGGCGCCGAAGCTCACCGCGCCTCGAAGACCCACCTCCGCTAGGCCTTCCGCAACACCCAGCGAGGCCCGGGTACCGGGATTGGAGTGGACGAACATGTCGTTGACGCACGTCACCCCGGAACGGATCATCTCGGCCGCCTTGAGGATGGTCCCCTCCCGCGCCATCTCCGCGGTCAGGTTCCTCGAGACGGGAGTGACCAGGCGTTCGCCCCATTCGTAGAGGGTCAGCTCCGAGCCCATACCCGGAATGAGCGCCTCTGAGAGGTGGGTGTGGGCGTTGATGAGACCCGGAAGCACGATGCTGTGCTCGTCGCCCACCACGGCCACGTCTGGATGCTGCCTCCTCAACTCCCGGTAAGGACCTACCCAGGTGATCCCGCCACCCTCGATATGGACGGCCCCGTCCTCGATGGCGCCATCGGGTCCCATGGTCAGCACCCAGGCGCCCCGAACGATCAACTGCTCGCCGGGAGGAACGGAAGGCGGCATCAGCCCTCCAGGGTGTTCAGGGAGCTTTCCAGGATCCCGAGGAACCGGTCGATGTGTTCCTGCTCGACCACCAGCGGTGGGGCCACCCGGACCGTTCCGGCCGAGTTGAGCATCGACCCGACCACGACCCCCCGGCGGGCCATCTCCTCCACCAGGGGCTGAGCCAGCTCGGCCGGTTGAACGTCGAATGCACACCACAGGCCCATGCCGCGGATGCCTGCCAACGTCCCGGGATGGTTCCGGCGGACGGAACGGAGGCCGCTGCGGAGGTACTCCCCCATATCCGCGGCCCGCTCCACCAGGCCCTGGTCCCGGATCACGTCGAAGGCGGCTATGGCGGCGGAGCAGGAGACCGGGTTCCCGCCGAAGGTGGTGAGGTGGGACAGGGGCGGGTCCAGGAAGGTGGAGAAGATCTCGGCGGTGGAGATGAAGGCGCCCAGGGGAAGGCCGCCCCCGAAGGCCTTGGCCACGGTGATGACGTCGGGCGTCACCCCCCAGTTCTGGCATGAGAACCACTTGCCGGAGCGCCCCATGCCGCCCTGGACCTCGTCGCAGATCAGTAACGCGCCCCGCTCGGTACAGAGCTCCCGGAGCCCCGGAAGGAACCCGTCCGAAGGGATGCGAACCCCGCCCTCGCCCTGGATGGGCTCGACGATGACCGCCGCTATGGCGTCGTCTATGGCCCGGTCGGCCGCATCGAGGTCGTCGAAGGGAGCGAAGCGCACCGGTTCGAGAAGGGGCTCGAACGGCTTGCGCCATTCCTCCCGCCAGGTCACGGAGAGCGAGCCCAACGTGCGCCCATGGAACGAACGCTGGAACGCGACGAACCCCGGACGGCCCGTGTACTTGCGGGCCAGCTTCAAAGCGCCCTCCGTTGCCTCCGTGCCGGTACTCGTGAGAAAGGCCACATCCAGATCGCCGGGCGTGACCGAGGCCAGCCGCCGGGCGATCTCGACCTGCGGAGGCAGGGTGAACCGGCCGTACACGTCAATGTGGGAGAACCGGGCTACTTGCTCCTGGACGGCCTTGACCACCGCCGGATGGCAATGACCCAGGTTGGAGACCGCGATGCCCGAGATCATGTCGAGAAGGACACGGCCCTCGGCGGTCTTGAGCGAGCAGCCGGCCGCGTCCACGATCACGTTTTCCTTGATGCCGGGAACTGTCTGGCAAAGGTGGCGGACGAAGTCGTTCCGGTAGCTGTCGGCCTCGAGGGCGGACATCTCCGGGTGGTGGTCGAGTTGCTTGCCGGCAGGATCGCTCATCGTGGACTCCCCTCTCTATTCCGGATCCGGAGCGAAGGACCGGCGCATCCACTCCCGGGCGCGAACCAGTTCCGGGGCCGAGTCGGCCAGGCGCCTGTCCCAGGTGTATTCGCGGATCGTCGCCGGCGTGATACCGGCGCTGCGAACCTGGATCGCCACCCGCGCTCGCTCCTCCAGGTACCACAGACGCGTGGACGCCTCCAGCAGGTCGGCGCCCACGGCCAGGCACCCGTTGGAGGCCAGCAGGACGCTGTGATCGTCCCCCAGGGTCCGAGCCACCGCGTCTCCGGCATCGGCGGTCTTGACCAGCTCGATGTCCGGGTGCGTCCGGACGGTACGACCCGCCATGCCTCCGAGTCCATGCAGCAGGGGAAGCGACTCGGACGACACCCCCCAGGTCACCACGTATGGCGGGTGTCCGCGGCAGATCGCTCCCACATCGGGTCGGGCATCGTAGATGGCCGCGTGCATAGGCAATTCCAGCGGGGTAGCGCCGGTTGGCCCGCCGGTCGGCACACCGGACTCGACCCGGATCACATCGTCGGCCGTAGCCTCGAACAGCGGGCTGGTGCTGGTGATCAGGAACCCGGACGGAGTGCGGGCGGAGACGTGTCCGAAGGCCTCGACCAGGCCGGCGGAAGCCAGCATGCGAGCAGTCGACGCGACGTCGCTCCGCAGTTGCTCCAAGTCCTCGCTCATACGCCGGCGAGCCATCCGGTGAGATGGGTGAGCGCCTCGGGCAGGCCGAGCGGGGTGTCGTTCCCGTCCCCGCGGGCATAGATCGCCCGCACCGCGGCCGGCGTAGCCGAGCGACCCTCCGCCTCCAACCGCCCCGCCAGGCGCCGGCGGGCGTCCTCGAGTTGATCCTGGGTGGGCATCATCGTGACCAGGCCGGTAGCGCCCTCCAGGACGCCGACCAGCTTGACCGGCCCGGTCGTGCCCTTCCGGGACCGTGGTAGACCCTCCGCCCGCCGGAACGCCTCATCGGCCAGGAAGCTCCTGTGGGTCAGTCCCGGCGAGACCCACGCCGCTATTCCGGCATAGGCCGGCGACAGCCGGACCAGGCAGCGGCGGATGATCGCGGCCAGGTAGTTGTGGGTCTCGGCAAAGGCCTGGCGCTCGGCCGGGCCCCACCTCCACTTCCCGTTGGCGAGTTGGGTGGCCGTGCAGTCGGGCCGCTCGGGCGACACCGAGGTCCCGCGCGCCTCGAAAAGTCCGGGGTCGTCGTAGCAGGCGGCGGGACTCGGGGCATCCCGCCAGTAGTAGATATGGGGATAGGGCACGATCGCCATCGGCTCGGAGAGCACGAACCGATCCAGGAAGACGTCGCCGCGCCGGAGCGGCCCGTCATGGAGTAGGTCCGGACTCTCCCCGTCGTCGAGGTAGCCGGCCAGCTCCGCCGGGGCGGTGGAGTCGCCATCGGGACGCCAGCCCGCTTCCAGCAACGCACGGTTGATGGCCCGATGCTCCCGGCTGGTCGAGTAGGGCTTGTACTTGGTGCAGGGGATCAGGAGCGCCACCCGCCGCGCTCCGACGGGCGTGGGCGGCGGGGTCCACTCCTCGCCGATGTAGTGATGCCAGTCGGATATCTGCGGGTGCTGCATGCCGTCGAGGTTGGCCTGCGGCGAGTAGAACCGGAGGGACAGGTCGAGCTCGAAGGGTGGGCGGATCTTGCGCGCCGATTCGGCCAGGCGGGCTGCATCCGGCTCGAGTTGCGTAATCGTGGTCATCAGGTTCTCCTTGTGCCTAGCCGTCCCGCAGCCTCATCAACATGGAGGTCGGGTTGAAGTCGTTGCATGGGGTGAGGTCCTGGGGGCAGGCGGACAGGAGCACCACCAGATCCTCATGGGCCAGCAGGGTCATCGTGGCGCCCGCATCGTGGGCGGCCGGGTCGGTCACCACCGCCCCCTCATCGGTCACCCGGTTGTGCATGAACACGTTCCAGGCCATCTCGCCGTGTAGTTCGAGGTCCTCCCCGAGCAGATCGCGCGCCTGGTAGAGGTTGGCCAGGCAATGGTCGTGATCGTCCAGGTCGTAGTCTCGCTTGAAACGCTCGTGGTCGCAGCACGGAACGATGATGTCGTGGCGCTCCACGTCATCCCGGAGGATGGTGAACACCGGGTTGCGGCGGTTGGAGAACACCTGCGACCCGGTCGCCAGCTCGATCGAGGCGTTGCACGACACCGTGTGGGTCGGGGACAGGTACTCGGAGGGATCGTTACGGAACCAAGCGATCAGGTCGCCGACCTGGTGGCCTTCGACATCGACTATGTCCAGCATCTGTCCCTTGCGCATGTAGACGCCCCGACCCTCCCGGGCCGGAACGATGACTTCGGCTGATTGGTTCATTCCTTCTCCTGTTGCTCGTTCTCGGTTTAGCCGGCTCAGACGTGGGCCGAGCCGGGGAGTTCCCCGATGTCCGGCGTCACCGTCACCTGGCGGGCCGCGGCGGGGGTGTTACGGCTCCGCAGGGCACGGATCCGGCCGTCGATCAGGACAGCGTTGATGCCCGGAATGTCGCCCCTGGACAGGGCGCCGAGGGCGTCGCCGCCATAAGATCCCCAGGGGGCGTCGGCGATCACCAGGTCGGCCGCGCGGCCCACCTCAACCTTCCCCGCATCCAGGCCATAGACGTCGGCGGTCACGCCCGACGCCCATGCCCACACGGTGGCCGGGTCGGCACCGGTGAGCGAGGACAGTTCGGCCATCGTCTTGAGCATGCCCAGCGGCATGACGCCGGTTCCGGTGGGTGTGTCCGATCCGATGATCACCCGGTGCTCCGCCCCGTGTTCGAGGACCGCCTCCACCAAGTGGATGGCGCTCCGCAGGTTGCCGGCCTGGACGATCTGGAGCACGAGTTCGGTGGTTGTGACGATCTCCAGCAGACCCTCGTCATCGAGAGACGAAGGACCGCCGTTGATATGACCGCAGACGTCGGGCCGCAGCAGCATCAGGTGCTCGGTCGTGATCGGCTTCGAACCCGGGATGGACGCCCCGCCGGAATGGCACATCACCTTGATCCCGACGTCCTGCGCGGCCCGCACCTGGGGAAGTCCGTCGGCCGGGTCCTCGTACCGGCCGAACCCGAACTTGGCCAGGCGCACACCCTGGTCCGCCAGGTAGCGGAAGTGCTCCGGTCGGAGGGTCGGCTCGAGCACCACCGCACCGCCGTTGACCTTCATCCCGTTGGGCCGGTAGTTGCTCCACGACCGCTGGGCGAACACCGCCAGAGCCACCACCCCGTCGGCATCGTGGGGTCTCCCCGGTGCGTGGATCTCTCCGGGCGAGATGACCTGGGTGATACCTCCGTGGACGTATGAACTGAGGAATCCGACCGCGTTCTGGCGGGGCGTGAAGTCACCGATGACGACATGGCAGTGGGAATCGATCAGCCCCGGCCCCACGGTGGCGCCATTGGCATCGATCACCTGGTCGGCATGCTCGTAGCCCTCGGCGGATCCGATCGAGGCAATCGATCCGTCTTCCATGAACAGCGCCTCGGCATCGGCGACCGGACGGGCCAGGTCACCCGTGACCAGGGTCCCTATATTGACGATCGCGGTCCGGCGCGGCCTGTCCACCGAGTTACACCAGCCCGTCCTCGCCGATCACGTCTGCGGCCGCCAGGCCTCCCATCCGGGCGTTGAGCCTCCCCCGGTTGGCGACCCCCACGGCCACCAGCACCTCGTCCGCGCGCGGGGCGTCGCCGGGATACAGCGTGATGGCGTCGTAGTGATCCCGGACGTAGAGGGCGTCCTTGTGGGCCAGCGGGATGGTGATCGGGGTCCCCGCCGCCGCCACGATGGTGGCCGACGACATCCAGGCCACGCCCCCACCGAGGGCCTCCCGGAGCGGGTTGGCGAAAGCGGTGGACAGGAACATGACCGCGTGCTCCTGCGATCCGTCGAGGCCGGCGATCCCCCCCTTGCCGTAGGACACCACCGGGTCTCCGAGGGCATCCAGGGCCATCTCGCCCATCAGACGCCCCAGGCCGACCGAGAACTCGACCGCCTCCGACAGGTCCTCTTGGTAGCTACCGGCGTAGGGATTCCGGATGACGGCCGCAACCACGGCCTTGCGGAGCGGCGTGTCCGCTTCGATCCCCTCCCGGATCCGCTCCTCCTCGACCTGGTTGATGACCTTTCTGATCGAGAAGTCGAGGCTCACAGCGCCTCCGCCCGAGCCGCCTCGGCAGCCGGCGGGTAGGTGTCGTCGAACAGGCCCGCCGGCAGGTCCCCGAGGTAGCTGAGAACGTCGTCCAGGTCGGTGACGTCCACATACTTCATATGCAGGTCGAAGAGGGCGATCTTGTGTGACACCTCGCCGCGATCGAAGACCGCCTCGTGCGGGATGGTCACCTTGAAGTCGTTCGAGAGGGCATCCACCGCGCTGGCCCGGACGCACCCGCTGGTGGTGGTGCCGGTGAGGATCAGCGAATCGGCCCTCATCATGGTCAAGTGGCTCACCAACGGTGTCCCGAAAAAGGCGGACGGCTTGCGCTTCTCGATGAACAGGTCGTCGGGTCGGGGCGCCACCTCGGCCACGATCTCGTTGCCCATGTGGCCCATCACATCCACCTCGTCCTCCGCCCGGGTGCTCTTCAGCGACCAGATGCCGAGGTCGAAACCGTCGGCGCGGCGCGGGTTGGTGGTGTAGATGACCGGAAGGCGCTTGGCCCGCGCCACTTCGAGAATGTCCTGGATGGCCGGGATGCCCCGCTCCCAAGCCTCGGGCCCGCAGGAGTACCGCCACCGCTCGATCGATTCGAGGATCGGCTCGGCCCGATCCCCGCAGAAGTTGTAGTTGACGTCGATGACCATGATGGCGGGCCGTTCGCCGTACCCGGCTCGCTTGCCCCAACCGGCCGCTTCGAAGACCGTCCGATCGGTTTCGGTGAGGACGTCATCCCAGATAGCCATGTGTCACCCCCCGATAGGACGCGTATACCTGGTGGTTTCGGGAGCGAAGCCGGGGCGGGCGAAGTCGTCGGCCAGCCAGCGGTGGGTGGGCGCCACCCGGGCCGGGCTGTTGGCGTCCAGCACCTGATGGCTGGGCCCCAGCTTCCGGGGTAGGTAGCGGCCCCGCGGTTCACCGACGGGCCGCATCCCGGGCGAGTCATCCGCCCATTCCGCGCTCACCTCGCCACGCATGATGGTCATGATGGGCCAGCCGGTGAAGGTGTGACCCTCCATGATCGACCAGCCCGACCGGGTGTTGATGTGCTCCTTGCCGACCTTCACCTCCCGGCCCAGATCGATGATCACCATGTCGGCGTCGAATCCCGGCAGGAGCGAGCCCTTGGTCCCCCAGAGGCCGGAGGTCTTGGCGGGGTTCTCGCAACTGACCTGGACGGCCCGCTCGAGGCTGATCCGCCCCTTGTTGACGCCTTCCGACAGCATCACCGGCAGGAACAACTCCACCCGTGAGAAGCCGGTACGGCAGTCCCAGATCACCGGGTTGTACATCTCCTCGTGAGAGGCCGGCTCCCAGCCCACCACGTGATCGGACCCGACCACATCCACGATGCCCTCGGCCAGCGCCACCCAGAGAGCCTCGATGTTGTCCCGGCGGCGAAGGGGGACGTTGATCCGCCAGCCGTACTCGGGCTCGGCCCAGAGCCATGGGGGCCCGGTCTGCGCGTACAGCTCCAGACCCTCGGCTCGGGCCCGGGCCACCTCCTCGAAGGACAGCTTGGTGGTGCAGTGCTGGAGATAGAGGGGAACGTGGCCGGGGGTCTGCATGGCCAGGTAGGCATAGGTGCGGATGTGATGGGCCTCGAGAAAGTCGGGTGAGCGATCGGTCCAGGAACCGAAGTCGGTGCGTCCGCTACTCCGGAGGCGATCCTCGAATATCCGCCCGATCTCCCAGTTCTCGGGATGGATGTGGACGATCCCCGGATGGCCGATGTGGCCTACCTCCTCCATCACCATATAGACCGTGCCGTCGTCGATACCCGTGCCCAGACCGGCCCGCCGGGACGGCCAGTTGGTGTCGTCCTCGTCCGACATGCCCTTCATCGAACGGGTCTGGAGGTACAGCTTGTAGGAGGTGACCCCGTGCTCCTCGGCGTACTGGGGTATCTCCCGGGCGTGCTGGTCGGTCTCCAGCATGTAGGTCAGGTAGGCATCGACATGGCTGTGCTCGTTGATGACATCACGGCCCGACGGGAAGGACTCGTTGAACGAGACCACGTCATCCTTCCCTACCACCTCCTTGAAGGGCTTCGTGCCGAGGCGGGTGGTGGGCGCCTGGATACCCCAGGTGGTGATGCCCGCGGTCGCGGCCGCCCTCGACTCGGTCTTCATGTCGTAATCGAACGGCACGTAGCACCCCGGGTGGGCCTCGGAGTCCACCACTCCCGGCAGCACGTAGTTGCCGCGGGCGTCGATGGTCCGGTCCGCCGCCGGCATCAACTCCTCGGGAGCGAGCATCGCCACCTTGCCGTCCTTGACGCCGACTGCCACCCGGTAGCGCCCGCCACCCAGGACGACGGTGCCGTTGATTACCACCAGATCGAGGGGGTTTCCTGCCATATCCCGAGCTCCATCCTTCAAGTTGTCGGTCAGTCGTCATTCCGGTCAGGACCGTACCGCCTGCCCGGAACGTCGGTCCCCGGCGGCTCACTCCACACCGAATCCGGTTGACAAACAACGGGGGCTTGGAGTAGAAACCGGAGTCGACATGAGCATACCTCCTGACGAATCCGGGGCTGTCCCGGACGAGACGAGATCGCAGTTGGTCGGTTTGCGGGACCGGGTCGAGGCCTTTGTGGATATCAGGCCTCATGACGCCATCGCCCGTGGGGCCATCCGGGAAGCGATCGAGGGCGGACTCGAGGGCAACGCAGCGGTGGGCTGCCTGATCCTCGACCCCGATGGGCAGGTTCTGGTCAGCGACCGCAACCGTATGCTGGCGCCGACATTCCGCAGCGACCTCCACGCCGAGATGTCGGCGATCAACATCTACGAGGACAGCCATCCGGACGGGGGCGATCTGCGGGAGCACACCCTGATCACTTCCCTCGAACCGTGCGAGATGTGCACGATCCGGATCATCAACTCGGCTGTCACGACCACGCTCTGGGTCGCATCCGACCTCGGCAAGGGGGGCATAACCGGCCCCAACTCCCTGGCTCCGCACTGGGCGCGCCTCGCCGAACCCCTGGCCTTCGGCCAGGCCGACTGCTCGGAGGAGCTGAGCGACATCTCGCTGAAGGTGTTCACCACCACGATCGGCGGCGTGGTCGAGAAGATGATGGCCCGCCGCACCTAGCGTCCCGAGCCCGGCAGAAGACGCGAAGGTAGCGCCGTTCACCTAGGACCGGGACCATGCCCTCCTAGAAGGGTGCTGAGAAAGACGGGATGGGTTGGCCCACGGTCCTCGACCGGGGAGTTCGTTGCCGTCTATCAGGCCAACAGGCCACTGTTCGGTACCTTCCCTAGAACATTATGGAGGGGGGCTCCATCGGACTGGGCCGGCCGCCGTACAGCAACTGGCAATGTCCCGGGGTCGGTCCGACGAAGACCGGATGACCGTGGCGGACGATCTCGGCGGGCATGAGGCAGGCGCCCATCGTCCCGTCCGGATGGACCACCACCTTGGCGACCGTCGTCTGGGCGCTGACCGGGTTGATGCGCGGCCAGATGATGTGGCCGAGTCCCCAGGCCACGATCTTGCCGTCTATCTCGCTGAGCGGCCCGACCCGGTGCTGGTGATGGCCGAAGATGATGTCGGCGCCTGCGGCCACCATGGCTTCGGCATGCGCGATGTCATCCGGGCGGGGTTGGGTGTCGAGTTCCCGACCCCAGTGAATGGTCACGACCACCAGGTCGGCGATGTCGGCGGCTCGCTCCACCGCCGCCACCATGTCGGCCCGGTCATCACCGCTGGCCATGCCCGGCCGGTCCTCGGTCGCCAGCCACGACCGGCTGAGTAACACACCGCCGAACCCCAGCACGGCGATCTTCCACCCGCGGATCTCCAGCAGGGCGGGGCTGTAGGCCTCCTCGTAGTCCGACCCGGCCCCCACCGGGTGGATGCCCGCCGCGCGCAGGTTGGCCACCGAGTCGACCAGTGCCTCGCGGCCGAAGTCGAGCGAGTGGTTGTTGGCCTGGCTGGCCACGTCTATGCCGGCCTCGACAGCGGAGGGAAGGGCGGCCTTATCGCAGCGGAAGTTGAAGGCCCTGGGCTCCGGCCGGCCCAGATCGGAGACGACGCACTCCATGTTGATGACCGTCAGATCGTCCCTCCGGAAGATGCCCCCAAGCCCCGACCAGGCGTAGGCGTATCCCTCCGAGGGGAACGTCGGAACATAGACGGGATCGAGAGCGACGTCGCCGATTCCGTGGATGATCAGCGTTTCTCTCGGACGCACCGGCGAAGTTGTCATATCGACATATGGAGTCGTTGAGGTGGTGCTCGGAGGGGCGGTCGTGGCGGATGTCGATGTGGAGATGGGAAGGGCCGATGTGGTGGTCGTGGTCGCCTCCGCAGCCGGCATGGTGGAGGAGCTCACCGCGGTCGATTCCGGCACCGTTGTGCTGGTTGCGAGGGCCGGAGAATCCGTGCTCGTCACCGACTGCTCCCCGCTCGCACGATCGGCCCGCTCCACGGGTACCGCCGATGCGCTTACCGTGTCCCCAGAACGGTTCGCCGAGGCGACCGATGAGCCGCACGCGGCCGTGCCCATCACCGCCAACACGAGCACCGCGATCTGTAGCTTGTTCAATCGACTCACGCTCTGGCTCCGCCAACGGCTCTCGCCGACCGAGGAAGGACCGGTGATAGCGCGATCCTAACCACGGGGCCCTCCTCCGAACGTCATCTCCCGACTCGCCCGGGAGTGTTTCACGAGATGACGATTGACACGCCCCGCCACCGCATGAACGGGTGATTCGCGGTTGCGTCAAGCCCACCGACTGTTTCCAGCCACCTTCCTAGCCTGTATTCTGGGGATCACTTCCCCGTGACCGGGAAAACGACCTAGGAGGCGAGCGATCGACGCCGACATCACCACCGTCGAGATGGTCTTCCGCCTCGTCCCGTTGCTGATCCTGCTCGGGACCGGAGTGATGGGCGCCATCGTGGTGCTCAACAACATCACCGCACCCGGCGCCAACCTGGCTTTCGTCGAGCACATCATGACGATGGACACCACCAACATGGATCCGGGAACGCAGTGGCGGGAGATCCGGTCGCCGATCCTCCACCGGGTCGCCTTCGCCTCGATCCTCGTCCTGGAGGTGGCGGTCACCGTGTTGTGCCTGGTCGGTAGCTACAACCTGGCGGCCAACCTCGGGGCGTCGGTCGATGCATGGGAGGCGGCCAAACTCTTCGGTTACCTGGGCTTCATGGCGGCCCTGGTGGTCTGGTTCCTCATCATCCAGGTGGTGGGCGCCGAGTGGTTCGTCAGCTGGCAGTCGGAGGGCTGGAACGCCATCCGTGACTCCACCCGGATCAATCTGATCACCCTCGCAGGCGTGATCCTCCTCCGGCTTGCCTAGCCCGCCCCGGTAGCCCGATAGACTCACCCCCGGCATGCGATCCCGCCACCGGCTACGCCGGAATCCCCGAGCAGTCCTCCCGGTCGTCGCCGTCCTGGCGCTGGGGTCCGTGGCGTGCGGCTCCGACGAGGAAACGTTCTCCGGGATCACCGAAACCGGGATCACAAGCGCCACGTACACCACCGATACCACAGCCGGCGCCCGACCCGAGCCGGTCGACGACACCACCACCACGGTCGGGGCGGACGAACCGGCCACCGATCATTCACCGGCCTACGTCAACCATGTGGAGGTGCTCGTCCTGGAGTCCTTTCCGCCGCAGGTGTCGGTGGAGATCGAAGGTGACCATCCGACGCCTTGCCACGAAACCCTCGTCGAGGTCACCGAGGATGGAACCGACTACGCCGTCATGGTCTGGAGCGTGGCCCCGGAGCCCGGCACCGTATGCGCCCAGGTGCTCGAACCGTTCCAGGAAGTGGTACCGATCGGGAATGGGTTCGAGCCCGGTGACTACACAGTGACGGTCAACGGGGAGACCCATCCGTTCTCCATCTGATCGCGCCCCGCACGTCCCGCAATCTCGGGCCGCGGGCTCTCGCCCTCCTGAAGGGGTTCGGTTACCGTCAGGGACAGGTGCGATCCGCCGGCTCCGAGGGATGCTGGCGATCCTGGTGCTCGCCGCCTCGGCCTGCTGGACGAGCGGACCGGATTCGACCCCCTCCACTGAACCTCCGACCACTACGGCGACCACGACCGGGACCACGACCTCACAACCGAACCCAATCGCCACATCGGTCCCCCCCACCACCACGTCGACATCCACCACGACCACCGTTCCCGCCACAACCTCGACCACTGCCGGGACGACGACCACCACTCTCGTGACCACGACCACCACGCTGCCCGACCCGCCGGAGGCGCCCGAGACCGTGGAACTCACCATCTCGGAGCCGTACGGGATCCGCACCCTGGATCCGATCAACTCCGACGGCAGCGGTCGAGACGCTCCGGTGCTGACCACCGTGTACGAAACCCTGGCCTGGACCACCCCCTCGGGAGAGGTCCTACCCCGGCTCGCCACGGGATGGACCGTCTCGGAGGACCGCAGGACCTACACCTTCCACCTGAGGGAGGGCGTCAGGTTCCACAACGGCGCCGACTTCACGGCCGAGGACGTGGTCTACAGCGTTACGCGCGCCCTCACCGGGGGAAGCCCGGTCGTGCGCCAGCGGGCACGCAACCTCGAAAGCGTGACTGCGATCGACGACCACACAGTCGTCTTCGAACTGAGGGAGCCTTCGGGCGCCTTCCTGTTCGACATCGCCGACCCCACCGGATCCGGGTTCTCGGCGATCCTCACCGAGACGGCGCCCACCCATGGAACCGCGCCGGTCGGGACCGGGCCGTTCCTATTCGTCTCCCATGTCCCCGGATCGGAGCTTGTCCTCGAATCCAACCCGGACTACTGGGATCCGTCCGCCCTCCCCGGTTACGAACGACTCCGGGTTCGCATCATCGAGAACGAGCCGGACCGGGTGGGCGCCATCGAGGCTGGAGAGGTGGCCCTGATCCGGACGGGCTCCATCGAGGTAGCGGCCGGGTTGGCCGGGAACCCGCTGCTCGAGGTGGTGGGGACACCGGCATGGACCATCTGGCTGCATGCCTCCCGCGCCGGGGGGACCGCCGACGGCGCAGTGGTCCGAGCCGCATGGCTGTCTCTGGACCGGCAGAGGCTCGCGGACACCGCCTTCTCGGGTGAGGCGGCACCGTGGTCCACTTCGCATCCCCTGCTCGCGTACGGTCAGGGCCCTGCCGAGCTACCCGGATACCGGCGGGATGTCGAGGCGGCCGCGAGGGTCCTGGTAGAGGCTGGATACGAGGAAGGGATCAACCTCGAACTTCTCTATCCGGCGAACGAGTACCCGGATGAATTCTTCGACGTCCTCACAACCTCGTGGGCCGAGGCCGGGATCGGAGTCGAGCCGGTGCCCGTCGACCGAGCCACCTGGCTGGCCAGGCTGGTCACCGCCGACTACGACCTGACGCTCACCCGCCACGGCTGGTACGCCAACCCCTACCGCTACGTGCTCCCGAGGCCGGGCTGGCAAGCGCCTACGGAGAGCATCATCCCCGAACTGGTTCCGGCCCTGACGGACCTGGCGGCAGCAGGCGACGAGGATCGCCCGGAAGCCTTCCGGAAGGTACAACTGCTGGAGGCGGAGCACGGATATCCCTTCATCGGGGTTGTCTACGTCAACTCGCACCACGCCTACCACACCGGTCTGATCGAGAAAGCCGACGTAACCGGCTCGGTAACCGGCGACCGACGTGATCTATACCTCTCCCTGGTGCTGACCGGATAGTTGTCGATATCTCCTAAATGGAGGGCATTTCAGGGATGAAGATCGATGCGCGGTGTGGCAGCTCTCAGCGGCGCGGTCCGGGGGTCCCTGCTACAGTGATCCGGCCTACCGTTCCGGCACCGGTACATGTAGTGCATAATCTCCTCCGAGCCCTCGGCTCCACATCCGTGAAACCCTTTGGGATCGGAGAGCGACAAGCGCTATAAATACAGGTGCGCCGGTACGCGGCGTGATCCTTGGGGATTGACTGTGCCCAACATGGCAAGCAAGCGAGCGGAAGGACCCCGTATGAAGAAGTTTCGTGGCGCCATCATCTTGATGGTGGCCCTAGCGTTGCTGGCGTCAGCCTGCGGCGGCGATGACAGTTCGGCCGAGGCCGACGCAGCTGCGGCCGCGGCGGCCGCCGAGGCCCAGGCAGCGGCGGCCCAGGCAGCGGCAGCGGAGGCCCAGGCAGCGGACGCCCAGGCGCAAGCCGATGCGGCAGCGGCCGAAGCAGCTGCGGCCCAAGCGGCTCTGGAAGAAGCCCAGGCCGACCTCGAAGCCACCAGGATGGCGGCGGAGGAAGGCGATGCTGAGGCCCAGGCGGCCTTGGAAGCAGCCGAGATGAGGGCCGCTGAAGAGGCCGAGGCGGCGGCGGCCGCGGCGGCCGATGCGGCGGCGGCCATGGAGGCAGCCGAGGAAGCCCAGATGGCTCTGGAAGAGTCCATGATGGTCACCGCGCCCGAGGTCCGTTCCGCCGAGGTTCGCATGGGCATCTACCCCTGCTGTGCCGACCTCGCCTACTGGCAGATCCCGATTGAGTTGGGCTGGTGGGAAGAGTGGGGTATCACCATCACTCCTAACCAGCCGACCTATCACTACTTCACCGCTTCCCAGGAGATCGTTCCTTGGTTGGAGCGTGGTGACGGCGATGTTGCGCAGGGCTGGGTACCTGGCGTCTTCGGAACTCTGGAGACCTTCGGTCAGAGCATTCCGCCCATCCACTTCGCTGACATCTACGTCGGCTATGCGATCCTGGTAGCCCCGGACAGCGAGGCCAAGACGGCACTCGAGTTCATGGACGAGGGCATGAGCTTCGCGGACGCGGCCACGGCTGCGGTACAGCAGTTGGTCGGTAAGGAAGTCCATATCCCGCCGCACAGCACGACGCAGTCCCAGTACTCGGATGCCTTCTTCGCCTACCTGCCCCAGTGGTGGGAGGACGTAGTCGAGGACATTCCGGCCCTGGACGGCGAAGGCAACCCCTTGGTCCTCCTAGGCCGCGACGGGACTCCGGTCCTGGACGACGCAGGTAACCCGCAGCCCATCCGCATTACCACCAACGACTGGCGTAACTACTCCACTCCGGTGTACGTGGATGACCCGACCATCGTGCAGCTCTCCGCACAAGCCGGCCGGATCGAGTTCGCCATGCCCTATGGCGCTCCGACCCTCGTGCAGATGATGCGCAACGGGTGGGATCCGCTGATCAACTTCGCCATGATGTACGAGCACGACGCCCTGTCACAGCAGACCGCGATCGCCTCATCCACCGTTGGTGGCACCGGCCTTTTGGCTCGCCGCGAATGGGTCGAGGAGAACCCGGACCTCGCCTATCGGGTCGTCGCGATGGCGAACCGTATTCTCGCCTATCTCGAGGATCCCGCGGTCCAAGAGACGGGTTGGGAGATCGAGGCCAACATCATCAACGAGAAGCGCGGCCTCTCCATGGAGCCCGCAGACATCGGAGTGATCTGGGATACGATCGATCCGTCGTTCAACTGGGAAGACCAGGAAGCTCTGTGGGATCTGAGCTTGCCGAGTTACCACCCCGAAACCGTATTCAGGACCCAGATCGAGGCCCTGAAGGCAAGGGGAGTCCTGTCCGAGACCTACGACACGCAGGCGGGATTGGAAGAGTTCCTGCTGGCCCAGGAGATCTACTACGACCTCAAGGACATGCAGGACCGCTCCGATGACCTGTTTGCCCGTGCGGGCGGCATGTCGCTGTCGGACAGCCAGCAGGCCCTGATCGCTCAGGCCCGGACCTACTACGACAACTACAACTTCTACGACAGTCTTCGCTTCCTTGAGGCAGCCCTGATCGGCTAGTCTCACCAACGGACCGAAGACAACGCGACCTGCTTAGATCAGGCAAGCGACAAGAGTTGGCGCGGGGTCGGATTATCCGTCCGGCCCCGCGTTGGCTTGTTAGTCGGCATGTACCCGCCGGCCTTGCCCAGGGAGCCCCGAGTCGGTCGCCATTCACATGAAGGACACTGATACCCCGTGACGATGACCTCCACAGACGTCCTCGATGTGCGCGCCAAGGCACTGAGAGAAAAACGGCGTCGGAGAATTGCCAGCATTATCTATATTGCTTTAGGGATAACTCTATTTTTCGTTGCCTGGGTACTGCTCTCGCTCGAGGCATCGCCTTGGCACTACGACATTCCCCCGCCGTTCGGCGCGGTGGGTCCCTTCCAGGACATCCTCCAGGGAGTGTGGGGACTGTTCCAGGGGGAAGGCGCCATAGCCCACTTCTGGCGCAACCTCGGAACCAGCCAGGACATGAAGATCAAGTTCGTCCACGCCTGCCCGGATCTGCATCCGGCGAACGTCAACAATCCGTTCAGGCAGATCATCTCCAGCCTGATGGGATGGAAGTACAACGCCGATAATCTGCTGCCCGGCCAACCCTCGCCGGTGCCGATCGGCCAGTTGCCCGACTACTGCTACGGGTACGGAATCCATTTGCTTGTAACGATCATCCGTATCCTGATCGGCGCGGCGCTCGGCACCATCGCCGGCCTTGCGATCGGTCTGTCAAGCCTCGTGTTCCCCAAGGTCGCCCAGGTTTTCACTCCGGTCGCCTCCTTCTTCGGAACCGCCCCCATCTTCATCGCCGCACCGTTCTTCGTGATCTGGTTCGGTGTTGAGGTGCCGATCATGACCACCATCGGCCTGGTGACCTTCTACACGACCCTGCTCATGTACTTCTTCAGCAGGCGGGCCGCCGAGAACATTCCCGTCGGGATCGTCGAGTCAGCCCTCACTCTCGGCGGAACACCTCGTTCGATATTCCGCTGGGTCTACCTGCCCGGCACGGTGCCGGAGATCGCAGGAGGCTTCCGCATCGCACTGGCGGGCGCCTGGGGTCTAGGCGTGCTGGTGGAGGTGCTCGGCATTCAGGTCGGAGGAGGCCACCTCATCGATATCTGGAGGTTCCTGATCGGCCAACTCCAAGCCCCGTCAGCACTCGTGGCGTTGATCACCTTCTACGGAGTTCTCGCGGTGGTGGTCGACGGAATACTGCTGGTGCTTATCCGTTACCTGACCAGGTGGTCCGAGGCTGGCCGCCGACTAGGGCTGTAGACAAGGAGGAACAGCTATGTCAAGAGTCGTCAGCTTCGAGGGTCTATGGTGCGTCTTCGAGCACCGGTCCGGCCAACTGGTCAACGCCCTCCACGATGTCAATTTCGAAGTCCAACCCGGCGAGTTCGTTTGCGTGGTCGGGCGATCCGGCCACGGGAAGACCACCCTGCTGCGGGTTCTCGCCGGACTGCAACCGCCCACCGCCGGTCAGATAAGGCTGGGAGAGGTGGTCGTCGAGGGACCCGGCGCCGACCGGGCGATGGTGTTCCAGCAGGACACTGTCTTTCCGTGGCTTCACGTCCGCGAGAACGTCGAATTCGGCCTCCGCGCCTTGAAGGTTGACGATGAGGAAAGGGAAAGCACGACAGCCCACTGGTTGGACGCGGTAGGGCTGACCGACTTCGCTGATTCGTGGCCCCGGGAACTCTCCGGAGGCATGCGCAAGCGGGTGGCGCTGGCAGCTGCCATGGCGGTCGGCTCCGATGTGATCCTCATGGACGAGCCCTTCGGATCCCTCGACTATTTCACCCGCCGCAATCTCCATGACGTGCTCCTGGACCTTTGGGAAGAGACACAGAAGACGGTCTTCTTCGTGACCCACGACATCGAGGAGGCTCTGATACTGGCCGATCGCGTGATCCTCCTGGCCGAAGGAAAGCTGGTGGACGACATCCCGGTCGACCTACCACGTCCCCGTGACGAGGATGTACGAGCCAGTTCCGCCGCCGTCGATATCACCAAGACGATCCTGGCCCACTTGGGAATCACCGAAGAGGAAGCGACCCAGGTTTGAGCCACACCCGACTGTTCCGGATCCTATTCTGGGTCGGATGGATCCTATGGATCTTCGTCTCGGGCCTGGCAGTCCTCGCTATCTCACCGCTGGGAGACTGGCAGTTTGAAGAGGGCGTACTCCACCTGACCTGGCAGTTTATCTTCTTGTGGGCGGTCCTTTTCTGGGCTTACACGTTCATCTTCCGATTCCGAGCGTCGGTCGCAGCCGCAAAGCGGATCGGCAGGGGCATTGTCCGGCTGCCTGAGCGCATGGTCAAGGCTGCGAAAGCCAACCCGCTGTTCTTCATCACTTGGGCGGTGCTACTCGTGGGCTGGCAGATCATGTCGTACGTCGCGCCCAAGGGGACGCTTGAACATCCGCTGGTACCGGGGTTCGACTACATAATCTACAACGCTCTTTACAGACTGTCCGGCAACTGGGACCTGTTCGGAGGGTTCAGCTTGCCCGGCCTGACCCTGCAATTCGGAGAGTTGGCGCCCTTCCCCGCCATAGAGGGTGCCGAGTCGAGGACCTGGACAGCCGTGTTCCTGGCTCTGGGCTTCCATTCCTTCATGACCCTTTCCCGATTGGTGGCCGGCTTGGGTGTCGGGTTGATAGCCGGTCTGGCCACCGGTCTCGCCCTTCCCTACTGGTCCGCCCTGCGCCAGATATCGTGGGCGCCGTTCAACTTCCTGAGAATGATCCCACTCCTGGCAGCGATCCCATGGATGCAGTTCGCCCTGGGAGTCGACCTCCGGGCCACCACCCTCTTCATCGGCTTCGGCGTGTGGGTGATGCTGGTGGTGGCGACCATGAACGCCGTGGCCAACGTGCCCGACAGGTACATCGAAAGCTCCCGTACGCTGGGCGCTTCGCGGCTGCGCACCTACTTCAAGGTGATCGTGCCGGGGGCCATGCCGGAATTGCGCACCGCGCTCCTGCTGGCCGGCGGGCTCGGGTGGTCGTTGACGATCGCCGCCGAGTTCCTGGGCTTCCCGACCGGATTGGGCTTCATGGCCGCCGCGGCGGTTCAGGAAACCAACACGGCTCGGCTGGTCATCGTGGCCATCGTGGTCGCTTTCTACTCGCTCCTGACCTTCTACCTTCTCAACCAGTTGTTCAACCGGATGGTCAGCTGGATGCCCCAACGGACCAGCGGGACCACGGACATCTCCAAGGTGGCGGGCGCCGCCGGCGCTGCGGGTCGCGCCGGAGACCAACTCCACGAATAGTCCGAATCGACAACGGGATCAACCCAGGGCAGTGACCCGGTCAGGACATAGATCATGCTGATCGGGGCCGTATTCGGACTGATCACGGCAGTGACGCTGGGCGTCAACAACCTGCTGACCGCGGTCGTAGCTCGCCGGTTCGGGGTGCTGCGATCCACCACCGTCACCCTGACCATCGCCTTCGTGGTGATGATCGCCTGGGCGGTGGTGATCGGCGTGCCCTTCGAGATCACGAGGGATCAGATCATCCTGCTGGGTCTGCTGGGCGGCGCCGCAGCCACCTCGTTCCTGGGAAGCTACATGGCCCTGCGGCTTGGCCCGGTCTCGGTGGTGAGTCCCATCTCGGCCCTGTCGGGCGCCATCACGGTGCTCTATTCCTACTGGCTGCTCGCGGAGAGGCCCACCGCGGTGCAGTGGATCGGGATTCCGATCGCCGCGGCGGGAGCGGTCCTGGCTTCGCTGGTCATCGAGAAGGGCACCAAGATCCGCCTGGTCACTTGGGGGCCGGTCTTCGCCATGATCGCGGTGCTCGTGGGATCGCTCTCGAACGCCGGCCTGAAGATTCCCATCCGGGACGGCCTCGACTCCAACTGGACCATCATCACCCAGCGTTTCTACACCGTGGCCTACGTGGCCCTGGCGTTCGTGATTATCGCCCGGATAACCCAGAACAGGAGCCGGGAGGGAAAAACGTCTCGTCTGGAGGACTGGGACAAGAGGCAATCGAAGATCACCTGGCGCAACGGATGGCTGCTCGGCCTGGTGGGTGTCATCGACGCCGTCTCCTTCGTGACCTTCGGGTACGGCCTGGCCTACGCCCCGGCCTGGCTGATCGGGCTACTCTCCCAGAGCGGCCGGGTGATCGCAGTGATCGGCGGGGTGATCTTCTTCCACGAGCGGCTCCACCACCTACAGTGGACGGGCGTCGGGCTCGTGGCGGTCGGCCTGGTGATGTCCATCGCCGGCTAAGAGGCGCGGCCGACAACTCCCTCCCGCACGCGCTCACATCTCGGATAGCTGAACAATACGCTACTATCCGCAATGGAGGACAACGTTACATCCACGACACGGAGAGTGTGATGACAACATTGACCTACCAGGATGCGGCCCGGCACCTGCTGGCCCAGGGCTTCGAGGAGCTGGCCGAGGGCGACTCCCGGCAGGCATCGGAGAAGGGATGGGGCGCGGCCGCACAGATGATCAAGGCCGTCGCCTCCATCCGCGGCTGGAAACACGACAGCCACGCCGCCCTCTACCGCGTGATCGACCGCCTGGTCAGGGAGAACGGTGACGACGGTATCCGTGTCCGGTTCGGTATGGCCAACGCCCTTCACCAGAACTTCTACGAGAACTGGGGTAGTGCCGACTACGTGGCCGGCGGGCTGGCAGAAGTCCGTGTCCTACTGGACAAGCTGGAACCGTTGCTGGACCGGGAGCGCCATCCCGCGCCAACCCTATAGTGCGCTGAGCCGGCGCAAGAACGCGAAAATCCCGGCAACCGGCACCCGCCCGCTGGGCCCTCCCCCGCCACCACCACCGTGCCTGGAGCGTGGTCGGCCATGCCCGGCCGGATGCCGGGAATCGGCGGTTCGCTCCATCGAGCTGTCATGTTCCCTCAGGCCGGCCGTTCCGATCGGTATGACGCTATCGGCCGGTGTTGGTGCTTGGCGATTGCCAAGATATATGGAGGGTGTGACACAAACGGAAATGTAACCCTCGGTGACCGGCCCTGCCGGTGAGGAATCGGTCAGATCTTGGGGAAGTTGTACCGGAACACTCCCCCGGTCCGGACCATCTCCGCGGCGATCCCATCGGCGTGCTGGACGAAACGGTTCAGCATGGCGTTGATCTGATCCGGCACATCCTGCAGGGCCTTGTGACCGGCGCCCACCACTTTGCCGATCACCACCTGAGGGCACAGCTCACGCAGCAGATCCAGGTCGAGGTCGGGCTGGCCGCAGTCGATGTACAGGTAGGGGCACTTCACGCCCCGCATGATGGGCTCGGCGTCGAATCCCATCATCCCCTTCCATCCGTTCAGGATCACATGGTCGGGCACCTCGGCCAGCCGCTCCGAGATGGTCGCGACCCGGGACGGGTCGTCGGTCGGAAGGTAGGAGGCGCTGAGGAACATGCGCAGCGTCTCGCGGAAGTCGCTCTCGGCGGTCATCAGATGATCGAAGGGACCGTGGTGTTGCTGGTGCCAGCCGGGGATGTTCGAAGGCGAGTCGAGGCTGGCGATGGCCCCAACCAACTCGGGGTGGCGGGCAGCGGCGGAGATTATCACCTGGCCGCCCATGCTCTGGCCGACCAGCACCGGCCTGTCAAGCCCCAACTGGTGGATCAGTTCCGCCACGTCATCACCGTGCTGCTCCATGGTGTAGACCACGTCGGGCTTGTCGCTCTCGCCATGGCCCCGCAGGTCGACCGCGATACAGCGATGGTTCGGGGAGAAGTACTCCTCCTGATTGCCGAAGCCGGTGCGGTTCCCGAAGCCGCCGTGGATGAAGATGATGGCCGGGTCACCCGAGCCGAGTTCGTGGTAAGCGATCCGGACGCCGTCGGGGGTGGTGATGGTCTTGGTAGTCATGCCATCGAGCTTAGCCCCGCCTCGCGTGGGCCTATCCGGTCGCCGCGGTCGAGCTAGACCTCCGGGAAGTTGTACCGGAACACTCCCCCGGTCCGGACCATCTCCGCCGCGATCCCCTCCGCATGCCCGATGAAACGGTCCAGCATGGCGTTGATCTGATCCGGCACATCCTGGAGAGCCTTGTGACCGGCCCCCACTGTCTTGCCGACCACCACCTGAGGACAGAGCTCGCGCAGCAGATTCAGGTCGATATCAGGCTGGCCGCAGTCGATGTACAGGTAGGGGCACTCGACCGCCCGGAGTACGTCCGTGGGGTCGTAGTCCACCTTGCCCGCCCAGCTGTTGAGGATCACATGGTCGGGCACCTCGGCCAGGCGTTCGGCCATCTGCCCGAGCCGGGAGGGATGGTCGGTCGGCAGGTAGGCAGCGCTGAGGAAGGCGATCACCGTCTCCCGGAAGGGTCCGTCCGGGGTCATCAGATGGTCGTAGGGGCCATGGAACCGCTGATGCCAGCCGGGGATGTTGCTCGGCGAGTCCAGGCTGGCCACGGCCTTAACCAGATCCGGGTAGAAGGCGGCCACCGAGATGACCACCTGGCCGCCCATGCTCTGGCCGACCAGCACCGGCCGGTCCAGGCCCAAGTGCCTGATTAGCTCCGCCACGTCGTGCCCGTGCTGCTCCATCGTGAGCGGCTGGTCCGGCTTGTCGCTGTCACCGTGACCGCGCAGGTCCACCGCCACACACCGATGGTTCGGCGAGAAGTACTCCTCCTGGTTGCCGAAGCCACGCCGGTTGCTGTAGGCGCCGTGGATGAAGATGATGGCCGGGTCCCCCGACCCGACCTCGTGATAGGCGATCCGGGTGCCGTCGCTGAGGGTGATAGATCGGGTTGGGTGGGCCATCAGGCGAGCATAGTTGCCCTGCTTCCGGATTCGTGCGTCCGTCCGGTTACCCGGTATCCACCCTGTCGAGGATGGCTCCGGCAAGCTCTCGGAAGTCCCGGTAGCAGTCTCGGACGGCCCGGGCGTGCCCGCCTATGGCTCCGTCGGCCGGCTCCAGCGCGAAGATCGGCTTGCGCGCCTCCTGCGCCATCGGCATCAGGCTCCGGTAGTGCCTGAGAATGGCGAGACAGTTGGGGTCATCGCTCACGGTCAGGGCAGACTGCGGATCCTGGCCGCAGACCTCCCTGGAATAGACGCCCGGGATGCGATCCATCCACCGCTGGTAGGCCATGACGGGACGATCTTGGCGGATGGCATCTTGTATTACCACGTAGCCGAGTGGGCGCATCCCACCATCGGGCAACGCCAAGTCTGCAACCGGATTGCGCAAACGCCGCTCCGCCCACTGCTCGCGCCAGTCACGCAAGGTGGGTCCGAGGTTCCGCAGTCCGTGAAGGGAATACAGGTCCGGCGCCAGGGGAACCACCACGTAGTCCGCCGCAACCAGGGCTGCCCGGTTCAGTGCGCCGAGATTCGGTCCGACGTCCATCAGCACCAGGTCGGCCGCGGCTTCGGTCGCCGCTCGCCGTAACACGCGCCACAGAGCGGAGACCACCCGGAAGGCGCGCGGCTTCCGGTCCAGGCAATCGGGCCACTGTCGGGAGATCTCATCCTCGGCGGCGGCCAGTTTCAGGCCACCCACCACCAGACGGAGGCTGGGACCGCGCTCCACGAGGTGTGGGGAACCGACATCACCTATCCCCTCCAGCAATGGTTCGAGAGCGCCGTAGACCGTGGTCCGTCCCTGACCTTCCCAGAGCGGTTCGAGACTGTCGTTATCGATGAACAGGCTGGTGAGGTTCGCCTGAGGGTCCAGATCGGCGGCCACGACATTCCGGCCCTGGCCCGAGTACATCCAGGCCAGGTGGTACACCAATGAGGTCTTGCCAACGCCACCCTTGTTGTTGAAGAAGGCAACAAGTCTCATGTCATGTCTCAGGCCTGGTGTGACTGTGGGCCGGTCGGGTGCGCAAGGTCGGAATGACGCATTGTCTCGGCTATCGGTCCGGGAAGTTGTACCGGAACACTCCTCCGGTCCGGACCATCTCAGACGCGATCCCGTCGGCGTGGCGGATGAAGCGGTCCAGCATGGCGTTGATCTGATCCGGCACATCCTGGAGAGCCTTGTGGCCGGCCCCCACGGTCTTGCCGACCACCACCTGCGGGCAGTGCTCGCGCAGCAGATCGAAGTCCAGGTCGGGCTGGCCCGAGTCCACGTAGAGGTACGGGCAGGTCATCCGGCGCAGGGTGTCGCTCGGCTCGTAGGCCTTCATCGCATCCCAGGCCCGGACGATCATATGGTCCGGTATCCCGGCCAGCCGCTCCTCCAGGCCTCCCACCCAGGAAGGGTCGTCGGTGGGCAGGTAGGCGGCCGCCAGGAACCGGTGAACGCCTTCCCGGTACGGGCCGTCGAAGGTGATCAGGTGGTCGAAGGGCGAATGGAACCGCTTCTGCCAGCCGGGAACGTTGCTGGGCGAATCGAGGCTCGCCACCGCCCGCACCAGCTCGGGATGGCGGGCGGCCACCGAGATGACCACCTGGCCGCCCATGCTGTGACCGACCATGACCGCCGGCGGTAGCGCGAGGTGGCGCATCAACTCCGCCACATCGTCGGCGTACCGGGCCATCGAGTAGACCTGATCGGGCTTGTCGCTCTCACCGTGGCCTCTCAGGTCCACCGCAATGCACCGATGGTTCGGAGAGAAGTACTCCACCTGGTTGCCGAAAGCCTGGTGGGTTCCGTAGATGCCATGGATGAAGACGATGGGCGGATCGCCGGCGCCCACGTCTTGGTAGGCGATGCGTACCCCGTCAGCGGTGGTGAAGGATGAACTCATGAGTCCGAGCATACCGCCGGCCCGCCCGGAGCTGGCCGGAGGGTGGCAGATTCAGCCCCCGTGCCATTCGGTCCGTCGAGGGGGCCGTGCTACGTACCGGTCAAAAAGTCCAGGAGGGTCGAGGCGGCCTGCTCGACCTGGGACTCGGTGATCTGCGGAAAACAGGGCAGGCCGATCATCTGGGAGGCGGTTCGCTCGGCCACCGGCAACGACCCCGCCACGAGACCCATCCACTCGTAGGCGGGATGGAGATGGAGCGGCGGGTTGTAGTACAGCCGGGTGGCGATGCCGTGGGCGGCGAGATAGGCGCGCGCCTCGTCCCTGAGGTGGGCGGGCACCAGCACGTTGTAGGCGAAATAGACATGGCGCGCCCAGAGCGCCTCGTGGACGGCCGTCACCGGCGTCCCCGCGAAGGCCTCCCGGTAGAGGTCGGCAGCACGCCGGCGACCCGCGATCCGGCCCTCGAGCGTCGGCAGCTTGGCCGCCAGAACCGCCGCCTGGAGGGTGTCGAGGCGCTGGTTGTACCCCTGCTCCAGCACCGTCCAGCCGTGGCCCCCGGTCAGATCCTTGCCGGAGAGCTTCTGGCCGGGAGCGTGACCGTAGTTGCGGAGCACATTGACGCGGTGCGCCAGGTCGGGGTCGTCTGTGACCACGATGCCCCCGTCGCCGTACCCGCCCAGGATCTTCCCCGGCGCCAGGCTGAAGCAACCGAGAGGGCCGAAGGTGCCGGTCTTGCGGCCCCTGTACTCGGCGCCCACGGCGAGGGCCGAGTCCTCCAGCACCACGATCCCGTGACGGTCGGCGATCGCGCGGATCGGATCGAGGTCGGCGGGATGTCCGAACAGGTGGACCGGAAGGATCACCCGGGTCCGCGGCGTGATCGCCTCCTCCAGCCGGGCGGGATCCATGGTGAAGGTCTGCCCGTCCGTATCTGACAGGGTCACCCTTGCACCGGCGTGGGTCACCGCCGCCGCCGTGGGCGTGTCCGTGTTGGGGACCGTTATCACCTCGTCGCCCGGCTCCAGGTCGAGCGCCGCCAGCGCGAGATGGAGTGAGGCCGTGCCGGAGCCCACCCCGATAGCGTGACGGGCGCCCACGTAGGCGGCGAAGGCCTCCTCGAAGGCCTCAAGCTCCTCACCGAGGACGTAGAGGCCGCTGGCCAGCACCCGGTCGATCGCATCGTGGATCTCGGTCTTGAGTGACCCGTACTCGGCGGCCAGATCGGACATTGGAACTACCACGGCAGGGTCCTCCATCAAGGTCGGTGATGGTGAGGAATCCTACCCGCGGGGGCGGACTCCGCTCGGTTCGGACATCAAAGCCGCGGCAGGGCGTTTCTCGATGCGTCCTACGACTCCGAGCTCGGAACGTCGAGGTGACCGGGTTGGGGGTCGCCTCCGGCCGGACCCGAACCGGATGAAACCAGTGCGGCCAGGATGGTGGTGATCGGCACGGCCGCCACCAGGCCGATCGATCCGCACAATGTGCGAACTATCACCACGGCCACCATCTCGGAGTTCGCCACCATCACCAGGGACTGATCGGAGACGACAAACAGCATCAGCAGGGGGATGGCGGCGCCCGCATAGGCCAGCAGGAGGGTGTTGACCGTAGAAGCGATGTGCTCCCGGCCCACCCGGATCCCGGACGAGACCAGCTCGTAGACGCTCAGGCCCGGGTTCCGGTAGCGGAGTTCCGCCACCAGGGCAGCCTGGGTCACCGTGATGTCGTCCAGCGCGCCGAGAGCGCCGATGACCGCGCCGCCCAGGATCAGCGAGGAGACGTCCAGACCACCGGCGATAAGGGGCAGGACCAGGCCCTCCTCGGTGGCCAGGCCGGTGAAGGCGGCCAGTTCGAAGAACGCCCAGGACAGGCCCAGCGTCAACCCGAGCGAGGAGAGGGTTCCGGCCAGGGCCACGGTCGTGATCGGGCTGAATCCGTGGACGAGATACAGGCTCACGAACGCAATCCCCGACGCCGCCACCACCGAGACCAGCAGCGGATCGTTGCCATCGAGTATGGACGGTGCCATGAAGGCGAGGAGCACTGCCAGGGTGCCAGCCATACCCACCAGGGCCAGCACGCCTCGACGCCGCCCCAGCGCGATCACGAACACGGCGAACAACGCACCCAGCCACGCGAGCGCGGTCCGGCGGTCCGCATCGGCGTAGAAGTAGAAGTCGGTGGACGGCTCGTAGCCGATGATCACCTTCTGGCCGACCCTCACGGAAGGCGTCGTGGCCGTGAAGGCGAGGTCCAGTTCCGGTAGATCCACCAGCGATCCCCTGGCCGGACCCTCATCCAGAACAACCGTGACCTGGCGGCAGTCATAGGGGCTCTCAGCGGTCGAATAGCTGCAGGGACCGTCCCGGATCTCCCGCACGGTGGCGCCGTACCGGTCCGTCACGAGGCCGATATCGTCGGCGCTGGCCGTCGCGGCCTCCACCCCCTCCTCCGTCGGCCAGAGCGCCGCCACCCCGAACCCGGTCGCAACCGCTGCGGCGACCACGACGGCGAGCACCCACCGCAAGCCGGGGTAAGACCTCCACACCCTCCAGCCGCTGTCCGGGCGGAGAGTTCCCCTATCGTCCGCAGGTTGTCCGAGAGGTTCAGCCATCCGGCTCCGAAGCTTAGGACGCCCCGGAACCCCGACTCAGCCGATGACCTCTGTCATCCCGATGATGCCGGCCACGACCGCCACGATGCCGGCGCCCTGTATCCATAGAGCCCGGTACATGTCAGCCCTCAGCCCGGCGATTTCCGTCGTGAGCATGTCGCGCGTGACGAGCGGGCTGGTGGCGGCGGAAACTACCTCCACAATGCTCTCGGCGGCAGGCTCCTCGATTCCAGCGATCGGAGATCCCGCACGGCTGCGTGGGTATCGAAGGTCGGCGTGGGCATGCGCACTCCTTGCGTATGTTGTCGATGATACCAGTGAGGCCCATCCGGCCCGTTTGTACCGATTGACGGAATGCGCGCCAATCGATCCTTGCCGGGTGGCCTCAACCCTCAACATGCCCGGATCGGAGACGCGTTTCAACCCCCTTGCTCATCACGCCCGTCCACACCACACTGCCTCAAGTGAACGCCGCAGCGGTGGTCAGCCGGGAACCACCACGGTGCGGAGAGCCGAGCCGGTCTCCAGGTTCTCGAAGCCCTTCTCCATCTCTGAGAGGGGGATGGTGTGGGTAACCATGTCGTCGAGGTTCAGCCGGCCGGAACGGTAGAGCGAATCCAGGACGGGGAAGTCCTGGGCCGGTATGCCCTCCCCCCCGTGCGTGGTCATCAGGGTCGAGGTGTTGCGGAAGAAGGAAGACGGATCGAACTCGGCCCGCGACCCTGGTGGGGGCACGCCGATCATCGTTGCCACTCCGCCGTAGGACAGCATCCCGAGCGCCTCGCTGAGCGTGGCGCCCAATCCCACGGCCTCGAAGGAGAAGTCGACTCCCTCGCCGCCGGTCAGGGCGCGGACCTGCGCCACCGCATCCCCCCTGGCCGAATTGACCGCATGGGTCGCTCCCATGGAGAGCGCCCATTCCAGCTTGCGGTCGGATATGTCCACCGCGATCACCATGGAGGCGTTGGCCAGGCTGGCGCCCTGGACGGTCGAGAGGCCGATCCCGCCGCACCCGATGATGGCGGTGGTAGCACCCGGCCAGACCCGGGCGGTATGGAATACGGCGCCTGTACCGGTCATGACCGCGCAGCCCAGCAGCGAGGCGGAAGTCATCGGCATCGCATCGCTGACCCTGAAGACGGCGCCGGCGTCCACCGGAATCCGCTCGGCGTACATTCCCAGGCCCATCGGCACGTCCACCGCGGTCCCGTCGGAGTCCAGTGAGACCGCGGGCGGGCGCGCACCCGATGAATTGCAGCGCCGGGGGTCGTTGCGGCGGCACATCGGGCAGGACCCGCAGGGCACCCGGCAACCGACGGCCACCCGGTCCCCCTCCCCGATGTGAGTGACACCGGGGCCGACCTCCTCCACCACGCCGGCGCCCTCGTGACCCAGCAGCATCGGATAGAGGGGTTTGCGGCCCGACTGCAGGCCCTTGGAGACCTTGTAGTCGGTGCGGCACACCCCGGCCGCCTCCATCCTCAGGATCACCTCCCCCTCCCTGGGAGGGCCGAAGGTGATCCCGGTTATCTCCACCCGCCCCGGCTCGGCCACCAGGGCGGCCCGGCTATGCATCCAGGTCGACCAGTTCGTCCTGGTCGTAGGTGAGCCGCTCGCCGCCGTCCGGAGTGACCCGTACGTTGTCGGACACGCATATCCCGCCCACGGCGAGGGCCTCTGCCGGGTCGTCGAAGGTGATCTGCGGGTGCAGGTTGATGACCATGTTGGTCTCCATTACCCGCTCCTTGCCGGGCACCCAGGGAACCTCGTGGGAATCGAGGCCGATCCCGTGGGCCGTGTAGGCGACCGAGTCGAAGCCTCCCTGCCCGTACTTGCGGTGGACCCGGTCGCGGGCAGCCAGCACCTCGTCGGAGGAGGCGCCGGTCTTCATCGCGTCCACACAGGCGTCGAGGGTCTCGATGCGTGTATCCCAGTAGCGGAGTATCTGATCGGAAGGACGCCCGAAACTGTAGGTGCGGCGCACCTCGACCCAGTAACCGGAGGGGCCGCCCCATTCCAGATCGATGCAGAGGACATCGTCCCGCTCGATCTCGGCGTCCATCCCAAAGGTGTAGGCGCGGTAGGGCTGGCGGCTCATCTGGGCTATCCCGTCGAGGCAACCATGCTGGCGGACCAGGCGATGGGCCTCGGCCAGCACGTCCCGCTCGATCGCTCCCGGCCGGATGTGGCCCTCGAGGCTCCGGAACACCTGGGCGATGATCCGGGAGGTTTCCCGCAGGTTCTCGATCTCCTCCTCGCTCTTGACGGCCTTGATGTCGTCGAAGATGTCGGTGGCGTCAACCAGCGTGGCGGTCTTTCCGAACGCCTCCTGGAAGCCCATGTAGTGGGCGGCCGAGGTGATATCCGCCAAGCCCACGATCCCTATGGTCCCGTTGGAGATGCCGTGGTCGGAAAGTATCCCGGCGATCTCCACCGCCGGAGTCTGCGTGGCCCGGAAGTCCTGTATCCAGTTGACCAGCGCCACCCGTGAGAGGCCCCACAGCGGGTCCCCGATGAAGGTGGGTTCGCCCTTCTGCGGGAGGACGACCATCCCCCAGCCGGCCCACTGGAAGATGTCGCTCACGTACTGGACCCTGCCCCGCACGAACTCGTCGCCCCGGCTGCAGATGATCATGGCGTCGATCCCCGCCCCGGCCATGGCCTGGCGCAGTACTCGATGACGTCGTTCCCGCTCCTCGGGAGAGGAAATATGGGTGAGTGTGCCTTCTGCCATTCGGTGGGCTCCTTAGCTGTTGGGCGTCGGTATCGACGCCGGCCGGTAGGGGGCGGATGGTTGTGGTTCGGCGAGCTCCGCGACGATCTCGTCAGTGGTCCGCGCCGCGATGAAGCCGCCGTCCGTCATCCGGACGAGGGCATTCTCATGCAGCTCCGTGGTTGACGAGGTGCAGGCGTCGCTCACCAGCGACACCGTGTAGCCGCTGTCCGCGGCGTCCCGGGCGGACAACTCCACGCAACCCTCGGTCACGATTCCCGTGAACACGAGATTGGTGATGCCCATACGCTTCAGGACGTCATCGATGTTGCTGGTATTGAAGACGCTCGACGAGGTCTTGGAGAAGATCATCTCGTCGCCCATCGCCTTGACCTCCGGCAGGAGTTCGTCGTCCATGGGCACGCGCGGAACGGGCTCGAGGTCGGCGGTCGGCATGAAGGCCTTGCCGGCGTCCCTTCCATCGGCGGTGCGATAGGCCACCCGGACGTGGATCACTTCCTCGCCGGCCTCCCGGAAGGCGTCCTGGCAGCGGCGGACATTGGGGAGGATGCCGTTGATGTTGTCCCAGCGCTCCTGCATGATCTCCGGTTTCCCGGCCGCCTTGGCAATGCGGCCGATCCAACCGTCCTCATGAGCATCAAGGTATTGGAGGTCGATGGTCAGGAGGGCGGTCCTCCCGGGCTCGATCGAAGGGAAGGACCTGAGGGGGAACAGGTCGTAGAAGGGATCGTGCAAGTCCATAGGCTCGGGCCTCTCCTTTAGCGTGCAACAGCGCTGGGACGCGGTCTCAACCGGGAGGGCGATCCGCCCGGCATGCGTACGCTGCTCAGTATATTGCTTCGGAACCACCCCTCCGCTTGGGCTACGGCCCGGATCAGCCATCCCCCGCATGCCATTCGTGACCCCTCCCTCGCCGAACGAAGGGATGGCCGGCCCCATCGACCTCCGTTTCGTGTCACACCTTTCTTCTACAATGTTGGACAACTGTAATCACCAGCAATCGGGTTCGGACGTCGACCGGACTGCGCGGGACAAGAGCATCGTCGAGGCAGCCCCCACCCCGGGGGAGGACGGAACGCGCTCGACACCAAGGTGGTGGCGGAGGGGGAGGGCCCGGCGGGCGAAGCGCGCTAGCCGCGATTTTCGCGTTCTTCCGGACGGACTGTCGAGCGCACCTAATTGGGAGGGGGGTTTCGGCTCTCGCTAGCGACAGGCAGTCCAGCCGCCGTCCTCACCGGAGGTCATGACCGCGTCCAGGAGGCGGTGGAGGTCCACCCCGTCCCGGAAGTCGGGGCGGAAGCGGCGGCCCTCCCGGATCGCATCGGCGAACGCGGTGAGGGCTCGGGCAACGTTGTAGGCCGAGTGCCCCTCCGTGACGGGTAGTTCAGAGAATTGCGCAGCGGGGATCTCCACCTCCTCGAGGCGGTCCGAGTCCTTGCGGCCGACCGAGACCTGCAGCGGTCCGGCCGACACCCTCACGGGACTGAACTGGTAGTAGGAAGGGGCTTCCAGGAGCATCTGGCCCTCCTCGCCGATGATTCGGAGCGAGTATCCCTGGGGCGGGGAGGTGGTGTTGGACACGTAGGCGGTACCGATCACGCCGCCGGACAACTCGGCCATGGCCATCACAGTGTCGGCAGTCTGCCACTCGAAGGTGCCGCCCTCGGAGTAGACGCCGGCAGGCGACAGGGTGAGTTGGCGGGCGCAGATCGACTCCACATCGCCCAGGATCAGCCGGATCGAGTCGATTACGTGGGCGAAGGCCACGAACAGGGCGCCGCTGGCCTCCTCGTGGTGCACCAGCCAGGAGCGGTCCGAGTCGACCTCGAACTTGGAGAGCATCTGGGAGACCACGAAGGACAGTGGCCTGCCGACCGCTCCTTCGGCGACCAGCCGGCGAGCCCAAGCAACGGCCGGGGCGAAGCGTCCTTGCAGACCGACCGCGGTGGGCAGCCCGGCCTGGTCAGCCAGCGCTGCCATCTCGAGGGCCTCATCCGTGTTCAGGGCGAGGGGCCACTCGCAGTACACCGGCTTGCCGGCCCGGAGAGCCGCCATGGTCAGCGGGTGATGGAGCCGGGGACGGACCGCCACCGTGACCAGGTCGACATCGGGGTCGGCGCACAGATCCTCGACGTTCGAGTACCACTTGGCGGCGCCCCACTTCTCGGCCGCGGCGCGGGCGGTGGACTCGCGGGTGGTGCAGACCGCCTCGAGCGTCAGGCCCTCGGCGGCCTGGATGGCCGGCAGGTGAGCCCGGTCTCCGAAACCGGGCGGGCTGGCGCCGACCACGCCGATCCGCACCTGGTCAACGCCGCTCATGGCTACCCGCTCGCGCCAAACCACCCTCCCTAGAGATCCTGGATGCCAGCGGTGACTGTACTAGTTCTCCCGGTCGGGATCAGTCGATGAAGTCAAGGCCGCACGGCATGTGGCCCGGATGATCCCAGACCTCAGGAGGCCCGGTGACCGTGAGGTCGACGCCGTAGGCCCAGATCATCCCCCCGACTCCGCTCAGGCCTCCCTCCTCATACAGCGCGTAGGAGACCTCCATACCCTTGTCCGGGACGCCCGGGTCGTAGCAACGGTAGGACTCGCACCGGACGAGCTCCTCCCAGCTATCTCCTCCGGGAGGAAACAGGAAGAACTCGGGATCAGAACCCTCGGGTTTGCGTTCTTCAAGCACGTCCCGGGCGATCCTTACCAGGGTGCGGCGTGCCTCCTCCACCGAGCGAACGAACACGGCAGGCTCCTCTTCGACGAGACAACCTCCCCGAGACCGGATCCTCAGCCGGAACCCCGAATCGGGTGGGCCCTCCGGGCGACCGGCCTCCTCATCAGGAGGCAGCGGCGCTGACGGTGTCCGCTCGGGTTGTGCCGGATACCGGGCATCACGTGTTGGAGTCATGATCTGAAGCTAGCGATCGGGTGTGACACACTCCGGGCCCGGCACACGCCGGTCGGAATCAGGTGGGCCGGAGGCGACCCGTGCCTTCTAATCGAGCCCGGCTGCCAGTTCGAGGGCCTCGTCGAAGCCGCCATTGCGGACCAGCAGGCTTCGCATCTGCATGAGGGGACCCACCGTGTCGATTGCGAAGGCGCCTCCCAGCCGATCCCCGTCGCGGTACAGGGCCATCATGGCGGGACTGTCAGGCGGATCGTGGACGAATACCGGTGCGTCCATGGATGCGCGGCCCACCAGCTGCAGGCGGTGCCCGTACTGGTCGGACCAGAAGTAAGGGATGCCGTCATAGGCGACCGGGTCGTTACCGGCCAGGGAAGCCACGATGTTGCGGGCCACCGTCGTGGACTGCTGGACCGTGTTGGTCCAGTGCTCGACCCGCATCCGCTCGCCGTACCGGGGGTTGTACCAGGAGGCCAGGTCGCCCAGCGCGTACACATAGGGCAGCGAGGTGCGCATGAACTGATCACACCGCACCGCCCGATCGGTCTCGATCCCCGAACCCTCCAGCCATTCGATGTTGGGGATCACCCCGATCCCGACCACCACGAGGTCGCATCCGACCGCTGTGCCGCCGGCGAGGCGGACCGCCAGGCCGGCGGATGTCGGGGCGATGCCCTCCACGCCGGCGCCACACCGCAGTTCGGTCCCGTAGAGGTCGTGGAGAGCCGCGCAGCGCTGCCCCACCTCGGCGCCTACCGCTGCCACCAGGGGCTGGTCGGCCGCCTCGAGAACCGTCACGGCCACCCCCCGGTCCCGAGCGCTGGCCGCCACCTCGCTGCCTATGAAGCCCGCTCCGACCACTACGACCCGGTCCGCCCCATCAAGGGCCGACCGGATGGCTGCGGAATCGTCCAGGGTGCGCATCACATGGACGCCCGGTAGACCCTCGGTTCCCGGGAGGCGCCGGGGGCGGGCGCCGGTGGCGATGACCGCCGCGTCGTATCCCAGCTGCTCGCCGGTGGCCAGGGTGACGGTGCGGTCGTCCCCGTCCAGTCCCACCGCCGCCGACCCCGGCTTGAACTCGATGCCCTGTTCCCCGAAGAACTCCCGGGTCCGGAAGTATGCGTCTTCGGGCACCTTCTCCCCCGTCAGGACCTCCTTGGAGAGGGGAGGACGGTCGTAGGGAAGGTGGGACTCGTCCCCGACCAGCGTTATCCGGCCCTCGAACCGGAGGCGCCGCAGGGCATGGGCGGTGCGGAAGCCGCCGAGGGAGGCCCCGACGATGACTACGGCAGGGCGGCGGGTCACTCCGTCGGCGCCAGTTCGATCTTCCCGTCGGCGATCTCCATGAGCCAGCGCCGGTAGATCACGGTACCCAGGTCGGCCGCCTTCACATGCATCTCGGCGGTCAACTCCACCGGCAGCTCCTCGGGCCGCTGGGACTCGACCACCGGCTTGTCCTGGGCGAGGATGACCCGCTGCATCCGGTCGAACTCCTCGTCCATTTCGTAGGCGAAGTTGCGGGCCACGAACGTGAAGCACCGCGTCCGCTTGCGGCTCACCGGCGCCACCGCCACGAACAGGATGTAGCTCTCGTTGGGACCGGCCGAGCTGTCCAGCCACATGGCGTTCGGCATGAACACCCGGTAGCGCTTCCATGCGTCGTAGGTCTCGCCTTCTGTGGCCACCATCGAGTTCTTGGGGTTGTCCGTGTACTCCAGGAACGGGCCGGCGTTGATCCGGATCTCCCCACCGCGCCGGAATGCCTCGTAGTCGGCGATGACCGCATTGTCACGATCGCCGAGGATGCCGTGATGTACGTGGGCGAAGTGGGAGAAGTCGAAGTAGTTCTCCAGTCGGCGACCCACCGAGCAATCCCACTCGTAAGGCTCCCAGCGCAAGATCCGGAACGAGGGATCATCGAGTTCGGGCAGGACGGCGGGCGGGAATACCGGGGCCTCGTCCCCGAGACAGGTCCACACCAGACCTCCCGATTCGACCGCCGGATAGACAGGGAGCTGGGCCTTGAGCTTGCCGTTCAGTTCGGGCCGGGCCGGAATATCCACGACGGTTCCCTCCTTGTCATACGCCCAGCCGTGGTAGGCGCACCGGAGCCAGCAACCGTCGATCCGGCCCAGGGACAGGGCGGAGCCCCGGTGACGGCAGATGTCGTCGAACACGTAGGGCTTACCGTCCAGACGGGCGACGGCGAGGCGGGTGTCGAACAGGGTGGCCTGTTGGGGTTCGTCCTTAAGATCCTCGGAGAAGGCCACCGGGTGCCAGAAATTGCGAAGCTGCTCGTAGAGCTTCGTCTCTCCTGCCACATCGAGCTGGGTGTTCCCCTGGGTCTCGTCGAGTTCGGCAGTTATCTGGACCACCGTCACCTCCCCTTCGTTCGGTCCGGCGTGCCGGCTCGGGGCGCCGGCGGATCCGGTGACTAGCCGGTCACCACGCGGATCGCCTCCACCGGACAGCACACCTCCGCGTTCACGGCCTCGTCGAGGAGATCATCGGGAACGGTCGGCTGGAGCACGATGATCTCGCTGCTGTCGTCCGCCACCCGGAACAGCGAGGGCGCCACCGAGGCGCACATGCCCGAGACGATACAAACCGTATGGTCGAGTTCGATTGTCGCCACGCCGACTCCTCCACTCGATCAGCTACCTACCGTGGCCCCGGATTATAGACCACATCAATGCCCGACCACCTCATAAATCGAGATGGACATCGCTCCGAATGATCGGGGCGGGTGTGGTCGGGTTAGTGCTCGCGCAACCTCCCAGGACTAGGGGCAGTGGCCCGAAGTCAGGCCGGGGCGAGTTCGATCTTTCCGTTGGCGATATCGAGCAGCCAGCGCCGGTACTCGAGCGTGCCCAGGTCGGCGCCCCTGACGTGCATCTCCGCGGCCAGATCGGCGGGAAGCTCCTCGGGCCGCTGCGACTCGACAATGGGCTGATCCTGATCGGTCACCATCTGGGCGAACGCCCGGAAGTCCTCGTCCTCGCCCGGATAGTTACGGCCCACGAAGGTGAAGGAACGGGTCCGCTTCCGGTGGACCGGCGCCGCCGCCACCCATAGCACGTAGTCCTCCACCGGCCCGGCGCTGCTGTTCAGCTTCATGGCGTTGGGGAGGAACACCCGGTAGCGCTTCCAGGCCTCGTACGTCTCCGCGACGCCTGACTCCGGGTTGTTCTTGACGTTGTCGGTGAACTCGACGAAAGGGCCGGCGAGGAACCTGAGCTCTCCCCCCACCTTCTCCACGTCATAGTCCTCGATCCGGGGTTGGCTGCTGTCGCCCAGGATCCCGTCGTGAACCCAGGCGAAATGGGAAAAGTCGAAGTAGTTCTCCAGGCGCCGCGGCAGCGAGCAGTCCCACTCGTAGATGTCGAGATGCACGAACTTGTAGCTCGGGTCGTCGATCTCGGGAATGGCCGGCGGCGGGAACTTGGGATCGCCAAGGGTCGTGTAGATCAGGCCCGACACCTCGACCGTCGGGAAAGACGGCACCCGGACGTTGCGGAAGGCGGGTGAGAGTTCCTCACGGGCCGGAACCCGGGTTACCCGGCCCTCGGCATCGTAGGTCCAGCCGTGGTAGCCGCAACGCAGCTCGCAGCCGTCGATGACCTTGCCGAGAGAGAGGGCCGCACCCCGGTGACGGCACAGATCCTCGAAGACGCGGGGCGCGCCATCGAGCCGGACCACCACCAACTGCTCCTCGAACAGGGTGAAGGCCTGGGGTTCGTCCTTCAGTTCATCAGAGTAGGCGACCGGGAACCAGAAGTTGTCCCGCATCTCCTCGTAGAGCCGGTTCTCGGCTGCTACGTCCAGATAGTCGCTGGTGGCGTGCCGGGCGGTCATCGATGATCCTCCGTATCGATCGAGCGGCCTACGTGTCCACGCCCCATACCGAGCACACCGCCGTGTCAATGTTCTGGTATCCGGTGCATCGGCTGTGGTGGCCGGACAGCTACTCGACCAGCCGTTCCTTGTCCTGGTAATCGGATGGGTCGACTCTCTCGAGGGTCATCAGGAACCAGGTGGTACAGAAGCCGCACTGCATGGCGT
>JAJEIM010000013.1 GCA_022827785.1 Acidimicrobiia bacterium
GCCCTTCTGCGGCACGTGCACGAGGGCCCGGATCTCGGCGGAGGGGATGCTCTACACGTGCCTATTCGCCGTCAAGGGCACCGATTTCCGCGGGATGCTGCGGTCCGGTGCGGGTGAGGAGGAGATTGTCCGCATCATTCGCCGGATCTGGACGGCCCGGGACGATCGCTACTCCGAGATCCGCTCCGAAGCCACCGTAGACCTACCGAAGATAGAAATGAGCTACATAGGCGGGTAGACATCAAGTTATGATAGTGTAGGCATTTGTGCTCTTACGCTGCGGCGCATTCGTAGGGCGCTCGGCCTGACCAGGCCTAAAGACGCTGAGGGTGATAGCCGAGGCAGCGGTGGTATCTTCTGGCCGGGAGTTGAAGGATAGGCCGCGGCACTTGTCCGCAGCAGCACTGAGCGACCCGGCCGCTACGTAAGAGGGGTTGAGGCGGAGGGGCGGCGTGGACGCTGTCAGGGCCATCTATCCTTGCCGGTCGGAATACCCCACCGAACCACCGGAGACTCCGCATGCCCGGGCTGCTCGCCTTCCATGCCCATCCAGACGATGAGGTCACCTCGACGGGCGGCGTCTTGGCGCGTTACGCGGAGGCCGGTGAGCACGTGGTGGTGGTCACGGCCACCGACGGGTGTGAGGGCGAGGTCCACAACTACGACGATCCGGATGAGATTCGTCCCCGGCTGGCGGAGGTGCGGGCGCGGGAGATGGCCGAGTCCGTTTCCGTCCTCGGTGTCTCCCGGCACCACTTTCTCGGCTACCGGGACTCGGGCATGATGGGGTCCGACCCCAACGAGCACCCGGACTGTTTCTGGCAGGCGGACTTCACGGAGGCCACCGCACGCCTCATACACCTGATCCGCCGGCACCGTCCGGAGGTGATGACCATCTACGACCCGTTCGGCGGTTACGGGCATCCCGACCACATCCAGGTCCACCGGGTCGGCATGGCCGCCTACTTCGGGGCCGAGGACATCCGCAGGTTCCCGCTCGAGGAGGGTGACGAAGTCTGGAGCCCGGCCAAGCTCTACATGAGCACCTGGCCGCGCTCTCGCGTGCAGGTGATGACGCTGGCCCGGCTCGAGGCCGGTCTCATCACCGAGGAGGAGGCCAAGGAATCGGAGGGTTGGGGAACGCCGGACGAGGACATCACGACGCTGGTCGACGTGAGGCACTGGATAGACAAGAAGGTCGCCGCCCTGCGAGCCCACCGCACCCAGATCCCCGAGGACTGGTTCATGCTCCAGGTTCCCGAGAAGGACGTGCCGAACGTGCTGGGCATCGAGGCCTTCCAGCGCGTCCACTCCAGGGTGGACGCACCCTTCCGGGAGACAGACCTATTCGAAGCGCTCCGTGAGGAGGGTGACGGGCATTAGCCTGGCCTGGTATGGCATACCGGGCGGCCATGACGGCTGCATTCGCCACCATCCTGATCTGGTCGTTCTCCTACCCGGTCGCCAGGGTGGGTCTACGCCACTTCGATCCGCTACACCTTTCCGGGCTCCGCCTGGTGGCTGCTGCCCTAGCCCTCTCGATCATCGCGTTGCCCCGCCGGGTCGGCCTTCCCGAACGGGGCGACCGGCTGCGGGTCGTCAGCGCCGGGCTGATCGGCATGACCTTCTATCTGGCCATCCTCTATGTCGGCCTCCAAGTCGTGGAGTCGGCCTCCGCCGCCATCCTGATCGCCCTGACCCCGATCTTCGTGGCACTGCTGTCGGGCCCGATGATCGGGGAACGCCTGACGGTTTGGGGATGGTCGGGCCTCCTGCTCGCGTCCGCCGGGGCGGCGCTCGTGATCCTCGGTCAGGGCAGCGCCCTCGATATCGGCGTGTCCAGCCTCCTACTGCTGGTCGCCGCCCTCGCTCACGCGCTGTACAACGTGATGGCCAAGTCTCTGGTCGCCCGCTACAGCCCCCTTCAGGTCGCCTCCTGGTCGATGTGGGTAGGTGCCGTCACCTCGCTGCCGCTGCTGCTCGGCGCTCCGCGCCAGGTTGCCACCGCCCCGTGGGATGCGTTGTTCTCCTTCATCTACCTGGGCGTGTGCGGCTCCGCCCTGGGCTTCGTCATGTGGGGGCGGGCGATGGTGGGCGCTCCGGCTGCCGTCGTCTCGTCGGCCCTCTACGCCACGCCGCCCCTCTCCGCACTCATCGGCTGGCTCTGGCTGGACGAACGACCGACTATCTGGGTGGTGATCGGTGGGATGGTCGTCCTGGGCGCCGTCACCATGGTGATCCGGCGAGGTGTGGAAGCCGGGACTATCCCTGCCGACGCGTCTTCACAGGTCTAACTCGGCGGCCACCGCCTCGACCAGTCGCTCAAGGTCCTCGACCGTGTTGTACTGCTGCGTGGAGACGCGCAGCAGGCCGGCCGACGGATCCGGCCAGCTCATCACCATCACCTCGATGGCCCAGCGAGCCCGCAGGGCCCCCATCAGAGGATTGAAGATGGTCCCGCCCGGCGAGAGGGACCGCGGAAGTGGAACCGAGGCGATCGCCCCGATCATCCCGTCCGGGGCCGGGGCCTCGATGCCCAGCAGGTCGACCAGCATGTCCCGGGCCGTGAGGCAAAGGTCCCGGTTGGCGCGCCTCACGCCGTCCCAGCCGTCCGGGTGGAGACCCGCCATCGCGTCCAGCGCGACCGGGGTGGCCAGCCAGGCGGTCGGGTCGTCGGTGCCCGTCCAGTCGAACTGGGTGTGCAGGTGCCCGCCCTCCGCCGGCCAGCCCCCGTTGTAGCCATGGCTGATCACCGCCGGATAGATGCGGTCCCGGCGGTCCTCCCGCACGTAGAGGAGGGCGGAGCCTTTGGGGGAGCACATCCATTTGTGGCAGTTGGCGGTGACGTAGGAAGCGCCCAGTGCGGTTACGTCGAAGTCGATCATCCCGGGCGCGTGCGCCGCATCCACCAGCACCTGGACCTCCGGTTCCAGCGCCGCAACGATCTCCGCCAGCGGGAGGACCAGGGCGGTCGGGGAGGTGACCGCGTCGACCATGAGCAGGCGGGTCCGGTCGGTGACAGCCCCGAGGATGCGGTCCGTCACCTCCGACGCGGACCGGAGAGGGAACGGGATGACCGCGGTCACCACCCGGGCGCCGGTGCGGGCGGCGGTGACCTCCACCGCGTTGCGGCAGGCGTTGTAGCTGTGGTCGGGCACCACGATCTCGTCGCCGGGCCTCAGGTCGGCCTCCAGCGACCGCAGCACGGAGTTGACTCCCTCGGTCGCATTGTTGACGAACCCCAGGCCGGCCGGGTCCGATCCCACGAAGTCCGCCACCCTTGATCGAGCCTCGTCGAGAGCAGGCTGGTAGTCCGCCAGGAACCACCTGGTGGGATTGGACTCCATTGCGTCCCGGAGGCGCCGTTGCTCCTCCAGGACGGGACCGGGCGTGGCACCGAAGGAACCGTGATTGAGGTGGATCACATCCGGATCCAGACGCCAGAAACTCATCGTCGCCACGCTACCGGCCTCATGGGAGCACATCCAAGACGGCCCGCGGCCCGCACCGGAGCCCGGACCCCGTTTCATCCCGGTTCCGACCCCGATAGAGTGGAGGATCGCAGGCGGTGAAGGGAGCGTGGGCGTTTGAAGATCGACGGGTTCTTCCGGCAGTTGCCCGACATCGATCCGGAGGAGACCCAGGAGTGGATCGACTCCCTGGAGGCTGTGGTCGACTTCCGGGGCGAGGCCCGGGCCCGCTTCCTGGTCCGCGCCCTGCTCAGCCGTGCCCGGGAGCTGGGAGTCGGATACCCGCCGACCGTGTCCACGCCCTACGTCAACACCATCCCCGCCGAGGAGCAGGCCTGGTTCCCCGGCGACGAGTACCTCGAGAAGCGAATGAGGCGCCTGATCCGCTGGAACGCGGCCGTGATGGTGGTCAAGGCCAACAAGGCTGTCGAGGGCATCGGCGGGCACCTCTCCACGTTCGCTTCGTCAGCAGCTCAGTACGAGGTCGGATTCAATCACTTCTTCCGGGGCAAGGCGGAAGGGCAGCCCGGCGACCATGTGTACATCCAGGGCCATGCCGCTCCGGGCATCTACGCCCGGGCCTTCCTCGAGCGGCGACTCGACGAGGAGCACCTCGACAACTTCCGCCGCGAGCTCTCGCCGAAGGGTCTTTCGTCCTATCCGCACCCCCGGCTCATGCCCGACTTCTGGGAGTACCCGACCGTCTCCATGGGTCTCGGACCGATCGCCTCCATCTACCAGGCCCGCTTCAACCGGTACCTCCACAACCGGGGCCTCGATGACACCGCCGAGTCACGGGTGTGGTGCTTCATCGGCGACGGGGAGTGCGACGAGCCGGAGACGCTCGGCTCCATCTCGCTGGCCGCCCGGGAGCAGCTGGACAACCTGATCTGGGTGGTCAACTGCAACCTGCAACGCCTCGACGGTCCGGTGCGGGGCAACGGCAAGATCATCCAGGAACTCGAGGCGGTGTTCCGGGGTGCGGGATGGAACGTGATCAAGGTGATCTGGGGCTGGGACGGCTTGGTGGCCAGCGACGTGGACGGAGTGCTCGTCAAGAAGATGAACGAGACGGTCGACGGCGCCTACCAGCGCCTGAAGTCGCTACCCGGGGCCCAGATCCGGGAGGAGTTCTTCGGGCCTGATCCCCGGCTGCGGCGCATGGTGGAGCACCTGACCGATCGCCAGCTCGAGAAACTGCCCCGAGGCGGCCACGACTACAAGAAGCTCTACGCCGCCTACAAGGCCGCCACCGAGCAAACCGGCGCCCCTACCGTGATCCTCGCCAAGACCATCAAGGGCTGGACGCTGGGCCCCGACATCGAGGGGCGCAACGCCACCCACCAGATCAAGAAGATGTCCAACGAGCAGTTCCGCCATCTCCGGGAGCGCCTCAGCCTCGAGGAGGACATCCCGGCGGAGCTGCTGGAGGACGGGCGGGAGCTCCCGTACTGCCGGTTCGCGAGGGACGCTCCCGAGTACCAGTACATGATGGACCGGCGGAAGGCGCTCAACGGGATGCTGCCCTTCCGGACGACCCGCGTCAGGCGGCGGATCAGGTTGCCCGACCCTTCGATCTACGACGAGTTCCACGCGGGTGCGGGCACGCACGAGGTTTCCACGACCACGGCCTTCGTCCGGTTGCTCCGGGGTCTGGCCAGGGATGAGGACTTCGGGGAGCGGGTGGTGCCCATCGTCCCCGACGAGGCCCGCACCTTCGGCATGGACGGATTGTTCCGGGAGCTGAAGATCTACGCCTCGGGCGGGCAGAAGTACGAGCCGATCGACGCCGCGCTGCTCCTGTCGTACAAGGAGTCCCAGGACGGCCAGATCCTGGAGGAGGGCATCACCGAGGCGGGGTCGATGTGCAGCTTCATCGCCTCGGGCACGTCCTACGCCGACCGCGGGGTGATGACCGTTCCGTTCTTCACCTTCTACTCGATGTTCGGGTTCCAGCGGGTGGGGGACCTGATCTGGCAGGCCGCCGACGCCCGGGCCCGGGGTTTCCTGATGGGCGGGACCGCCGGCCGGACGACCCTGGCGGGGGAGGGCCTCCAGCATCAGGACGGGCATAGCCTGATCCTGGCCTCGACCAACCCGGCGGTGGTCAGCTACGACCCGGCGTTCGCCTACGAGATAGCGGTGATCGTCGAGCAGGGCCTCCACCGCATGTGCATCGATCAGGATGACGTCATCTTCTACATCACCATCTACAACGAGAACTACGTCCAGCCGCCCATGCCCGACGGTGTGACGGAGGGGATAGTCAACGGGATGTACCGGTTCGCCGAGGTGCCCGAAGGCGTGACACACCAGGCGACGATCCTGTTCTCCGGGCCGAGCCACAGCGCCGCCCGCTGGGCCCGCAACGAGTTGGCGGAGCGCTACGGGGTGGGGGCGGAGCTATGGAGCGTGACCTCCTACGGTCGCCTGCGGGACGATGCCATCGCGGTGGAGCGGTGGAACCGTCTACATCCCGGCCGGACCCCCCGAACCCCGCTGGTCACCGAGCGCCTCGGCACCTTCGATGGTCCGGTGGTGGCGGTGACGGACTACATGCGGGCGGTTCCCGATCAGGTCGCCCGCTGGATTCCAGGTCCCTACACATCACTCGGCACCGACGGCTTCGGACGCTCGGATGCCCGGGACGACCTGCGCCGCTTCTACGAGGTGAACGGCCCGAATGTGGTGGTAGCGGTCCTCTCCCAACTGGCGGGGGCGGGTGGGGTCGATCCGGGAGCGGTGGCGGAGGCGATCGGCCGCTACGGTGTCGAGGCCGATGCTGTAGAGCCCTGGCGCGCAGACCACTAGAGCTACGCACGTTGATGAATCAGGAAGCCCTGGAGTGGCATGACGGCGCGGGCGATGCGCTGCTCCTGCTGGGACATGCGAACGGATTCTGCAAGGAGATCTGGCGTCCGGTGGTGTCGAGCCTCCGGGTTCGAGGCGTCCAGGCGCCGGCCCTGGGATGGGACATACGCGGTCACGGACGGGCGCCGTCACTGGAACTACCGGCGTCCTGGTGGACGTTCGGGAGGGACCTGGTCGATGTGATCGACGGCCTGGACAGCACCGGGCGGCCGCCGGCATCGGTGGTGGGAGTGGGCCATTCACTGGGCGGAACCGTGATGGTGATGGCGGAACTACTGCGGCCCGGGACCTTCACCGGGCTGGTGCTCATCGAACCGGCGCTGATCCCACCGCCCTTCGTGCGCAATCCGGACCTGTCGCTCGCGCAGGGAGCGGCCCGAAGGCGCCCTGTCTTCGGTTCCCGGGACGAGCTGATCGAGAGCTACCTGGCCAAGCCATTGTTCCAGCGCTGGCACCCGGAGGCCTTCCGGGCCTACGTGGACCACGGTTTCCGGGAAGTGCCGGAAGGCCTGGCGCTGCGCTGCACCAGAGAGGCCGAGGCGGAGGTGTTCGCCACCGGCGCGGAGAGCGGGGTGTTCGCCCGCCTCGATGAGCTGACCACCCCGGTCCGCCTCGTGGTCACCGATCACTCGGGCGAGCCGTTCGGACGGGCCATGGCGCTGTTGCCCGGGGCCATCCCCAACGCCACCACCACCTACATGGCCGGCCAGGGCCACCTCGTCCCGATTGAACGCCCCGACCTGGTCGCCTCCGAAGTCCAGGACGCGCTCGGAGCCTTACTGTCGTGACCACCCGGTCGGCCCGACGGGCGACAGCAACGCCTCCGATCGGGTGATCTAAGCTCAACATCGAACAGTTGTGAAGTACGATTTCGATACCCTTCGGGGTGATTTCTTCGGCGGGCTCACGTCCATGGTGGTGGCGCTGCCGGTGTCGCTGGGTTTCGGCATCGCCTCGGGCATGGGTCCTGCCGCCGGTCTGTACGGCGCGATCGCAGTGGGTTTCTTCGCCGCGGTCTTCGGAGGGACTCGTTCCCAGATCTCGGGGCCGACCGCGCCGATGGCGGTGGCGATGGCGGTGGTTATCACCACCCATGCCGACACCCTTCCCGAAGCCCTGACGGTGGTCCTGCTGGCCGGTCTGCTCCAGGTCCTCCTGGGGTTGTCGAGGATCGGCCGGTTCGTCGCCTACACGCCCCATGTGGTGGTGTCCGGCTTCATGTCTGGTATCGGCGTCATCGTCATCATCCTCCAGATAATGCCGTTCCTCGGAGCCGACTCCGCCTCCGGCGGCGTCATGGGGGCGGTTCGGGCCCTGCCCGATGCTCTGGAGAGCGTCAACTCCGGCGCGTTGACGATCGCGGTAGTAACGCTGGTGGTCGGGTTCCTATGGCCGCGGCGCCTGTCCCGCTACGCGCCCGGCCCCCTCGTGGCGCTGATCACCGGCACCCTCCTGGGTGTCCTGTGGCTCCGGGACGCGCCGGTGATCGGCGAGATCCCGACCGGGCTGCCCGGCCTGGCCTGGGAGATGCCGGCCGCCGGATTCCTGGTGACCGCTCTCCAGCCGGCCCTGATCCTCGCCCTATTGGGCTCGGTGGACAGCCTGCTCACATCACTGGTGGCGGATTCACTCACCGGCCAGCGGCACAACCCCGACCGTGAGTTGATCGGTCAGGGAATCGGCAACATGGTCGCCGGGCTGTTCGGAGCGCTTCCCGGCGCCGGGGCAACCATGGGGACGGTCATCAACATACGCTCCGGCGGGACGACCCGGATGTCCGGCGCGCTGAGAGCCCTGTTCGTGCTGGCGGTGGTTCTCGGACTGGGGCGGTTTGCCGAGCCCATTCCATTGGCTGCGCTGGCGGGGGTGCTGGCCAAGGTCGGCTGGGACATAATGGACCGGCGCCTGCTGGTCAGGATCCACCGCCTACGTTCCGAGCACCTGGTCGTCATGCTGGTGACGCTGGTCCTCACCGTCTCGGTGGACCTGATCACCGCGGTGGCGATCGGCTTGATCGCCGGTGGTCTGGCGCACGCCCGCCAGTTGGAACGCCTGGAGCTGGACAGCGTCATCTCGGTGCCGGTGCTCGACCGGACCTTCTTCGGCGAGGAGAGCGAGGTGGTAACAACCGATGAGTTTGCCGCCAGGGTGGGAATGGTGGCCCTGAGGGGTAGCTTCACTGTTTCATCGGCCAACAGGCTGGTGAGCGTGATCGGAGCCGAGATCGGGGACCATGAGGTCGTCATCTTCGACTTCTCGGCGACGACCTACATCGACGACAGTGCGGCCATGATGATCGAGCAGCTCATCGGGGTTGCCTCCAGGTCCGACACGTCATGCGTGATGATGGCGCTGCCGGACCCGGTGGCCAGGACGTTGGATGCGCTGGCCATCCTTCGGGGAGTACCTGCCGATCGGATAGTGGAAACCCTGGACGAGGCGCGTGTAGTGGCCGCGGAGTGCCTACTCGCTTAACCGGTACGTCCGTTGACCAGGCTGGCGCCGGAAACGGGAAGTCCGGAGACCCGTCCCCCTAATTCCGCATCCGGCGTGGTGGCTGCTCAGGGTGCGCCGGGTCGATCAGCCGATCGCGGCGCCGACGGCCAGACCGACTCCTACGAGGAGATGGAGCCGGGCGGTTCCTTCGAGCACCCGTATGAGGGCGGGACCGTCGGAGTCGGACCGGATGGTGCGGATCAGGGGAACGGCCAGGGGAGAGGCCAGCAGCGCTAGGGCGGTCCACGGGGGGGCCAGGCCGAGCAGAGCCCAGACGGCTGCCAGCCCGAAGGCGGCGACCACCAGTGCCACGTAGAACCCCCGAGCGCGGCGCAGGCCCAGGATCACGGCCATGGTCCGCTTGCCGACCATCGAGTCGGTATCGATGTCCCGGATGTTGTTGGCCACCAGGATGGCGGAAGCCGTGAAGCCCACCGGGACGGCCAGCAACCACGCATCGGCAGGCATGGTTCCGTCATGGGCGTACCGGCTTCCCACCGCGGCGACCAGCCCGAAGAACACGAACACCGACACCTCGCCCATGCCCCGGTACCCGTAGGGGGAGGGGCCTCCCGTGTAGGTCACGGTGGCGACGAGGGCCGCCACACCCACCACCAGCACACCCCAGTTGGTGATGGCGGCGATGTAGACGCCGCAAAGCGCCGCGATGCCGAACATGACCGCGACACCGGCCCAGACCCGGCGGGACGGGAGCAGTCCCGCAGCCACCACGCGGGTCGGTCCGATCCTGGTCTCCGGATCAGCGCCCCGGCGCGCGTCGGAGGCGTCGTTCGCGAAGTTGGCGGCGATCTGGAGCGCGAGGGCGCACAGAAGGGTGGCCAGCAGGGCATCCGGGCGGAAGACCCTGTCTCCGAGAGCCAGGCCGCTACCCACGAGCACGGGCGCCACGGCGGCCGGCAGCGTGCGGGGCCGGGCGGCCATCACCCAGGGTTTGGGAGGTTTGGCGTTCATGCGGGTAGTTTCGTTCTACATGATGGCGGAATCCAATCGCGACCTGCGGCTCCGGCGCGGTCCGGTCATACCGGCTCGGGAGCTCCGATGGGACTTCGGCCCCGCTTCGGGGCCGGGCGGTCAGCACGCCAACCGGTCGAATACGAGGGTCGGCCTCACCCTGTCGATCGCCAGGTCATCGTCCTTCACCGATGAGGAGAAACTACGCATAGAGGATCGCCTGGGGTCGAGGATGCGGTCGGGAACACTGAGGGTCGTGGTCGACGACCACCGTTCGCAGTGGCGGAACCGCCAGGAGGCCTTGCAACGGATGGCGGCGCTCCTCGACCAGGCTCTGGCGCCCGCGCCACCGGTCCGGCGGGCGACCAGACCCGGCCGGTCCGCCCGCCGGAGGAGGCTGGACGCCAAGCGGCGCCGGTCCGATATCAAGCGTCTCCGGCGGACCGTCCGGCCCGACCACGAGTGACCCGCGACTACTCACGAGCTCGCATAGCGTGAACACAGCCCATTTGCGATCTGTAGTGCCGGTGGCCAGTTCGGGGCGGACTGTCTCCGACTTCGCGAGAACCTTCAGCCAAAGGCCACTGGCCACTGGCCACCGGCCGCTGGCCACCTCCTAGGAAGGCGGCTTCGTCGGAGGTCCGGGAACCGATCCGGCGGCGAGCAGCCTCCGACCCGAAGAGCTGAGAAGGGCGGCGGCCACCCCTACCAGCGTGACGGCTCCGCCGATCAGGTGGTTCAGGGTCATCGCCTCGTCCAGGACCAGCCATGCCAGCGCCCCGGCGAAGAACGGGATGGGTAGGTGGATCAGGGGCGGGACATTGGCGGGGAGCCAGCGCACGGCCCAGGTCATCAGCAAGGAACTCGTGGTGGCAGGCAGCGCCACGACCCCGAGCACGCAGAGAACGTCGGTCCGGGTCATTTCTGTGAAGTTGTGGCCGGTCAGCAGGCCGAGGATCGTCACGAACGTGGCGCCGGAGACGGTCGTGACGATGTGCACCGGGACCGTGTCGAGCGTTCTCCGACCCACCTTGGTCACGACCATCTGTGTGGAGAGGAGGACCACGGAGACCACAGCCAGCGCCACTCCGAGCGGATCCCCACCCGGGCCTGACGAGCCGCCCGTGATCACCATGGCCGCTCCGATCAGGGCGACCAGTGTCCACAGCCGGAATCGGATTCCTGGCCGCTCCCCGAAGAGCGGGATCGCCCAGAGCGCGATCAGGACAGGATTCATGAGCAGGAGGAGGGTCGTACCGGCTACCGATGTCAGCTTCACGGCTTGGATGAAGGCGAGGGTGGATGCTCCGTTGAGCACGCCGGCCACGACGGGGGCCCACCACTCCCGCCACGCGGTGAGTGCGAAAGCGCCCGTCCGAATGCTCCCTGCCGGGGACCTGCCGGTGGTGCCGGCGGATATTCGGGGGCCAACCGCCGTCCGCCCCCTCCGCCGGGAGTTCACCCTCCCCAACGTGGTCGCCCCCGTCGCGGTCACCAGGATGGTGAGCCAACCCCTCCAGAACGCGAAAACGGGTGCCGAGGCATCCGAAACCTGCACCAGCACCGGGCCGATGCTGTACCCCACGATGGACGCTATGGCAGCGTAGAGCGGGCGACGGTCCATCGACCGGTCAGCCGGAGGACGGGGCGGGTCGGGAGTTCGGCTGCTTGACTTCGGCGAGGCGGGTCCTGGCCAGCTCCACGTAGGCCGGGTCGATGTCGTAGCCGACCCCCCGGCGGTCGGCGGCCGCGGCGGCCACCAGGGTGGTCCCCGAACCCATGAACGGGTCGAGGACCAGGTCGTCCTCGTAGGTGTACAGCTGGATCAGGCGGTCCGGGAGTTCCACGGGGAAGGGGGCGGGATGGCCGACCTGGGTGGCGGACTCGGGCCGTATCTCCCAGACGTCCAGGGTCGCCTCCATGAACCTCTCCCGGCTGATCGTGGAGCGGTGGGGAAGGCCGGCAGCCTGCCGCTGAGCAGCCGACCGGGCGCGGTCGAACCGACCCTTGCTGGCCACGACCACCCGTTCGGTCAGGTCGCGGAGTACCGGATTGGCCGGGCTGCGCCACGAGCCCCACGCACAGGATCCGCCGGCGCCTCTGGCCTTGGTCCAGATGATCTCGCCCCTCAGCAGCAGGTCAAGATCGTCCTGGAGGATGCCGGTCACGTCCGCGCTGAGGCTCCGGTAGGGCTTGCGACCCAGGTTCGCCACATTGACGGCGATCCGTCCCCCCGGCTCCAGCACCCGCACACACTCGGCGAACACCTCCCGTAGGAGGCTCAGATAGTCCAAGTACGACTCTGGCACCCGGCGGCCGGCCACCGCCTGCTCGTACTCCTTGCCCACGAAGTAGGGGGGCGAGGTGACCACCAGGGCGACGCAGTTGTCGGGAAGGTCGCTCATGTCGCGGCTGTCGCCGAGGATGGCGCGGGGCTGTTCGAAGCCCGGCACGGGGACCACCCGGTCATCGTCGGAGATGTCGGGCGCCGGGAAGCGATCGTAGAAGGCCGATGAGTCGTGACCCTCGCGACGGCCCGAACCGAAGGCGGAGGTCGCCGTGGCCTTTCGCGCTCGCTCCATCTTGCCTTACATTCCCCGGTGCCGCCCCGCCGAGTGTACCGCTCGGCGTCCGGGTCGCTCTATCGTGACTGATACATCGACGTGTGGGATCCGGGCAGGGAGGTCGCGGATGGAAGCACTGGTACTGATCGGGCGGATTCTCTTCTCGCTGATCTTCATCGGGGCCGGCATCGGGCACCTGGCGGACCCGGAGGGCTCCGCCAGGTATGCGGAGTCGAGGGGGGCGCCTTCAAGCGGGGCGGCGGTTCGTATCTCGGGTGTGCTGATCGCCGCGGGCGGGCTCGGCGTGATGTTCGGCGTCTGGATGGACCTCGCCGCGCTCGGGTTGGCCGTCTACTGCTTGATTGCGGCGTTCATGGTCCACCACTTCTGGACGGACGAGCCGAGCGACCGGCCGATGGAGGTGGCGATGTTCATGAAGAATGTCTCCATGGCCGGCGCGGGTCTGATGATCTTCGCGCTGTCGGCCGGTGGCGTAGGGATGGGTTGGCAGCTCGTGGCGCCCCTCTTCAGCCTGTAGAAGGGTGCTGGGACAGACGGGTGTGGGTTGACCCGCGATGCTGTGAATAGAGGTTTCATGGTGACTGTCGGGCCAACTGGACGTCTTTTCGTACCCTCCTAGAACGGTCCTCAGGCCGGCTGCGCGCCGGCGGTGGGAAGGCTCATCGCTCCCGCGGACCAATCGTCATGGATCCAGGTGTGGTCCGGGTGGAAGTAGGGCCCCTGCGCCCTTTCCTCCCCGACCGGCTCGCCTGCCAGGTAGTTGAGGAAGTACATGTTGGTACCCGGGCACGCCACTGTGGAATGGAAGCCCTGCGGGACGAGCGCGGTGTCGCCGTCCTCGCATACGAGGGTCTCGTCGAAGCCGGTGTCCTCCCGCCAGTTGCGATGGAGGACGAACCCCTCGGCGGGTTGCAACCGAAAGTAGTAGACCTCCTCCAGGTACGGGGATCCGGCGTACCCGTCGTGGCAGTGGGGCGCCCAGCCCGACCATGTCCCCCGGGGCGCGTAACCCTCGTAGAGGATGAGGCGCTCAGCCGGGAGCGGGGCGGCGAGGATGTGGCAGATCTGGCGGTGCGAGGCGCCGCCCCCGCGCAACTCGACCCGCATCTCCGAAGGCTCGAACAGGCGCAGCGGCAGCCCGCCCTCGGCGGGGGCGCTCCCGATGGTGAGCACGAATCGGTGGCGAGCCGTCACCGAGATGGAAAGGCCGGGAGGCACGTAGAGCACGTGGGGGAGTTGGTCGAACACCCCGGTCCGGGAGAGGTCGATGTCCTCGTTGCCGACGCGGACCGTGCCGGCGCCTTCGATGGGCACCAGGACCACTTCCCGAGGCGCGGCGTCCCGGTCGTGACGGGCGCCTGCCTCCAGATCGACCACGCTGAAGTCGAGATAGGTCCAGCCGGCCGATTCGGAAGTGACCGAGACGGAGACCCTCTCGTCCCGCCTCGCCTTGATCAGCGAGGAGGTCATGTCAGTCGCCGGAGGCCGGCTGCTCCACGGCCACGCAACCGACCACCATCTGGTTGAAGTCGACCGCCGCTCCGGTCATCATGCCCGAGTCGTCGGATGCCAGGAACGCCACCGCCTTGGCCACCTCGGGGGTCTTGAGAAGCCTTCCGAAGGGCTGGCCGGCCTCGGCCTTCTCGAGCCATCGTTCGTCCCCGCCGTGGAAGCGGGTCCTGATGGTGTGTTCGCCGGGGCTGTCCATCCATCCGATGTTCATCGCGTTGACCCGGATCCGGTCCCAGAGCAGCGAGTTGGCCACGTTCTTGGTGAGGGTCACCAGGGCGCCCTTGGTGGTGGCGTAGATGGTCAGGTAGGGAGGACCGCCGTGGGCCGCCACCGAGGCGATATTGACGATCGAACCCTCGATGCCCTCGCGGCGCATGATGCGGATGGCGCCCTGCATGAGCAGGAACGGGGCCCTGACGTTGACCGCCATGAGGTGATCGAACAGCTCGACGGTGGTGTCGTCCACCGTGCCGCGGTGCGAATCGCCGGCTGCGTTGACCAGCACGTCGATCCGCCCGAACTCCCGGTCGGTCGCGTCCATCAGGTTGCGGACCGCGCCGGGATCTCCCAGGTCTGCGGCTACGAACACCGTCCGGCACCCGGCGCCGGTCAGGCGAGCGGCGACTTCGGCTCCTCTCTCCTGATTCCGCCCGGTCACCACCAGGCCCGACAAACCCTCGTCCACCAGCCGGATGGCGATGGCCTCGCCCAGACCCTGGGTGCTGCCGGTTACCAGCGCGACCTTGCCGCCAAATCGTCCCATGACGCCCTCCTAGTGTCCTGAAATACCTGGTCCGTGGTGCCGGGTGATCCGGTACGGCCCGTTGATGGCTCCTGTTCCCCCATGGACAACGGCTGCCGTGAGGGGGTGGATCTTGTCACATACACGTTGTATGGTGTTTGTTAACCGTAAATACCTGCGGTCCGGTTCGGACGTCGATCGGGCTGCGCGAGGGATCATATCGCTCGAGGCCGCCCCGTCGGGGGCATAGCGGGACGCGCCTCGAACCAAGGTGGTGGCGGCGGGGGAGGGCCCGCCGGGCGGGGCCTCTTCGCCGCGATTTTCGCGTTCTGGCTCCGGCACAGGCCGTTATACCCCTACTCGCTGGTGCTTCCGTTCTGCCTCCCAGGCGGCACGGGCGACGCGCACGTCCTCCCGGTCGCTGACCTCCGGGACGCCGACTTCCCACCAGGCGCCGCCCTCGGTCCAGGTGTACTGGTCGATGTCCATGATGATCGCGTAGCTCCGGTCGGCCGCCTTGGCCCGGCGCCAGGCATCCGGAAGGTCCTCAAGGCGCTCGACCCTCTCCGCGATGGCGCCCATCGACTGGGCATGGGCGGCGAAGTCCACCCGGAAGTACTCCTCGTTGCGGGTGGTGCGTAACAGGTTGTTGAACTCGGCCCCGCCGGTGTGGACCTGGAGGCGGTTGATAACGGCGAAGCCGCCGTTATCAAGGATCATGAAGATCACCTTGTGGCCGGTCATCACGGTCGAGTAGACGTCCGAGTTCATCATCAGATAGGAGCCGTCGCCCACGAAGGCGATCACATCGCTGCCTGGGCGGGCCATCTTCGCGCCCCAGGCGCCGGCCACCTCGTAACCCATGGTGGAGTAGCCGTACTCGGAGTCGAAGGTTCCCACCCCCTTGGAGCGCCAACCCATGGTCAGTTCGCCGGGCAGGCCCCCGGCTGCGGACAGGCAGTAGTCGTCGGCGTCGCAGAGCTCGTTGATGACCTGGATGACCTGGGCATAGGCCGGCCGGCCCCGGGTCTCCCGAACCTTCCAGGAGTCCAGGTAGCGGTGCCATCCGGCGATATGGTCCTGGGCCTGTGCCAGCCAAGAAGCGGGCGCCCGGTAGTCGCCGAGCAGACCGTCCAGCGCTTCGAGCGACACCAGGGCGTCCCCGACCACCGGCGTGGCCATCTGCTTGTGCGCGTCCCAGCCGGCGGTATTGATGGCGATGAAACGGACCTCGGGATGCTTGAACACCGCCCACGACCCGGTGGTGAAGTCCTGGAGCCGGGTGCCGACCGCGACCACCACGTCAGCGTTCTCAGCGACCGAGTTGGCCGCGGCGGAGCCGGTCACCCCGATCGGGCCGGCGTAGTTGGGATGGTCATGCACCAGCGTCGACTTTCCGGCCACGGTCTCGACGACCGGGATGCCTCTTCGCTCGGCGAATCCGGTCAGGGTTTCCACGGCGCCCGAGTAGTGGACACCGCCCCCGGCGATGATCATCGGGCGGGACGCGCCGGCTAGAACGGTCACGGCCCGCTCGAGGTCCCGGGGATCCGGCCCGGGCCGGCGCACGTAATGGACCTGCTGCTCGAAGAACCGGGCCGGGTAGTTGTACGCCTCCGCCTGGATGTCCTGGGGGAGGGCGAGGAAGGCGGGGCCTCGGGTGGCGGGATCGAGCATCACCGCCAGGGCCTGGGGCAGGGACTGGACGATCTGCTCGGGCCGGCTGATCCGATCCCAGTAGCGGGAGACCGGGCGGAAGGTGTCGCAGACGGTGACGGTCGGGTCTCCGAACACCTCGACCTGCTGGAGCACCGGGTCCACGATGCGATGCTGGAAGGTGTCCCCGGAGAGGATCAGCAGCGGGAGCCGGTTGGCGTGGGCCACCGCGGCGGCCGTGACCATGTTGGTGCAGCCGGGACCGATGGAGGATGTCGCCACCATGATGCGCCGGCCCCGCATCGCCTTCCCGTAGGCCACCGCGGCCAGCGCCATCGACTGCTCGTTATGACCCCGCCACGTGGGTAGCCGGTCCTGGACCGGTTCCAGGGCCTCGGCGAGGCAGGTGACGTTGCCGTGGCCGAATATCCCGAACGCCCCGGCGAAAATCGGGACCTGGCAGCCATCCACCACGGTGTGCTGGTTCAGCAACCACTTGACGATGGCCTGAGCCATGGTGAGACGCACCGTTTCCATGTCAGACCTCCTCAGTCGATACGCAGGGACTCGACAGTTTCCCACCGCTCCGACTCCCAGGACCGGATCATGGCTGCCGCGACCGACGCGTTGGCCAGGGCCGCCTCGAAGCCCGGATCGTGGGGGCGGTCGGCGGCCACCGAGTCCAGGAACTCGTAGGCCTCGAAGATCTTCATATCCTCGAAGCCGATGGAGTTGCCGCCACCGGGGACCAGGTTGGCCTGCCGGTAGAAGCTGTCGCCGCCCAGGACCTCGATGAAGCCGTCCTGGGGCTGTTCTTCAGGTAGGTAGAGCAGCAGTTGGTTGAGCCTCTCGTGGTCCCACGACGCGGCGCCCTTCGAGCCGTTGAGCTCGAACGCCATCTGGCTCTGCGGTCCGAAGATGGAGCGGTCGGCCTCGAGCGTGCCACGGGCGCCGCTGGAGAACTCGACCAGCGCGCCCACGTAGTCCTCGTTGGTCACCGCACCCGTAGGGTCATCCGGGGATCCACGGTCGTAGTGGGTGCCCACGCCCGGCTTGGGCAGCGGCCGTTCTCTCACGAACGTCTCCCGGGCAGCCACCACCCGCCGGATGGGACCCATCAGGAACTGGGCCAGGTCGATGGCGTGGGACATGATGTCGCTCAGCGCGCCGTGACCGGCTTCGTCCTGGAGGAAGCGCCAGCTCAGCAGGCCCAGTCGATCCCTCCCGTACATGGTGAAGAACCGGCCCCGGTAGTGGGTCATCGATCCGAACCGGCCCTCTTCGAGCAGTTCCTTCGCGTAACGAACCAGGGGCGCCCAGCGGTAGTTGTAGCCGCATCCGGTGATCACGCCGGCCCGCCGGGCGGCGGCTTCGATGCGGGCGGTGGCCGCGGCGGAGATCCCGACCGGTTTCTCGCAGAACACGTGCTTGCCGGCCGCGGCGGCGGCCTCGGCGATCCTGCGGTGCATCGTGTTCGGAGCGGTTATGTCGATGATGTCGATGTCGGGCCGGTCGACCAGTTCCTCCCAGTCCTCCGTTCCCGACTCGTAACCGAAGTCCCGCACCGCCTGGTCGACGCGATGGGGAACGGTGTCGGCAACACCGGCCAGGACCGGTCGGAACGGAGCATCGGGAAAGTAGAGGGGTATGGATCGGTACGAGCGGGAGTGGGCCTGGCCCATCCACCCGAATCCGACCAGGCCGATGCGCAGGGTTCGCTTCATCAGTCGCCGGCGAGACGGCCGAGTACGCCGGGCCAGGCGTCCGGATTGAGGAGATGGGGCGGTCGCTGCCCGTCCAGCACCATGCAAGCCTGGTGAACGGCCCCGCTGAACATGCGCTCCCGGGCCTCCGGAGTGGCAGAGGCGATGTGAGGCGTCACCATCACGTCCGAGCGGTGGAGCAGCGGATGATCGGGGTTGAGGGGCTCGGGGTCGGTGACGTCCAGCCCGGCACTCGACAGGTGCCCGCCGTCCAGTGCGCCGATCAGGGCATCGTGGTCGACCAGTCCGCCCCTGGCGGCGTTCACGAACACCGCACCCTTCTTCATGGCGGCGAAGGTACCGGCGTCGAACATCCTGGCGTTGCCGGCGCTCATCGGGATGTGAACCGAGACGGCATCGCTCCGCCCCAGGAGTTCCTCCAGCGTCCGGGCGCGTTCAGCGTCCGGAGCGAACGCCTCGTCCGGCAGGTACGGGTCGTAAGCCAGGACCGCCATACCGAGGGCCTGGCCGACCGTGCCGACCCTCCTGGCGATCCGTCCGTATCCCACCAGGCCCAGGGTCTTGCCGTCCAGTTCCATCGCTCCGTGCCTCGAGAAGTAGTTGCCCGTGCCTGCCCGGAGCCGGTCGCCCGACCGGACGAGGTGCTTGGCGGCGGCCAGGAGGAGGGCGACTGAGTGCTCGGCGGTGGGAACCGTCGGGCCTTGGGGGACGTTGCACGCCGCGATCCCGCGGCGGGTGGCAGCTTCCAGGTCGACTGTGTCGTAGCCGATACCGGTGCGGAACACCCCCACCAGGTCGGGGGCCCGATCGAAGAGAGGGTCGTCGTAATCGAGCCGGGCGGCGATGGCGGCCTGGGCGGCGGAGATTCCCGCCAGAGGGTCATCGTCCCGTCCCGGACCCAGCATGTCGACGGACGAGGGGACGAACGGCATCAACTCGGGTGACACCCTTCGCTCGAACCAGATCCGGTAACCCAAGTCTTCGCTCCTCGACGCATCGGCATTTGCTAGGACAGAAGCGGGGAGGATACCGTACTGCCTTCCTCCGGGGTACCGGGCGATCCCATGCCCGCTGACCGGATGCCGGCCCTATCCGGCGAGCAATACCTTCCTGCGAGGCACACGGGAGGCTGGGAGACAATGGGCGGTGTCGCCTTCCTTGACAGGATCGCCGGTGCCCCGATCACGTGGGGGGTCGACGGAGCGCCCGGGTGGGGCTTCCTCATGGACCGGGACCGGGTCCTCGACGAGATGCAGCAGGTGGGCCTGAGGGCCACCGAGCTGGGTCCGGACGGTTTCCTCCCGGTCGACCCGCAGGATCTGGACCCCCTGCTCGAGGCACGCCGGATGCAGCTGGTGGGCGGCTTCGTCCCGGTGCGGCTGTACCGGGACGATCTGCTGGCGGAAGAGCTGGATTACGCCGCACGGGCCGCGGCAACGCTGGCGGGCGCCGGCGCCAGGACCTTCGTGCTGGGCCCGGCCTCGGTTCTCCCCGGGTACGACCGGCCGGTCGAGCTGACGGAGGAGGAGTGGACCGTGTTCGACCGGGGGCTGAGGAGCCTGATGGGGATCTGCGCCGACCGGGGACTGGTCACCGCTCTCCATCCTCACTGGGCGATGGCGGTGGACCGTCCCGGACAGATCGAGCGGTTGCTCGAGACCAGTCCGGTCGATCTCTGCCTCGACACCGGACACGTCGCCCTGAGCGGCGGCGATCCGCTGGAGGTGGCCCGGATAGCGGGCGGGCGGGTGGCCCATGTCCACCTCAAGGACGTGGACGAGCGGATGGCCGAGGAGGTGAGGGCGGGGGAGCGGCCCTTCCGTCAGGCGGTCGTCGACGGGCTGTTCAGGCCGCTGGGCGAAGGCTACGTGGATGTGGCCGGTCTCGTCCGGCACCTGGAGGCATCGGGATACCAGGGTTGGTACGTTCTGGAACAGGATGCCGCCCTGGTTGCGTCGCCGGCGCCCGGCGAGGGACCTATCCGTGATGCCGCCGCCAGCGTCCGCTACCTGGCGGAGCTCGGAATATGACGGCTCTAAACGGGTCGGACCGGGCGCCCGCCTACCCGAAAGCGTCCCGCCACCTGGACCGGCGCGCGAACACCACGATCGGGGTCAGGGCCACCGCAGCCGCGGTTATCAGGAAGAGGGACCGCGGCCCGGCGGCTTCGTAGATGGGCGCGGCGGCGAAGGCGCCGGCGGCCGCCAGCACGAACCCGTACGCCTCCACGAGGCCCTGTGCCTCGGCCGCCTGGCTGGCGGGTGCGGCCCTCGCCACGGCAGCTTGGCCGGGGAGGGTGACGAAGGCCCAGCAGGCGGCGTGCAGCCCGCCTACCACCAGTAGGGGAAGCACCGCCGACACCAATCCGTAGCCGGCCAGGAGGGGGAGTCCGATCACCGCCGACACCAGGGCCAACCTGATCGGGTTCACCCGGTCCGCCAACCGGCCGCTGAACGGGACGAGCAAGATGGCGGGAACGGATATCACCAGGAATCCGACCCCGACCAGCCATGGGCGGGCTCCGAGGTCGGTCATGTACCGGGACCAGATCGCATCGATGACGCCTATGTAGAGCCAGTTGGAGGCGGCCAGGAGCAGACCGGACAGGAAGCCCGGCAGGGCGGTCAGGTGGCGGCGCGTGAGCCGCAGTGTCGGCCGCTCGTACTCTCCGGGCCGGACGGACGGAAGGAGCGCGAGTACCACGACCCCTGCCGCGGCGGGGACCAGGAACGGGATGGCCCACCCGAACTCGTTAAGCACTCCTCCGAGCACGGGCCCGACCAGGATCCCGCCGAGCATCGCCATCATCAGCGAGCCCAGGGCCTGTCCGTGGCGGTTCGGAGACCAGCTCAGCATCACCCGGCGCGCCGCTCCCACCGATACGCCCTCCGCCACACCCATCAGCGCCCGGGCTGCGACCCACTCCCAGAGTTCCACCGCGAAGACCATCCAGATGAGCGAGAGCACCAGCAGCAGGCACCCCAGTGAGATCAGGCGCCGCTCCCAGCCCCGGTCGGCCAGCGGGGTCAGCCAGATGTTTCCGAAAAGGGTCATCGCGAACGGTATGCCGGCGAGCAGGCCCAGGGACCAGGTGGGAAACCCGTACCGGTCCTGGATGACGGCCAGGAGCGAGAAGATGACGCCGATGCCGGTCGCCAGCGTGGCGATGTACGAGAGTAGGACTATCCGGGGGAGCCGGTAGGAGGAGGGGAGGCGGGTGGACACGCGCCGACCATCCTAACGTTGGACGCGGTGGGGCCCGGTCGGGTTGTTCAGCGCGGGCAGCGGCCGGAGGGGGATTCGGTGGTGGAGTCGATCGACTCCAGGAAGACGTCGATTTCCTGCGAGGCGGTGGCGTAGGTCATCTCATCGAGCCGGGCGGCGGCGTAGACAACTCCGATCATCTGGTTCTGATCGTTGAGCAGCGGCCCGCCTGAGTAGCCGGCCCCGGCACGGGCGCGAACCCGGACGTTGTCCCGGCGTACGGAGCTCTCCTCGTCGTAGATGTCGCGACCAACGGCGACGATCAGGTCTGCGTCGGCGAACGCGACCTCGGCCCGCTCCTGGTCGGCGCGGAGCCGGATCAGGCGTCCACCTTCTCCGGCCACGGCCCGGGCCACGGTGAGAATGGGCCGGTCCATGGACGGTGCCCGCAGCAGTGCCAGGTCTCGATCGAAGTCGATGCCGACCAGGGTGGCGACGTGCTCGGTGCCATCCTCGAAGGTCACGGTCAGGCCGCCTTCCGAGCCTGCGACGTTGTGCGCCACCGTTACGAGGTAGTGCCGGTCGATAACCACCGCCGAACCGACCATGTCCTGAGCGCAGACCCGACCTCGCAGCTGGGCGATCGCATCGAAGGGGTCGGAGGCGATGATCGGGTCCGACGGTCCGCACGCGGCCACGAGGAGTACCAGACCGAGAGCGAAGCGCCTCACGACCAGGAGGAGAACTCCCGGAGGAACCGTGCCAGCAGGGCGCGGACGGGGGAGGGCGTCCGATCGAGGAGCTCCGAGGTGCGGGGACACGTGATGGTGGTGTCGTACGGGATGGGAATGCGTGATATCCCCGTGAGGTCCGGCGGGCCGCTCCGGAGCAGGTCCGGATCGAGGCCGAACACCTCACAGGTCAGGTGGGCGAGGTCCATGCGCCCGATGGCGTCGGCCCCGCAGCAGTGGAACACGCCCTCCAGCCCTCGGGCGCCGATGTCCATTATCAGGTCGGCGCTCTCGGAGGCCAGCGACGGCGTGGCCACCATGTTGATCCGGTCGGACTCCCACACCGTAAAGGGCCGGTCCCGCGAGAGTGAGTCCACGATCGAGGCCACGAAGTAGCCGTAGCCGGGGTCCTGCGCCCGGGGAGACGCCGGTCGGGCGCGGTGGAGGCCGTTGACCCCCGAGACTCGGGCCACCGCGCCACCTCGGTCGAGAGCCACCATCTCGGAGGCCAGCTTCAGGACTCCGTAGAGGTTGACCGGGTTGGGCGGGGTGCTCTCGTCCGCTCCGGCCTGGGTTCCGTCGAACACCCAATCGGTGGACACCAGTACGTATGCGGCTCCCATGTCGTGGGCGGCCCGCGAGGTGCTCCGGGTGGCCTCTACATAGGCCTTCCACGCGGCTGCCCGGTCACGGTAGAGGCCACCCAGATCGTTGAGGATGGCGCAGTGGATGACCAGGTTCGGAAGGAAGGCCCTGACGCTCCTGCGCACCGCGCCGGGGTCTGTCATGTCGATCCGCTCGAGCCGGTAGGGCTCGGATCCGCTGGGCCGGTAGGAGTTGTAGGTGGTCAGTACTTCGTGGCCGGCGCCGACCGCCTGATGGACGATGTTGCTCCCCACGAAGCCGGTCCCGCCGGTCATCCAGATCCGCATCGGGCCCTAGCCGATCTCGGCCGTGCTGACCGGACGCTGCTCCCGGATCGATTTCCAGGCCGCCAGCCCGATGACGAGGGGGGCCCGCCCGTCATCGCCGTCGACCGGCGACGGTCCGCCCGTACGCACTGCGCCTGCGAACGCCTTCCATCCGGCCACGTAGCTGGGGATGTAACGCTCGGTGAAGAAATAGGGGAGGGTGGAGGCCCGCGTGCCGGACTCGTTTCTCAGCACAGTGGTCGTGGCCAGGGGGTTCTCCGACGCGACCATGCCTCCCGATCCGAACACCTCCACCCGCTGGTCATAGCCGTACACGGCCCGCCGGCTGTTGTCGATGGTGGTGATCGCCCGGTTCTCGTGGGTCAGGACGATCACGGCGGTGTCGAGATCACCCGCCTCTCCGATGGAGGGATCCACCCGGACGTCGCCCTTCGCGTACACCTCGGTCACCTCGCTCCCGCTCACGTACCTGGCCATGTCGAAGTCGTGGATGGTCATGTCCAGGAATATGCCCCCGGACACCTCGACGTAGGAGACCGGCGGAGGAGCGGGATCGCGGGAGGTGATCCGCACCAGGTGGACATCGCCCACCTCTCCGGCGGCCACAGCCTGCTGCACGGCCCGGTGGGAGGGGTCGAACCGGCGGTTGAAGCCGATCTGGAGGTACACCCCGGCGGCTCGAACCGCCGCGAGAGCGCGGTCCACCTCCGCAAGGTCGAGCGAGAGCGGCTTCTCGCAGAAGATGGCCTTACCCGACTCGGCGGCCCGGATCATGAGGTCAGGGTGGGTATCGGTGCTGGTACAGATCGCCACCGCATCGATGGAAGGGTCGTCGAAGATGTCGTCAGGGGAGCCCGCCACCGGGATGCCGAGCCTGGCGCCGACCTCGGCGGCCACCGGGGAGATGTCATAGACCGCCTCCGGGCGTATCCCATCCACCTCGTGCCGGAGCAGCTCGGCGTGCAGGGCCCCGATCCGGCCCGTTCCGAGAATCCCGATACGGAGAGTGCTCAAACCGTTCCCTCTGAGATGCTGATCAGGCTGTCGATATCGGAGAGGGTAGGCATGTCGTCCGCACACATAAGGCGGGACGCGATGATGGCGCCGGCCGCGTTGCCGTACCGAGCCGCCTCGACCACGGACCAGCCGCTCTGCAGGCCGTGACAGAACGCGCCCCCGAAGGCGTCGCCCGCACCGAGACCGCACACCACCTCCACCGGGTAGGAGGGAATTGTGGTCGGCTTCCCGTCAGGCGTGGCCACGAGCACGCCGTCGCCGCCCAGCTTGATGACGGCCGCGTCGAGGCCCCGGCCCAGCAGGCGTTCGGCCGCCTCCTCGGGCCGATCGGTCCCGACCGCGATCCGGCATTCCTCCCGGTTGCCGATGGCGATGGTGACATGGTCCAGAAGGGGACCGATCCGGCGGCCGGCCTCCTGCTCGGACGGCCAGAACATGGGCCTCCAGTCGAGGTCCAGGACCACGTGGGGCTTCCTGCCCCGTTCCGCCAGGAATCCCGCCACCGTGGAGCGGCTCGGCTCCCACGCCATACGGGACGCGGGGATCCATAAGGTGGGGGTGCGGCACAGGACATCGAGGTCCAGGTCGGCCGGGTGGAGGTTCATGTCGGGTGCCCTGGGTTCCCGGTAGAACACCAGGTTGGGGCTCTCCGGCGGGGTGAGCTCGGCGAAGGCCAGCGGGGTCCTCAGGTCGGGATCGGTTCCCACGAAGCGGGTGTCCACCCCGAAGGTGTGCTCGAGCGCGGATCGCACGTAGTCGCCGAAGGGGTCGTCGCCCACCTTGGTGACCAGAGCGGCGTGAAGCCCGAGCCGGGCGGCGGCCACGGCCACGTTGGTGGCGGTACCCCCGATCGACTTCCTGAAGCTGGTGACGGACCGGATCGGGGTGCCGACCTGCTCGGCATACAGGTCCACGCTCACGCGACCCACCGTCACCAACTCGGGAAGGCCCCGGGCCGACCCTGCCGGTGGCGGAGCCGACCCGGAAGCGGTTCCTTGCTCTGCCAAGTCGGGTCAGTCGCCCGAGATGGCCTTGCTCAGCTCGTGCTGGAGGGTGGCAAGATCGGCGCCGCCCGCCATCAGCTGGGTCAGTTCCTCCTGGCTGATCTCGGCCTTGGCGTAGTCGCCGAGCGACTGGCCGCGGTTGAGGATCATGAAGCGGTCACCGACCGGGTACGCATGGTGGGGGTTGTGGGTGATGAAGATCACGCCCAGCCCGCGGTTACGCGCCTCGACGATGTACCGGAGCACCACCCCCGACTGCTTCACCCCGAGGGCGGAGGTCGGCTCGTCGAGGATTAGTACCTTGGCGCCGAAGTAGGCCGCACGGGCGATGGCGACCGACTGGCGCTCACCTCCGGAAAGGGTGCCGACCGGCTGTTCCGTGTCCCGGATGTCGATTCCCATCTTGGCCAGCTCGGCCTTGGCGATGGAGGAGGCCTTGTCCCGGTCGATCACCCGTAGGAATCCCAGCTTGGTGGGCTCGGCGCCGAGGAAGAAGTTCCTCCACACCGACATGAGGGGCACGACCGCCAGGTCCTGGTAGACGGTGGCGATCCCCCGGGCGAGGGCATCGCGCGGTGAATCGAACGACACCTCCTCTCCCTCCACGAACAGCCGACCCTCGCTCTGCTTGTGGGCCCCGGCCAGTATCTTGATGAAGGTCGACTTGCCGGCGCCGTTGTCCCCCAGCACGCAGGTGACCTCGCCGGCCCGTACCGAGGTGGTGATGTCGCGCAGGGCGATGATGTTGCCGTAGAACTTGGAGATTCCCTCGATCTCGAGAAGTGCAGCGTCGCTCATCTGGATTTCTCCGCCTTTCCTCGGACGTAGTTGTTGACCATCACCGCTAGCAGGAGGATCACGCCGACGAACAGGAACCTCCAGTCGGAGTTCCAGCCGGCGAACGGGATGCCCTGGAAGGACATGGCCATGATCAGGGCGCCGATGGCGGCGCCGGCGGCCGACCCGTAGCCTCCGGTGAGCAGGTTGCCTCCCACTACCGCGGCGATGATGTAGAAGAACTCCAGCCCGTCGCCCACGTTGGCCTGGACCGAGTTGAGCCGGAAGGCGATCAGGGTTCCGACCAGCCAGGAGGCCCCGGAGACCGTCATGAACAGCTGGGTCTTGGTGCGGGCGGCAGGCACGCCGACCTGCCTCGATGCGTCCTTGTTACCTCCCACCGCGAAGGCCCAGCTCCCGAACTTGGTGCGCATCAGCAGCCAGGTGGCGACGGCTGCGAAGGCGAAGAAGTACAGGATCGAGATCCGGTAGGTGATCAGCGCCCTCGACTGTTCCAACTCGGAGGTGGTCGCCCACAGCAGCTTGGTGGCGACTGCCATCACGATCAGGACGATGCCGATTATCGACACCAGGGTGCCCATCCGATCCGCCTCGCCGTCGGGTTGCCGCCGCTGATCGAAGCGCATCCGCACGACGGCGACCACCAGTAGCACCACGGCGGCGGCCATCATCCAGGCGAAGAACTCGGCCCGGTACTTGCGGGAGGCGGCCTCGGCCTGGATTACGAAGCCCACCACCGCCACGGATACGCCGGCCAGGGCGGTGGTGGCGAACCGGGTGACCGGGGAGTCCTCGGAATCGCGAGCGGCACTGAGGAGCATCAGCACGCCCACGATGACGCACCCTCCGAACAGGATGGCTCGCAGGCCCTGCACGGTGAGCAGCAGGCCCAGCACGCTTTCGTTGGAGGAGTCCATGGCCACGCCGAGGACGGTTCCGACGACTACCAGCCCCAGGCCGATGCCGATCCGGCGTCCGATCCCGTCGCCCATGGACAAGCCCCCTGCGGACCCGGAACTCGGTTCGAAGCGCCAGGTGCAGTACCCGACTACCGAGACCAGCACGCCCGCTGCCATCACGATCGACCAGATCCAGTTGGCCGCCGTCCCATCGGTAGCGGTGAGGGCGACGAGGCCGGCTGCTGCGGCCGCGAGGCCGATTACCAGAAGGATCATTCCGGAGTTCATGGAGGGCCTGTCACCCTGCGCCCGCCTGACCATGCTGAGTTCCATCAAGCCGACTGCCAGCGCGGCTACGCCCAGGGTGGCGAGCACTCCGAACACCACGTCCCGGCCGCCCAGGAACGAGTCCCAGATGTGGTCGTTGCGGATCCATACGCTTCCGAAGATGTTGGACCAGAAGTCGTAGTCGGGAGCGTCGTCGAGACCCTCCACGATCACCTTGTCCACGAAGAGCTTGGAGAACCCCAGCTTGCCGCCCCGGAGCACGAAGAAGGTACCGAGGGTGACGATGAAGCTGGGCAGGCCGGTCTTTTCCACGAGGGTTCCGTTGACCCAGCCGACCCCCATCGCGAACAGGAAGGTGATCGGGATGGCGATGGTCAGGGGAAGGCCGAGTCCCCCTAGCTCTCCGGTGTCCTTGACAAGCAGGACGACCAGCATGCCGGTGGCGCCGGTCATGGCGCCGGACGAGAGGTCGAACTCACCGCCGATCATCAGCAGCGCCACGGCAATCGCCATGATCCCGAGCGAGGTGGCCACGTCCAGGTAGTTGTTGGCCCCCGCCGTGGTACCGAAGACGTCGCTGACCGACCAGAAGAAGATCCAGATGGCTCCGGCGCCGACCAAGCCTCCGATCTCGGGGCGGGTCAGCAACCTCTGGACGGGCCCGCGGTAGGCGAGGCGCTCGTCGGCCGGGGCGGCGGAGGTGGCGGAGGATTCAGCAGCCACTGGCAGGTACCTCTCGATAGAAGCTCATTCCGCCTTACCTCCTTCCGCTCGGGGCGCGCCGAACTCTAATCCGGCCCCGGTCGGCTTGACCATCAGGGCGAGGAGTTCGATCCGGCCAGGGCGAAGGCCCTGTCACGCCGCTCATGATCCTCCACGCACGGCATGCTGCAAATGGGGGAGGGGCCCGGAAATCCGGGCCCCTCCCTGCGATCGGATCGCTTCGGAGTCGGTTCAGCGGGTGCCGGCGTCTACGAGAGCCTTCACCTGACTGACGTTGTCGGTGGTCACGAAGCCAGGACCGGTGAGGACGGGAAGCCCGCCACCCACGGTGTTGAGGTTCGTGGCGTTGAGATACAGGAACACGACGGTCAGGTATCCCTGCAGGTACTGCTGCTGGTCAACCGTGAAGTGCACGTCCCCCGCCTCGATGGCGGCGATCAGGTCGTTGGAGATGTCGAAGCCACCGATGAAGAGGTCGCGTCCGGCAGCTACACCGGCTTCCACCGCGCGGACGGCCACGTTCGGGCCCACGCCGAGGACGCCGTCAATGTCGGAGTCTGCCTGCAGTGCCGCGGCGATGGTGTTGATCTGCGTCTCCGGCTCGGAGTCGAGTCCGACGAACTGGGTCACAACGTCACCGTTGAAGGTGGCGGCCAGTCCCTCGCAGCGCTCTTCCAGCCCGATGTTGCCCTGCTCCTGCTGAGCGCACAGCACCTTGCCGGCGCCGAGAGCGTTGAAGCGCTCCCCGGCACCCTCACCGGCCACGATCTCGGTCTGGCCGACGTGGGTGACTGCCCCGAGTGCCTTGAACTGGTTCGAACCCGAGTTCAGGGTGATGACCGGAATGCCGGCGGCGATGGCGGCCTCGACCTCGGGGCCAAGGGCCTCGGGGTTGGCAAGGGAAACGCCGATGCCGTCAGAGCCCGCGGCCACGGCGGCCTGGACGTCCTGTACCTGCTTCTCGGGATCGTTGCTGGAGGGGCTCCATACCATCTCAACGCCCAGCGCGTCGGCGGCATCCTGCGCGCCACGCTTCACGACCGACCAGAACACGCCGTCATCAGAGTGGGTGACCATGTGGAAGGTCAGGTCCGAACTCTGGGTGGGCGTCACGGCTACGGTCGTCTCGGCGGCGGCTGCGGCGGTTGTCGCCGGGGCTGCCGTGGTCTCGGCCGGGGTGCTGTCGTCGGATCCCCCGCAAGCGGCAAGGATCAGGGTTAGGGCGGCTAGTGTCGCCACCCAGCGCGTTTTGATCATCGGACCTCCTCGTTCGATGTCGGGTGTTGGCGCCGGGACACGGGGGTCTGAAGATGCTCGGCCCGTACTCGGAGGAGTGTGGCAGTCCCGTGACCAGGCGAAACCGTGACGATAACAATCGGGGCGGAGTCTGTCCAAGCGGTCGCCATCGGCCGATTGGGCCGGGAGGCGGTCCCGGAGAGGGCTGCACCCCCTTCGAGCCTCCGTCGCGCGGCGTTCCGGCACCCTGCGCCTACCCGGGAGCAAGCCCCAAGACGGGACGCGCTGACCTGCCACGCCCCGGCCTGACGTTCCCGCTCCGCCTATGACCCTACGGGATGTCTTGAGCACCCTCCTAGAGTGGGAGGCGATGGATTCCTTGGAGGCTTCGCTTGATCCCATGCCGAGTGTGGAGTTCGCCATGGTGGCTGACGCGGTTCAGGCGGTCGGCGGCAAGCTCTACATCCTGGGCGGGGGATGGGAGTTGCTGTACGTGGAGTCCTTTCCGGCCCGCCATCCTTCGGTGGGCGTCGGAATCCGCCTGCGCGTCCCCTGGCCTTTCGCGGACGCCTTCAAGCTGTCGGTGGACCTGATGGACGAGGACGGCCGGAGCCTCCTCGGCAGCAGCCGTTTCTCGCGGACGGTCCAGGTCCGTCCGCCGCTCCGGCGTCTCCCCGGAGCGGAAATGGGGATGACACGGGCCTTTACGTTCAACAACCTGGTGTTCCCCAAGCCGGGTGGCTACTCCTTTGCGATCTACGTGGAGGACGAGGAAGTGTCCCGGATCCCCTTCCGCGTCCTGGAGCGAGCTCGCCGGGCGCCCCGGGCGGGCGGCGGCTGAGGTCCATCAGGGTCTCTAGGACTGCTCGATCCTTCCGTCGGTCCGGATGCGAGTGGTGCGGCCCGTGACCAGCAGGTCGTACCCTTCAGCGGCCACCACCAGCGGGCAACTCCGGTCCGGATAGAGTTCCGCGCCCACGATCGCCCCCACCACCAGGATCGGGTCGACCTCCCCGAGAACAAGCGCGGCGGGCGAGGTCTCGAGCCGCATCGACTCGGCGAGCACCGCGGACCGCCCGATGATCCCCTCCCGCCGGGGAGGATGAGAACCCGCCCGGCGGTTGGTTGCCCGTGCTGGGGATGGTGCGGGTCGATGATGGTTCCCTCCCGGGGATCGATCCCACCCCACCAACTCAGCGGTTGGTCGAGGACCAGGCTCGGGCCCTCGGCGACTCCTGGGACGATGGGTGTGGCGCAGACGCTCACCAGGGGCGCTTCTCCCTGACCACCCGGCCCCCGACCGCGGACTCCACGCAGTCGGAGGTGGAACCGAACACCACGTCGACGCCGAGGTTGCCGGGCGCGTAGTAGGCCCATTTGGCGGAGTCGGTCATGGCAACGCCCGGTCCGGTAGGGAGGATCGGGGTCACGTAGGTGCAGGTATCCGTCACGAACACCACCCCGGCATCCTCAAGGCGCTTCACGATCTCGGCGGACGAAGCCAGCACGTCCCTGCCGGTGTTCACGTAGAGCGTCACATCGGGGTGGATCCGGCGACCGGCCAGCAGGTGTTGAAGCCGGGCGATCTGGCGGGCCGAATAATGGGGCGTTCCCAGGTTTACCGTCCGGAGGTCCTCCGCGTCGGTGCTGGACAGGGCCCGGTAGGCCCTGTTGATCGCGTCGGGAGTGACCCTCACCAGGCGTGGCGCGATACCGCCGGCGGCACTCGCCAGGGTGGGCGCCTCGGGCGTGATCCCGACCACATGGATCATGCCGACCGCTCCCGAGGTGGCCGCCCCCGCGCCCAGCACTTTGAGCTGATCCTCCGAGGCCGATTCGATACCGGTTACGGCGGGAACCTCGGATCCGGCCCCCCTTCCGACCAAGAACCCCAGCACAGCGAAGAACTCGTCGGTGAGCCGCGCCTTCTCCGCGATCCTGGAGACATCGAACCGAACGCGGGCACGGCGGTGCCTCTCCAGGTAGAGGCCGAATTCCGGAGCCCGGCCGGTTATGGCGGCCGCCATATCGGCGAAGTCGCCGAACCGCGGTGTCCGGGCGCCGAGCACCGAGTTGGCGAACACGATGGCATTCGACTCTCCCCAGGCGACGCGATCGCCGAATCCGGGGCGGTCTGCCAGCTGGTAGGGGGCGCACGTCCAGGTGGGGGAGGCGCCCATGTCGAGGTAGGCCGACATCATGTTCAGGGCAGCACTCCGGGTCGGGTCGTCCCCTAGGAACAGATCGGGATGGAGAAGGTCGAGCGAGGAGACGTTGAGGGTGGTGGGTACGGCCACCCGGCCACCCCCGTCGCGCAATCGGGTGGCGAAATCGAGGCTGGCCCGCCCGAGATACAGCGTGCCGTCGATGTGGGCGCCGGAGATGTCGATCATCCGGCGGGCGCCGGTGGCGCGGGCCATGCCCAACAGTACGCGCATGGCGAGCGCCTGTGCCTCGCCGCCCTCTCCGTGCAGCATGGCCTGATCCTCGCCGGTCAGGAAGGGATCCATTTGCCTCCTGTGTAGTGGGCGCCCGGCCGCGGATTGTATTGGTGGACTTGTCGGGCCCGATCGCACGGCATTGCCCACCACTACCCTCGGCGGTCCATGCCGCTTCCGCAGTCTTTTCTCGATCAGTTCGACGAGCCGTTCGGTTACATGGATTTCGCCTCGATCGGCGCCATGTCGATCCCGGCCCGGGCCGGTCTACAAGATATGGCCGATGCCATGTCGGGTAGCCGGGGCAAGCTGGTGCCCATGGTGATGGAAAGGGTCGAGACGGCGCGTCGCCGCGGCGCCAGGCTGGTGGGAGTCCCCACCGAGCAGGTGACCCTGGTGCCCAGCACTTCCGCGGGCCTGTTCGCGGTTGCCTTCGGTCTGGCCGGGGGATCGGTGGTGGTGCCGGAGACCGAGTTTCCGGCCAACCTGTATCCGTGGGTGCGGGCCGCCAAGGCGGGACGCATCGATCTGAGGACGTTTCCGGTTCCGGGTGGCCGGCTGACGGCCGATCTGGTAGCGAGCGCAGTCGATTCCCGCACGGCGGCGGTTGCGCTCAGCCATGTCGACTACCGGACCGGCTACCGGTGCGATCTGTCCGCCATCCGGGAGGCGGCCGGCCGGGCGCTCCTGGTGGTCGATGCGGTGCAGGGCTTGGGCGCCGTCAGATTCGGCATGGAGCATGTGGATGTGATGGTGGCAGGCGGTCACAAGTGGCTTCGAGCCGGGGGAGGGGCCGGACTGCTCGCCGTTTCCGGGCGGGCTCTGGACCGGCTCCGGCCTGCCCTGACGGGGTGGCTGGGGGTCGTTGATCCGTTCGACACCGCCGCTCCGCTACCGCATCCGCCCCTGGAGGGCGCCGACCGGTTCATCATGGGGAGCGCCGGCTTCCCCGCGGCCGCGGCCCTCGGAGAATCGCTACGGCTCCTGCAAACCGTTTCGGTGGAGGACGTGGAGGCTACGGTCCTTGCCCGTTCCATTGCTGTGGAGGAGGAGGCTCGAAGGGCGGGCGCGCGGGTACTTAGTCCGTGGATGAACGATGACGAGCGAAGCGGCATCGTCAACTTCACCCCCGCCGGCGAGCCGTCTGCGGATGCGTACGCCCGTCTCGTGGCGGAGGGCTTCGCCCTGACCGAGCGGCACGGGATGCTGCGGGTCGCGCCGCACGCCAGCACCCATCCCGACGCCCCGGAGGCCATGGGCGAGGTGCTGGCCAGATAATGCCAGTGTCGGGTTGCTGGATCCGTCGGGAAGCTCACCAGCAGTGCCGCCGCTCCGCATCCTATGGCCTTGTGCGATTAGCAACTAAGGCTTCCGGCTTCCTCGAGCTCGCCCACTGCTCGGGCCGCCGCCTCTAGGTCAGCCTCGACGATCACGGCTGCCACTTCGCCGACGGACTCCGGATACGGTTCCTTCCGGTGTTCCGCATCCACCCAGATGACCCGCTGAACGCCGGCGTTACGGGCTGCCTCGGCCCATCCGGCCAGGACTTCATCCGGTTGCCGGGCGAAGGCCCGTTCGCGGTCGTCGTGGGCCGCCTCGGTCACCAGGACTGCGCAGAAGCAGTAGAGCGCAGCCGCTTCGACGTGCGAGCCGTCTGAAACGTCCCCGATCGCGACCTTCACACCTCGTTCCTTGAGGCGGTCGGCATCGGAATCGAGGGTGATGAAGGCGCGGACCTCGGCCGCCGACCGGCTGACGGTCGAGATGATGGCGTCGCCGATACGCGTGTCGGCGCCCACGACTATCACTGGCATGACCACCAAACCTAGCGGTCTCTCTGCGAAACAACTTGGCGTGGTCTGGCGGTCATCGGCGTCCCGTCGCGGCGATCTGCTTCCTTGACGTGCCGATGCTGGCACGCCTTCGGCGGCGGGCCTTGCGAGGAACACCGCTGCCGACGCCATAGCACACCGCTATTCCGCAGACAGACCACGCAGCTCGGGCGGGCCAAGAGATTCGGGGCAGCCCACCCGGCTGTGTAGCATGGCGGATTCGGTCGTACGCCCGCGAAGACCGTCCCGGTCGTGCCTCGCGACCGATTAACGCCCTCCTGATACTGCCGGAGGATTCGTCATCAGGATGCGATGGGGGAGAAGAAGTTGATGCCCGGCCTGTACCGGAGCGAATTCGAGCATGAGGCTTGCGGTGTCAACTTCGTCGCGGACCTGAAAGGGAGGCGGAGCCATCATCTCGTCGCGCTGGCGATGGGGGCGGCGGAGAACATGACGCACCGGGGTGCCACGGGGTCCGATCCCGACACCGGGGATGGCGCCGGCATCCTGCTACAGGTCCCCGACCGTTTCCTGAGGGCCGCCGTTCCTTTCGAGCTGCCGCCCGTCGGTCGTTACGCGACGGGTATCGCCTTCTTCCCCGACAGCGAGGATCTGACCGCAGCGGGGATCCGGCGAGTCGAGCGGATCGTGGCCGACGAGGGTCTGGAGGTGCTCGGCTGGCGGGAGGTCCAGACCGATCCGTCCGTGATAGGGAGTGATGCCCGCCGGACGATGCCGGCCATGCGCCAAGTGTTCATCGACGGGCGGGGCGCATCCGGGATGGCGCTGGAACGGCGAGCCTACGTGGTGCGAAAGCGGATCGAACACGAAGTGCGGCTGGCGCCGGACGGCCGGAGCCCGCAGGAGGCAATCGGCGGAGCTCCCACCATGCATGAGGGGGTCTACTTCGCAAGCTTGTCGGCCCGGACCCTCATCTACAAGGGCATGCTCACCGGGTTGCAGCTGCCTGACTTCTTCATCGACCTGCACGACGACCGGGTCGAGAGCGCCATCGCTCTTGTCCACGCCCGGTTCTCCACCAATACCTTCCCGATGTGGCCTCTGGCCCACCCGTACCGGATGATCGCCCACAACGGCGAGATCAACACCATCCAGGGCAACCGCAATTTCATGAGAGCACGAGAGAGCCTCCTGGCCACCGACCTGATTCCGGACCTCGAACGGGTATTCCCGGTCTGTACCCCGGGTGTTTCCGACACGGCCGGTTTCGACGAGGTCCTGGAACTGCTCTACATGGGCGGTTACTCGCTGCCCGAGGCGGTCCTGATGATGATCCCCGAGCCCTGGGAGAATCACGAGAGCATGGACCCGGCGGTGCGGGACTTCTACCGCTACCACGCCTCACTCATGGAACCCTGGGACGGTCCGGCGTCTATCGCCTTCACCGACGGGCGGCAGATCGGCGCGGTGCTCGATCGCAACGGGCTGCGTCCCTCCCGCTACTGGGTCAGCGATGACGACCTGGTGGTCATGGCGTCAGAGGTGGGCGTCACCGACGTCCCCCAGTCCCGCATCGTGGAGAAGGGCCGGCTCCGCCCCGGGAGGATGTTCCTGGTGGACACCGTCAGAGGCCGCATCGTTCGGGACGTGGAGATCAAGAGGGAGTTGGCGACGGCTCGGCCCTACGCCGCCTGGCTTGGTGAGGGCTTGGTCCGGCTCCGGGAGCTTCCCGAGGTGGCCGCGGATGCGAGCGGCGACATTCCGGTGCTGGAGCGCCTCCGAGCCTTCGGTTACACCCACGAAGAACTGAAGATGCTGGTCGCGCCCATGGCCACCGGAGGAGAGGAGGCGCTCGGATCGATGGGCACCGACACGCCCCCCGCGGTGCTGTCCGACCGGAGCCGCCTCCTGTTCGACTACTTCAAGCAACTCTTCGCCCAGGTGACCAATCCCCCGCTGGACGCCATCAGGGAGAAGCTGGTGACCTCGATGCGGACGACCATCGGCCCGGAGTCCAACCTGTTCCGTCCGGGGCCCGACTCGTGCAACATGATCGAGCTCGACAGCCCCGTGATCGACAACGGGCAGCTCGCCTCCCTGCTCCGCATGAACGAGGTTGCCGCGGTGCGAGGCACGGCCGCCGTGGTGCGATGCCACTTCCGTCCCGACGGTGGGGGCGAGTCCCTGCGTGAAGCTCTCGAAGGGGTTTGCGCCGAGGTCGACGGACTGATCGAGTCCGGCGTGTGGGCGATAGTGCTGTCCGACCGCGATGTGGGCCCGGACCGGGTGCCGATTCCCTCCCTCCTCGTTACGGCCGCCGTTCACCACCATCTGATCCGCACCAGGAACCGCACCCGGATCGGCCTGATCATCGAGACCGGGGACGCCAGGGAAGTCCATCACCTGTGCCTCCTGCTGGGGTACGGGGCCACGGCCGTCAATCCCTACATGGCATTCGCCGCCATCGACCACATGATCGAGGGCGGCAGTCACGGCCTGGCCGGGATGGACCCTGCAAAGGCGCATGCCAACTACGTGAAGGCGGCCAGCAAGGGAATCCTGAAGGTTATGTCGAAAATGGGCATCTCGACGGTCGCCTCGTACATCGGGGCCCAGATTTTCGAGGCTGTCGGGATCGGCGCCGAGGTGATCGACCCCTACTTCACCGGGACCGTGAGCCGTATCGGGGGCATCGGCCTCGACACGATCGCAGCCGAGGCGATCCACCGCCACCGCAGCGCGTTCGCCGACAACCCCGGCGAGACCGCCCACCGCGACCTCGACGGAGGGGGCGACTACCAGTGGCGGCGGGAGGGGGAGTACCACCTGTTCAATCCGGAGACGGTGTACAAGCTCCAGCACTCGACGCGAGCGGGTCGCTACGACCTGTTCAACGAGTACTCCCGTCTCGTGGACGAGAAGGCGGAACGTCTGGGCACCCTCCGGGGTCTTTTCCGGTTCAAGACGGAAGAACGTACCCCTGTTCCCATCGAAGAGGTGGAGCCGGCATCGGAGATAATGAAGCGGTTCACCACGGGCGCCATGTCCTACGGCTCCATCTCCAAGGAGGCGCACGAGACCCTCGCCATCGCCATGAACAGGATCGGCGGCAAGTCCAACACCGGGGAGGGTGGCGAGGACCCGGCCCGCAACATCCCCGACCCCAACGGTGACCTGCGGCGCAGCGCTGTCAAGCAGGTGGCCTCGGGCCGGTTCGGCGTGACCTCCGAGTACCTCGTGAACGCCGACGATCTCCAGATCAAGATGGCCCAGGGGGCCAAGCCGGGCGAGGGAGGCCAGCTTCCCGGCTACAAGGTGTATCCCTGGATCGCCGAGACCCGGATGTCCACTCCGGGTGTGGGGCTGATATCGCCCCCGCCCCACCACGACATCTACTCGATAGAGGACATCAAGCAGCTCATCCATGACCTGAAGAACTCCAACCCGGAGGCGAGGATTCATGTCAAGCTGGTGGCCCAGATGGGCGTCGGGACGGTGGCGGCCGGGGTCGCGAAGGCCAAGGCCGACGTGGTTCTCATCTCCGGGCACGACGGAGGTACCGGGGCCTCCCCGCTGACTTCCATCAAGCACGCGGGCGGGCCTTGGGAGATCGGCCTCGCCGAGACGCAGCAGACCCTGTTGCTGAACGGTCTGAGGGATCGGATCGTGGTGCAGGCGGACGGGCAGTTGAAGACCGGGCGGGACGTGATGATCGCCGCGCTGCTGGGCGCCGACGAGTATGGATTCGCCACCGCGCCCCTGGTGGTGTCGGGTTGCATCATGATGCGGGTCTGCCATCTCGACACCTGCCCGGTGGGGGTGGCCACCCAGAACCCGGAGTTGCGCGAACGTTTCAACGGAAGGGCCCGCTTCATCGTCAACTTCATGCGCTTCGTAGCCGAACAGGTGAGGGAACTGCTGGCCGAGCTGGGTTTCCGCAGCCTGGACGAGGCGATTGGCCATGCCGAGCTGCTGGACGTGCGTGAGGCGGTGGACCACTGGAAGGGCGACGGTCTTGACCTCTCCCCGATCTTCTACGTCCCCGAACTGGCCCCCGGCCAGGCGCGGAGGCAGACAACCGGGCAGGACCACGGCCTCGCCCAAGCCCTCGACCAGACGCTTATCCAGCTTGCGGAGGGGACGCTGGCCGGCGGTCCGCCGGTGACCCTGGACCTGCCGGTCCGTAACGTGAACCGCGCGGTGGGGACACTGCTCGGCTACCACGTCACCAGCCGTTACGGAGCGGACGGGCTCCCGGACGATTCCATCACGGTGAACTTCACCGGCATGGGTGGCATGAGCTTCGGCGCTTTCCTCCCCAAGGGCGTCACCCTGAATCTCGTGGGGAGCGCCAACGACTACGTCGGCAAGGGCCTGTCCGGAGGTCGTATCGTGGTCACGCCCCCGCCCGAGGCCCCGCTGGTGGCCGAGGACAACATCATCGCCGGGAATGTGATCCTGTACGGCGCCACCTCGGGAGAGATGTTCCTGCGGGGCGTGGTGGGGGAGCGCTTCTGCGTCCGCAACTCGGGCGCGGTGGCCGTAGTGGAAGGCGTCGGCGACCACGGTTGCGAGTACATGACGGGTGGGCGAGCGGTGATCCTGGGCCGTACCGGCCGCAACTTCGCCGCCGGCATGTCGGGCGGGATCGCCTACGTCTACGACCCGGACGGCGCCTTTCCCGGCCACGTCAACACCGAGATGGTGTCGCTCGACCCGCTCGGCGAGGACGATCTGGCCTTCTTGCACAGCATGCTCACCGCCCACCTCAGGGAGACGGACTCCGCCGTGGCCGCGCGGATACTGGATCGGTGGGACCGGGAGGTGCGGTGCTTCGTCAAGGTGATGCCGGACGACTACAAGCGGGTGCGCGAAGCGGTCCGGCAGGCTGAGAACGCCGGGGAACCGGTGCTCGAGGCGATCATGGCGGCCGCGCATGGGTGACACCAAGGGCTTTCTGAAACATGGGCGCCGGACCCCGACCCGCCGGCCCGTCGGCATTCGAGTTCTCGACTGGAACGAGGTCTACGAAGAGTTCCCACTGGCGCAGGTCCGGGACCAGGCCGCCCGGTGCATGGACTGCGGGATCCCCTTCTGCAACGGCGGATGCCCGCTCGGCAACCTCATCCCCGATTGGAACGACCTCGTTTACCGGGACAGTTGGAGGGAGGCGATCGACCGCCTGCACGCCACCAACAACTTCCCGGAGTTCACCGGAAGGTTGTGCCCGGCTCCTTGCGAGGCGGCCTGCGTCCTCGGCATCAACTCCGACCCGGTGACCATCGAGCAGATCGAGTTGGAGATCATCGAGAAGGCCTGGGAGGCAGGGTGGGTTACTCCGCTGATGCCCACCACGGTGACCGGTCGCAGGGTGGCGGTGGTCGGATCCGGTCCGGCGGGGTTGGCGGCGGCGCAGCAGCTCACCCGCGCCGGCCATGCCGTGACCGTTTTCGAGCGGGATGACCGTATCGGCGGCCTGCTCCGCTACGGCATTCCCGACTTCAAGATGGAGAAGCGGTTCCTCGACCGGCGCCTGGCCCAGATGCGGGCCGAGGGCACCCGGTTCCGGGTGAATGCCGAGGTAGGGGTCGATCCGGCTGCTGACCGGCTCCGTGACGAGTACGACGCCGTGATACTGGCGGGTGGCGCCACCCGGGCCCGTGACCTGCCTATCCCCGGCCGGGATCTGGACGGCATCCACCAGGCGATGGAGTACCTGACGCCTGCCAACCGGGTCCAGGCGGGCGACATGTCCGCAACCCCGATCTCCGCCCGGGACAAGCGGGTGATCATCATCGGGGGCGGCGACACGGGCGCGGACTGCCTGGGCACCGCTCACCGTCAGGGCGCCGCGTCGGTGCACCAGTTCGAGATCATGCCCCGGCCTCCCGAACAGCGGCCCGATTCGACCCCGTGGCCCACCTGGCCCCTCATGTATCGCGTGTCGGCCGCCCACGAGGAGGGCGGGCGGCGCGAGTTCGCCATCAATACGGAGGAGTTCGTGGGCAACTCCGACGGACATGTGACCGCGCTTAGGACCCACCGGGTCGATATGAACGCCGCTGGCGGCCGGCTGGTGTTCGAGCGGGTGGACGGTTCGGGGGAGGAGTACCCGGCCGACCTGGTGCTGCTGGCGCTGGGCTTCGCCGGCCCGGATCGATCGCCCATGCTGGAACAACTGGGCGTGGACATGACCGATCGTGGAAGCGTGGCTCGCGACCGCCGATGGGCCACGAACGCCGAAGGGATCTTCGTGGCCGGCGACATGGGCCGTGGCCAGTCGCTCATCGTGTGGGCCATCGCCGAGGGCAGGAGTTGCGCGGCGGCGGTGGATCGCTATCTCATGGGCGAGACCATGCTTCCGGAGCCGGTCACTCCTACCGATACGCCCTGGCGTTAACCCCTCATTCTTCATATCCGCCACGCCGGCCTTACACGGGCACTTCAGTCTCGTGCGTCGTGGGCTGGATCGGACTCCCCGCCTCGAAGCCGGGCGGGCTCCACGGCATGGCGACCGAAACGGACTCTCAGGTCGTCCACGGTCTCCGCCAGGTTCTCCCACCGTTCCTCGTGGCCGGCCAGCAGCTGCCGCGGCGCGTCGGTGGGTTGCAGACCGCTGACCGCGACGCCGAGCAGCCGGACAGGTCGGCCGCCAACGCCGGAACGGTCCAGCAGGCGGCAGCAGGACCGGTAGAGCTCTCTGGACACATCTGTCGCGTTCCGCAATGTCTCGGCGCGGGTGATGGTCTTGAAGTCGGGAAACCGAAGTTTGAGAGAGACCGTGCGTCCCGAAAGCCCCGCCCGGCGCAACCTCCACGCGACCTGGTCCGCCTGTCGTAACAGTTGGGAGCGCAGCGCCTCGGTGCCCGAAATGTCATGCTCGAAGGTCTGCTCGACCGAGATCGACTTGGCACCGCTGCGGGGTTCTACGACCCTCTCGTCGATCCCGTTGGCCAGGCGGTGGAGGTGGTCCCCGGTCGCTTCTCCCAGGTGGCGGCGGAGGAGGGGAAGAGGCGCTCGGGCCAGTTCACCTATCGTGCCTATTCGCATCGAGGCGAGTTTGCTCCGGGTGGATTTGCCAACTCCCCACAACTCCTGCACGTCGAGGTGTTCCAGGAAGGCCTGCTCGCTTCCCGCTGTGATGATGTGCAAGCCGTCCGGCTTGGCGTATCCGGACGCCATCTTGGCCAGGTACAGGGAGGTGGCCGCGCCCACCGAGGCCGGAAGGAGCAGTTCACTTCTGATCCGAGCCCGGATGGCCTCGGCCACCGCACGGCTGTTCGGGTAGTGCCGGCGCAGGCCGCCCACATCAAGGAAGGCCTCATCGACGGACAATCCCTGCACGAGGGGGGTGAAGTCCTGGAATATCGAGAAGACCCGCTCCGAGATCTCGCCGTAGCGTCGATGGCGGGGCGGCACGATCACCAGTCCCGGGCAGGTCCGCAGGGCGGTGCTCATCGGCATCGCCGAGCGAACACCGGTAGCTCTGGCCTCGTAGGAGGCGGACGCAACCACTCCTCTTGGTCCATCGCCGCCGACGACCACCGGTCGCCCCACAAGGCCGCGGTTGTCGAGTCGCTCCACTTCCACGTAGAAGGCGTCCATGTCCACATGGAGAATGGGCTCGGCGATGCGCG
>JAJEIM010000027.1 GCA_022827785.1 Acidimicrobiia bacterium
GTAGGCGAGCACATCGCGAAAGACCCCGTCGGTGTCGTTACGGGCAGGGCCGCGCAGGTCGGGATCGAGGGCATAGGCGTCGAACGGCATGTCCAGCGCTTCGAAGACCCGCCGGGGAACCTGGTCGTGTGTAAGGCCCGAAGGTCCGGCCTGATCGAGGGCTCGCCAGAGGGCCGCCCGCAGCAGGGTGATCTGGACGAAGTCGTTGAAGTGGCCGGCCTGGAGCGAGGCGTCCTGGCGGTTGTCGGTGAAGGAGAGCAACTTGCGGGCCTCTGCGGGAAGGCGACTGTCTTCCCGGAGGTAGCGGACCGTGGCCAAGGACATGATGGTGGTGGCCGTGGATCGCCCGTCGGATCCGAGCGTGGTGAGCCGGGCGAAGTCCCGGCCGAGGCGACCCTCGTAGGACATCCCGCAGTTGAGGCAGAACCGGAACGGGGTCGGGATCCACCAACCGACCGTGCCGCGCCCGCCGTCATCGTCGGCTAGAACCGCGCCGTCCGGACCGACCACCAAGCGACGCGGGCGGAAGGGCCGGCGATTGGCCCGAACCCTCCTACTCCCGGGCTCCAGCCAGCTCTCGGGGAGGCGGTCCAGCTGATCGGAGTCGTCTTCGGGCCAGGGTCGATCTTCGCTCAAGTAGAGGAACCCCGGGTCCTGGTCCTGGGTATCGCCGAGATCCCTCGGTTCGAACTCGTTACCGGGGGGAGTGCCGCCGCACACGATGTAGTAGTCCTGCCCGCACGCCCGGCAGAACGCCAGCGGCAGGAGCACCCGTTCACGGTCTCCGGGGACGAAGCGCTGTCCGTGAAGAGTTATGTGTCGGCGGGCCGGCAACTCAGGGGAGGCGAACACCGTGTCGCCCCTGCTGATGAACTGGTGGAGTCGGAAACCGAAGGCCGGGCGGCCGGTCTCCGCGTGCCTGATCTCGTTGCCGGCCACGAGGCGGTCCCGGATGGCTCGGCTACATCGTTGCTGGTCCAGACCGGTGATTCGAGCCAGCCTCTCGGCGCCGCCGTCCGGTCCTTCGATGGCGAGCGGATCGGCCCGCACCAGGCTTCCATCAACCTCGTCCAGCCCGAAGGTGGTCTCAATCCAGGCGGCCAGCGGATCCTCCCGGAACCCTTCATACGTGTCCGGAGGGCGGGCGCCGGCCACTGCGGCTCGGAGAGTCTCCTGGAAGCCCCGATCTTCGAGGTCGTGGGCGGGAGTAACCCGGCGGAGGGTCTCTCCGATGACGTCATCAGGTCCTACCTTGTCGCCGAACAGACGGGAGCTCACCTTGGCCAGCTCGCCTTGGCGTTCGGCGTGAGTCCCTTCGGTGGAGAGGGTGGCGGAGGTACCGACGCAGCGGAGGCGAGCGGCGCCGGAGGCCTGGCGGACCCGCCGGACCAGCATGGCGACATCGGCGCCTTGGCGGCCCCGGTAGGTATGCAGCTCGTCCAGCACCAGGTAGCGGAGCGAGCCGAACTTCCGGACGAGGTTACGGTCGGCGTGGCGGGTGAGGATCAACTCCAGCATCACGTAGTTGGTCAGCAGGATGTCGGGCGGATGCCGCTGGATGTCTTGGCGGGTCTCCGCGTCGTCCTGGCCGGTGTAGCGGGCGAAGGTCACGGGCGGGTCCACCCAAGGCCCATAATCGAGGAACTTTCGTAGCTCCTCTCTTTGGCTGTTCGCCAGTGCGTTCATCGGGTATACGACAATGGCCTTAACGCCCTTGCCCGTTCCGGCGCGCAGGACATGATCTACGATCGGGATGATGTAGGCCAGACTCTTCCCGGAGCCGGTGCCGGTGGTAAGGACGTAGTTGCGGTCACGGGCGGCGGTCCGGATGGCGTCGGCTTGGTGACGATAGAGATCAAGGGGTTTTCCGCGCCGGTCTGTTTCGGACTTGTCGAGCCGAAAGATGTCAGCGGTGGTGGGATGGAGCACGCCCTCGCTCACCAGATCGTCGATGGTCCCGCCTTCCTTGAAGGCAGGGTTCAGGCCGATGAGAGGATGGGGCCACAGCTTCCCGGCGTCGAGGGCCTCATCCACACGGCAACGAATCCGGTCATCACGGATGCGCATGAAGCTGGTGGCGTAATCCCGGTAGGCACCGGTCAGCATCTCGCGCAGCTCGAATACGTCCACGGGCGGTGCTACTCCAGCGTCGTCATGATTCAGAAGACCGCTGCTCGAAACGGTCAACAACAGGCTTGATCGCCGTGCTGGGGGATCCGTTATGGAGCAGCACCAACAGATCACGAGCTCTGGTCATCGCCACAAAGAGGGCCGACAACTCCAGATCGTGATGCTCGGCTGCCTCTTCGGGGCTGATCCCGCGCTTGGCCTGCCGGGGGAATATCCCCAGATTCAGATAAGGAAGGAACACGGCCTTGAACTCCAAGCCCTTTCCTCTGTGGTAAGTGCCCAACTTGACCAGATTGTTCGGGCGCCCGTCATAGCGGTCGAGTGATTGCACACCAATGCCGCATCCCTTGAGCAGCCGCTCCGCCACCTTGGCCTGGCGATTCCAGGGCGCGAGAACGGCTGTGTCTCCGGGCTTGATCGGATCGTCCATGGCGGCCATCTTACGAATCCACCGGGCGATCTCGTGGATCTGGTCGTCAGCGTCCCGTGCCTGAACGAGAAGCGGACGCGGACCATCCCGGACCGTTTCCGCGAGCTGATCGCTCCGCCTGTAGTCCTCGTCCAGATCTTCCACGTCCGCCGCACCGGCCACCGCCAATGCGGCATCGATGATGCGCGTCGTGTTGCGGTAGTTGACATCCAGGACGGTGGTGCGGCCCCGGACCTCTGCTCCTGCCTGGCGGAGGGTGTAGCCGCCCGGATAGATCCTCTGGGCACCGTCACCGAGGACGAGCAGCCCGTTGGGCCGATCACGGTAGTGGTCCGGAGCATTGACCAGCGCCCGTAGCAGCTGCAGGCCAGCCAGGGTGAGGTCCTGCGCCTCATCCACGATCACTGCTGAGTAGAGGGGCTCGGACAGGCCGCGAGCAAACTCCAGCGCCGCCAAGACATGATCCGGGAAGTCCATGACCCCGCGATCGGCCATGTTCCGATCCCAGGCCTCCCGGAGTTCCCAAACCTGTTTGCGTTGATTCCTTCCGAGAGCCACCCGCCGGCCCGTCCGTTCCAGTGCTCGGTACTCGTCCAGCGACTCCAGTGCCCGGCCCTTGATGACCGCGTTCACCTCTTCGGCCAGGTAGCGCTTACTCAATGCCCTCCTGTCCAGGGGGGACCCGCGCGTGACGATCTCGGCGTAGGCAGCGTCGAAAGCGTCGTTGACCGCCCTAGCGTCAAAACGACGACACTTGCCCGATTCGTAACACAACCGAGTGGCAAGCTTGTTGACGTTGGCGAACTCCACCTCTCCGGACAGAGCGCCGGGCATCCGTAGATACAGCGATTCCAGAACCGGCGGCAGGGACCTGATGTACGTGGTGAAGAGAACAGGCCGGACTACCTCCGATGTACCGGCGAGCTGGACCCTCTGCTCCTCCCGTCGGGCCTTGTTCCTCCTGGCCAGCCACACCGCACGATGGAGACCGACCACTGTCTTGCCGGTGCCGGCCGGGCCGCGTACCCGCCCCGGCCCCATGTAGTTACGGCGAACCGCGTTCCTCTGATCCGGGTGCAGGAATATCATCCAGTCCTCGATAGGACGACCCATGATCTCGACCATGTACTCCGGCTCGGTCCGAGTGAACCAGGACGCCATCGTGTCCTCCTGGAGGTGCCGCTCAACCTCAAGATCCTCCTCGGTCACGGGCGGCGACTCTGCCTCAACCAACGCAGGCTCGTCCAAGCCGTCTCGCTCGTCATCCACAGGATGGCCGGTCGTTATCAGGTTGAATGCAGTCTCGAAGTTACGGGGACCGAGTTCGTCCTCCATGGCAAGGAACTCTTCGTCAGTATCGATCCGGCGCAGGTTGAGAACCGCCGGCACCGGGAGACCGCAGGACTCGAGTTCAGCATCAGACCAAGCCATGAACAGCTTCCCGACCGTCTCGCGGCGGTACGTGTAGGGCTGGAACGTTCCCGTCTCGGGTACCTGCTCGTATGTGTTATAGGCATGCTCAGCAGGGTCATAGTCAACAGACATTCGCCTGGCGCGGTCGTATACCTTGTGAGTGCCATAGAGCAGAAGCAGGATCGTCCGGTTGAACAACAGCCAAACCAGACGCCGATCGCTACGCCTTCCACCCACATCGGAGCCAAACAACTTCTTTCCGTTTCTCGCTTCACCTACACCATGGGTATTGAGCTTCGGATTCTGGAAAGGTCTGCGTCGCAACTCTGCCAGCGCGTCCACCAGCGCGGCCTTGTACTGGTCGTCACGGCGCAACGCGTCCACACAGTCCCAATACGACTGCGCCTCCACAATCTCGTAATGCAGTGTCCCACCCCTTCCAGTCACCCAGGAAAGGACCAGCCGGAAGAGTAGTTGACACTGAATCGCGGCGGGTAAGACCGGGACTGCACCCAGAGGCCGGATCTGAGGAGGGGACACATGTCCCGAGAGCGGCCCTGGTACGGGGGACATATGTCCCGCATCAGGGGTTATCAACTCGGGTTGAGACGAAAGAGGCGACAGCCAAGTTTTCATTAAAATGGGACACACGTCCCACAGTGGGTGGGACATAGGTCCCGGAGGCTGCTTTCGGGAGGGCTCATCGGGGGTGGGTAAGCCACAGGGCGGATGCGGCCAGGAGCCGAGGCGCGGGGAGGATGCTGGAACCCCTCGGAGTGCTTGTAGCGCTCGACACCGCTGCCGCGCAGCTGGCTGCTGCCGAAACGCACCATGGGCGTGAGCGCAGGAGCAGTCAGCGCCGAGGCTGTGGTGGCTCTCTACCTCATCGACACGATCAGCCATACAGTAGGCCGCTCCCAGTCGTCGATTCTCGAAGCTGGTCAACAAGTAGGCGGGACAAAACCCCTGGTAGCCAGCCCATACCCCACTTCCCTGCTTCGCTTCCACCCGTTGTCCCCGCTGGCTCATTACCTAGTAGTCGGCTCGATGATCCACGGTGTGGACACCGGCCCCCAGGGGGACACGACCACCGCAGACGGGGAACAGGAACCGCCAGGTGTCCCTTTTCCGGTTTACGAAGACCAGACGTGTCACCATCGAGCCCATGGCACCGGCAGGCGGGCGGTCTCTGGGGGACTGGGCCGGCCTAGCCCTCGCTGAGCCACCGAGCGAATATGCACGGGGCCGTGAATGCCCAGCTCAGAGGGATACGCGACCGCGACAGGGCAGATACGCGACCGCAGTGGGGTGGATACGCGACCGCGAAGGGGTAAATGCGCGACCGGGCACCCTTCTTGTACAGCCGACACCGTCTCAGCGGGCATCGGCCAGAACGAGAATCGCCGATCTCCCAGATACGCCCGGTTCGGGAGGGCAAGGATCCGGGCCACTGTTGGCCGGGGGTGTGGGCCAGTCGGGCGTACAGGGTGAGCACCGAACAGCCGAACCGCGGCCAGCGCCACGTATGCGGCGTCATACGATGTGATACCGGCTCGGAGCTGATACGCCTCTGCCATCAATGGGAGCAACTGCTCCCGGGAGGAACTGCTTGCGGGACGTATGTCCCACCCCTTCTGGGACGTGTGTCCCATTTTAATGAAAACTTGACTGTGGCTCTCTGTGGCTCTCAAACCCGAGTTGATGGCCTCTGTGCGGGACTTGTGTCCCTCTCCGCCATGACGGTGTTGGGACATGTGTCCCTGCGCTCGGTCCCTGGGGGTCCGGTGACTCGCGTGACCTCTTCAGTCCCGTTCAGGTCACAATCAACCCGCCTCTTCTTCGCGGAGTGGCTGGGCGATGTTCCGGTGGACGGCCCGACGCCTCTTCCCCGTCCTGACCATTACTACTGTCTAGGACCCTGCCGTTCAAAGCGACATGGCCCTTTGTTTGCATCATCCCGGCCGCGGGAGGGGGAGGGGTCCGCCAGTTGGGGCGGGTTGCCTGTTACGCACCGGCGGTTAAAGGGGGCGGGGCACTTGTTGTGCCGTGAATGCGGGCTGGCCGGTTGCTGACGCGTTTGCTCGCCGAGCTGGGCAGCCTGTGTGTGGAGTTGTTCGGCGTCGTCGGTAACGTTCACATGTTGAGCGGCTTTGTGTGCGAGAGCACGGGCCGTCACAGCCGGCTGGCAGCCCTAGGGTGGCGGGCCCCGTCAGCCACGGATATCAGCCTGATGGCTGACATCGCAGCCACCGAGTTCTGGTGATGCCGCCCACGCGCGTGTCCTGGCCTACCGGTACCAATGACATTCGGGAGGGTCACCCGGACCGACTTCGCCTGCCTCTGAGATGTGTCCCGGAGTGCTATCGCCGCGGATGTCGCCGCCCACGGGGCCGCCACCGCTGAAGCAGACGGACGCTACGAAGGGACGCCTGGGGCGGAGAGGGGAGGGGTGGGATGGGTAGCCTGGGTGTTGTGCAGAAGACCATGGGTTGGGCAGGGGCTGGGATCCTGGTCCTGCTGTTCGCTGCCTGCGGACAAGCAGGCACACCTGCCACTTCGGCAGCAACCGCAGCCGCTACCACAGTGTCAGCAACCACCACCGTAGCGTCGGTGACTACACCCGCCACCACAGTGTCAGCAACGACCGTAGCGTCGGCGACTACACCTGTGACCGCCGTCCCGCCGTCTTCGACTGTCCCAGCGGCCAGGACCGTCGGTATACGCATCGCTCCCGAGAACACCGACTGTGGTTACAGCCGGGAGCTATTCAACACTTATGATCGGGCTGCGGTCATAGCAGCCCACGACCGGTCGTTCTACCTCGGTCACCCGGTCGGGGACGGCGGCGGCTTCGACGTTGAGCATGTGGTCGCCGCTAAAGAGGCTTGTGAGTCGGGACTCCCCCGCGACCGGTGGGCCGTGTTCGGCGCCGACAGCGATAACCTGGTTATGGCTGTTGCGGGGCTGAACCGATCGAAGGGCGACCGCGACATCGCCGAGTGGGGTGATGGCAGCAGCAAGTGGCCCACCGCAGACATCCCCGCCGGCCGCTGGTGCGCGTATGTGACCCTCACACGCGACATCAAAGCCGCCTACGACCTGGCCATGGACCAGGCCGAGGCCTCTGTGATGACCAGATGGTTGGAGAACTGCGGCGAGGCAGGCATCCAAACGTCGTCCGCTACTGCCACAACCAGGGCACCCACGACAAGCACCCCGGCATCTTTGGATGAGGGATGTACTCACTGGCACGCCGGCAACCCGAAACACACCCACCCGGGCACCGACCACGACGGCACCCACCGATCCGGCAAGTGCGCCGGCTACTAGATCGACCTCTGCGCCGCCCCAGCCGGCCAGGAGCGAAGAACTAGCGGACACATAGGAAAGTCCGAGAACACAACCGACCGCAGACCCAGCGAACCTAGCCTTCTCATACCGGGCCTGTCGCCGGCGCGCTACCCTCCGGGCCTTACGTGCGCCATCCGCCGGATCTGCCGCTCAGCCTTGCGCGCCGCTCGGCGGCCTGCTCCCGTAGCCCGCCGGGTCCGCACATCGCCCAGCCCCCACTTCATCGCTTACTTCCTCCTCCCGCGCCACGCCTAGGGCTTGGCCCGGTCGATCAGACACTTGATCAGGTCGGTGTGGGTCTCTAGGGCTTCCCGGTCCGGGATTTTGACCTGATAGAACCCGCCGCCAGCGACGTACCCCAGTTTGTGAATACCGGCAGACTTGATTCGGGCGTCCCACTCCTCCGATCGAGGAATCCTGGCCAACAGAACCACGGCCTTCTGCTGCGGTTTCAGCTTTACGAAGTTGTTGACCACTCCGTTGTGCACCAGGCCAATGTCCCACTTGTTGTAGTTGAGTGACACGCCTGGGACACGGGCCGCCACGTCGGCGAGTATGAGATCGGCCAGCTCCATCATCTCCGGGTTTGACTTCTCATTCTCCCAATAGTCGCGGTCGGGGAGCTCTGGTCGCCCTTCGCCCGTTCCCAGCACAGCACGGTCCAGCACCCTGGTAAACACGAGAGCGCACTTGTCGTCGGCAACCTGTAGGGCGGTCACCTGGATCGCCACGATCGGGACGGACCTGTTGAACAGGCGGATCACGTTGAAGAACCGGCGGGTGATCTCCTCCGCCACCAATACCGCCACATGGTCATAGTGGGGTTCTTGGTTGCGTACGATGTCCCAGTACTCGAGGGTGCGGATGATGTGGGACGGGTCCGTGCCTCCTAGCTGTAACTCGACCTCGTACCGAGTATCGGTGTCGGGGTCCTCCAGCAGCAGGTCCAGCAGGCCTCCCTCCGGCAGTTTGATCTGGGCACCGACAAGGTCTAGTTCGCCTAGGCCGAGCAGTGCCGGGTTCTCTTCGATCACTCCCTGAAGCCAGGCCTCGTTCAGCTCGGAGTGTGTCTTCATACTGATCGGCCGAAACTCGACATGTTCCAACTGTTCCACCTCCAGCGTGATAAGGGCACTCACCCTACCCAACGCCACTTCACGACGTGTCCTACCGGAGGACCTCTACCAGGTCGTCCAAGGCCGCCTGGTACCCGTGATCGCATCCGGAATCTGTCGCCCTTGACTGCCAGTAGCGGGCAAGGACCCGGGCCAGAACGATCGAGCTGGCACCGGCGACTACGGAAGCGGGCACAATCCACACCTGTTGCCGATCCTCCGGTGCTCCCTCGGGGATGGGCACGACAAACGTCCGGGTCGCGGCGGCGAGATACTCGAGCGCTGCGATCCGGATGACCGCGGCCACCAAGTCGTCTCCGTCTACGGCCACGGCGGCCTACCTTACGGGCGGGAGTAGGCGCCTCCCATTGCGGACGGAAAGCCGCTCCTGCCAATCCTGCAGCCCCTCCACGTCCACCAATCCGCGCTACTAACGCCGACCCCTCATCGTCACGTCCAACAAGACCTTCTCGTCTTGGGCAGAGATCTTCGGCGATGCCGTAGCCGTCGCGGCCATGGTCGACCGCCTGGTCCACCACGCAGAGGTCATCGTCCTCAAGGGCCAAAGCTACCGACCCCGGAGGCAAACGAAAGGAGATCATCCACCAACCCACCCACTAGACCGCGCAGTTTTCGACCGGCCTTAACCGCTCAGCATTTCAACCGGCCTTGACAATACAGGGGGGTGGGGATGGTGGTCATCATGGTCAGAACCGTCTTCGCTGAGCCGGATCCCGAGTCCGTGTGGGCTCAGCGTCGGCGGGTGGCTGTCAGGGCCGGTTGGCTGAGCTAGGGGTGGACATCATCATGTCGGAAGTGGCGGTGTTACTCCGACCGGGGGGCTGTTGCGTCTATTGGGCATTTGTTTGGTGGCTGTTCGCGGTGGCTGGGGTGGTGTGTCCTTCTCTTGCTTCGTCGGTGGCGGCCGTTAGGATTCGGTGTGCGGGTGGAGGGTTAGGTTGTGGCTGAGGTGACATTTACAGGGCGGGTAGCGGGCGGGAGGGCCGCGCCTGGGGTGCCTGTGATCGTGTCGCGGGAGCCGCTGACCGCCGCGGCCCTTCCCCAGATGATGGTGGTGGACGACCCGCGGGGGCGGTATAGGTATCCGCTGTTGCAGTTCATCGTTGACTGGAACCTGTCGTCGGACCCGGCGACGTTGGTTGCTGATCCCCCGGCCTACCGGGGTGATGACCCTTTCCTCTTACCTGCGGTGGCCGTGGTCGTTCACGCTCTCGCCGACCGTGCCCGTGTCCCGATCCCTGGGTGGGTACTCGGCCATCGGGCACCGCGGGATGTGATGCTGTTCGGTTACAGATTCGACGGGGCGTACGCCCGGTGGGTCCGGCAACGGTCGCTCGACGTGTGCTCTTTCCATCGTGTCTGGTTCCATCCCCGTACGCTTGACAAGGGCACGCCTGACTGGTGGCTGCCCTGGGACTGATCCCCGACGAGGGGCTTACCCCGGCGCAGATCTACGGCTTGATGGGCGCGCTAGATCTATGGCTCATCAGCGAGATGGGTGAACTGGCCGAGCCCTGCGATCTGCTGGTGGTCGGCGGTGCTGCTGTCAGCCTGCAGTGGAACCCTGCCCGTCTGACCAACGACATAGACGTGATATCCGACATGCTGCCGGGCGGGTTGTGGGAGGGGGCGGCAGCGGTCGCCGGCGCCCAGGAGGGCGTCCGGTTGGACTGGTTGAACGACGCAGCCAAGATCGGGGCTCTCTCCCACGAGGTTGACGCTCGCCCCACCCTCCTGTACGAGGGGAGAACCCTCCGGGTTTATGGCGCGGGGGCACGCTATGTGCTGGCCATGAAGCTTGTCGCCGGTCGGGAAGTTGACCTGGGGGACTTACCCACCCTCTTGGAGGCTGCCGCGTTCGAGTCGCTCGACGACGCTCTTGAGTGGACGGCACGAGCACACTCACACCGACAGGTCCCCGTAGCCGCCCAATACATCCTCGAGGATGCATGGGAGGAGCGCATGGCCCGCGTCGGGAAGCGCCGACCCTCGTCGGCCAGGAACTATGCCTGGCTCTCAGTACGCCCTTTTGCCGGAGCGGCCCGGGGATGGGAACTGGTGCTGGAGCAGCGCAGCGGGGATACCCGGACCGGGGGCCCCGAGTATCCCTCGATGGAGTCCGCTCTCGGGGCGTCCGACTTCGCCCGTTCGGTTCTCGACGCCCACGGGTTGCTCCGGTTCGAGAAGTGGGAACAGGGCGGGGAGCTAGGTGGATCGGTGCCGGGGGACCCTCGACCCGTGATGCTGCTGGTACCGCAAGCGGATGGCTGGGTGTTGCAGGTGACCGACGCGGGCGGAGAGCGAGTTGCAACTTCCCAAACCTACCCAACCCACGACGAGGCCTCCGCCGCTCAGGACTTTCTCCACAGTGTTGGCAGGACAGTTGGTACTCCGCAGCCGCGTAGCCCCCTACAGGTCCGTGTGTCCTCGGTCTGTGCCTGCCGACTAACAGAGCACAGGTGCCGCCACCACAACCACCCCTCCCCGGAAGACAACCCGACGCCGGCGGCGGCGGACGAGCGGTTAGACACCACCCGCCCCACCGGCGAACCACGCCGTTCCGTCACCATGGGCGTCCATGTCCGTCCCTACCCACTCGACAACCAAGGCTGGGAAGTAGCCACGACCCAACCCAACGGCTCCCCACGCCCGCTTTCTGGTCCGCACCCGACCCCCGAAGAAGCCGACGCCGCCCGCGACTTCATAGTGCGACTCGTGAACATCCACCCCCAACTACACATCCTCGGTTGGAACCCGCATCGACACCCCAACCCCGACATGGACTACAAGCCCCCACCCCGAGACCAGGTACCCACCGTCGGGATCTACTCACCCAACCGGGACGGCCCCTGGTATGTGCAATGCCGCAACCCCGACAACACGGTGGACGCCACCTCACCCCCTTACCCAACCCACCAGGCAGCCACCGACACGCTGGACCAACTCGGACTACTCAGCATCTCCACCACCGACCTGGACCTCGACCAGCGAGTCGCCGCAGAGCCCACCTCCACCACCTGCCGCTGCTCGCTAAAAGGGTGGCGCTGCGAGCACATCGAAGTCGAGGGCCCCAAACCCGAATACAGAGGGCCATCCCTCGGGCTCTGACACCAGGCTCCACCACACCCGCCAGATCACAGTCGCCCACTAGCCCAGCCTCTTAACCTGAATCCACCGGTCGGGTCTTCAGAGACACCCCGGTCACCATCAGAACCTCACCCACGACCAGGCACTGACCCCCGCACAGTTGTTGACGATCCCCAAAAGCCCGGCTGACCTGGCACCGGCCGGCTACCGAACCGCTGCCACCCCAACAGCCCTCAGAACGCTACTAGCCAACGCGTGGCACATACTCGGCAACGAGGTGGACCACCACACAACGATGGGAACTCGCAGCGGTAGCCGCCGGTATCACCGGGATGCCCGCAGAGTACGTGATAGGGCTGGCAACGCTGCCCACCCCCGAGCAGGAGATGCCGCGGCTGCCAGCCTGTACGGGAGTCGTTGGCGGTTGACCTCGGTGACCGGTGCGTTGCTGCGGGTGTTGCGTTCTTCTTCAACCAAAGGGGCGACACCGAGAGGTGTTGCTCTCGATCAGGGTTCACCGACCTCGCCGTAGGTTCGGCATCAGCTTGGTAGCTGTTCAACCAAGCGAGGGACATCAACCGTCGCAATCTGCCATAGCAGGTTGTAGTCGATGTTGTCGTATTCGTGGGCTATCACATTCCGTAACCCAACGACAGCCGGCCACGGTATGTGCGGATAGGCGTCCGTAGCCCCTTGACTCAAGCGATTCGCGGCTTCCCCAATGTTCTGCAAGCATCGTTCCATAGCCCACCGGGGCATCAAATCCTCGCCAATAAACGCATCAAAGCCTAACGCCACGATCTTGCGGACCTCGTTACAGAAGTAAAGGATGTCCTCTATGTGAACCGTGTCTTGACTCAAAGCAGCGCTGCTTCACTGAGGATGGCCTTGCGGCGAGTGGGCGATCTCTTACTTTGGAGGACTCCATTCATGCTGGAGACATCAACCTTGTATCCGGTCAATTCCTCAAGGGCGTGCTGCATTCGGATGAGGTCAAAGAGGCTGGAGCCCTCCTCGAAGGTCACCAGTAAGTCAACGTCGCTGTCTGGCGTGTCGTCGCCGCGCTGCACGGACCCAAAAAGCCGTGCCTCCTTGCCCCGATGAGACCGCACTACCTCGCGTATCTTCTGTCTCATGTCATCGTCAAGCATCGCCGACGGAGGAAGCCTTGGTTCTGAAGGGTCCAACAAGCTGCTCATACCTACATCCCGCCACTGAACACCATTCTACCAACAGCCGCCACGGCCGACCGGCCGTTAGACAACCTACCTGCTCGTACAAGGTCACATCCGCTTCGAGCCAGAACCCCGCCCCCGGACCTGAGAGACAGGCCGAAAGATCCCCACAAAGGCGCTCCAGACGCCAGACTTCAGTTTGGATCAGACCCGCCCTCCGGAGTGGAGTCACTCTTGTGGTGTACGGGGTGAGGGTCCTTAGATTCAGACAACGATCCGTTGCGGGAGATGGTTTGTAGCCTCGCGCAGGGTTGATGTCCGCGGAACTGAGATGCAATCTGTGGAGCGTCGCCGGCCAGCAGCGGGGCCGGATCGCAGGAACCATCCTACAAATAAACGGTATATAGCCTGATAACCAGAGATCACATATAGGTCCTGACCTGGGGATATATAGCCTTTTGTGGTGGAGGTGCGGGGAATCGAACCCCGGTCCGTCGGTACTTCGGTGGCGGCGTCTCCGAGCGCAGCCGATGGCGAGCCTTCAGGCGGTCGGACTCCATCGGCGAGTGACCGTCCGCCCTACACCCGGATAGATCTCGACTCCCCGGTCCGGGCATCCCGGAGAGCCCATCCTGCTAAGCGACGCCCACTCCGAAGGGGGCAGGAACCCCTCCGGGGGACGGGCTACCTTTCTCTAGGCAGCCAGTGCAAGGTTTGGCTTGGCACTTATGGTTGTTACCGGCTGTTTAGCGAGGACTCCGGTGACCTCGGCTCGCTTCCGACACCTCTACTACCGACGTCGAAACCTGTTCACCCCCAATGGAGCTTGTCCGAACAGTCTACACCCGCCCCGCGACAAGCAGCCACGGCGACTGGGCACACGTCAATCGCTCACCGAGAGCGTCCCCGCTCTGACATGGCCCGGCGAGCCTCCCGCTCCATGTCGCGGGCCTTCAACTTCTCCCGCTTGTCGTAGCGGCGGGACCCGCGGCCGATCCCTATCAGCACCTTGACCCGCCCGTTCTTCCAGTACATCCTGATCGGCACGATGGCGAGGCGCTGTTCCTGAACGCGCCGGTTGATCCGCTCGATCTCCCGGCTGTGGAGGAGTAGCTTGCGCTCCCGCTTGGCTTCGTGGCCACCGTGACGGGCCATCTCGTAGGGAGCGATATGCATCCCCACCAGCCACGCCTCGCCGCTGCGTACCAGGCCGTAGGCCTCTCGCAACTGGACCTGGCCCGCCCGCAAGCTCTTCACCTCGGAGCCGGTCAGCACGATACCGGCCTCGTACTCCTCCTCGAACACGTAGTCGAACCGCGCCCGGCGGTTGGCGGCAATGCGCGAGCCCGGGTCCTTCTTCTTCGGATTCACGATCTCACCCCATGAACTGACGTCAGCGCGGAAGGTAGAGCATGGGATCGACCGGGCTGCCGACCTCCCGCACCTCGAAATGCAGGTGGGGACCGGTGCAGAAGCCGCTGCATCCGACGTACGCCACCACGTCACCCGCCTGCACCTCCTCGCCCCTGGTCACCGCGATCCGGGACGCATGGGCGTAGAGGCTCGACAGGCCGCCACCGTGGTCCACCACCACGGTCCGCCCGTAACCTCCCCAGGTCCCCGCCAGGATCACCGTGCCGTTGGCGGCGGCATGGATGGGCTCGCCGGTACTGCCCCGGAGGTCGATCCCGGTGTGCAGGCGCCGGTCCCCGAAGATGGGATGGACACGCCACCCGTAGGGCGACGTGAGGGCGCCGCCCACCGGCCAGGCCAGCACGCCCGGCGCCCGTCCCTCCCGGACCTGGCGCCGGAGGATCTCGAGTTCGATCCGCTTGGACTCGGCCTCGAGGGCCGCCACATGGTCCTCATGGTCCTCGATCTCGCCGATCACCTCGGCCAGCAACGTCTCCTGCTTGTCCAACTCCTCGCCGAGTTGCTCCCGCGCCGAGGCCACCTCCGCCCGGTACTGCTCGGCCAGCGCCTGCTCCGCCTGCAGCCGGGCAAGCAACTCCGCTTCGCGCTCCTGTTCCCGGACCAGTTCCTCCTGGCGGGTCACCTCCTGGCGCTCGAGGATCTCGAGCGAATGCAGCAGTAACTCCGTGTCCTCCAGCAGGCGGCGGGAATACTCCAGCCTGATCGAATTTGACTCCGGATCCCACGCACCGGCGAACAGGGAGTTGATCCCGGTCGCGCTGCTCATGTACATCTCCACGGTCCGGTCCCGTAGAGACTCCCCGGTGATCCGCTGATCCAGCCTTGTCTTGGCCAGCTCGGCGTCCATCAACCTGACCCGGCGGCTGAGACCCGTGAAAGCATCCTGGCTGACCGCTAACGCCGCGTCCGCCGTGGTCAACTGATCCTCCGCCGCCCAGAGTTGAACCCTCAACTCCTCCATGCGAAGCTCCGTTTCCTCGATCTGCTCGACGTACGCCGTGCGCTCCGCCTCGGCGCTGTTGATCAGGCGCTCCAGCTCAGCCATCTGCCGCTCAACCTGGGAAAGGCGGTCCTCCTCGTTCTGGGCCTCCACGAGCACGGGTACTGCCGCGGTGATCCCCAGCACGGCCATGACCAATCCCCTGACCAGCCAGCGCCGGCGCACGGTCATACCCTCAGGAAGCGTCTCAGCCCGAGGCTGCTCCCGATGAATCCCGCCAGACCGCCGAATGCGAGGATCAGGATGGTCCGGCTCAGCAGGAATCCGGGGTCAACCTGGAAGCGGATCAGAATGTCGGTCGGTATTCGCTCGAGCAGGTTGTGACTGGCGAAGACCGCCGCCGCCGCGAGACCGCCCCCCAGCAAGCCAACCGTGGCGCCTTCGATGATGAACGGAACGCGGATGAACCAGTTACCGGCGCCGACCAGCTTCATGATGGCGATCTCCTCCCGCCGGGCGTAGATCGCCATGCGGATGGTGTTGGCGATCAGGACTACTGCCGACGCCCCCATGAGAACCACCAGGCCTATACCGATGGAGTTGAGCACTCCGGTGAGGCTGAGCAGCCGTTCGATCCCCTCGCTGAACACCGAGAGGCGCCTCAGGAGCGGGTGGCCCACCAGCCGGAACTGGACCTCCTGGTAGGTCGATATGTCGTCGAGTTCCACCCGGATCGAGGCAGGAAGATCGGCTGCCGTCACGGTCGCCGCCAGCGCCGGCTGGTCGCTGTAAATCTCCAGGAACTCCTGGTAGGCGCCTGCCTTGTCCATGTACCAGGCGTTCTTAACCTCCGGATAGTCGTTGATCTGCTCCAGGAGCTCGCTGTGGGCCACCGGACCACCCTCGTCCTTGAGGAAGATGATCAGGTGGTCACCCTCCTGCCATTGCAGGGTGTTGACCCGCACCAGCTCGTTGAACACCAGGGCGCCGAATGCCAGGGCCAGAGACACGAACACGGCCAGGACGGCGCCGGTCGCCACCAGGGCGTTGCGGCGCAGATTGACGAAGGCCTCGCCGATCAGGAAGAGGAGGGTGCTCACGACTCGTCGGAGGATTCGTAGCCCGACTCGCCCTGGTCACGGACCACCCGTCCCCGGTCGAGCTGGACCACCCGGCGGCGCATCGCATCCACGATGGCGAAGTCGTGGGTGGCCATCATCACCGTGGTTCCGGTGCGGTTGATCCGGTCGAGCAGCCTCATGATGCCCACCGAGGTGGCCGGGTCGAGGTTGCCGGTCGGCTCATCGGCCAGCAGGATCGGCGGCCGGTTGACGAAGGCACGGGCGATGGACACCCGTTGCTGCTCACCGCCCGACAGTTGCCGGGGATAGCGATCGGTCTTGGCCGACAGGCCCACCAGTTCCAGCACCGTATTGACCTGGCGGCGCACGATGGAGCGAGGACAACCGGTCACCTTGAGGGCGAAGGCCACGTTCTCCGCCACCGTCTTGTTGGGCAGCAGCTTGAAATCCTGGAAGACGGTTCCTACGGTGCGGCGGAGGTACGGAACCCGCCAGGTGGGGAGCTTGGTGATGTCCTTGCCGGCCACCCATATCTTTCCCCGGGTCACTTTCTCCTCTCGCAGGCACATCCGGATCAGCGTGGACTTGCCCGAACCGGACGGACCCACCAGGAAGACGAACTCGCCCTTGCGAACGTCCATGCTCACTTCCTGGACCGCCACCACCCCACCGTCATAGACCTTGGCAACATTATGCAGTCGGATCATGAACGTCCCTGTCCCACCGAGTCCGGAAGCGTACGGGATGCTGAGATTACCAACGGGTCCTGGCTACTCAAAGGGTTTAGAGGATGCGCGAACCCCTGCATCCCCCCGATCCTGCCGCTCCCGATTGGCCCGGCGCCAGTGCAGGTAGGACTCGGTGAGCCTTTGCAGGGCACCGTCCAGCACTCCCTGGACATTGCCGATCTCCAGTCCGGTGCGAAGATCCTTGACCTGCTGGTAGGGCTGGAGCACGTAGGAACGGATCTGGCGCCCCCACGCGGCCTCGGTCTGCTCCCCGCGGATCTGATCCAGCTCCTGTTGCTGGCGAACCCGGGCCAACTCGGCCAGCTTCGCCTTGAGGAGGCCCATGGCCCTGGCCCGGTTCTGGAGCTGGGACCGTTCCGCCTGGCAGGCCACCACGATGCCCGTCGGCAGATGGGTGAGCCGGACCGCCGAGTCGGTGGTGTTCACGTGCTGTCCGCCGGCGCCCTGGGAACGGTAGGTTTCGATCCGGAGGTCGTCCGGGCTGATCTCGACCGCTGCGTCCTCCACCAGCGGCACCACGTCCACCCCGGCGAATGAGGTGTGGCGTCGGGCGTTCGAGTCGAACGGGGATATGCGAACCAGGCGGTGGACCCCGCGCTCGGCCTCCAGGACCGCATACGCATGCTCACCCTCGACAGTCAGGGTCGCCGACTTGATGCCGGCCTCCTCGCCCGACTGGAGGTCGTCGATCTCATGTTGCAGGCCGAGTTCGGTCAGGTACCGGGCGTACATCCGGACCATCATCTCCGCCCAGTCCTGCGCGTCCACGCCCCCCGCTCCGGCATGCACGCTGAGGATGGCGGCATGGTCGTCGTACTCGCCGAAGTAGAGGGACTCCTCCTCGAGAACACCGATGCGTCGCTCGGTGGCGGCAAGATCGCGCGACACCTCTTCCAGGGTCGCCGAGTCGCCTTCCTCCCTTGCCAGCTCGACCAGGATGTCAGCGTCCTCGAGATCGTTCTCCATGGACTCGACCCGGTTGACCAGGCGTTCGATGCGGCCCAGCCGGCGGGTCAGGCGGGTGGCTCGATCAGGGTCGTCCCAGAGGTCGGGAAGAGCGACCTGCTCCCTCAGTTCGACCAGATCACCGAGCTTGGAATCGACATCAAAGGAACCTCCGGGCGTCCGAGAGGCGGGCGCGAAGGTCGTCGATGAGCGGGCGAGGGTCGGTTCGATCCATAACGGACGAGAGGTTAGCGGGCCGGCTCCGGTTACCGGTCGCGCCTGAGGTCCCGACCTGTCCAGGCACGTCCACCGGCCCCCGTAGCAGGCGTCCCGGGATAGAATCACGGCATGGGTCGGTTCGTTGCAGCGATCGCCAGAAGAGGGCGTGCCGCCATGGCCGAGTGGGCGGCCCGGCGCGAGGGGGCCCGCCGGCTCCCCCGCGATGTCTTCACGGCGGCCCGCCATATCGTGGGTCCCACCGGGTTCGTCTGGTCCGGCGCATGGCAGCGACTCGAGGAGGACGGCGCCGACTACCTGCGATCCTTCGATCCCCGGATACCTCCCAGCGTCTTCCTGTCCCCCAGCGACCTGACCAGGTCCATCCACCCGGTACCGGTCGCAGAACGCTGCATCGAGGACTGGTCGAAGCCGGAGGTCACCCGCGACTGAGCGGGCGCCTCAGGCATCCGCTTCTGATGCCCGGCACGCGATCAGGCGCGGGCGGCCGCCATGCAGTCCGGAGTCTTGGAGCACCGCTTGGCCTTGATGCCCGACCCGCACGGACACGGGGCGTTGCGCCCTACCTTGGCCGACTTCGCCTGCTTGGGCCGCCGCGGTCCCGAACCCGCAGTGACGTTGATCTGGGGTCGGGCCCGGCGCCGGGCCTCCGCCACCTCGACCCGGTACAGGTAGCGGGCGGTGTCACGCTTCACGGAGTCCACCAGGTAGCTGAACATCTCGTAGCCCTCGCGGCGGTACTCGGTCAGGGGATCCCGCTGTCCCATCGCCCTCAGGCCGATCCCGGCCCGTAGGTAGTCCATCTCCGACAGGTGGTCCCGCCACTTGTTGTCGATGATCGATAGGGCGAGACCCTGCTCGATGCGGCGCATCACCTCGGGAGTCAGCTCGCTCTCCCGCTCCTCGAAGCGGCGAACCGCGTCGTCCGCAACCACCTCGACCACCTCGTCGACCGACCTGGCCGCGGCCGCCAGGTCACCGGGTGACAGATCGGACGAGTACAGGATCTGGAGTTCCCTGAGCAATCCGTCCCAGTCCCACTCCGACGGGGGCAGGTCCTCGGGCAGGCCGTCCCTGACGGTGGCCTCGACCGACTCCTCCACCCACTCCACCACCAGGTCTCGGCTCTTCCGGGTGCGGAGGATGCTGTCCCGCCACTCGTAGATCACCTCGCGCTGGCGGTTCATCACCTCGTCATACTTGAGAACGTTCTTCCGGATCTCGAAGTTCTGCGACTCGACCTGCGACTGGGCCCGCTCCACGGCCTTGGTGACCATCTTCGCCTCGATCGGGACCTCGTCCGGCATCCTGAGGCGCTCCATGATGGTGCTGACCCGCTCGCTGGCGAACCTCCTCATCAGGTCATCGCCCAGGGAAAGGTAGAAGCGGGACTCCCCCGGATCACCCTGGCGGCCGGACCGTCCCCGGAGCTGGTTGTCGATCCGGCGGCTCTCGTGGCGCTCGGTCCCGAGCACGTAGAGACCCCCGGCCTCCAGCACCTGCCGGCGGGCCTCCTCGGTCCCGGCCTGATTGATCTCGAGCAGTTTCTGGTATTCCTTCTCCCAGGAGGGAGTGTCCGGCGGCAGGTCGGGGCGCTTCCGCATGGCGGCGCGCGCCAAGCCCTCCGGGTTGCCGCCCAACTGGATGTCGACGCCGCGGCCGGCCATGTTGGTGGCCACCGTTACCGCCCCGGGCCGGCCGGCCTGGGCGATGATCTCGGCCTCCCGGGCGTGGTGCTTGGCATTCAGGACCTCGTGGGATATTCCCCGCCTGGCCAGCAGCCTCGCCACCCGCTCGGACTTCTCGATCGAGACCGTGCCCACCAGCACCGGCTGGCCCGCCAGGTGACGCTCCTCGATGTCCTGAGCCAGCGCCAGGTACTTGGCGTCCTCGGTCTTGTAGATCACATCGGGCTGGTCGACCCTCGCGACCGAGACGTGGGTGGGAACCTCCATCACCTCCAACCCGTAGATCTGCGAGAACTCGGAGGCCTCGGTCATGGCGGTACCGGTCATCCCCGCCAGCTTGCCGTAGAGGCGGAAGTAGTTCTGGAGGGTGATCGCCGCCAGGGTCTGGTTCTCCTCCTTGATCCGGACACCCTCCTTGGCCTCGATGGCCTGGTGGAGACCTTCCGAATAGCGGCGGCCTTCGAGAACCCGCCCGGTGAACTCGTCGACGATCATCACCTGGCCGTGCGAGACCAGGTACTCGACATCGCGGTTGTAGAGCGTCTTGGCCCGGAGCGCCTGCTCCAGATGGTGGACGAAGTCGACCGCGGCATGGTCGTACATGTTCTCCACGCCCAGCATCCGCTCGACCTGAGCAACACCGTCCTCGGTGGTCAGCACCTGCCGCTTGCCATAGTCGACCTCGTAGTGGGCTCCTTCCCGGAGACCCCGCACCAGCCGGGCGAACTCCCGGTACCAGCGGGCGTTGTCGCCCACCTGCCCGGAGATGATGAGAGGGGTTCGTGCCTCGTCCACCAGGATCGAGTCCACCTCGTCAACGATGCCGAAGCTATGGCCGCGCTGTACCCGGAGCTGCATGGACATGGCCATGTTGTCCCGCAGGTAGTCGAATCCGAACTCGTTGTTGGTGCCGTACGTGACGTCGGCCTCGTAGGAGGGCTTGCGCGAAGCCGGATCATCGCCTGCCTGGATGAGTCCCACGGAGAGGCCGAGCATCCGGTAGATGCCACCCATCCACTCCGCATCGCGGGCGGCCAGGTAGTCATTGACGGTCACGACATGCACCCCGGCCCCGGCCAGGGCATTCAGGTATACGGGCATGGTGGAGACGAGCGTCTTGCCCTCTCCGGTCCGCATCTCGGCGATCATGCCCCTGTGGAGGGCGCCGGCGCCGATCACCTGGACGTCGTAGTGCCGCTGGCCGAGCGTCCGCTTGGCGGCCTCCCGGACCGTTGCGAAGGCCTCCACCTCCAGATCGTCCAAGGGCTCCCCGGACTCGAGACGCCCCCGGAACTCGACCGTCTTGCCGGCGAGAGCCGAGTCGTCGAGCCCCTCCAACTGCGGCTCCATCCGGTTGACGCGCTCCGCCAGGGCTTCGAGGGTCTTCAGGTTCTTCGACTCACCGGCGCGCAGCACCTTGCTGAGCAGCGACATGTTCCCCGTTTCTCGTGTAGCAGGCAGGACTCGTCAGGACGGCCCGCCGGGAGTCATGCTATTCGCCCCCGGGGCGTCTGTGAACCCCCTCGCGGCGCGCGTCGATGGTAAGCACAACACGCTGCGTCTTCGCCTGCGGGCCACCGGTGGTCCTGGCCCGGGCTCGCGTTCTTGCCTCGCGGCGCCAGGCTGTGACACCTTGGCCTTCTGGGGCGGTTGTTTCGAATCCCTGACCTGGTAACTGCCATCGAAACGTGGCAATCGGGACACAGCGTCAGACGGCTATGCCGGCTCGATCAGCTCCAGCCGCCCGCCTGCGGACCGGTAGAGGACGTTGAGATCCCCGGTTTCGACGTTGGAGAAGAGGATCACCGCCTCTCCCTCCTCCTCCATGAGGATTGCGGCCTCCTCGGGCGTCATCGGCTTGCCGACCGGCCGCCGCACCCGGGAGATGGAGGGATACCGCTCGTCGGGTTGATCGGAACGCCGGCGAGGACCTCCGGCGCGCACTTCGGGCTTGGGCCGATGGCGGCGGCGGTCGCTGAGCCTCTGAGAGAGCCGGCGCAGCCTGCGTTCGAAGTGGTCCGATGCGGCGTCGACGGAACGGCGTACGGTATCGCCCTCCCCCGTCGCCCTGACCAGTTGGCCGGCTGCTCGGGCGGACAGCTCGGCCCGGAAGCGGTGGTCGCTGTCGTGGCTCTTGACCCTGGTGAGGCGCACGTCGACATCACCGAGGCGGTCGAAGAACTTGGCCGTCCGGCTGACGCGCTCCACTGCGTGGGCGCGGGTCTCATCGGTCAGCCGGATTCCTCGCCCTCTCATCCGGACCTCCATGAGCCGATCCTAGCCGCCTGCCGCCCCCACCCGACCGGGATCGGGTGAGCGTGATCGCCGACGTGACGGCGCCTCGGCAGGCTCCGGCCGCCGAACTCAGCGTGGTGCCGGTGGTCAGCACGTCGTCCACCAGTACCGCTCCCCCGGGCGGGCGCGCCACCGACCGGAACCGCAGGCCGCCGCGGCGTCTGGACCGGATCTGGCTCTGGTGGAGTAGGGGGGCGCGCAGCACGTCCGCCACCGGCAGGCCGGCGATCCGGCCAAGTGCCCTGGCCAGCGCCCTGCCGGGATCGGTGCCGAACCTGGCCCGGCGGGGCAGCGATCTGGGTACCGGGACCAGGGCGGTGGCGCCGGCGGGAAGGAGATCGACCATGAAAGGCGCCAGTCCCGAGGCGACGCGGTCGGCTCCCCGGTACTTCATGGCGTGGACAGCGTTGCGGATCGGACCGTCGTGAACCAGTAACGAGCGCACCAGCACACCCGACGGGAGCCTCACCTCGCCACCGGGTTGCAAGGAGGCCGAACAAGCGGGGCATACCGTCGATCGCTCCTTCGCACCCTTCGAGAAAGTCCTCGCCGGTGGCTTCCACCACCCGCACACCACGCACACCATGCCTCTGTTGTACACGGACCCTGTGACAGTTCGCGGCCGCCCGCCAGGCCGAAAGATGTCAGGAGGAGTCGATCACCCTCCGTACCCGGTCCACGAGGTCGTCCAACGACGCGGAATCAGGTGCTTCGGCGTTGAGGCGGAGCAACGGTTCGGTGTTGCTGGGCCGGACGTTGAACCAGCTGTCTCCCAGGTCGACCGTCAGTCCGTCGAGACGGTCCAGGGAAGCGCCGGCGAAGGCGGACTCCACCGCCCGGAGCGCCGCGGTCGGGTCCGTCACGACGGTGTTGATCTCCCCCGACATGGCGTACGGCTCGTAGCCGCGCCTCAACTCCGACAGTGGAACACCCGCCCCGGTCAGGACGGTCAGCAACACCAGCATGGCCAGGGTCGCGCTGTCCGCCCCGTAATTGTCGCCGAAGTAGTAGTGGCCCGAGTGCTCACCCCCGAAGACCGCATCCTGCTCCGCCATCACCGCCTTGATGAACGAATGGCCCACCCGGGTGCGGACCGGCACTCCTCCCGCGGACCGGACGGCCTCGGCCACGCTCCTCGAGCAGATCAGGTTGTGAACGATCCGGGCACCCGGTCGCCGGGCCAGGAACCAGCGCGCGATGACGGCGGTGGTAGTGCTCCCCGGGAGGGGAACTCCCTGCTCGTCCACGAACACCGCCCGGTCGGCGTCCCCGTCGAAGGCCACCCCCACGTCGGCCTCCTGCTCGCGCACCAGGCGGGCCAGGTCGGTGAGGTTATCGGGGTCGAGAGGGTCGGCCGGATGGTTGGGAAAGGTACCGTCCGGCTCCAGGTAGAGGCCCATCAAGGTGGACGAGGGCAGCTGCCGGAAGAGCCGGCCGACCACCGGCCCGGCCATCCCGTTCCCCCCGTCGACCGCCACCCGCAGCTCCCCGATGCCGGCCGGGTCGACGATTCCGAACACATGCTCCAGGTACCCGGGCAGGGCGTCCTGCCGGGTAACCCGGCCCCGGGATACGGCTCGAGAGTCCCCGCTCCACGAACGGGCTATGTCCCGGATCTGCTCCAATCCCGAACCCGATCCGATCGGCGCCGCCCCGCGATGGCAGAACTTGAGACCGTTGTAGCCGGTCGGGTTGTGGGAGGCGGTGACGACGGCGCCCGGTATCCGGTGCCGGCCCGAGTAGTAGTAGACGACCTCGGTGGGAGCCAGGCCCAGGTCGATCACATCGCACCCCTGCGACATAACCCCTTCCCGGAATGCTGCCGCCAACTGTTCCGAGGAAGGCCGGCAGTCGCGTCCCACAGCCACCGTCGGGGCGCCCGCGACCCGGGCGAAACCCACTCCGATGCGTTCGGCGATCTCGGCGTCGAGCTCCTCCGTGTCCACCCGACCCCGGACGTCGTAGGCCTTGAAGATCCGGTCGAAAGGGTCAGGGCTTCCCACGAGACATCCTGTACTAGTGGTCCGTCTGCGAATCAGCTAAGCGTGCTCTGCTTGCCATCAGCGCCCCTCGCTACGTTCCCGGCCGGCACGAGAGCACGACTCCTTTGCGGCGGTCGCCGGGTTCGATCCTACACTCGCGCCCGGTAACCACCATGACCACGCCGAAGATCACCATCATCATCCCGATCCACAACGAAGCCGGCTTCGTGGGACCCGCGCTGGCCCGGATCCGGCGCCAGGTGGACGCGGTGACGCCCCGGTACCGAATCATCCTGGTGGAGAACGGATCGACCGACCGCACCCATGCCGAGGCTCTGACCGAGGCGGGCGCCGATCCCCGCTTGGATGTGCTCCGGATCGGCGCCGCAGACTACGGGCTCGCCATCCGCACCGGCATGGAGGCGTCCGGGAGCTCGGGATGGCTGGTGGTGTTCGATATCGACTACCACTCCGGAGACTTCCTCCGAAGGGTTGTAGAACTCAGCGAGACGGCCGACGTGGTGATCGCCTCGAAGCGGGCGCCCGGTTCCCAGGACCGGCGGCCATGGATACGCCGCCTGGCCACCCGGGTGTTCAACCTGGCACTCCGCACCGTGGTCGGCTCCGGGCTGTCCGACACCCACGGCATCAAGGCGCTCCGCGCCCAGGTGGTCGAGGAGCTCCTCCCGCAGGTGCGCCTGACCGAGGATCTGTTCGACACCGAACTTCTTCTGCGGGCCGAGCGGGCCGGGTACCGCATCGCCGAGGTCCCGATCGTCGTGGAGGAGTTGAGGGAAGCCCGGTCCTCGCTGCTCCGCCGGGTCCCGCGGACCCTACGAGGGCTGATCACGCTCCGCCGGAGCCTGTGCTAGCCCGGAATCGTCTCGCCCTGCGCCCGCAATCGAGCAACCTGAGTAACACAGCACCACCAGCGGCGCCCAGAACCTGAGGAACACAGCACCACCAGCGGCGCGGAGAACCTGAGGAACAGGGCGCCGCTAGCGGTGCCCTGTGCATCGAGAATGCCGCTACCCGGCGCCGGTGCCCCGCAGGGAGGGGTGGCGAAGTCCCTCGGGCGGCGGGTCCGGAGAGTCCCTCCGCCGGGCGGCAGTGACCAACCAGACGACCAGAACGACGAAACCGGCGACGGTCGACGACAGCCCTGCTATCTCCACCCAGGTGTTCTCGAAGCGCAGTTCGACGTCGCTGGCGGTCGGCACCACCACCATGAAGGCCGGGGTGGCCCGCCAAGGACCCTCGGCGCCGTATGCGGTCCAGTTGGGGAAGTAGGAGACCTTGATCAGGTGGGGAATACCCACGCCGGTGGTGGTGAACGACATGCGGTGGTCCTCCAGCACCACATCGGACACCTCCACGTTCGAGTCGGTGGCGATGGGGACGGTGTCGCCCTCCAACTCGGGAGTGATCCGCTCCCAGTGCGGGGGACCATCCGCCGCTATCCACTGGTCCACGAGGTCGATGTCCTCGTACCAATCGAGCGCCACGTCCACGAAATCCGGCTCGGTGTCCTCGGTGAAGATGCCGACCAGGGATGGCACGAGCCTGGTGCCGGGCTCCTCGAAGACCCAGGGCTGGTTGACCGCCACGTCCACCAGAGAGCTCTCGGGAAGGGAGTAGATCCGGAACGGGGGCGAATCCACCACGAAGGTGAAGCCCGCATGCCGGTCGGCCCTGTCCTTGGCCGCATCGGTGAAGGCCACGTAGTAGGCCACGTTGAAGAGGCTCATGTGCACGGCGCCCCGCTCGAGGTCGGCGTTGTGGTAGGCCAGCCCGGGAATCGGGTTCGAGGCCGAGCTGCTCATCTCGGCGCTGTTCAGGAAGTGGAACGGGGTCGTGAGCGAGGACTCGAAGTACAGGCCCTCCATCGAGGGGTGAGTGCCCTCGGTCCAGTAGGGGAACAGCATCGGCGCCATGGGGGTGCCGTACTTGTTCAGTTCGCTGTTGCCCTCCCAATGGACCCGGCCGGGCGGCAGGGCGTCCACTGCCGCCATCACCCCCTCGTACTCGGGCCAGCTCGCCTTACCCTCGTATCCGAGGTAGTTCCAGCGCGCCCATGCGCCGACGTAGTTCTCCTCAGAGGCTACGCCCACGAACACGGTTCCGGTTATGGCCACGCACGCCAGGACGGGAACGACCGTACGGGTAGCCGGCCGCGCCCGGCGTCCCACCAGCCACAGCAGGAGGATCCCCGCCGCCATGAGCAGCATGTCCGGACCCGAGATCCGCGCGATCAGCGGCTCCAGCCGCAACGTCCCAACCCAGCCGTCCACACCCTGGAGGTCCCTGGCAGGGTCCCCGATGTCCGGCCCGAACACCAGCACCAGGACGGCGCCCACGATGCCGGACTGGATCCACCATCTGGGCGTTCGCTCCGGGAGACGGCGGCAGGCCGCCACGGCCAGCAGTCCGACCGCGATTCCGGCGAAGAGGTGCAGCCCGTAGAACCAGTGAGGAAGTGCCCGGCCGTTCCACAGCTTGGCACCCTGGCTGAGCAGGAAGAAAGCCGGAATCGGCACCAGCGTCAGGGCAGCCGGCCCCACGGCCCGCCCGGTCCGGCGCAAGGCCATCACCAGCCCGATCACGCCCAGGATGGCCACGGGCCAAAGTTCCACCGGGACCAGCTCGTCGAACCCCGCCAGGGGCTGCCAGTTCATCTCGGTCGTGTGCCGGAGCCGGATCACCAGCGGCAACGCCCAGAACGCAGTCAGCATGAACCCCAGCGCCCAGGTCCCCGGCACGATCCACCAGGACAGTCCGGCGCGCTCCCGGCGGACGCCGGTCCGGAGACGCTCGTACCAGTTCGAGCGACCCACCAGCACGAACAGCGACGCGAACACGACCCCCATGGTCGTGATCACGTGGCATAGAGCCGTCCCCGCCAGCGCGGCGGCCGCTCCCAGGAAGTACTTGGTGCTCTGTCCTCTGTCGCCGTGTAACGCCCTGATCAGGCACCCCAGGTAAACGAGCGAGAAGGCGAACGACCATGAATACGAGAACTCTCCGGCCAGGCTGGAGGCGATGGTCCCACCGAATATGTTGGGGGTCGGGGTCTCCATGAAGGCGTAGGCGCCGCCCGCCGCCGCGGCGACCGCGGCGACCGGGCGAGCGAACCCCATCGACCGGACGAGGAAATACGTGGCCGGGGCAAGCGCCACCAACCCCACCACCGTCATCGTCTTGAACGCCACCCCGTATGGCAACACCAGGTCGAGGGCGACGATGGCCAGCGACGGCAGGGGGAAGTAGAAGTAGAAGATCGGGAACCCGGCGAACCAGTGGTTCGACCAACCCATGATCCGGCCGGACGGGAGCAGCACATCCCGCAGGTAGGCGGGGCCGAGCACGTGAGCGCCCATGTCACCGCCGGTCGGCGTGTTGGCGACCAGCAAAAGGTGGGGCGCCACCGCCAGCAGGGTCGCCACCGAGACCATCGCCACCATGACGGCCGAGGTCCGCGCCGACCATGCCCGCGATCGGATCCCGTCTCCCACCGACCGGCGCTGATCGGGACTTGCGGTCATGCCCGCATCTTCCGGACCGCCCTCCGCAGGGCCATGGGCCTCGGTACCTGGACGAACGAAGCCACCTGCCTGCCGTCCGCGCCGACCACCGCGCCCACCGGTATCTCGTCCACCCCTACCCGGGTCAGGAGGTCGGGATGCTCCTCCCAGCTCCGCTCGGTAAAGCCCGACTCACCCAGCACCTCGCGGTAGGCGAGCCGGGCCGCATCACACGCGTCACACCCGGCGGCGGTGAACAGGTAGACACCGGGACCGTCGAGGTTCCCTTCGACGTAAAGGGGGTTGCGGGGCCGTTTCGGACGGAAACCGGCCACGGCCGCCACCACTCCGGCCGCCGCCAGGACCACCAGCAGACGAACCACGAACCCGTCAGCCAATCGGGATCGCCCCCGAGAACATGGCGCGCCCGGGAGCGGCCGCCAGCCATCCCACCGTCATAGGGCCGTCGGACGTGACCCGAACGCCGGCTACCTCCGGATCGGCGATATGGACGGTGCGCACAGAGTTGGCGGGGATCCCGATCACGTTGGTCCTGGTCCTCCCTTGGGGGGTGAGCGTCCGGTAGCTGACGGTCAACTCGGTGACCCCGGCGTTGAGGAGCCTGAGCCGGCTTCCGGACGAGACCACTCCGGGCCCAGGTACCAGCCATCCGGTAGCCGTGGTCCGAGCCCCGACGGTCGCCGCGACGCCGGTCTCCGAGCGGGCCACGACGGCCGCGCCGAAGGGACCGTCGCCTGTCACCCGCACGCCGAACCCGGAAGAGCTCAACCCCTCGAGGGACACCCGCGCCTGCCCGGGCCCCTCGACACGACCCTCCTGGGTGGGGAGCAGCCCACCGGATTCGTCGAAGACCTCGACCAGGAAGTTGACCGGAATGGAGGCTTCATTGGTCAGGACCAGGTCACTCCGTAGCCCGACCGCGCCCGCTACCGGGAACTCCCAGCCGTCACCGGCGCCGGATCCGGGCCAGACCGCCGAATCCGCGCCCGTATCGAGCACCATCACCGGAATGACCGATCCCATGACCGGTCGGACGACAATCGACAGTGATTCCCGGCGGGGAAGTAACTCATCGAGCGCCACGACCCGGGTGCGCCGGGCCGGAACCGTCAACCCCTCCAGCGCTTCTCCTGCCTCGATACCCAACTCGCTGAATGCCCATAGGTCGACTCGGGCGTCGGCGGTGAAGGGGTTGAAGAGCCGGAGGACAAGGCTCTCGCCTTCGATCGTGGAACCTCCCGGCAGATGCCAGGAGTCCGGAATCGTCCCGGAGCAGAGGTCACCCGCCAGCAGACCCTCACCTGCGGCCACGACGCCGACCGCGCCCCCGTTCCCGGAGAACTCGACCAGCGCAGAACTGGCGCCGACCTGACGCGGGTTCTCGACCCTGGCCGCCGTATTCGAGTCGGTCCGTCCCGATATGCGGTCCTCCACCGAGCCGCCCTCGAGGAAAGAAAGATCGAAACCGGCCGGACCCTCTCCCAGCACGCTGTACGCCGAGCTCCTGAGGCTGTCAGAACGCGACCAAGGACAGTGAGCGAAATGGGATACCCCACCGGTCGGCGCCTCCGACCGGCTGATCTCGGCGATCGGAACCGGCGGCCCCGGAGCCGGTAGCGCGGCCACGACGACTACGGCGAGGGCCACCAAGACCAGACCGAGTATGCGGGTCATACCGGTTGCTCCCCGGCCTCACGCCTGGCACGCACCAGCGACAGGCCCGCCAGGAGGATCACCACGGCACCTGCCGCCCGCGCCTGGAACCGGAAGGAATCCACCCCTCCGAAAGTGGCGACTCCCGCCTCGGCCGGCACCCGGTTGGCCCAGCCGTCCTGTTCCCAGGCGCCGGGACCCCACCGGTGGTCGGCATTCTCCGCGATCCGGACCGAGCCTCCGAGCTGTTCGCCCGCGTAGTCGGGCGCCACCCACGACCACGCCACCCCCCCGTCGGTCACTGCCCTGTAGGTGGGCACATCGTTCTCCCACACCCCGCCGGATTCGCCCACGAAGAGGCCGGCGAGCGGTCGCATATCCAGCTGTGCGTCCAGCACATCCGCGAGAGGGCTGGGACCGGTGGCCGCCACCCAGCGGATACCGAACCGCGCCAGCAACTCTCCCGGGCGAAGCTCCTGCCCGGCGATCAACCCGACCAGGGTTTCCTCGAGGACCGCATCTCCCAGCCGCGCCTCGGGGAGCCAGGCCTGCGGGTAGTCCAGGTTGCCACCTATCAGGCGATACGGCGTGCCGTCCGGCAACACCCGGTGCTCACCAGGAAGGGTTTCCGGCGGCCCGGTCAGCAGGACCCGGTCGGCACCATGAGAACCGGCCCGGCTGGAGGCGAACGCGAAGGCGCCGAACCGGTCGTCCGGTAGTCCCATACGGCCGGCCGGGGCCGCGATCAGGGCAGTCAGGCCGACGAGGATGGCTGCCACCATGGCCGCGTAAGCGGGCACAGATCGCAAGAGCGAGACGTCCACGCCGAGTGAGGCCGGCGCATCCAGAGCACCGGCGACAACCAGCGCCAGGCCGGCGGCGGCGGCAATCAGGCCGGCGGTCGTGGCCTCCTGGCCCGCGCCCAGGGAGCCGGCCCGCGCCACGAGAAACCCGACCGACCCGATCACGACACCCGTTACGGCAACCGACAGTGGATGGCCACGGGCAACCGCCGTGGCCGCTGCGCCCGCCACCAGCAGCGGAACGGCCACCCACCAGGACGGATCCGGGTGGAACGGAACCCCGCTCCCGAGCACTTCGGATACCCCGCGACCGCTCAGCCACGGCAACAACACCGGCAGGGCGAGCACCGATCCGGCCGCGCCGACGACCAGGGGGCGGCTGCGCCCGGCCACGACCGCCCAGACCAGTCCGAACAGCAGGGGTATCACGATCGAGAGCGGGACGAAGGCAGCCGAGACGGCGGTCGCGAGACCGACCCTGGCCAGGCGCCCCGTCCAGCCCCGGCCGGTCTCCGGGTCGGGCGCCACCACCCCCGCCAGTGACCAGGGGATCCCACTGAGCGCCAGGATGCCGGGCCAGTAGCCCTCCCCGGCCAGCCACAGCGCCGGGAACCCGGCCACGAACACCGCCCCGGCTACCAGGCGCGCCCCGCGGCTGAGGCCGAGCCTGCGGACCAGGGCCACCATGCCGGCCACGCCCGAGGCGACCGCGCCCACCGTGAGGATGCCGGCGGCCCCGGCCCGGTTGCCCAGGAGCAACTGGAGGGCGGCGGTTGCCCCGACCGAAGGATGCATGGGCTCGGGACTGCCCAGACCGCCCAGATGCCATCCTCCGGCATAGGCACGCATGGTGTTCCAGGCCGACTCCGCCAGGGGCAGCACATATCCGGTAGCCGGCAGTCCCTCAGCGAGGATGGACCGGGTAAGCACCAGGACCAGCGCCACGCCCAGCACTGTCGTGATCACATCCGGTCGCTGCCAGAAGGCCGGCGAGGCGCGATCGTCCGGCTCCTCGTACTCGGCGCCGGCGCCGAGCAGGGCGCCCAGTTCGGCCGCGACCTCGCGCAACTCCAGCGAGCCGCGGACCTGGAAGCGGAACAGCTCGGCATCGGACTCCATGGAGGTCGTCGGGGCGCGCCGCCGGGCCTGCAGTGTCGACGGCAGGTAGAGGAGGTTCCAGGCCCAGGTGCGAATCCAATCCACCGGCCCGGTGAGGGAACCCTTCGGGAGCCGGTAGAGCCAGGTCGCCAGGCCCACCAGGAACAGGGCCGGTAGGGCCCACAGCAGGGTCACAAGTGAGTAGGTCTTGAGCATGGTCCGGAGCCGTCCGGCCTGCTCCCGCCACGTGGTGGGCCGCTGGGCGCCGCTGGCCCGGCTGAACACCTCCGAGCCCGGGGTCACGATCACCCGGCCGCCCACCACCCGTGCCCTCTGGCAGATGTCCAGGCCGAAGGACAGGTAGGGCAGGGTGTGATCCAACCCGCCCAGGCCTTCGGCAAGATCCCTTCTGACGAGCAGCGATGCCGGCTCCAGGAACGCCACGTCCCGGATGACGTCGAACTGCTCCTGATCGATCTCTCCCCTCTCGAGGCCCGTGTACGGGAAACCGAACACATCGGTGGGCCCGCCCACGGACAGCAGGCGGTCGGGATGGTCGGTGTCGAGCACCTTCGAACCCACCACCGACGCCTCCAGGCTCTCGGCGGCGTCGACCAGCGCCGCCAGGGCGTCAGGTCGGGCAGTGGTCCGGGAGTCCAGCATCCACAGGTAGTCGACCGGACCCTCCACCATGTCCAGCGCCTCCGACAGCCGGCGGGCAGTCTTGGGCCGGTCCGCCTCCGGAGCGAAATCCGGACTCCGGTCGGCGATGACCACGACATCCTCGACCTCGTAGACTTGCGGCTCGATGCTTGCCAGCACGTCGGCTATGTCGTCTCCCCGGCGGGCCACCACGAGCGCCAGGACGCGCGGCTTGGGTGAGGGAGGAGAGGGTTGGGTCATGGATGCCCCATTGTGTTACGGAACGAGCCACAAGACAATAACCGTCACCCCGGATCCCGGCCCGTGACACGCCGGGTCGCGCTCCTGTCCGGCGGGGTCGGCGGCGCCCGCCTGGCCCGAGGGTTCGAGCACCTGGAGGATGTCGAGTCCACAGTGGTGGTGAACGTGGGGGATGACGACACCTTCTACGGGTGGTCGGTGTCCCCGGACGTGGACACGGTGCTCTACACGCTGGCAGGGCAGGAAGGGCCACACGGCTGGGGCCGAGCGGGTGACACCTCGGTGCTGATGGACCATCTGGCCGGCCTCGGGGTCGACACCCGCTTCCGGATCGGCGACGCCGACGCAGCTCTCAATCTCTACCGGACCATGCGGCTACGGGACGGCGATCCCCTCCATGCAGTCACAGCCGACCTGGCCACGATGATGGGAGTGCGCTCGACGGTGATTCCCGCAACTGACGATCGGCTCCGGACGGAGGTGCGGACCGGACCCGGCCATTGGATGTCATTCCAGGAGTACTTCGTGCTGCGAGGCCATCGGGACGAGGTAGCGGAGGTCAGGTTCGCCGGAGAGGCGACGGCCCGGCCCGCGCCAGGGGTGCTGGAGGCGATCGCGGGCGCCGACGCGGTGGTGATCGCACCTTCCAACCCTCCGCTCTCCGTCTGGCCCATCCTGGCGGTCCGTGAGATCGCGACGGTGGTGCGTGACGCCCGCCGGGTGATGGCGGTCAGCCCGCTGTTCGGAGGCCGGGCGCTCAAGGGGCCCGCCGACCGGGTGTTGATCTCGCTGGGCCTCCCGCCGGGCAACGCCGGCGTGGCGGCGGCCTATCCCGGTCTGATACAGGACCTCTTCATCGACAGCGCCGACGAGGCCGACGTACCCTCCCTTACCGGCTCCGGGTTGTCGGTTCACGCCGGGTCCACCCGCATTGCGGAGGTAGAGCAGGCGACCGGGTTGGCCCGGCGGATGATGGGCCTGCTGGGAGCCGCCTCGTGAGCATCTCGATCTTTCCCGTAGGGGGCATTCCCGAGGCCGAACCCGGCGATGACGTAGCCGCGATGGTGATCGAGGGACTGGCGGCTTCCGGGCTGGAGCCGACGGACGGGGACGTGCTGGTCGTCACGCACAAGTTGGTCTCGAAGGCCGAGGGTCGTATCGAGGAGATCGGCGACGATCCGGCGGCTCGCCTCCGGCTCATCGAGCGGGAGGCATCGGCCGTTCTCCGCCGCCGCGACGAGCTGGTGATCACGGAGACGCATCACGGTTTCGTGTGCGCCAACGCCGGGGTGGACAAGTCCAATGTCCGCCACGGCTCGGCCGTACTGCTCCCGGTCGACCCCGACCGGTCGGCACGGCGGATCCGGGCCCGTCTCCTGCAAGCCTTAGGCGTGACGATCGGGGTGATCATCACGGACACGTTCGGGAGGGCGTGGCGCCACGGCCTCACCGATGTGGCGATCGGCGTCGCCGGCATCCCCGCCGTGGTGGACTACCGGGGAACGACCGACACCTACGGCAACATTCTCGAGGTGACGGAGGTGGCGCTGGCGGACGAGCTGGCCGCTGCGGCCGACCTGGTGATGGGCAAGGCCAAGGGCATCCCCGCCGCCCTGATTCGCGGCGCGGAGTACCCACCGGCTGAAGGATCGAGCGCCGATCTGGTACGGAGTCCCAACCAGGACATGTTCCGTTGACCGCAGACCTGCTGATGCCCCACAAGCGCAGGCAATCCGCGGCGCCACTGCCCCGACGACGTGGTCAGCCGCGATGAACTAGCCGGCGTCCTGGTCCGTGTGCGGAGCACCGGATTTTCGGCGGGGCGGTTTTGGCGTTCTTCGGTGTCTGCGGGCGCTAGTTCTCGGCGAACCAGGAGACGGTGGCCTTGATGCCTTCTTCCAGGGACGTCCTGGGAATCCAATCCAGATCTCGGTGTGCCCGGCTGCACTCGAGGGCGGAACGGGGAACGTCGCCGGGGCGCGGGGGACCTTGGTTCGCTCCGCCACCGAAGCGTGCTTCTCTAGCCACCGCCTTGAATACCTCCAGGGTGCTGGTCTCCACACCGGTGCCGATGTTGTAGACACCTCCCCCTCCTCTTTCCCCCGCCAGTACCAGGGCATCCACCACGTCCTCGACATACACGTAGTCCCTGGTGTCGGCGCCGGTTCCGAAGATGGTCGGGCGGGTCCTGTCCATACAGGCCCTGGCGAAGATCGCCATCACTCCGCCCTCGCCCGAGGGATCCTGCCGCGGCCCGTAGATGTTGGCAGGGCGGACGACCGCGTAGTCCAGATCCCGGAAACGCCGCCAGAGTTCCAGGTAACGCTCGGCCACCAACTTGGAGAGGCCGTACGGTGACTCCGGATGCTCGGGCGTGTCCTCGGGAGTGGGAAGAGGGGCGTCCCTGCCGTAGATGGCACCCCCGGTGGAGACGAACACCAGCCGGGGCATCCCGGCCAGGCGGGCCGCCTCCAGCAGGTTGAGGGTGCCGGTGATATTGATGTCCGCATCCAGGCCGGGATCGGCCACCGAAACCGCCACCGAGGTTTGGGCGGCCAGATGGAAGATCCGATCGGGAGCGAACTTGGTGACCGCGGCGGCCAGATGCTCGGAGCGGATATCCATCTGATGGATGCTCACTTTCCCGAACCGGCGGGCTTCGGTCAGACGGGACAGGCGGCCGGATGTGAGATCATCCACCACCAGGATCTCCCAGCGGTCCGCAACCAGCCGGTCGACCAGGCTCGATCCGAGAAAGCCGGCTCCCCCGGTAACGAGGGCCCGTCCCTGCGTAGGATCCCGGGTCCATATCATGGCTGACCCGTTCCCACGCCCCGGTAGGAGAGCCCCGCGGCTCTGATTGCCTCCGCATCCAGGAGGTTGCGGGCGTCCACCACCACCGAACCCCGCATCGCCTCCCTCACCGCGACCGGGTCGACCTTGCGGAACTCGCACCACTCGGTCGCGACCAGCAGCACATCGGCCCCGTCCACCGCCGCCAGCGGATCGGGCGCCATCTCCATCCCCGGCAGCGACAGGACGGCTCGGGGGTCGTAGGCGCGGACGGCGGCGCCTGCCGAGGTGAGCCTCCGGGCGAGATCGGCCGCCGGCGACTCCCGGACATCGTCCGTGCCCGCCTTGAACGCCAAACCCCACAGACCCACCGTCGCGCCGGACAGGGTGCCGCCCACGGCGGCGGCCACCTTGCCGACGATCCGCCGCCTCTGCTCGTCGTTGACCTCCATCACAGCCCGGAGCAACCGGAAGTCGTAGCCGTGCTGTTCGGCTATCGCCCCCAGCGCCCGCGTGTCCTTCGGCAGGCAGGATCCTCCGTAACCGGGCCCGGGATCGAGGTATTTGGGGCCGATCCGCTTGTCGCGCCCCATTGCCTCGAGTACCTTCCTGGCGTCGGCGCCCACCTCCTCGCACAGGTTGGCTATCGAGTTCACGAAGCTGAGCCGGGTCGCCAGATAGGCATTGGCGGCGTACTTGATCATCTCCGCGGAGGCGGGATCAACCTTCTCCCGTTCCCCCGGAAGGTCGCCGTACACATCGGATGAGAGGGTCTTCGTCGCCTCGGGGTCGGTCGAGCCGATGACGATCCGGTCCGGTTTCTTGAAGTCCTCCACCGCCGAGCCTTCCCGGAGGAACTCGGGATTGGACACGACCCTGACGTCCCGTTCCGCGATGGCCGGCATCTGCGAGATCCGCCGGGCGGTGCCCACCGGGACCGTGGACTTGATGGCCAGGATCGAGCCGGCGGGCAACGAGGCCGCCATGTCGGCGACCGCCCGGTCCAGGATGGAGGTGTCCACCGCTCCGCCCTCGTCCGAGGGGGTGGGCAGGGCGATGAAGACCACCGATGCGCCATCCACCGCCTCCCGGTTGGAGGCGTGGAAGCTGAGCAACCCCGCAGCCCGGGCCTTGGATATGAGGTCCTCCAGCTTCGGCTCGTAGACCGGCATCCGTCCGGCCCGGAGGTCATCGAGTCGAGCCTCGTCGCGCTCCCCCAGCCGCACCTCATGGCCGAGTTCGGCCAGTCCGCCCGCTTGTACGAGACCCACGTAGCCGGCCCCGATCACCGCTATCCGCATCCTCTTCGGGTCACCCTTTCTCACCCGGCGCGGCCCGTGGTCCGGACCGGGACGGCTCACATCAACCGCCGAGAACGGCTTCGGCCGCCAGCGCGTCGGCGCCCAGGATCACCACCGCATCCAGGCTGTCATCCACCGAGCCCGCCTCGACCAGCCCGAAACCCAGCATTTCCACCACCTGCCGGCCGATCTCGTGGTCATATGGACGCACCCTCACCACTGTGCTGTCGAAGTCGAACGAGGCAGCATCCCCTACCCCAACCGATTCTGACACTCCCTCATGACCCTCGAACCAGGCCGCCCACATGCTGGCCTGCTCATTGCCACCGTTGCCGTTCAGTACCTTCAACCGGAGTTCCTGTACCGGATCCGGCTCGGCGGCAGGTGCAGCCGCACCGGAGAAAGCAGCCAGGACCACGGCTGCCTCCGCCTGTCTCGGATGCAGGTAGTAGACGCCGTCCTCCGTGCTCTCCCACACCGGCAACGAGTAGACGTCGATGTCCGCCCTGTTCAGGCTCCGCGCCGCCCAGCCCAGTTCCAGGAGACGCCGGGTGTCCAGACCGGCATCGATGACCAGATGCTCACCTGCGGCTCGGAGCACGGCCCCGATGTCGAACACGATCGACCAACGCTTGGCGGACTCCAGCATGGCGAACAGCAGGCTCTGCTGCCGGCGGATCCTGCCCAGATCGTTGGCGTCGATGCTGACCCAGGCGTTACCCCGGCGCTCCTGGTAGCCCCGGGACCTGGCGTAGGCCAGCGCCTCCTTACCGTCCAGGAGTTGAACGCCCGCGTCGACGTCGAGGCCCGACTTGAGGTCACGGGCCGGATAGGCGAAGGTGATCTCGACACCGCCCAACGCGTCGACGATGCTGGCGAACCCGTAGAAATCCATCTGGACGTAGTGGTCGATCTGGACTCCGGTCACTTCCTCGACCGTCGAGACCATCAGGTCGGCCCCACCCAGCGCCAGGGCGGCGTTCAGCTTGGACGTCCCGTACTCGCCGAGATCGACCTGCAGGTCACGGGGCAGGCTGAGAATCCTGGCCCTGTCGCCGTCGAGGGTGGCGAGCATGATCACATCGGCCCGGTTGCCGTCCAGCCGATCGTTGATCTCCAGTTCTTCGGGCAGGCCCTCACGGGTGTCTCCCCCGATCACCAGGAAGGTGACCGGCGCCAAGGGTTCGGCCGGCGCCTCTACCGCGGCAGCAGCGCCCGGGTCGGTAGGGACGGTGGAACCGGCCGGGCTGCTCGTCGCTGGCGCCACCGGCGTGACGGGCGCCGGATCCCGGGCCAGGCTCGGTATCGAGGTGGTCGGAATGGCCTCGATGGCCTCCCGAGCACCCACCAGGTAGTAGAGGATCCCCCCGAACACCACCACGTTGATGACGATCAGGCCGAGAATGAGCCGCATCCACCTCCGCCGGGTAGGTGAGGGCACGGGCGCGGTAACGCTGTCCTTGGTGGGATCTTCACTGGTCATGGGAAGGTCAGACGATGTTACCCGCGCCGGCCGTCATCCACAGCACGTATCCATGGAAGCACCCGACCAGGGATGATCCGACCTCGCGACCTCGCCGACGATCTCGCCCTTGCGTCCCCGGCAGTCCGGACACACCCAAGCCTTCGGCACGCTGGCGCCCTCCACGACCAGCGTCCGGTACTCGTGACCGCAGTCAGGACAGGCGATTACCAGGACCGGCACGGCTTCCTCCCCGGTCGCTTGCTTGACCCTCTGCCAGGGCGCCGGCTTCGGCGAGTAGAGACTCCACGGCCGCATCCTGGGCAATTTTCGAGGCTGCCGCCCACTCTAGGGAATCCCGGACCCTTAACGACACCGAGGCACAGTGCTCCAGCACGCGGTGTGGCGCCGATCCACCGATCGAGTTGCGAGAGGCGACGATGGCCGCGACATCCTCGGTGTCCGGGGCGGCCATCGTCGGATCGGTTCGGCCCGGTTCCATCCCGGCGGAACGGACCGCCTCGGCCAGACGTGTGGTTGTCACCCGCTCCTCCCCCGCCCTGACAGCTTCCGCCACCGCCCGGGCCACGACCCGGTAGGCGGTCCGGTAGTCCACACCCTGGTCCAGGACCAGCCGGTCGGCCAGGTCCGTGGCGTTGGTGAAGTTCGTCCCGGCCGCTGCGGCCAGGTTCGCGACGTCGACCTCGAGCGAGCCGATCACCTCGGTCGCCAGGGACACCAGCCGGGTGGCCAGTTCTGTCGCCCCGACTACCTCCCCGTACAGGTAGAGCCAGTTGTCGGTGCGGGCGGACGGGGTTCGCTGGGTAACCATCAAGCCGGTCGTCTTGCCGATCAGGGTGCCGCATCCGCCGCGGATCACCGCCAGGGCGTAGGGATTGCGCTTCTGCGGGAGGAGCACCGAGGCCCGCGACGACGATCCCCCCAGCGTCACGTAGCCGAACTGAGGGCTGGCGAATATCTCGAGATCCTCTGCCAGGCGATCGACCGCCAGCGCGGACTGCATGGCTGCAACCCCGCAGTCGATCATCGGATCACCGGACCACATGCCGTCCCGGATATGGGCGGTGGGCTGTTCGAATCCCAGCCTGGCGGCCATGCGCGACCGGTCCACCGGTATCGGTGTCCCGCCGACACCTCCCGATCCGGCCGGTGATTGGTTGACCAGCCGGTAACAACGGCGGATACGGTCGAGGTTCCTGACCCCCGGCTCGGCGAATCCGGCCAGATAGTGCCCGAATGAGGACGGCTGGGCGGGCTGCAGGTAGGTCGTGTCGTTCCACAGCGCACCCGCCAACTCCTCGGACCGGCGCGCCAGCACGTCAGTCCATCCGGCAACCGCGTCGTGGAGCGCCAGGAGCCGCTCCCGGAGCGCCAGGCGGATGGCGATACGCCCTGCTTCCCGCCTGGTTCGGCCGGTCGGGAGCCAACCGGCCTTGGTGCCCAGCCGGCGTTCGAGCTCGCGTTCACGGCTGTTGTAGGCGTCCCCGTACGCCGGGTCATAGGGGAAGGCAGCCGGGTCGGTTGCCCGGAAGTCGAGCAGTTCGCGGCACAGCGCCGCCGCCGCCGCCCTCGGCACCACCCCCGACTCGGCCAACTCGAGGACGTGGCCGAGGTCGGCCAGGCACAATCCCTCGTGGAGGATGGCGGCATCCGCTACCTCAAGGCGGTAACCGGCCGCGACCAGTTCCGGCGACGGGCCCGATCCGAGCCGTCCCTCCGCTCCCAGATAGCCCTCGGGCGGTGGGATCATGCCGCCGAGCTCCCGCAGAACAGGTTGAGGGTGCCGCCGGTGACCAGGAAAAGGACGGTCCCCTCCACCTCGCCGGCCCGCCCGATCAGGTCTGCAAGGGCGCTGGAACCGTATTCCGGATCGAGGAAGACACCCTCGGTGCGCGCCATCATTGCAGCGGCGGCGTCCAAGCCGCCGGGATCGGGATCCAGCTGGTCGTGGACCCGCCACCGGACCGGGTACCGGTGCGCCACGTCCAGGAGATCGAGGGATGCCTCGGATATCTCCTCGATGCGCCGCCGGCACTCCTCCACGGGCCTATGCACCGCCGCACCGACCACCAGCGGGCCGCCGGCCCGCCGCCGGTAACCGGCCACCAGGCCGGCCATCGTGCCGCACGACCCCGCCGCCAGCCAGATCGCATCGGGCCTGATTCCCGCCCTCCGCGCCTGGTCCTCGATCTCCTCCACCGCGGTCACGTATCCGAGCGCCCCGACCGGGCCGGCGCCGCCCCTGCCCACCACGTAAGGCCGCCGACCCTCGTCGAGGAAACGTCTTTCCACCTGTTGAAGGAGCGGATCCACCGAGGCTCGAACCGGGCTCCCGGTGAAGCGGATCCGGAGGTTGCCCAGCCGATCGAGCAGGTCGACGCCGCTGGTCCCGGCCGGGGGCCGGTCCCCGAACAGCACCACCTCGCAATCCAAGCCTCCGGTGGCCGCGGCGGCCGCCGCGGTAAGGACCCAGTTGGATCGCGGCCCTCCCCCGGTGACGAACACATCCGCGCCGGTGGCGCGGCAGGCGCCCATGTGGTACTCGATCGCCCGGGCCTTGTTCCCGCCCAGGCCCACGCCGGTCAGGTCATCGCGCTTCAGCCAGACCGTCAAGCCGAGTTCCTCGGAGAGCCGGGGCGCGAACGTCAGCGGCGTCGGCAGGTTGGCCAGGGCGCTCCGGGCCGGGGCCTTCAACCGGCCGCCCTTATCACCCGGTCGACGAACAGCGGGCCCGCGCCCATGACCCGGTCGAGATCCGCTGCCTCCTCGATGTCCGACCGGCTGAGGTGGGCCGGTACACGCTGGTCACTCATCAGCGCCTCGGCGAACGACAGCCCTTCCTCGACCCCTCGCATGGCCGCCTCGTAGACGATGTCGTGGGCGGTGTGCTTGCCGACCCGATCGGCCAGCAACCTCATGACCGGCTCGGCGAACACGAACCCCCGGCGGGCGTCGATGTTGGCCCGCATCCGCTCCTCGTCGGCTTCCAGTCCTTCCACCAGCATCACCGCGTAGCGGGTGGCCGAGAGGGTCAGGGCGGCGGCCTCCGGAAGGGCGATCCACTCGGCCTTCCAGGCTCGGCCGTCCCGCTCGTGGAGCTGGACCATCGCCTCGGTCATCACGGCTGCGTCAGCGCGCACCAACCGGGCGAGGGTGTCCAGGTGCTCCGACAACTCCGGGTTGCGCTTCTGGGGCATGGTGATGCTCCCCACCGTTCCCTCGATGAAGGGTTCGCGGACCTCCCCTATCTCCAGGCGCTGCAGCTCCATGACCTCGTTGCCGATCTTGGCGATGGTGGTTGCCGCCATCGCGAGCAGGTGCACGAACTCGGCCGGCCCGTCCCGGCTGGTGATCCAGGGGATCGAGGGAACGCCCAGGCGCATGCGGCGGGCGAAGGCATCCATCAGGTCGAGGGCCCGGTCGCCCCAGAACTCCAGGGTGCCGAGCGCGCCACCCAGCTGGACCACTTCCCACCGGCTCCGCCCGTCCGCCAGGCGCCGGCGGTGCCGGCCCAGTTCCGCCGCCCATACGGCAGTCTTGAAGCCGAAAGGGATGGGAAGTCCCGGCTGGGCGTGGGTACGACCCATCATCGGGGTGGTGCGATGATCACGGGCCAGCACCAGTGCGGCGGCCTCCAGCCGGGCCAGGTCCCGTTCCAGCAGATCCCCGACGGATCGCATCACCGTGGCGGTCCATGTGTCGGTGAGGTCCTGGACCGTGGCCCCGTAGTAGACCCACTCGCCGGCGGACGCCGGGAGGGTGGCCCGCAACACCCGGATGAGGCCCAGGGTGGAGTGGCCGGTGGCGCGGGTCTCGGCCGCGATCCGGTCCAGGTCAACCGCGGCCTCGGTGGCGTGGTCCCTGATGCACCCGGCCGCCTCTGCGGGAATCAGGCCCACCTCGGCCTGCGCCTCGGCGAGGGTGGCGAGGATGTCCAGCCAGGCCCGGAAGCGCGCCTCCTCACCCAGCAGGGAACGGGCCTCCTCGGTGCTCCACAGGTGCCGGTAGACGACCGAGTCGCCCAGGTGGATACTCATCCGACGGGGACAGGCGCGTCCACGCCCGCCAGCAACCGCAATGCGTGCCTCACCTCGTCGAGATTGGCGCCCCAGGGCACCACCGCCCGTTTGCCGTCGAACTCCGTGCCCCGCTCCAGCATGCAGCACTTGATAAGCCAGAGACCTCCGGGATCGGCATCCTCGACCCGGCGCCTGGGGCAGATGTCTACCTGCGGCGGTTCGCTGCCGTAGAAGTGCCGGTGGAACTGCATCGAGCGCTCGCATCCGATCATCACCCACTCCTCGGGCGCCGCCGGCCGGGTGTCGAGGTACGCCATCTCGGCGGACAACTCGGTCCCCGCCCCGCGGCACGGGAGTAGGTAGGAATCCGATGGGGCGGTCGCCGCCAGATCGTCGAAGGTCACCTCATCGAGGATCAGATCCACCGGCGGCAGGTCCTCATCGAAGTCCACCACCTGCCGTGCTTGGACCAGCAGCTTGGGCGGCGCCGGCGGGGTGACCTCGGTGACGAAGATGCGTACCGGGTCGGGCTCCCAGATGAAGTTGATGTGCTCGAACTGACCCTTCACCACGAACCCGGAGACGCCGGGGCGCCCGTGGCGTCTCGCCGCACCGGCCAGCGCGGTGGCGTTTCCCACGTCGACCGCGGGGTCTTCGATGAGTTGGGTGCCGTCCGGACCCGACCAGACCTCGACATCCACCACCGGCACGAACAGCTCGTCGGACGGGGCGCGGGCGACCGCCGCCAAGCCGACCGCATCGCCGTGGATCAGGGCGATGTAGTCGGTGCGCCGGTAGACCTCCCGCCCCATGAGATGCTCCCGCATGAAATCGGCGTGCGGCACCTCGTCCACGTGCTGCACCGACAACCCCCGGTAGGGGTGGGCGCGGGCGTTCGGTGAGGGTTGCTCGGCTACCAGCATGCCGTCACGGTCCGGATGCGCAGCGCATACGGTGATTCTAGGAGCACCACGTCCCCTCCCGTGGGCGCTGTCCTCGGCTCAGACCTACGTCCCGGACATCGATTGAAGCGCCGCGAGCAAGATCGCCGTCGCGATGCCGACAGTACCGACGACAGTACCGACGACAATGCCCAGTATCCAGTAGGTCGACAGGGTGATCCGCCGCTCGACCGTGAGGAGGGCATCGGCCACACTCGTGCGGGTATCGGCCTTCACCACTTCGTCCTTGGCGTCCACCAGTTCCACGAACCCTTCAGGATATGACGTGGCCGTCATGTGGCACTCCTTCCTTCAGCCGGCGCGCCACCCCGGTCAAGACCATTGTTCTCCCGTCGCTTTGTAACGGTAAGAAGCATATATCACCCCCGCTAAACCATCCAACACGCACTGCGGCACGTTGGCGGAGCGTGAGGAACCACGACCGGCCTTGCCAGCGGTCGGGGCCGCCCGGAAAGGGACGGCCCCGCACGGGTTCCGGTTCTGCTAGCCCAGTTCGCTCCGGACGATCTCGGCGCCCGAGACCATCGCATGGAGCTTGTCCTGCGCGATGTAGCGCTGCAGGAGGATGAGCCCGCAGTCGGTGGTCACGCCGAGCTGGTTGGCAGGCACGTGCTCGAGCAATCTCCGGATCCGGCCGGCGACCTGCTCGGCCGTCTCGGTGATGGTCGACTTGACATCGATCACCCCGGCCCAGAACTGGACGTTCTCGGGTACCGGATTGTCCCGGACCACTTCGAGACCGGACAGGTCATCGGAGCGCCGTCCGCAGTTCTCGAGGTTGAGAACATCGATGTTCGCCTCGTATGACTTCGGGATCACCGAAGCGGTGGCCGACGGCTCGTCACCCTGGCGGATGGTCAGATCGAAGATCTCGCCGGCGCCGGCCGTCTCGTCCGGGAAGTAGGCGGGCGTCCCGCCCCAGTTTCCCCAGCAGATGTGAACGATGATCTTGGCGTTCTGGACACCTTGCACGGCCCTGTTGAAGGCCTCGATGGCCCAGGGTTCGTAGAAGTACGGCCAGGTGAACTCGTCCAGCTGGATGAAGTCGATCCCCATGGCGTCCACCTCGAGGATGTCCTCGTTCACGGCCGCGGCGATGGCCATGGCCCGGTCCTCGGCGGCCTCGTAGTGGAGGTCGTTGGTGGCCTGGGCCAGAACCTGGATGCCGGTGTACTGGACCTTGGTGGCCTTGTTGGTGGCCCGCTTGAGCGCCCGGGCCTGCTCGACCATGATGGCGCCCCGCCGCTTGACCTCCTGGGTGAGGGTGCCGGCGTGGAGACGGCTGTAGATCGGGAACCCCAGGAATCCGCCCTTCAGGTCGTATCCCAACCGCTTGTAGTAGTAGTACAGGGCCTGATCGGCGTAGTTGTCACCGTGGAGCCGCCCATCGGTGATGATGTCGAGACCGGCGTTCTCCTGGTCCTTGGCGAGGCCGCCTACCGCGTCCTCCAGCGCCTCCCGGATGTAGGCATCCGGCGGTTCCTGATCCCCGGTCCAGTCCCGCACGCAGTTGGCGTCCCACCACCTCGGGTTGGGATAGTTTCCGACCATAGAGGTCGGAATCAATACCTCTTCACCTTTGATCTGCATATCCCCTCCATTCGAGAGAGATCTCCGAGCCGCCGTTACGTGCGACCCGTCCGGCCGGACCCTGCGTGCCTCCTTTGCCAATAGCGGTCCCTATAGGTACGGGCCCGTCAAAGTTGAGCGTAGCAAGGCACCTCAACCCAGGTCGGGCAGGGTTTCAGCGGAGCGACCAGCCTCCGTCCACGACCAGGCCGTGGCCGGTCATGTAGGAGAGACGGCCGGAGGCCAGCAGGGCAATGGCTTCGGCGATGTCCTCGGGTTGGGCAACCCGGCCGACAGGAATGCTGGTCTCGATGGCCGCCCTGAGGTCCGGCTGGTCGAGTCGCCACTTGGTCATCGGGGTCTCCGCCATGCCCGGACACACCGCGTTGGAGCGGATACCGTCCCCCGCGTAGTCGAGGGCTATGGACCGGGCCGCCAGCAGCGCCGCCGCCTTGGAGACCGAGTACGCCGAGCGGGCCGGGAAGGGATCCATGCCCGCGACGGACGCCACAGTGATGATGTGACCGGACCGGCGTGGAACCATCGAGGCTAGGGCGACCCGGGAACAAAGGTAGACGCCCCTGATGTTGACGTCCATGACCCGGTCCCACTGCTCGACAGGCGTCTCGTGGAGGCGCGTCGCCTCCAGGGAACCGGTTATCCCGGCGTTGTTGACCAGCACGTCGACCGGACCCAAGGCCTCCTCCACAGCAGAGAAGGCCGCCGTGACCTCGCCTTCGACCGCTACGTCCACTCCCAGCCCCAGCCCGTCGCCGGCGGCCTCGGAGGCGCTACCGGCATCGAGGTCGAACACGCCGAGCCGGAACCCCTCACTCCGGAGGCGCTCGCATGTCGCCCGCCCTATCCCGGACCCGCCGCCCGTCACTACGGCCACCCTTGGTGCCTGGCCAGCCATCCGTACCTCCAGCAGAATCGGAAACCATCCCAGGATATGCCCTACCGGCTGCGCGCCGCATCACCACCGCCACGAGATCCTGGCGGCGATCCAGCAGTCCGCCTGCCTCCCCGAATTACCATGGCCGCCCAGATGACCTCGCCTCGAGCCGTCGCTTCCTTGCGGTCCCGCCTTCGTCCCCACCTCGGCTGGATCGTGGCTTCGCTTATCGCCTTGACGGTGCTCGCGGCCTGGCTACCGGACCTGGGCCTCCCTCTCGGCGACAGCGACGACGGACGGCTTCTGGCCCGCTTCGGGATGGCGGCGCGCAATTTCTGGGAACTCGGACCGTCAGAGTCCGGTTTCGGCGCTCGCGTCGATCCGTACATTCGCGGGGAGTTCGGCATCGAACCGGGACAGCCGCCGACCGTGGAAGCCGTGACCTACGCCCACCACCCGCCCCTCCAGGTATTCGTCGCCATCCTCTCGGTCGGGCTGCTCGGTGACAGTCCGGCGGCTCTGCGCATCGTCGGCTTCCTGGTGGGCGCGGCCACAGTGCTGTTCATGGCCGCGGTGGGGCGGTCCGCCGGCCTGGCTTGGGGCCCGATCCTCCTCGCAGCCGGCTCCATGACGGCCACCGGTTTCTTCTTCGTCTACGGACGTCTGGGTGGGGGTTACTCGCTGATCGTGGCTTCCATCGCCATGGTCACCTACCTGCGGAGGGCGCAGGACCCGCCCGGGTGGGTGCTGGCCGCCGCCGGGGTTCTGTCCTTCCTCACGGCCATGCAGTCCTGGATCGCAATCGCCGCGCTGGGCCTGGCGGTCATCTGGCTGTTCGCGGCCAAGGGCCGATCGGCAGCCACCTGGTACGTAGCAGTCGGCGCAGCCGCGGGCCTGGTGGTCACCGTGGGATGGCTGCTGTCCAACACACCCACCGGCGAACTGACCAACCAGGTGGCGGTCAGGGTGGACACCGCCGGATACTCGCTGAGCGAGTTCCTATCTCGCCAGTGGCGCTTCGCGAGCGACCTGACCCCGGTGTGGTTGCGGGCGCTGGCCCCCTTCGCCCTCGTGGCCGGCCTGATGGACCGCCGTACCCGGATGCCGGTGGCGATCACCCTGGCGACGGCAGCCGCGCTGACCTTCGGGATACCTCAGGGCGCCTGGGTCCATCGCCTCTGGAACCTACCCTGGATCGCCCCCATCACGATCGGGGCCATGGCCCTCTGCGACATCGTGCGGCAGCGAATCGGCGGGCGCCGGGCCGCAGTCCTCGGAGGGGCGGGAGCGGTCGTGGTGGCCGTCACCTTGCTCGGTCTCTTCTCCGGGCCGACCCGCGAAACCTACCTGCTCACGCCCGCCCGGGCAGGTGCAGTCCTCGAGCAAGCATCGGCCCCGGAGGGCATCATGTGGGTCGCTCCCGGCATCCCGTCGCCCCGCTGGGCCTCCTACTACCTGGACGTCCCGGTGTGGACGATCGAGGAGCGACACGCCGGCCGGGTCGGCCCCGGGGATCTCGTCCTGGCGCGCACCGACCGGAGCCGGGACTGGATTGTCCTACCCGAAGAGTCCATACGCGCGGATGGGCGCTACCGGTTGGTGGACGGCGGCCTGATCGACGACCCCCGCGAGCCCTGACCGAGCCCGCCGTCCCCCACGGGCCAAGGACCACCGCGTGCTCCCGCCTGCTCGGAGGCGTAGGATCAGCGTCATGAGACTCCATGGACGCTCTGCTCTCATCACGGGCGCCGGGTCGGGCATCGGCCGGGCCACCGCGGAACTGTTCGCGAGCGAGGGCGCCTCCGTGGCGATTCTCGACCGCGACGCATCGGCCGCCGGCGCCGCGGCTTCAGCCATCTCGGCCACGGGCGCGGAGGCGCATCCGGTCGTCGCCGACGTGTCCCAACCGGACGAGATCTCCGCGGCCGTGGACCGCTCCGCCCAGCTCCTCGGCCGTCTCGACATCGTCTACAACAACGCCGGGGTGGGCTCCACCGGTTCGGTGCAGGACACCACGGAGGAGGACTGGGACCGCTGCTTCGCGGTGAACGTCAAGGGCACCTACCTCACGTCACGGGCCGCCATCCCCCACCTGGAGGCCGCCGGCGGAGGGTCGATCATCAACCAGGCCTCTGTGGCCGCCCTGGTCGGGATCCGCGGGTTCGCCGCCTACTGTGCCGCCAAGGGAGCGGTGGTCTCCCTGACCCGCGCCATGGCGATCGACCTCGCCCCGACGGGGATACGGGTGAACGTCCTCTGCCCGGGCACCGTCTACACGCCGCTCATGGAGCCTCTCATGCGTGAACGCGGGGGCGGGAGCATCGAGCGTGGCCTGGAGATCACCGCAGCCAAGTACCCGATCGGGCGCATCGGAACGCCGATGGAGATCGCCAACGCCGCTCTGTTCCTGGCATCGGACGACGCCGGCTTCGTCACCGGCGCCGCCTTCACGGTGGACGGCGGCATGACCGCCCAGTAGCCGGAACCGGATGGATGGCCGTACACCTCGCGCCCGACAAGCTGGCCGACCTCGAGACGGCGGTGGCGATGGTGCGGCCCGGCTCGATGGTCGCTCTGGGAGGAGGCCTCTCGGCCCGGCTTCCGATGGCGCTGGTGCGGGGGTTGATTAGAGCCGGCATCGGAGACCTCCACGTGGTCGGCTCCGCCCACTCCCTCGACGTGGACCTGCTGGCCGCCGCCGGGGCGATCTCCGTCTGCGAGGAGAGCTACGTGGGCTACGAGCAGGATCACGGCCTGGCGCCTGCCTTCCGGAGGGCGGCCGAGGAAGGGTCGCTGGAGGCGAGGGAGAGCTGCTGCGACACCATCCTCACCCAACTCCGGGCCGCCGAGATGGGCCTCTCCTTCCTTCCCGTCCACGGCGTCAAGGGAACGGACATCGAGGGGCTGCATCCTGAGTACTCCCGGGTGGCCTGCCCCTTCACCGGGCACGAGTACGTGGCCGTACCGCCCCTGGCCCCGGACGTGGCGCTGGTCCACGCTCCGATCGGGGATCGGGCGGGCAACCTCCACATCGAACAGCCCTACGTTCTGGACGAGCGGTTCGCGGTGGCCTCCACCATGGTGGTCGCCACCGTCGACCGGATCGTCTCCACCGACGAGGTGGCAAGGGCCGGGATCGTCATCCCCTACTACCGGGTCGCCGCCGTGGCCGAGGCGCCGTTCGGAGCCCATCCCAGCTCCTGCTATCCCGGCTATGCCTACGACCGGGATCATCTGGCGACGTGGGTGGCCGAAGCCCGCACGGCGGAAGGCGCCGAGGGCTACCTGCGCCGCTACGTCACCGGCGTCGACGAGGACGGCTACCGCCGGCTGATCGGCGCCGACCGGCTGGAGCATCTGACCGGATACCGGGATTCCGGCGGTGCGTGGATGGAGATGTTCCGGTGAGCTACCGATTCGGCCTCGACGAGCTCTTCGTGGTGGAGCTCGCCCGGACGGTCCGGGATGCCGAAGTGGTCTTCCACGGCTTCGGAAGCCCCTGCGCCACGGTCGCCATGCACCTCGCCAAGCGCACCCACGCGCCCCATGCATTGCTGATCGAGGGCGCCACCTATGCGGTGAACCCCTCTCCCGCCTTCATCCCACCCACCAGCAACGACCACTCCCTGAAGCGTGGAGCGGCCTATTCGATGCGCTTCGAGGAGGCTTTCGACATGTCGGTTCGCGGCGACGTGGACCACATGTTCCTGTCGGGACTCCAGATCGACCCCTACGGGAACACCAACGTCACCGCGGTGGGCCGGATGCCCGCACCGAAGGTGAAGCTGGGGGGCGGGGGCGGGGGATGCAACATGTCGGCCACCATCAGGCGCCTCACCCTGTGGACCACGAACCACCGGTCCGGGCGCTGCCTGGTCGAGAGGTGCGACTTCATCACCGACATCGGCCACCTGACGCCGGAGGGGACCCGATCCGAGCTGGGCTACACCGGAGGCGGTCCCGAGGTGCTGGTCACCGAGCTGGCCGTGTTCGACTACCCCGATGGCCGGGCCCGGCTCCGGAAGCTGTTCCCTGACGTGACGCTCGGCGACGTGACCGCCGCAACCGGCTTCGAGTTCGCCGTGGCGGCCGATCTGGCGCCGGTGGACACCCCTTCCCGCCACCAGATCGAGCTGGTGAGGGCCATCGATCCCCTCAGCGTACGACGGCGGGAGTTCGGCCCGGCCGAGCTCGAACGGACCTTCCGGCAGTGAGCCTCGACCCGGTGTTCAATCCCGCCCGGGTGGCCGTGGTGGGCGCCTCCGACCGTCCCGGCAAGGTGGGCTCGGTGATCTGGCGCAACCTGGCGGCATTCGACGGCGAGGCCATCCCGGTCACCACCTCGGCGGATCGCGTGGGAGGCGTCCGGACGGTCCCGAGCCTGGCGGACATCGAGGGCAAGGTGGACCTGGCGATCCTGGTGGTGCCGGCCCGCGCCGCCCCGGCCATCGCCCGCCAGGCCTCGGCCAAGGGGGTGGGGGCGATGGTGGTGCTGGCGGGCGGGTTCGCCGAGACCGGACCCGCCGGGGCCGCCCTCCAGGCCAAGCTGGTCGAGGCGGCGGGACCGGTCCGCATCGTCGGGCCCAACTGCTTCGGGATCCAGAACATCGGCCGGGGCCTCAACGCGTCGATCACCATGGCCGGGGACATCGAGGCGGGCGGGGTGGCCCTGATCACCCAGTCGGGCGCCTACGGGATGGCGATCCACTCGCTGGCGCTCGACGAGAACCTGCGCTTCGGAAAGGTGTACTCGTCCGGCAACAAGGCCGACATCGGCGACCACGAGGTGATCCGCTACCTCCATCAGGATCCGGATACGGCCATCGTCTGCCTGCTGGCCGAGTCGGTCACCGACGGGGCCGAGCTGGCCGCCGCCATCCGGACCGCCAGCCCGACCATGCCGGTGATCGTCACCAAGACCGGCCGCTCGGAGGCCGGGGCTCGAGCGGCGCTGTCCCACACCGGCGCCCTGGGTACTGACGACGCCGTCTTCCGGGCCGCCATGCGCCAGGCCGGGGCCATCACGGTCCGGTCCGGCCTCGAGATGCTCGACGTGGCCCGGGTGCTGGCCACCCAGCCCCTGCCGCAGGGCATCCGGGCGGCGATCATCACCAACTCGGGCGGGGTCGGCGTCGAGCTGGCCGACATGCTCGAGGACGAGGGCGTAGAGGTCCCCGAACTGTCGCCCGGGCTCCGGGACCGCATCGCCGAGCGGCTGCCCCCGATCGGCAGCGCTCGCAACCCGGTGGACATGACCCCCATCTGGTCACGGTTCGCGGAGCTCTACCCGTGGCTCACCGCCACGCTGGCCCGCTCCGGCGAGGTGGATCTGGTGATCCCGGTCCTGCTGCAGCGGGCCGCCATGGACGAGGCCACCCTGGTGGGGCTGCGCGACACCGTGGCGGCGCTGAGGGACGGGGGCAACCGGGTACCCGTCTACTGCTGCTGGGTGACCCCCAGAGACGGTCGGGGCATGGCCGGAATGCTCCAGTCGGCGGGAATTCCCTGCCTGGAATGGCCCGAGCGGGTAGCGCGAGCTGCCGGGCACGCGGTGCGATACGCCGCCACCCGCTCGAGCATCACCCCGTCCGTGCGGGTGGATCCCGCCGAACCGCTCGATCTGGCGGACGGACCGGTCCCGGCCACCGAAGCCGCCCGGATCCTGGCCGGCTACGGGATCGCCACCGTCGAGAGCATTCTCTGCGTGACCGCGGACGAGGCCCGGGCCGCGGCGGGACGGATCGATGGCCCGGTGGTGATGAAGACCGCCGTCCCCTCCGTGGCCCACCGGGCCGAGGTCGACGGGGTGCGGATGGATCTGGTCACGGCGGATGACGTCCGGCGGGCCTACCGGGACCTGTCGGCTCTGGGACCGGAGGTGCTGGTCCAGCCCCGTCTGGAGGGCGTGGAGATGGTGGTGGGGGCCGTGCGGGATCCCGCTTTCGGGCCGGTGGTCATGGCCGGGCTGGGCGGGACCATGGTGGAGCTCCTCGAGGATGTCCTGTTCGCGCTGGCGCCGATAGGTAGGAGCGAAGCCCTGGACATGCTCGCCGGGCTGCGGGGCTTCCCCCTCCTCTCCGGATACCGAGGCCAGGCCGAGGTGGACCTCGACAGCCTGGCGGGGGTGATGGTGAACACCGGCCGGATGATCAGCCGCCATGCCGAGCTGGGAGAGATCGACCTGAACCCGGTCATGGCCACCGCATCAGGCGCCGTCGCGGTCGACTGGAAGATGTACATCGATCGCCGAGCCTGAGCAACCGGACGAGGTCACCGGCGCCGGTTCTTCGTGGATCGGGGGTCCGGACGGTGGATGGAGCCGCCCTCTAAGCTACCTGGACGTAACCGGATGCTGTTGCTCCACCAACCGCCACTCAGGAGGTCACTGATCGATGGCTACCAGCACCTTCACCCCCTGGGACATACGCAGCCAAGACCCGATCAGCATCAACGACTGGGGTCCGGAGATCGACTCCATGCTCGAGGATCCGGACGACGACCGGGTGGTGTTCAACGTGGACGAGACGGACACCCGGCCCTACGACGCCATCTTCCTGGGCGGGGGCGCCGCCGGGCGCTTCGGGTCCGCCTACATGCGGGCCATGGGCGGGCGCCAGCTGATCGTCGACCAGTGGCCCTTCCTGGGAGGCTCCTGCCCCCACAACGCCTGCGTCCCCCACCACCTCTTCAGCGAGGTGGCGGCCGAGCTCATGCTGACACGCACCTTCAGCGGGCAGTTCTGGTTCCCCGACATGGAGGGCCGGATGACCTCCATCAAGGAGATCGTCGACCTCTTCCGGGCCGGGCGGATCGCGCCGCACGCCATCATGAACTTCCAGAGCAAGGAACAGCTCGACCTCGAGTACATCCTGAACGCCCCCGGCAGGATCATCGACGCGAACACCGTGGAGGTGGCGGGGCGCACCTTCACCGCCAGGAATCTGATCCTCGCCACCGGCGCCCATCCCCGACCCCTTCCGTGCCCCGGCGAGGACCTGAAAGGCGTCTTCACCTACGAATCCCTGGTTGAGGACCTCGACTACGAGCCGGGCGACACGGTCGTCGTGATCGGCGGGTCCAAGACCGCCGTCGAGTACGGGTGCTTCTTCCAGGCCACGGGCCGGCGCACGATCATGGTGGTCCGCTCGCAGCTCCTGAAGATCCTGGAGGACGCCGAGACCCGCAACTACGTCATCACCATGATGCAGGAGCAGGGCATGGAGATCTGGGAGGGATCGACGCCGACCGAAGTCCACGGCGACGCCAACGGCAAGGTGCGGGGCATCACCGTGGAAACACCGGACGGATCCCGCTTCATCGAGACCGACTTCGTGTTCCACGGCCTCGGCGAGGTCCCCAATTCGAAGATGGCCGCGGACGTGCTGGGCGTGAAGCTGAACGACGACGGAACCGTCCAGGTCAACCCGCAGATGCAGACCTCGGTTCCCAACGTCTACGCCATCGGCGACCTGATCGGCCCGCCCATGGAGATGTTCAAGGCCCGCAAGTCGGGCATGTACGCGTCACGCCACATCATGGGCGAGGACGTCCATTACGAGTTCAAGGAGTTCCCCGACTTCCTCCACACCCATTACGAGGTCACCTGGTTCGGGATCGGCGAGGAGGAGGCCCGGGAACGCTACGGGGACGTGACCATCATCAAGATGCCCCCCGACTCGGAGGACGGCTGGGAAGTCGCCCTGCCGGCCACCGACCGGATGATGCTCTACGCGTTCGCCAAGCCCCGCATGTCGGGATTCCAGAAGCTGATCATCGCCTCCGCTTCGCGCAGGGTGGTCGGCGCCCATCACGTGGGCGCGGGGGCCAGGGACGCCTTCCAGTACCTGTTCCAGCTGTACCGTCGGGGTCTCACCATCGACCAGCTCGCCGAGATGGACGAGCTGTTCCTCAACCCCACCCACTTCATCCAGCTGTCCCGCCTTCGGGCCGGATCCAAGAACCTCCAGGACCTGTGACCGGCGCCGGCGAATCGGCCTGGTACCGGCTGGCGGTCACCGGGGAGGTCCGGCGCGACCGGTCCGCCAAGCCGCGCCGCGCCGGCGTGACCATGGTCATCGACACCGGGCTGGGCCTGTCCCAGTGCGAGGACCTGCTGATGATGGCGGACCGCTGGATCGACCACTGGAAGCTGAGCTTCGGCACGTCGGCGCTGCTGCCGAAACCGGTACTCGCGAAGAAGCTGGACCTGATCGGGTCGGCCGGCATCCTAACCTTCCCGGGCGGGACCATGTTCGAGGCCACCATCGTGCGGCGCCACTGCCGCCACTACATGCGGACCGCCCGCGGGATGGGCTTCACCGCCGTCGAGATCTCGGAGGGCTCGATCGACCTCTCGCCCGACCGCCGGCGGGGCGCCATCGAGTGTGCCCTGGACCATGACCTGGAGGTGATCACCGAGGTCGGGAAGAAGGACCCGGCCAACCAGCCGTCTCCTGAGCAACTGGCCGACCAAGCGCTGCAGGACCTGGAATGGGGCGCCTCGTGGGTGGTGGTCGAGGGCCGCGAGTCCGGCACCGGGGTCGGGATGTACGACGCCGAGGGCCGGATCGACATGGAGGCGGTCGAGACGGTCGCCCGGCGGGTCGGAGACGCCGTTGACCGGCTGGTATGGGAGGCGCCCCTGAGGGACCAGCAGAAGATGCTGATCGGACGCTTCGGCCTCAACGTGGGCCTGGGGAACATCGATCCTGCCCGGATACTGGCGCTGGAGGCGCTACGTACCGGCCTCCGTTTCGAGACGCTCCAACCGATCGCCACCCGCCTGGCCGCGGCCGGCGGCTGGGATCCCGAGCAGCGGGAGCCCGATCTGGCCTAGCCGTTCAGGAGGCGCGGGCGAGGTCGCGCAGCAGATCCCGGGTGGCGCCGGTTCCGGCGCCGGTGTCGAACGGCACGGCCCACACATCGGTGGCGCCCGCATCGAACAGCGCCCGAATGCGCGCCCGGACCGTCCCCTCGTCACCGGCCGCGACCACGTCGGCGGGACCGTCGACCCCCTCCCGCTCGAACATCCTCCGGTAGTTGACGAGACCGCCGTACATGCCGAAAGTCTTCGCGGCGGCCGCCTCCACCCGGTCGGCATCCCCGTCGACCGCCACCGGGATCCCGGCCACCACCCGCGGTGACGGCTTCCCCGCCGCCTCCGCGCCCTCCGTGACGGCCGGCAGCACCACTTCTTCAAGAGACCTAGGTCCGGATAGCCAGGTGGTTACGCCGTCGGCCAGCTCCCCGCCCAGCCGGCACATCGCGGGCGCCAGCGCCCCGACGATGACCGGAACGCGTGACGTCCCCGGCACCGTTATCGCCGCCTCGACCCGGTAGTGATCCCCGGCGAAGCTGGTACTGCCCTCGCCGAGCAGCCCGTCCAGGACGGTCAGGTACTCGCGGAGGTGCCCTACCTGGCTCGAATAGTCGAGTCCGTGCATCCCCTCGATCACGGGGCGATGGGAGACGCCCACCCCGAGCACGAACCGCCCGCCCGACAGGGACTGGACGGTGGCCGCGGCCTGGGCCAGCGCCACCGGATGGCGGGGATAGGTGGGTACCACTCCCACCCCGAGCTCGATGTGCGAGGTTCGCTGCGCCGCCGCGGCCAGCATCGTCATCGAGTCGATGCCGCGGCTGAAATGGACGCACCAGGCCGAGGCGAACCCCTCCTCCTCGGCGGTGACCGCATCCCCGACCACCTCCTCCGGGGCCTTGAAGGCGCCTACGGGCTCGCCGCCGATGAGAATCGAGATACGCACCGGGTGGGTCCTACCGGTTCAGGGTGGCGGCCAGCAGGCCGAGCAATCGGGCCAGGGTGTCACTCATGGCGGCGTGGTGGTAAGAGTCGGCGTCGTCGTCCAGGTAGTCGTGGCCCACGCCCTCGTACAGGATCCATCTGCCGTGCGGGTTGAGCCGCTGGGCCTCGTCGACTCCGGCGGCGGGAACCAGATGGTCCTCCGACCCGTAAAGACCCAGGACCGGCATCGGGAGCATCTCCAGGGCCTCGACCACCGGCAGGCGCCTCTCCTCATCGCCGGCCAGAGGGGCGTATGCCACGCAGAGCGCCCCCACCGCCCGCTGCCGGTGCGCCGCGTAGATGATGGCGAACCGGCCCCCCATGTCGATCCCCACCACGCCGATCCTGCCGGGACGGGCCCAGCCGGCCGGATCGGCGAACGCGAAGGCCACCGCGTCGTCGATGTCCGCCATGGCGCGGCTGTCCCGGATCCCCTGGTAGGTGGCAACCAGATCCTCGAACGACGCCTTGGGACCGGGATGGGCGCCGCGGGTCAGGTCGGGGACGAGGACGGCGTACCGGTTGCGCGCCAGCCGGCGGGCAAGGTCCGTTATGTAGGGCGTGATCCCCTGGAGCGGAGGCAGCAGCACCACCAGCGGGTAATCGCCGATCCGGTCCGGACGGGCCAGGTAACCGGTGGTGAACCCGGACCCGGACGGCATCGCGAAGTCACGATAGAGAATCTCGATCGTTCCCTCATGCTGGAGAACCGCCATGCCACCTCCTGTACGGGCGCCGGGCAGACAAGCCGGACGGCTCTCAATCGTAGCCAGTGGAGGGTCTACGGCTGAACCCGCGGTCCCGCAGCTCCGTGACCGCCACTGGGTTCGGCGTCCTACGGGCCGGTATTCGCATCCACCGCCAGGCCCCCCGGCGCCCCGCCGGATCTCCTACCATCTCGACGCCCCGGTGTGGAGGATCGAAGAGGTCCGCTACCGGCTGGTGGGCGGATCCGCTTGCGGGGATCGACAGCCGGCTCGCTCCGGGACGCCGGAGCCGCCGTCGGAAAGGAACGTAGGATCACCGTCATGAGACTCCAAGGACGCACCGCTCTCGTAACCGGCGCCGGGTCGGGCATCGGCCGGGCCACCGCCGAGCTCTTCGCGAGCGAGGGCGCCGGGGTTGCGATAATCGATCGCGACGCGCCGGCCGCTGAAGCCGCCGCCTCGGCCATCTCGGCCACGGGCGCGGAGGCCCATCCGGTAGCGGCCGACGTGTCGTCGCCGGACGAGATCTCCGCCGCCGTGGACCGCTCCGCCCGGCTCCTCGGCCGCCTCGACATCGTCTTCAACAACGCCGGCGTGGCACCGTCCGGGACGGTCCTGGATACGGACGAGGACGAGTGGGACCGGTGCTTCGCCGTCAACGCCAAGGGCGTGTACCTCACCTCTCGGGCCGCCATCCCCCACCTGCAGGCCGCAGGCGGCGGATCGATCATCAACCAGGCATCCGTGGCCGCCCTGGCCGGCATGGCGAACTTCTCCGCCTACAGCGCCGCCAAGGGCGCGGTGGTCTCCCTGACCCGCGCCATGGCGATCGACCTCGCTCCGGTGGGGATCAGGGTGAACGCCCTATGCCCCGGGGCCGTCCACACGCCGGTCATGGAGCCGCTCATGCGTATTCAGGGGGACGGCAGCCTCGAACGGGGCCTGGAGCTCACGGCCGCCAAGCACCCGATCGGGCGCCTCGGAACACCGATGGAGATCGCCGCCGCCGCGCTGTTCCTGGCATCGGACGACGCCGCCTTCGTCACCGGCGCCATCCTCCCTGTGGACGGCGGCCGAACCGCCCAGTAGCCGGACCGGCTCGGCGGGTCCTACCCGTTCAGGGCATCGGACGGCAGGCCGGCGCAACCGGGCAGGGTATCGCCGGCCAGGGGTCACCGGCTGGACCCTCGGTCCCGCACCTCGGTGACCGCCGCCGAGGTCAGCGTCCGCCGGCCGGTCTCGGTGTCCACCACCAGGCCCCCGTCCATCGAGATTTCGACCGCCTTCCCCGTACCGTCCGGGACCCAGGTGACCGGTCGCCCGAGTGTGGAGCAGCGTCGGCGGTATTCGTCCCGCGGCCAGTCACCCGGTTCGCCGGCCAGCAGTGAGAGGAACTCCCCGGCCCACCGCTCCGCGATCTCCACCCCCGCCTCCGGGCCGGGATCGGAGTCGAGCAGGGCGCCCGTACCCTCCGGGGCATCGGGCCAGAACAGGTTGGCGCCCCATCCCGCCACCACCGTGTCACCCGAAGCCTCGGTGAGGAGGCCTCCCAGCTTCAGGGACCCCCGCACCAGGTCGTTGGGCCATTTGAGCGTGATGTCCCATCCCCGGTCGCCGAGCGCTCGCAGGGCCGCCACACCGGCCACCAGCGTCAGGCGGGGCCATGAGGAAGCGGGCCAGTGCGGCCGGAACCCGAGGGAGGCCGCCAGCGCCCGCGGCGCGTTCGACCACCGGGCCCCCGAGCGCCCCCTCCCCCGGGTCTGGGACCGCGCCGCCACCAGGAGGGGCGTGGAGTCGAACCGGGCCCACACCTCGTCCTGGGTGGAGGTGGTCCGATCGAGTATCAGCTTCTCGTACGGTGTAGCCATCGGCAGCCGGTAAGGGTCTAAGGGTCGAGTTGGAAGGATAAGCGCCCGGACACCGGTGGAGCGCCGGATGGTCACGCGTCTGCTTCCAGGCGCCGGAGAATCGTTGCGTGAGGGCGTAACGCCTAACCTTGAACGCCGCGCATCGGCAGGCCGACAACAGAAAGCCGACGACTTTGGGTACCGAACAGCGCATCGAGCAGCTCCGAGAACTCCGCCGCCAGGCCGAGGGTGGGGGATCCCGGCGCGCCGTGGACCGCCAGCGCGAGAAGGGCAAGCTGACCGCCAGAGAGCGGATCGCGCTCCTGCTCGACCAGGGCAGCTTCCAGGAGATCGACACCTTCGTCCGGCACCAGTCCCGCGGGTTCGGCCTCGAGGACCGGCGCCCGCACGGGGATGCGGTGGTGACCGGCTACGGAACCGTCAACGGTAGGACCGTCTTCGTCTTCGCCGAGGACTTCACGGTCTTCGGCGGGAGCCTCGGCAAGGCGGTGGCCGACAAGATCACCAAGGTGATGGACATGGCCATGAAGGTCGGGGCGCCGGTGGTCGGGCTGAAGGACTCCGGCGGGGCGCGCATCCAGGAGGGCGTGCAGTCGCTGGACGGCTACGGGAGGATCTTCTACCGCAACGTGATGGCTTCGGGGGTGATCCCCCAGGTGTCGGTCATCATGGGTCCGTGCGCGGGCGGGGCGGTCTACTCCCCCGCCATCACCGACTTCGTCTACCAGGTGGGCGGCACCAGCCACATGTTCATCACCGGCCCGGACGTGATCAAGGCCGTCACCGGCGAGGAGGTCACCTTCGAGGACCTGGGCGGCGCCAACACCCACGCCTCCACCTCCGGGGTCACGCATTTCATCTCCGAGTCCGGCGCCGACGCCCTGGACGACGTCCGCTACCTCCTCTCCTTCCTCCCCCAGAACAACATGACCCCGCCCCCCTACTTCCCGCCCGACGACTCTCCGGACCGGGCGGACGACCACCTGGACTCGATCATTCCCGACTCGCCCAACCAGCCCTACGACATGGTGGACATCATCGAATCGGTGGTGGACGGGGGCGAGTTCTACCAGGTCCACGAGCACTGGGCCCGCAACATCGTGGTGGGGTTGGCCCGCCTGAACGGTCACTCCATGGGCATCGTGGCCAACCAGCCCAGCCATCTGGCCGGGACGCTCGACATCGGGGCGTCGCAGAAGGCGGCCCGGTTCGTCCGGATGTGCGATGCCTTCAACATCCCCATCATCACGTTCGTGGACGTGCCCGGTTTCCTGCCGGGCGTGGAGCAGGAGCACGGCGGCATCATCCGCCACGGCGCCAAGCTGCTCTACGCCTACTGCGAGGCGACCGTGCCGAGGGTGACCGTGATCACCCGCAAGTCCTACGGAGGCGCCTACCTGGTCATGAACGCCCGCGGCGTGGGCGCCGACCTGGTTTACGCCTGGCCGTCGGCCGAGATCGCGGTGATGGGCGCCCAGGGTGCGGTCAACATCATCCACCGTAAGGAGATCGCCACGGCCGCCGACCCCGATGCCAGGCGGGCCGACCTGGTCGAGGAGTACGAGGACCGCTTCGCCAACCCCTACGTGGCTTCGGAATTGGGCCTGGTGGACAGCGTCATCGAGCCCCGAGAGACCAGGGTGCTTCTGATCAAGGCGTTCGACATGCTGCGCGACAAGCGTGACTCGCTACCGCCCAAGAAGCACGGCAACATCCCCCTCTGAGACCCTCGTGCCGACGCAGAGCCTGAGCATGGACTCCCTCCTGGTAGCCAACCGGGGGGAGATCGCGGTACGGGTGATCCGGACCGCCGCCGAGCTGGGCTTGCGGACGATCGCGGTGTACTCGGAACTGGACCGGGACGCCATGCACGTCGAGATGGCCGACGAGGCGTGGAACATCGGCGGCCCTCCTGCCTCCGAGTCCTACCTGAACGCCCGGCGCATCATCGATGTCGCCCGGCAGTCGGGCGCCGACGCGATCCATCCGGGCTACGGGTTCCTCTCCGAGAACGCCGGATTCGCCCGCATGGTGGCGGATGCGGGCATCACCTGGGTGGGGCCGCCGGCCCGCGCCATCGAGCTGATGGGTGACAAGATCCGGTCACGCCAGACCGCGGAGCGGGCCGGGGTGGCGCCGGTGCCCGGGACCACGGAGGCCGTCAGCAGCTTCAAGGAGGCCGCCCCGATCGCCTCGAAGATCGGCTACCCGATCGCGGTGAAGGCATCTCACGGCGGCGGGGGCAAGGGCCTACGGGTCGCCGGCAACCGCAAGGAACTCGCCAACGCCATCGAGGGCGCCCGCCGGGAGGCGGAGGCGTACTTCGGCAACCCCGCCGTCTACCTCGAGGCGTACCTCGACAGGGCCCGCCACATCGAGGCCCAGATCATCGTGGACCGCCACGGCAACGCCCGCTTCCTCGGCGAGCGGGACTGCTCGGTGCAACGCCGCCACCAGAAGCTCATCGAGGAGACACCCTCCACCTTGCTCACCCCTGACGGCCGGAGGGCCCTCGGCGAGGCCGCGCTCGCCATCGCCGAGGCCTGCGACTACGCCAACGCAGGCACCGTCGAGTTCCTGGTGCGGCCCGACGGGACCTTCTACTTCCTCGAGATGAACACGCGCCTCCAGGTCGAGCACACGGTGACCGAGATGGTGACCGGACTCGACCTGGTGGCCGAGCAGCTGGCCATCGCCGACGGCCATCCGCTCTCATTCGATGAGGTTCAAGTGGCCGGGCACGCCATCGAGCTGCGTATCAATGCCGAGGATCCCGCCGCCCGATTCAGCCCCTCGCCGGGGACGGTCACCGAGTACCGGGAACCGGGCGGTCCGGGCGTCAGGGTGGATTCGTGGATCACCCCGGGCACCACGGTCAGCCAGTACTACGACAACCTGCTGGCCAAGCTGGTGGTGTGGGGCCGGACCCGGGAGGCCGCGATCGCCCGGGCCGAGCGGGCCCTGGACGAGTACCGCGTGGCGGGCGTGGCCACCACCATCCCGGCCCACAGGGCGGTGCTGTCCCACCCGGTCTTCGTGAGCGGGGAGGCCCACACCCGGTTCGTCGAGGAGGAGCTGATGCTCGACCCCGAGCCGTTCGACCGGGGCGAGGCCCAACCCACCGAGGATCCGGGACCGGGCCGGGTGATGACCGTGGAGGTCGGCGGGCGGAAGTTCGACGTGACCTTCTGGCCTCCGGAGGCGCCACACGCGGCCGGGGACCGCCCGATGCGGAGGCCGCCCCGGCGGCGAGCCGCAGGAGGTCCCGTATCCACCGAACCCGGAATGGTGCTCTCTCCCATGCAGGGAACCATCGTCAAGGTGTCGGTCAAAGCAGGCGACCGGGTGACTACAGATCAGCAGATCTGCGTCCTAGAGGCTATGAAGATGGAGAACGAGATCAAGAGCCCCATGGACGGCGAACTGGTCGAGCTGAAAGTCCGGCCCGGCGACACCGTCCGCACCAACGAAGTGGTAGCCATCATCCGCTAGATGGCGGCGAGGAGTCGCCTCACCTGATCTGTCAATACAACCTTTAGAACCCTCTCTCCCCGCTTGCTCCGGGCCCAGCTCGACGGGTATATCGATCGCATCGTCGAGCACGACTTCAGCTACCTCGGCCGCAGCGTCCGCGACCGCCGGACGCTGCGGGGCTGGATGACCGCGTTCGCGGCCGCAACCTCCACCTCGGCGTCCTACACCACGATCCGCGACGCCGCCACGCCGGGAAAACCGGACAAGCCGGCCAAATCGACCACGTTCGCCTACCGCCGCATCCTGGAGCAGCTCTGGATGATCGAGGAAGTGCCGGCCTGGCTCCCCACCAGGAACCGGCTCACCCGCCTGGCCGCCTCCCCCGTTCACCAGCTCGCCGACTCCGCGCTGGCCGCGCGCCTGCTCGGCGTGGACGCGGACGCTTTGGTCGACGGCGCCGACGCCGGCCCCGCCATGCCCAGGGACGGCACGCTGCTCGGCGCCCTGTTCCAGTCTCTCGTCACGCTGTCGGTGCGGGTCTACGCGCAGGCCAACGAGGCCCGGGTCTCGCACCTGCGGACCCGGGCCGGCGAGCGGGAGATCGACCTCATCGTGGAGAGGGCCGACGGCCGAGTCGTGGCGCTCGAGGTGAAGCTCTCGGCTCTGATCGACGGCAACGACGTGAGGCATCTCCGCTGGCTGGCCGGTCGGATCGGCCCCAACCTGCTCGACGCGGCGGTCATCACCACCGGCCGCGACGCCTACCGCCGCCGCGACGGCATAGGTGTCATCCCTGCCGCCCTCCTCACCGCATGAGCCAGAAGCCGAGACGCAGTTACGGCCCGAACCGGCAAGCCAGAGGCGCCCCTCGGGGCCACACGCTTCGGCGGCCGTGCCGCTGCAGCCGGTCGCCGCGGTGGTAGGCCCCTTGATCAGGGCTGAGGTGGGTTAGCCCGCCTTCGCGAAGATGGCTTTGGCGACCCTGTGCCACTCGGTCGTGCCTGCGATGAACTACTACTACGCCGCGGCCGGAATTATCCCCTGCTTCTCGTGGCGATGGGGTCTTCCCAGCGAACCTCTCCGAAGCGGGCGAAGTCGGTGTCGGCGCTCATCACGACCAGGCCGTGCTCGACGGCGAGGGCCGCCAGCATGGCGTCGGGCACGAGATTGGCGGTCACATGGTGGGCGGCGACGAGCTCGCCGAGAATGGCGGCGGTGCGCTCAGTGGCCGGAGGAATCCACACCGGCGCGGCTGCCAGCCAGGCACGGACACAACCCCAAGCCTGCTCGGCCGACATGGGGTTGGCGTAGACGCGGGGGCTGGTGCCGATACGCAGGAACGCCCCGAGCGACTGCCACGGGATTCCCACCCGACGGTCGCCGTTGAGCACCGCGGTCAGCCATCGCGCGGCCGGCTCGTGGCGGACATTCGACCTGTCGGTGGCGTACAGCAACAGGTTGGCGTCGATCAGCACGGGTCAATCGGATTCGTCGAGCAGGCTCAGCACCTCGCCTATGTCGGTGACATCGATGCGCTGGTCCATCTGGAAGGACGTGTGCTCGTAGCGAGATGCCGCGGCCGGCGCTGCCAAGCCGTCACGCACCAGCCGGTTGACGGCCTCGCTCACCCCGACGCCCTCGGACCGGCGCAGCCCCTCCACCGCCGCCGCCACATCGCGGGCCAGAGTCACCGTCGTTCTCATATCCCAATACTAGCATCATGATGCTTGCTTCTGTGCATCAAGATCGCACAAGCTTGCCACCACCAGTCCGGTCACGGCCCGAACCGGCAGCCGGAAACGCCCGTTTGCGCACATACAACTCTCAATCCGGTAAGGGCCACAGGCCTGGCAGGGTGAGGAGCGCGACTGCCAGGCCTGCGCCGAGGACTTGCAGCGGGGTCATAGCAGGTTGAGGGCTCGGGCCAGGAAGGTGGCCATCTGGGCCCTGGTCACGGGCTGGTCGGGGCAGAAACGGTCGGCGTCGCAGCCGAGAGTGATCCCGGCCCGGCGCAAGGCGTTGATGTTGGCCTCGTGGATGCTGCCGTTGTCGTCACCGAAGTAGTCCACCTCGGCGGCGGGCAGGTTCAGGGCACGCACCAGGAACGCGGCCATCTGACCCCTGGTCACCGGCCGGTTGGGGCAGAAGCTGTCCGCACCACAGCCGACCGTGATCCCGGCCAGGCGCAAAGCGTTGATGTCGGCCTCATGTGTGCCGCCGTCGTCGTCGCCGAAGTAGTCCTGGTCGGCCGCGGGCAGGTTCAGGGCGCGGACCAGGAAGGCTGCCATCTGACCCCTCGTCACCGGCCGGTCCGGGCAGTAACGGGCCGTGCCGCAGCCGCGAGTGATGCCCGCAGAAGCGATGGCCTCGATCGCGACGAAGTGCGCCGAGTCTGCGGGCACATCGGTGAAGCGTCCCACCGGGGTCGTGGGCCCGGTGGGGCCGGCTGGGCCTCCGCCACCGCCACCGCCGCAGGACCCGTGACCGCGCGAGCGACCACCGGTGTTTCTTGGGGGAGTCGGTGCGTCGCGGCTACCGATCCGGAGGTGCTACCGCTCCGGCCGGCCTTCGGTGGTCGGGAACCGGCGGGACCGGTACCGAGCTAGGGCGTGTTCACGCTACGAGCGTTCGTCTGTTATCGCGGGTCCCGTGGTGGGTCTGCGTGGGGGCGGTGGGATATGGCGCCGGCAGCGGCGTCTATGGCAAGGACTTGCCGACAAAGGCACACCCGCAGGGTACGTTGAGGAAACAGAACACAGCCAGAAGCGTCAATGGCAGCCCAGAACACGCCAGCCCCCACGCAGAGCACCGTGGTCGGTCTGCGGCGCGGCGGTGGGATACGGCGCCGGCAGCGGCGTCTATGGCAAGGACTGCTGACGAAGGCGTACCCGCAGGGTACGTTGAGGAAACAGGACGCAGCCAGAGGCGTCGATGGCGGTCCAGATCACTCCGCCGCAACACAGACTGACCACGATCAAACTAATCGCCGGCGTCGGAAATGGACTCCGAGAGGGTGGGATGCACCATGAGGGTCTCGCGCAGGGTCTGGACCTTGATCTTCCCTCTGGTGGCCAGGGCCAGGATCCCGATCAGTTCCGATGCCCGGTGGCCGACGATGGTCCCGCCCAGCACCACCCGGGTGGCCGGATCGGAGACCACCTTGGCGAAGCCTCCTGTGCTCCCGTGTATGAGGCTGCGGGGATTGGCGGTGAAGGGCACCTTGGTGATGCGGACCTTGCGTCCCTCCGCCGCGGCGTCGGCCTCCTCCAGGCCGACGGAGGCGATCTCCGGCTCGGTGAAGATGGCCTGGGCCACGTTCGCGTAGTCGATGGACTGGCCGGGGTGGCCCACGACGTGCCTCGCCAGGTTCCGTCCCTGCTGGTTGGCGACCGACGACAGGAGCATCTGGCCGGTGACGTCACCCGCGGCGTATATGTGCGGGACGGAGGTGCGCTGGTACTCGTCCACCACGATGAAGCCCTGGTCGGTCTTCACGCCGACCTCCTCCAGACCCAAGCCCTCGGTCATCGGCATGGCCCCCACCGCCAGCAGGGCGTGGCTCCCGTCAACCCGGCGGCCGTCCTCGACATGCACCCTCACACCGTCCCCGGTCCGGTCGATCCCCACCGCCCGGGCACCCTTCAGGAGGCTCACGCCCCGCTCCAGGAAGTCGGCCTCCAGCGCCGCGGCCACCTCGGCGTCACGGTGCGGGAGGACATGGTGGCGGCTCACCAGGAGCGACACCTCGGATCCGAGGCTCTCGAAGATGTGGACCATCTCCACCCCGGTCACGCCCGACCCGATCACCACCACGTGCTCGGGAAGGGCGGAAAGGTCGTAGACATGGCGCGTGGTCAGGACCCGCTCCCCGTCCACGGCCGCCCACTCCGGGACGCGGGGCCGCGATCCCGTGGAGACGAGGGCGGCGTCGAACGGGATGTGCCTCTCGATACCGTCGACCGTGGCGACCGCCAGGTTTGGGCCCACGAACCGTCCGCGGCCGCGGACTATCTCGATGCCCTGGCTCTCCAGCAGCTCGACGGAGCGGCCCGAGATCGTCCTCGTGATCACCTGTATCCGGTCGGCCAGGCGGTCCAGGTCCACCCCGGCGCCCGGGCCCACTATCCCCAGGTCCGCCGCGTTGCGGATCGCCTTCATCCGGATGGACGTGGCGGCCATCGCCTTGGAGGGGATGCAGTCCCGGAGATGGGCGGCACCGCCCACCACCGAGTCCTCGACCAGGACCACCTCGGCGCCCAGGGCGGAGGAGGTGGTGGCCGCCGCCGTGCCGGCCGGCCCGGCGCCGATTATCAGGAACCTTACAGACGCGTCCTCGCGATTCATCCGCCTGCCTCCATACTTCCGGCCGGTGCCCGAGCCCCGCTACCGGGCCCGGTGCACACCCAGGACCCGCCGCAGGGCGTCCGAGACTTCGCCCAGCGTGGCGCCCGCGGCCAGGGCCTCTTTCATCGGGTACATGATATTGCCGGTTCCCCCGGCCGTCTCCGACAATCGCTCCAGCGAACGGTCCACGGCCGGCTGGTCGCGGCCGGCGCGCCACTCCCGCACCCTCGACCGCTGGGCGGCTTCGAGAGCCGGATCGACGCTCAGGACCTCCACGTCCGGGCCGGCGCCGTCGGTGAACCGGTTGACGCCCACCACCGTGTCCTGCCCGCTCTCGACCCGGATCGAGGCCCGGTAGGAGGCCTCCTCGATCTCGCGCTGCGGGAAGCCCCGCTCGATAGCGGCCACCGCCCCGCCCAGCTCATCGACGTCGTCGATGATCCGCCCGGCGGCCTCCTCCAGCCGGTCGGTGAGGCTCTCCACGTAGTAGGAGCCCGCCAGCGGGTCGACCGTGTCTGCCATGCCCGACTCGGCGGCGAGGATCTGCTGGGTGCGCAGGGCGATGGTGGCAGAGCGCTCGGTGGGCAGGCCCAGCGCCTCGTCGTAGGCGTTGGTGTGGAGCGACTGGGTGCCCCCCATCGTGGCCGCCAGCGCCTGGACGGTGGTGCGGACGATGTTGTTCTCGGGTTGCTGGGCGGTGAGCGTGGAACCGGCCGTCTGGGTGTGGAACCGCATCCGCTGCCCGGCCGGAGCGGTGGCGCCGAAGCGGTCCCGCATGATGCGGGCCCACATGCGCCGGGCGGCCCGGAACTTGGCCGCCTCCTCGAACAGGTGGTTGTGCGAGTTCCAGAAGAACGACAGCCGGGGGGCGAACCGCTCCACCTCGAGGCCGGCCCCGATGGCGGCCTCCACGTAGGCGATGCCGTTGGCGAGGGTGAAGGCGATCTCCTGGGCGGCTGTGGAGCCCGCCTCGCGGATGTGGTAACCGCTTATGGAGATGGTGTTCCAGGCGGGAAGCTCCCGGCCGCAGTAGGAGAACAGGTCGGTGACCAGCCGCATCGAGGCCCTGGGCGGGTAGATGTAGGTTCCCCGGGCGATGTACTCCTTCAGGATGTCGTTCTGGACGGTCCCCCGGATCCGCTCCGGCGGGGTGCCCTGCTCCTCGGCCACCAGCTGGTAGAGCAGCAGCAGCACGGGCGCCGTGGCGTTGATCGTCATCGAGGTGGTCACCTCGCCGAGCGGCAAGCCGTCGAGGAGAACCCGCATGTCGGCCAGGCTGTCGATGGCCACCCCCACCTTGCCGACCTCGCCCGCCGCCAGGGGCGCGTCCGAGTCGATCCCCATCTGGGTGGGGAGGTCGAAGGCGGTGGAGATACCGGTCTGGCCGGCGGCCAGGAGCGCCTTGAAGCGCCGGTTGGTCTGGCCGGCGGTGCCGAACCCGGCGTACTGGCGGATCGTCCAGGGCCGGCCCCTGTACATGGTCGGGTAGGGGCCGCGGGTGAAGGGGAAGCCTCCGGGATCGCCGAGGTCGCCGTGGGGGGCCGGGCCGTAGACCACGTCGATCTCCAGGTCGCTGGAGGTGGCGCGCCCCGGAGGTGCCGGAGTATTGGACAAGGGCAGGGGTATCCTGGCTAGCCGATGACCAGGCATCCTACAGACCGTCGTCTGTCTGCGGAACACGGAGATCCGTCGTGACCGGCCCGAACATCCACGAGGTCGAGCGAGGCGAGCTCAAGCGCCGGTGGTCGCTCGCCCTGGTGCTGAGCGTGGCGATCGCGATGATCGTCGCCACCTGGATCGGGCTCTTCGGCTTCCTCGGAGTCAACGCCGCCTACGCCACCTTCGACCGGCTCCTGGACCGGTGGCTTCCCCAGATCGAGACCGAGCCGACCCTGCTGGCGTTCCCCGACCTGTCCCGGGTGTCCCGCGTCTACACCGAGGACGGGACCCTCCTGGCAGAGCTGCACGCCGGGCGCATCTCCGAGCCGGCGCGCTTCGTCGATGTTCCCGAGACTCTCGTCCGCGCCATACTGGCCGCCGAGGACGGCGACTACTTCGACCACCAGGGGGTCGACTTCACCGCCATCGCCAGCGCGATACGGGATCATGTGACCGGGGTGGACCGGCGGGGCGGGTCGACCATCACACAGCAGGTGGTCAAGAACAACATTGTCGGCGACGAGCAGACCATCCAGCGCAAGATCCTGGAGGCGCTCTACGCCATCGAACTCGAGCAGCGGCACACCAAGGCGGAGATACTCGAGTTCTACATGAACTCGGTCTACTTCGGCTGGTCGGCGTACGGCGTGGCGGCCGCCGCCCAGGAGTACTTCGGCAAGGAGCTCGCCGACCTCACCATCGCCGAGTCGGCCACCCTGGCCGTGACCATCCGCAACCCAACCCTCTACGACCCCCGCCGCCAGCCGGAGCGGGCCGAGGACCGGCGCAACGACGTGATCGACGCCATGGCCGCGGCCGGGGACATCAGCTTCGAGGAGGCCACCGCGGCCAAGGAGGCCCCCTTCCTCATCCGGCAGCCGGAACCGTTCAAGAGTCCGGCCGAACACGTGGTGGCCGAGGTGCGCCGCCAGATCCTCAACGACAGGGAGTTCGACGAGGACCTGGGGTTCACCAACGCGGAGCGGCGCCAGGCCCTCTTCGGATGCCCGGCCCACGAGGAGGACTGCGAGGGCGGGGGCGGGCTCAACGTATACGTGACGGTGGACATCGATCTCCAGAATGCGGCCAACCGGATCCTGCGGTCATGGCTGCCCCTCCCGGACGAGGAGAGCCTCGACACCCGGGGGGCGCCCACGGGGGCGATCGCCATGGTCGAGAACCACACCGGGGCGGTGCTGGCGATGTCGTCCGGCCTGCCGTTCGAGCAGGAGCAGTTCGACCTGGTGATCCAGGGCCGCCGCAACCCGGGCTCCGCCTTCAAGCCCTTCGTGCTGGTCGCCTACCTCGAGGCCGGCGGGAGCCTCCAGTCCTACTGGGATGCGCGCAGCCCCCTCGAGATCGAGTGCGAGGATCCGTGCGGCCCTGACGGGGGCTACGTCTGGACGGTCCGCAACGCGGGCTCGGTCGACGACCTGCTCACAGTGGCGCAGGCCACCGAGCGTTCGGTGAACACGGTCTACGCCCAGCTCTCCGTCCTGGTGGGGCCCCAGGCGATCATCCGCACCGCCCACAGGATGGGCATCACCTCGGACCTGGAGGAGGTCTACTCCCTGGCGCTGGGCGCCGGCGTGGTGAGCCCGCTCGAGATGGCCTCCGCCTACAGCACCTTCGCGACCAACGGCGTCCACGCCGAGCCCTACCTGATCTCCCTGATCACCGACGACAGAGGGGAGGTCATCTACCAGCGCAAGGTGAGGACCACCCAGGCCATCGATCCGGTGCTGGCGGCCGCGGTGCGGAGGCCGATGGAACGGGTGGTCTGCTGCGGCACCGCCCGGCGGGCGGACATGGAGGGCGTGCCCCAGGCCGGCAAGACCGGAACCCACCAGGCCTACCGGGACGCCTGGTTCGTCGGATACGTGCCCAACCTCACCACCGCGGTCTGGGTGGGCTACCCGGACGAGCAGATCTCGCTGGAGAACGTGTTCATCAACGGGGAGACCTACACCCGCGTCTTCGGCGGTTCGGTCCCGGCGCCGATCTGGAAGGAGTTCATGGAGGTGGCGCTGGAGAAGTACCCGGCGGGCGAGTTCCCGAGCAGCCTGGGCATCGGCTACTACAACGAGCTTCCCTTCACCGAGGTGCCCGACCTGACCGGGATGTCCGCCTCCCGGGCTCGTGATGCGGTCCTCGGCGCCCACCTGATGGCGGAGGTCGAGGAGGTGCTGTCGGCCGAGCCTCGGGGAACCGTGCTGGGGTCGGATCCCGGGGCCGGGATGGAGGTGGACCAGGGGTCTACCGTGACCATCCAGGTGGTCGGCGAGACCAGCGCCCTGGTGGTGCCCGCGCTGGAGGGCCTCAGCTCGGAGGAGGCGCTGGAAGCCATCCAGATCGCCCAGGAGGCAGCCGGGACGGCGGTGGCCATCGAGATCCTCTACCAGCCGGCGGACGACCCCGGTCTGGTGGACCGGGTGCTGCTGACGGTGCCGTCAGCCGGCGAGTTGGTGGCGACAGACGGCGCTCTTTCACTGGTGATCGGCAGATAGCGGGATCAACCCTTGTTTCCATCGTTCGATAGAAGTCGATCCTTGGTCAAAAGTGGGAAAAATTCCTGAGAACGCTAAAAATACCCTATTGATAGAATACGGTTTCGGTGTCATATTGGGGTCATGCGGTTCGCAGCGCCCGGTACTGTCCGTCAAGACGAACGTCCTCCCGTCGCCACGGACATCGCGCCAATACCGGGCGCCGCGCTCCGCGTATCGGCGCAGGAACGCTACCGGATCACTCCCCGGCTCTGGCCCGAGCACCTCTGCTCCGGAGTCGAGCCGTCCCATCCTTACGTGCTCACCTACTGGACGGCCGCCCTGGGACCCAACGCAGTATCGGAACTCCTGCGCCTGATCACCGCCGCCAGGCGCCGGTCGGAGATCCCGCATCCGAACTTCCTCTCGGTGTTCTGCAGGGAAGGTCTGGCCCACTTCCACAGCCGGGCCGTGTGGGTGCGGCCCCTCCTCCCCCCGCTGCGACGCCATCACGTGGTCCGTCTCACCCCCCGGCTGCGGCAACAGCACCGCCGTGACCTGCTCTCGGTCCACTACCGACTGCCTCCCGGCGACTACCAGAGGAAAACTCACATTCCTCGAAACCCTTTATCACCTGAGCGGTGACAGGTTACACTACCTGGTGATCATCCACTTCCGGCACAAGGACCTGAAGCTCCTCTACGAAAGGGGGGATCGACGCCGCATACCGTACGCCACGTTCCCAACGTCGAGCGGATCTTGGCGCGTCTCGACAGGGCAACCGGCGTGAGGGGACATGGATCTGCCCGGATTCCGGCTCCATGCGCTGAAGGGCGACCTTACCGGCTACTGGTCCGTGAGGGTGTCGGGCAACCGGCGCATCGTGTTCCGGTTACAGGGTGTCCACGTGACCGACGTCGACCTGGTCGACTACCACTGAAGGAGGAGAAGGCATGGCTATGAAGAACCCGCCCCATCCCGGACTGTCCGTTCGCCACGACTGCCTGGAACCACTCGGACTCAGCGTTACCGAGGCGGCAAGGAAGCTCCGGGTCAGTCGCAAGCAGCTGTCGGATGTCGTCAACTGCCGGTCGGGTATCTCGCCCGAGATGGCGATCCGGCTCGACAAGGCATTCGGAGGAGGCGCCGACACCTGGTACCGACTCCAGGCGGCCTACGACCTCGCCCGGGCGATGCGGAACGCCGACCAGATCGAGGTAGAGCGTCTCACCCCGGTCACCTAGCCTCGAGCGGGCCGCCGACCTCCTGGGGGATTCGAGCCGGCTGCTGGTCTTCACCGGCGCCGGGATCTCGACCGAGTCCGGGATCCCGGACTTCCGCGGCCCCGACGGCCTGTGGAAGACGGTAGACCCCGATGACTTCACGTTCGAGCGGTACCTGGAGTCCGCCGCGGCCCGCCGGAGGAGCTGGCTCAGGTGGTCCACCTCGCCCCTGCGCCAGGCCGAGCCCAACCAGGGGCACCTGGCGATAGCCGAGCTGGCCCGGATGGGCCGGCTGGCAGGCTGCGTCACGCAGAACATCGACGGCCTCCACCGGGCGGCGGGCCTGGCGGACGAGCTGCTGGTCGAGGTACACGGCAACGTCTGGAAGGTCCGCTGCCTGATGTGCCCGGCGGAGTGGCCCACCGAGAGGGTGTTCGACCGGGTGGAGGCCGGCGAGGAGGATCCGCACTGCTCCCGCTGCGGCGGCATCATCAAGCTGACCGTGATCTCGTTCGGCCAGGCCATGCCCGCCGTGGAGATGCACCGTGGGTACGCCATGGCGCAGGCCGCCGACGCGGTCCTGGCGGTGGGTACCACCCTGTCGGTCTGGCCGGCCGCCGACATCCCACTCGCGGCCGCCCGCCGCGGCGTGCCGTTCGTGATCGTGAACCTCGGGCCGACGGACGGTGACGGGATCGCCGACCTCAAGATCGAAGCCCACGCCGGCCCCGCCATGAGCGAGCTGGTCGGGCTCCTCCGGTAGGCACGCGGGCCTCCGGTCCGGTCGAGGCTCGGGTACCCTGCCGGTATGGGCGCTTCCTACATGGACCTCGTCATCGAGGCCCGCCGCCGGATCAGGGAGATCTCGGCCGATCAGCTGGCCTCGCTGGACCCCTCCCAGATCATCCTGATCGACGTCCGGGAGGACCCCGAGCTGGAGCAGGGCAAGATCCCCGGCGCCTACCACATCCCCCGGGGGGTGCTGGAGGGGAGTATCCACATGGTGTCGCCTCCCACCGACCGGCCCCTGGTGATCTACTGCGCGTCGGGGGTCCGCTCGGTACTGGCGGCCTCCACGCTCCAGACCATGGGCTACACCACCGCCTACTCGCTGGCGGGCGGATTCCAGGAGTGGAAGGCCCGCGGGGGTCCGTGGGAACTGCCCAGCCGCATGCCCGACGACCAGATGAAGCGGTACGACCGCCATATCCGCCTTCCGGAGGTCGGGGAGGCCGGGCAGCGCAAGCTGCTCGACTCCCGGGTCATGATCGTGGGCGCCGGCGGCCTGGGCTCGCCGGCCGGCCTGTACCTGGCCGCCGCGGGCGTGGGAACCCTCGGCCTCGTCGACCATGACCGGGTGGATGTCAGCAACCTGCAACGCCAGGTATTGCACAGCACCCGGACGGTGGGCAACTCGAAGGTGGAATCGGCCCGCGACACCATCCGGGCCCTCAACCCCGACGTGTCGGTCGAGACCCACGACCAGCGCCTGTCGGCCTCCAACGCGCTCGACCTCCTGGACGGCTACGACATCGTCATCGACGGCGCCGACAACTTCCCCACCCGGTACCTGGTCAACGATGCGTCCATCCACCTGGGGATCCCGGTGGTGCACGGATCGGTGTTCCGCTTCGAGGGACAGGTGAGCCTGTTCGATCCGGCGGACGGGCCGTGCTACCGGTGCCTGTTCCCCGAGCCCCCCGCACCCGAGCTGGCGCCCAACTGCGAGGAGGCCGGGGTGCTCGGCGTCCTCCCCGGCGTGGTGGGAACGCTGCAGGCGGCCGAGGCCATCAAGTGGCTGGTGGGGATCGGGGACAGCCTGGTGGGACGGCTGCTCACGCTCGATGTCCTCACCCAGCGCTTCCGGATCCTCCGGTTCGGGAAGAACTCGGATTGCCCCGCCTGCGCCGACCCGGCCACTCCCCCGCCCATCGTGGACTACGACCAGGCCTGCCGGGCGGTCGGAGCGCACTGAAAACGTCCGGTTGGCCGTTCTCGGGACCGAAAACGCCCATGCGAGAGGACGGCGGCCAACCCATCCCCGGCTTTCGAGCGTGTTCCAGCCTGATCAGCGGGCGCCGAAGCCGCTGAGGATGGTCCAGGAGCTCCTTCCCAGGATCTCGAGATCGAGCCACGGGCTCATGTGCTTGACGTAGAACAGGTCGTAGGTCAGCTTCTCGACGGTGCCGGCCTCGCCATCGGCGTATCCGTGGTTGACCTGGGCCCAGCCGGTGAGGCCGGGCCGGATGAGATGGCGCTGGGAGTAGAAGGGGATGGTACGGTCGAAACGCTCCACGAACTCCACCTGCTCGGGTCTCGGCCCCACCAGGCTGAGGTCGCCCTTGAGCACGTTCCACAGCTGGGGCAGCTCGTCGAGCCGGAATCGCCGGATGGTGCGGGCGGCGGGAACCACCCGGTCGTCGTCCCGGCTGGTGAAAGACGCCCCCTGCCGGTCGGGATCGTGCCACATGGAGCGGAACTTGTACTGGGTGAACGTCGCCCCTCCCCGGCCCACCCGTACCTGGCGGAAGATGACCGGCCCCGACGAGCTGAAACGGATTACGGCCGCGGTCACGCCCGCCAGGACGAGGGTGATCGGGGCGGTCGCGAGTACCGCCAGGATGTCGAAGAGCCGCTTCCCCGGTAGGTAGGGAGCGGTCCGGATGACGGGCGTGGAGAGCTCCCATCCCTCCACCAGCGACACCACGGGCATCCGACCGGTATGCATCTCGTAGACCTGGGAAATGGGCCGCACGTCCATCCCTGCCAGGGTGCACGAGGAGACGTACTGGGCCAGGCGGGGCGACAGCGCCGCCTTCAGGTCGACCCCCAGCACCACTCCCGGCTCGAGGGGTTCCAGGCGCTCCTCGGTGGCCGGATCCACCACGGCGAGCACCTCGGCATGGGGGGCATCCCGGAGGTCGTCGACCAGAGCCTGCTCGCCGGTGATCAGGACCATCCCCTCGGCCCAGGGGCGACGCCGCAACCAGGCCCGATGGATCAAGGCGCCCAGCATGAAACAGGCCATCGTCCACACGATGAACGAGCGGGAGAAGTAGACCCGGGTGGCCACCAGCGCCAGCGCGGTGACGCCTAGGACCATGAGCGCCACGGCCAGGGCCCGTCCGTAGCCGGGCCGCGGAGACCCGCCCACCAGCAACCGTGAGCCGACCCATTCGGCCCCTGCCAGGCCGCCGAGCATGATCATCAGGAGCGACCAGATCTGCGGCTCGAACTGCCACGGGAAGAGGGTGTCGAAGCTGATGGTCGAGGCGACCAGCATGGACACGAGGAGCGTCGCCATGTCGAGCAGCGCCTGCGCCCGGAGGAATCTGAGCCTCATCTACCGGCGTGCTCCGGCCGGAGGGCCGGCGGCGCCATCACCGCGACACCTCCCGCGCTGAAAGGCCCCCCTCATTCCGTCGTGCCGAATCCCTGCTCCGCCAGGTTCGAAACCAGCTCGACCAGGGTGCGAACCCCGAAGCCCGAGCCCCCCTTCGACTGGTAGTGCTCGTCGCGGGTCCAGCGGGCGGGACCGGCGATGTCGAGATGCGCCCAGGGAACGTCGCCCACGAACTCCTGTAGGAGCAACGCGGCCGTCAGCGCGCCGCCCCAGCGACCGCCGATGTTCTTCATGTCGGCCATAGGAGTGTCGAGCAGGCTGCGGTACTCCTCGGGCAGCGGAAGGTGCCATACCCGTTCGCCGGCCTGCTCGCCGGCCTCTTCGATCCTGTCGATCAGGGAATCGTCGTTACCCATCACCCCGGCGATGGTGTCGCCGAGCGCCACCTTGCATGCGCCCGTCAAGGTGGCCAGATCCACCATCAGATCCGGACCCTGTTCGACCGCGTAGGCGAGCGCATCGGCCAGGATCAGCCGTCCCTCGGCATCCGTATTGAGTACCTCGATCGTCTTGCCGTTACGGGTGGTGAGAACGTCGCCCGGCTTGGTGGCGTGGGGTCCGGGCATGTTGTCGGTGAGCGGGGCCAGGCCCAGCACCTTCACGGGTATCCGGAGCCGGGCGATGGCCGCCATGGCGCCGAGCACCGCTGCCGCACCCGACATGTCGGTCTTCATCGTCTCCATGGCCTGGGCCGGCTTGATGCTGAGGCCGCCGGAGTCGAAGGTGATCCCCTTGCCGACCAGCGCCACGAACGTCTCGGCACCCTCGGGCTCGTACCACAGCTCGACGAAGCAGGGATCCCGGTCCGATCCGGCCGCCACGCCCAGCAAACCTCCGAAGCCGCCCTCCTCGAGTTCCGGCACATCACGCGTCTCCAGGCGCAGGTCGAGACCGTCCGCCAACTCCGCCACCCGGCGTTGAATCTCCAAGGGCGCCTTGTCCCTGGCCGGGGTGTTGACCAGGTCGCGCGCCCAGCCGACCGCCTCGGCGACCACCGCCCCCGCCTCGCAGTCGGACCTCTCCCCCTCGCCCACCAGCAGGAGGGACTCGGTGCGGGCGGGCTCCGGCTTGCTCCTGAACCGGTCGTACGAGTACTGGGAGAGCAGGAATCCCTCCACCAGGGGCGCCGCCTGCCCGTCTACGGCCAGCGTCATGGCCACCGAAGCCTCCTTCGATGCCTTGCGGCCCAGGGTCCCGGCGGCCCTGCGGAGGTCGTCCGCGCTCGGGGTCTCCCCGATGCCCAGCGCCACCACCGTGTGCGGACTCTCCGACCCGGTGTCGTAGGAGCAACTCTGGCCGGCCTCCCCCTTGAACCCGGCCCGCTCGAGCGCCCGCTCGAAGCCCGCGCCCAGCGAGGCGACGTAGCCGTCCGCATCGCCCTGCCAGGCAAGGCCGGGACCGGCGGCGAGGCCGAGGACTCCGGCGCGCGACGCCGCCTCCTCATGCGATTCCACGAACTCGATATCCAACTGCGACTCCAGTCTGCTGACGCGGATCATTGCCGATCGGGATCGGAGAAACGGATGCTAGCCCTGCGTGGCCGGTGGTCAGTAGGCACTCATAGGGGTGAGACGCCCGCTGCCAGCGCCCGGATGAGGATGACCGAGCCGAGCGAGGTCAGGACCGCCAGGTAGCTGAGGCCGGTGGCCGCCATCACGCCCGGATACGACGGGTAGCCGAGAGCGAACCAGACTGCGGCCATGAGGACGACACTGGTGGCCGCCAGAGCCACGGACGCTATCAACGGCACCGCCGAAGTTGCCGGCGGAAGGCCCGGCGCGAAGTGCACCAGCCAGTCGAGGGCTACCGCCGCGCCGCCGATCACCGCCAGGGCGCGGAGTGGCCAGCGAGGCATTCTCGGACTCACCAGGAACCAGTGCCCGAGCAACATCTCACCCATAATCCCGCCAAGCGCGGCGCTACCGGTGATGGCAGGAACGGGGGAACCCGCCGCCGCGCCCACCAGGAAGGACAGGGACGACAGGCCGAGAGCGATGGTGGCCGCCCTGCTGTTCCTGGCTACGAACGCGGCGCCCGCGCCCACCAGCGCGGCCGCCGCCGCCAGGACGCCCGGATCGAAGTACCAGGCCGCCCCGCCGATCAGGGCCACGGTTCCGGCGACCAGCCATAGGTAACCCGACCCGACGATGCGCCAGTGGGCCACCGCCGCACCGGAGCCGGCCACGCCGGCCGCCCACATCGCCAGGACCACCTCCGGGCTGAATGCCAACTCCGACCCGAACATGGCCTCCGTATCCGGTCTACCGTCCACCATCCGAGAGACTGAAGGCGTCGGAGCGCCGTCGATCAGTCCGGGGTGCGCGGCCAGTATACGAACCGGCGCCCTGCGACAATCACCCCCGTTCCCGCCGAGGAAGGAGGTCCGCCTGTCCGACTTGCCCCACGTGTCGGTGGTGATGGCGGTGCGCAACGAGGCCGCTCATCTCGAAGCCACCCTGCGGGCCGTCTTCGACCAGGACTACGAAGGAGGCCTCGAGGTGGTGGTCGCGGATGGGCGGAGCACCGATGGGACGCTCGCCATCCTGCGAAGGTGCGCCTGGGAGGACTCCCGCCTCAAGGTGATCGACAACCCCGATCTGGGGGTGGCGACCGGTCTCAACCGGGCGATCGGCGCGGCCCGCGGCCAGGTCCTGGTGCGGTGTGACGGGCATGCCGAACTCGCCCCCGACTACGTGCGTCTCGCGGTCGGACTGCTGGAGGAGACCGGAGCGGCCAACGTGGGTGGGCGGCAGGACGCCGTGGGACGGAGCACCCTCCAGCGGGCAATAGCCATCGCCATGAACTCGCCGGCAGCGGCGGGGACCGCCCGCTTCAGGCATTCCGCGGTGGCCGGGCCTGCGGACACCGTATACCTGGGCGTGTTCGACCGGCAATCCCTCGAGGAGGTGGGGGGCTTCGACCCTGCCCTGGTACGCAACCAGGACTTCGAGCTCAACCATCGGCTCCGGCAGTCCGGAAAGCTCGTCTGGTTCGACCCGCGGCTGGCGGTTGCCTACCACCCCCGTACCAGCCTGCGCGCCCTCTGGAAGCAGTATCTCGACTACGGAAGGTGGAAGCGGGTGATGCTGCTCCGCAACCCGGGCGCGCTCGCCCTCCGGCAACTGGCCCCGCCGGCGCTGATCACGGGCCTGGTCCTCTCTGCGATCGGCGCCACGATCGGCGTGCCGTTCTGGTGGGTACCGCCGGTCGCCTACGCGTCGCTGATCCTGGCGACCACGCTGGCGGAGACCGTCAGGAGCCGGGACCGGGCCGCCTGGCTCCTTTCGGCGGTGATGCCGACCATGCATCTGGCATGGGGTATCGGCTTCCTATTGGTTCCCGTCGGGAGGCGTCGGGCCACCCCAGTAGAAGGCCCGGGCTAGCAACGTGGCCATCTGGCCCCGAGTGAGGGGCCGGTAGGGGCAGAACCGGTCGGGGGCGCAGCCGACGGTGATCCCCTCGGCGGCGATGGCGTGGATGGCTCCGCGATGGCTGTTGTTGGCCGCAACGTCATCGAACGTACGTCCGTCGAACGAATCGAGCGGCGCAAGGCCCAATGCCCTCATCAGGAACGTGGCCATCTGGCCCCGAGTGAGGGGCGCCTCCGGACAGTACCGGTTGGCGGCGCATCCGACCGTGATCCCGGCCTCCGCCAGGGCATATATCTCGCTCGCATGCGGGAAGGAGGTGGGCACGTCCTCGAAGTTCAGGGCGTAGGGCTCCTCGGGTCTCGGAAGCCTGGCGGCCCTCGCCAGCAGCACCGCCACTTGCAGCCGGTTGGCCTGGTCGCTCGGGCAGAAGTAGAGGCTGTAGTGATCGCAGCCCTCCGCGATCCCGGCCAGCCGCAGGGTATCTATCCCGTCCTCGTGGGTGTGGCCGGCTATGTCCTGGAACGGGGGAAGCTCGTCGTACGGGATGTCGCCCTGCTCGGGCGCCTGACCCTCCCCGTCATCGCCCTGGTCCGGAGGATCGGGCTCGGTGGGAGGCGCCTGGCGGTCATCGATGGCGCGGACCACCGACGACCTGAGACCGAGCCCGTAGCGGAGCCAGGCCCCTGCCACCGTCGTCGAGACGTCGCTGCCTCCTTCTCGGCCGTCGAAACGCACTCGGGAGACGCTGGCGGTGGTCGGGCCCGACACCAGTTGCGCGTCGGTCACCTCGTCCCAACCCAGCCGGTCGGCGATCTGGGAAGCCGAGATGGTCTTGCGCCACGAAGCGACCGGATTGCCCAAGCTCGGATCGAGGTCCCAGGGGTCGTCTTTCGGCAGCAGGTACGGCCACTGGGTCACCGAACTCGGGCGCTCGTTCCACTCGGTGAAGAAGCCGTAGCGGTTGCTGTTGGTGATCCCGCCGGACGAGGTGGAGAAGAAGGCCTGGATGATGCCGCCCTTGGTGAAGCGCTCCCATCCCTGTCCGAAGTAGGTGAGCACCCGGCCCTCCGTGGCTGCCACCGCGTCCACCCAGGCCGATTGATCGGGTCCGTCCTCCCGCCACCATCCCGCGTACACCTGATCACGGGTGTTGTCGTACAGGTGACACCAGCACGAGTCCTTGCGGGAGGCACTGATCCCCGGGTCCCCGTCGGGATCCGCCGGGCGCTCGTTCACCTCCTGGGCCAGGAACTTGAAGGCCCCGTAGGTACGGGCCGCCACCGCCTGCGCCTCGTTGATCCCGGGCGCCTTCCAGTAGGGGAAGATCTCGGCGATACCCCGGACATAGTCCTCGAGGCCGATGGTCAGGAGCACGTGGAAACCGACCTCGACCGGGTCGTCCCGCAACTTGATCGCCCCATGGCGGTACTCGCACTCCGAGTCCCTCACCACGCAGGGCTTCTTCCGGTCCTCCCCGTATCGAAGCTGGACGCCGTCCGCCTCGGGCCAGGAGATCGACGCCCGGCAGTCCCCCGCCGTTCCCTGAAGTTCGTCGTCCATGAAGAACCCGCACTCGCCTGCGCCGATCCGGCGGAACTCCCAGCGCTCCCCGTCCTGCGGCTGCTCCGGCTTGGGACACGGCCCGGCACCGTCGTCCGCCAGGCACAACTCCAGCGGCCCGCCCACCGCGGTGAACTCCAGGAGGGTGATCTGGGAGGCGATATTGATCCAGAGCGGGTTGTCCAGCGTGGTCAGCAGGTCGCTGGGTAGGTCGAGATCGGACAGATCGGCGGGACTCGAGCCGGTGTAGTAGTAGGCGGCGATGTCCTCGCCGGGCTTCCGGGGGTCTGCCACGGCCTGGCCGTATGCGCCCCACTGGCTCATCCCCACCCCGTGACCCCAGCCCGAGCCTTCGAACGTGAAGGTCTTGTCGTCCTGGGCCGTCACCTGGACAGCTACCCCGATGATGGCTACCAGCGCGAGTAGCAGTGCCCTCCTGACCACGCCGGCCAGTGTAGGACGGCGCGGGGAGATTCCTGAGGACCCCCGATCACGCCGGTTCGGCCCTCGATCCGGATCCGGTCGCGCTGCTATCCGGGGCCTTACGGTAGAGTCCGGCCGTGCTCGAGCCCACCTCCGGAGGAGTACCACCTCTCTAATGGATCAGGTGATGTCCCCCGTTCCACCCGCCACAATAAGAAACAACGACTGGCGTAGCCTGGAACCGCCGTCGGCCGATGACTTCATCCCCGAAATGCCCGTCTCGGTCGTCGTCCCGTACTACGAGGCGCCCGATGCGCTCGACCTGACCCTGGCGGCGCTGGAGCGGCAGACCTACCCCCGTGACCTGTTCGAGGTGATCGTTGTGGACGACGGGTCCTCCGTTCCCCTGGAACCGCCGGTTTCGAGCCCGCTGGACGTGCGGGTGATACACCAGGAGGATCTCGGGTTCGGGCTGGCGCGGGCCCGGAACAACGGCGCGCGGGCGGCGCGCCATCCCATCCTCGTGTTCCTCGATTGCGACATGCTTCCCGAGGCCGGATGGCTGGCAGCACACGCACGCTGGCATCACATGGCCGGCGATCTGCTCACCCTCGGGTTCCGAGCGCATGTGGATGTCGGGGGCATCGATGCGGCGACCGTCCGCAACCGGACCGGAGCACTCGCCGACCTGTTCAGGGGTAGGAGGGTCGATCGCCCGGAGTGGATCGAGTTCCACATGTCCAGGACCGATGAATTGACCATGGAGTCCGACGACCTCTTCCGGGTGGTCACCGGAGGGAATCTCGGCGTGGGCCGCCGGTTCTTCGATCATGTCGGCGGTTTCGACGAGTCCTTCAACCGCTGGGGAATGGAGGACACCGAGTTCGGCTACCGGGCCTTCACCTATGGAGGCCCGCTGGTGCCGGTTCGGGATGCCTTGTGCTGGCATCAGGGCGAGGGCGCCGATCCCAGCGCCGCGGAGCGGGCAAGTCTCGACATCCAGCGGGCCAAGGTCTCACATCTGATCGCGCACCCGCATTTCCGCCAGGCCCGGCCCGGCCGCAGCTTCACCGTCCCCTCCTACGTGGTGACCATCGACCCGGGGGATCGTCCTCCGGAAGTGGTCTTCGCGGCTGCCGAGGAAATAGTCTGCAACACCATCCACGATCTGGTGGTCTGGGTCGGGGACCGTCCCGGGGATGCCGGTTACGAGTGGCTCCGGCATCACCTGGCGCCCGATCCACGAGTCTTCTTCGGGCCGGTCGACGGCGCGATGGAGAGCTTCCCTCTCGCTTCCTTCCATGTGGTCATGCCGGCCGGCATGACCACGGACAGGCGGGTCATCCAGCGACTTCGGGACGGCTTGGGAACCCGGGCGGCCGCGATCGCGACCCTGGGCGACGGATCCAGCATCTCGATAGCCCGCACCTGGATCCTGCATCGAGCCCGACGGACCGGAAGGGACCTTGAGGATCTGGGGGAGGTAGTGCCGCTCAGCCTCTCCGACCTGGTTCTGCGGCGCAAGGCCCCCGCCGGTGACCTCCGCCTGCGCGGATCACACTTCGGCGCCAAGGTGGCTCTCGTGCTGTCGCAGTTGAGACGGATCCGGAGCCCTCGGCAGGCCTGGAACTTCGCCGGATGGTTCGTCTCGGCCTCGGGAAGGAGGCTCTTCAACGTCGCTCGCAGGGTGTGGGCGAGCGTGCGCCCGGCGCCGCCGGACCCGACCGGGCCGGCCGAGTACCCGCTCGGGGTGGAAATCGCCGTCATCGGACATAGGGCCAGGGACGTGTTCTCCGGTTCGAGCCGTGTTCACCTCACCCCGGACGGCGAGCAACCGGACCTGGTGGTGGCCGATACCGCGGACGGACTGCCGGACACCGGGCCGGTAGGCGGCTTTCCCGCGGTGATCCTGGCGGAGGAGTCCCCCCTGCTGGCCGTACCGGCCTTCGACATCGAGCGGATGAACCCCGAGAACTGGAAGTGGCATGTGGGGGGCCGGGTCGGCGCCCTGGGCAAGACCGGACTTCCTGAAGGCGTCGAGATCGACACCGTGGTGGAGGCGGTTGACCGTAGGGAGCTGTCAAGGCTCCATCACCTGGAGGACTTCCCGTCCTTCCACCCCGACACGATCTGCCGGGCGGCTACGTTGGCCTCGCTGGCCGCCACCGGGGTGGTGATCCACGTCAACGAGGACGACCCCGAGTTGAAGGCCCACCTCGGGACCGGGTTGTACGCCGCCATGCGGGACGAACGGATCACGCAGGCCGGGCTGAGAACCAGAGAGCGGCTCAGCATCGACATGCGCCGGGAGGCCCTGCGCACCCACTCGCTCCGCGCGAGGACCCGCCAGGTCGCAGCGGCGGCCGGCCTCGCCGCGTTTCCGGGACTCCCGCAGGTATCCATCCTGCTGGCATCCCGGCGGCCCGGCCTGCTGGAAACATGCCTGGAGCTCGCTGCCTCCCAGACGTATCCTCGCCTCGAGTTGGTGATGGCCCTTCACGGCGAAGGGTTCCCCGACACGATCGACACCTCGGACTACCCGTTCCCGGTCGAGGTGGTGCGTGCTCCGTCGGACCGGTTATTCGGGGAGGTGCTCAACCAGGCCACCCGCGCTGCCGGCGGGACCCTGCTGACGAAGATGGACGACGACGACCATTACGGCGCGGAGCACGTGTGGGACCTGGTGCTGGCACACGAGTACTCCCGCGCCAACCTGGTCGCCAAGGCGGCCGAGTTCGTCTACCTGGGTTCCAGCGACAGGACGATCCACCGCATGATCGGAGGCGGAGAGGTCAGGTCGGACAACCCCACCATTGCCGGTGGGGCGATGATCATCGCCGCTGACGACCTTGCGGAGGCAGGTGGTTGGCGCCGGATCCCCAGGTGGGTCGACCAGGCCCTGCTGAAGGACGTCGTCCGGGAAGGAGGCATCGCCTACCGGACGCACGGACACGGGTACCTGCTCGTCCGGCACGGCGACGAGCACACATGGAAGTCGCCCGACTCCTACTTCCTGCGCCATGCCCAGGAGACGCGTGCCGGATGCGATCTGGCGTTCGCCGCTATCGAGTGAGGGAAGCGGCGGTGAACAGGGCGTAGCGGCCCTGCTCAGCCACAGGCTTCACACCTGCTTCGACCTGCGCCGGCATCCGGTCGACCCGGACCAGCACCAGGTCGCCGCCGCTCGCCGCCGCGATGCCGTCCGGCGTGACCTCGGCCACCGGCAGGTCCCAGTAGTAGCTCACCCATCGGGGAAGGGGATCGACTCCCTCCGCCACCCACGCCACCGCCTGGCCCGGCGCCGGTCCCACCGCCCTGACCAGCCCGCCGGCATCGGAGGGGGCGTCGAAGTAGGCGTGCCGGTAGGCGCCCAGGCTGCGGAACCCGAGCACGGCCAGGAGGACCAGGCCGGCCACCGCCGGCACCCGCGCCCGCTTCCAGCCGATCAGGCTCCCGATACCCAGCCGGACGGTGCCCAACCGGTCCAGCATGACCGTCACACCCAGCATGACGGGCACGAGGAGCGGGTAGGTCCAGTAGTCATGCAGGAAGGCCGCGTCGGGGTTGGCCAACGTCCACACCCCGAGGGCGATCACGACCACTCCCGAGGCCATCCGGGTGCGGCGGTCGGCCACCGCGGCGACAAGGGCCGGAACGATCGCCCACCGGAACCAGCCGGGGAACAGCGTTCCGTAGAACCAGCGATAGTTCTCCACCAGATCGTCCCATGCGGGCCACCGTCGGCGCTCGGCGGCGTGCGCGACCAGCTCGCCCCCATCCCCCACCGCCAGCGCCCACACCAGCGTCACCAGCACCATCGCCGCGCCGGTCCCCGCGACCAACCCGGCGGTCCGGCGGGACCCGGCATGGACGAGGCCCCATCCTGCCAGCACCGCCACCAGCAGGGCGCCCGTCCACGAGGAGAACGCCACCGCGCCCGCCACCACGGCCGGCATCACGGCGGAGGGGTAGGCAGCGGATGGACCGTCAGATCCGAGGCTCGGAGCGGGCTCCACGCCGGATGCCCCCAGATGCCGCACCCAGAGCCCGAGCAGGATGACCATGAGCGACACGCCCAGACCGAGCCGGGCGTAGATCCAGAACATGGGGGTTCCGGCCACCAGCGCCATGGCCAGGACTGCCGGTCCGCCGCGCAAGCCGAGCCGGCGGGCCAGCCATATCAAGCCCGCCACGGTCGCCAGCCCGGCGAGGTAGCCGGTCAGGCGTAGCTGCCATTCTCCCTGACCGAGGAACGAGCCGACCAGCGCGTGCATCACGTTCAGCAAGGGCGGATGGTGGACGTACGGTTGCTCCGAGAAAGGCGTCATGGACGCCAGGTAGTCCGATCCGGACAGTCCGTTCTCCACGAAGTTGCGGACCTGCAGGCCGAACCGCCCGTTGATCCGGCCGTCGTGGCTCGCCCCCAAGGGCAGGAAGAGCAGATCCCACCACCCCACGGCCAGGATCGCTACGAGCACCCCGCCACCCGGCACCGCGACCCGCGAGCCTGCGTCGAGGCGCCGGAAGATGGCAACGCTACGCACCCTCCGAAGCCTAGGAAGGGCGCCGGGAAAGACGGGGATAGCCTGGCCCGGTGCGAATTCAGGCCGGTTCTGTTCACCCGCCGGGCCGGCCGGACGCCTCTCAGAGCCCTCCCCGGACCACCGGGCTGACCCCTCCCGCGACGCAGTCCAACCGAGCATCGCGGCGTCCGGCTTGCCGCGACGCGCTCGGGCGGGCAAACTCCGGGAGCGTGCAGCCCGACTCACCCGTGGACGTCAGCATCGTCCTCCCGGTATTCAACGAAGCCGGCCACCTCTTCACCGAGTTGGGCCGGATCAGAGCAGCCATGGACGCCTCGCCGTACACCTACGAGGTCCTGGTGGTCGACGACGGCTCCACTGACGGCGGAGTCGACGAGCTGCCCGACCTGGATCAGGTTCGCCTGATCTCCTTCCCGCACAACCGGGGATCAGGCGCCGCCCGCCGCGCCGGTACCACCCTGGCCCGCGGCGAGGTCGTGGTCTGGACCGACGCCGACATGACATATCCGAACGACCGCATACCGGAGCTCGTCGACCTGCTGCCCGGATGGGACATGGTGGTGGGCGCCCGCCGGGAGGAGCGAGGCACCCGGCGCATGGCCCGCGTCCCGGCCAAGTGGCTCATCCGCATGCTCGCCTCGTTCCTGGCCCGGACCAGGATTCCCGACCTGAACTCAGGATTCCGCGCCTTCCGGAAAGTGGTGGCCGGCCAGTACCTGCACCTTCTCCCGGCTGGCTTCAGCTGCGTGACCACGCTCACCATGAGCTTCCTTTCCAACGGCTATTCGGTGCGCTACACCCCCATCGACTACGCCCCGCGAGCCGGGCGGTCCAAGTTCCACTGGTGGAAGGACACCGTCTTCTACATCAGGCAGGTGGTGCGGATGGTGCTCCTGTGGAACCCGCTGCGGTTCTTCGCGCCCATCGGTGTGGTGCTGGGCGGCACCGGGGCGGCCAAGCTGGTCTACGACCTGGTAACCAAGGACCTGCGGGTGGCCACCAACACCGTGGTCCTGCTGCTGTCCGCGGCGCTGGTGCTACTGGTGGCGCTGGTGGCCGACCTGCTGGTACAGCTCAACCGGTCCCGGGATGCGGTGCTGCCCGCCCACACCTCACCCCAGGACCCGGATTGAACCGTCCGCCCCGGAAGGCCCGGTATTGCGACTTGCCGGTCCGGGATCTCCCGGCTCGCCACCCGAAGCTGCCCGACGATGATGCGTGAACGCTCCGGGACCGCCGGCCGATGACGCGCCGGATCGCACTGGCATGCTGGATCGGCTCGGACAACCTGGGGGACGAGTTGATCCTGCGCGCCCTCGCTCGCAGCATCCGCGCCCGGGGAGCAACGCCGGTGGCGATCTCGATCGATCCGGCCGCCACCTCGGACCTCCATGGGATCAACGCCCTGCGGCATCGCTCCCCCGGGGACACGCGCCGGCTCTCCCGGTCGCTGGCGGGCCTGGACGGGATCATCCTCGCGGGAGGATTGATCCAGAACGAGACTTCGCCGTGGAACCTGCCGTTCCACGCTTCACGCCTGTGGGCGGGCAGGCGCCTGCCCGCCGGGACGGTCGGGCTCGGAGTGGGCCGGGTGAAAGGACGCGGGTCGCTGGCCATCGCCCGCCGGATGATGCGCCGCACGAACCCCCTGGTGGTGCGGGACCACGCTTCGGCAGACCGCCTGATCTCGTGGGGGATTGCGCCGGTCCGGGTGGGCGCCGATCCCGTCATCGCAGAGGATGCGCCGCCGTCCGCTCCCGATGACTCGTTCTGCGTGATCCTCCGCCCCCCCAACCGTCGGGGAGCGCGTACCGCCGCCGCAAAGGCCGGACCGCCCTCCGCCGTCCGGGCGGCCGCCATCGCATCGGCCCTGGACGAGGTGGCGGACGACACGGGACTCCGGATCCGGATGGTGGCGTTCCAGGCGGGCCGCGACGCCCCGGTCCATGAAGCCGTGGCTCACCGTCTCAGGCATGACGCGGAGTTGGTGACCCCCGACCTGGACACGGTCCTGGACGAGGTCGGCCGCAGCCGGCTCGTCATCTCCATGCGCTACCACGGAGCGATAGCCGCCCTGCTGCACGGCCGGGCCGCGGTGCTCCTCGACTACTCCCCCAAGATGGCCTCGCTCGCAGCGGAGGGCGGGCAATGGGCGCCGCTCATCACCGAGCCGGACACCGAGCCGGACCGCCTGGTGCGAGCCTCGCGGTCCGCCCTCGGCGTGGCCTCCCGGGCGGGAACCGCGCGAGAGGCGCTGCGGGCCCGCCTGGCCGAGAACGACCGGGCGCTCGACGAGCTGATCCCGTGAGAATGACCCCGCTGCTCGCCCGGCTGCTCAAGATCCTCCGCGTCATCTATCTGGCCGGCCTGGCGGTCCTGATCGGCTGGGTGGCCAGGACGGAGTGGGACGAGGTGTCGACCCTGCTCGACGGCGCCCGCCCCTGGCTGATGGCCGCCTCGGTGGCCTCCAGCTTCGTCCTGATCTTCATCGGCGCCTGGTTCTGGACGGCGAGCCTGCGTATCCAGGTACCCGGCCTGGATACCCCCCGCCTGTTCACGAAGGCCACCGTTGCGGCGTCCCGCTCGCTGCTGGCCCGGTACGTGCCCGGATCCGTCTGGTTCGCGGTCGGGAGGGTCGCGTTGCTACGCAATGCCGGCCTGCCCGTCGGACCGCTCAGCGCCACCGCCATCCTCGAAATGGCCACCAGCCTGACCGTGGTGCTCATGAGCGGGCTGGTCGTCCTTGGTCTTTCGGGCGGCATCCCGGGCGGCGCCGTATGGATGGTGTTCGTCGCCGTGGCCCTGATCGTCGCCACGGCGCCGGGTGGAGGGGGCCGGGTGATGGCCTGGCTGGCCGCCCGCAGAGGCATCGAGTTCTCCCTCGACTGGCAGGGCTACCTGCGGTTGATCGGCATCAACGTGGTGTTCTGGGGATGGTCCGCGGTGACGTTCCTGCTGTACCTGCGCGCCTTTCCGGCGGCCGACGAGTTCCGCACCCTGCTGGTGGTGGGCGGGTTCCTACTCACCTGGGGGATCGGCTTTCTGGCGCCCTTCGCCCCGCAGGGAATCGGCGTGTTCGAGCTGACCATGGCCACCGTACTCCAGGCCGACGGAATAGCACGCACCGTGGTGGTCCTGGGCGGCTACCGCCTGGTGCTCCTGGCGCGGGACTTCGTGGCCACCTCGACCGCCGAGTTCATCGCCACCCGGCAAGCACTTCGAGAGCCCGAGCCCCCGGCGACACCTCCGGGATCCGGGGCGGTCGACGATGCCGGGCAGGATCCTCCAGGAACGCCTCGATGACGGCCGGTTCGTAGCGGCTCACCACCACGTTGGCCCCCACCCCGTCGGGGCGCTCGGTGTGCTTGCGCCACAGCAGGGTCGGAACCCCCAGCAGGGCGCACTCCTCCTGGATGGAGCCCCCGTCGGTTATGACGAACGGCGCCGCGGCCAGCATCTCCACGAACTCCGTGTGTCCGGCAAGGCCCCTGAGTTCGGCACCGGCCCGCTCGAGCCGATCCATCCGGGACCGTCCCAGCGCTCCGGAGGTCGGCTCGTGGAGCATCCAGCGAACCGACCGCTCCCCGGCGAGACGCTCCACCAGCGCGGCAAGCTCCTCCCGACGGCGGCGCCGGTGCAGATTCTCGACCCGGTGCATGGTGACGATCACCGGCCCGCCACCCGCATCGCCCGGAGTCGCCCTGGACAGCACCTCCACGATGGTGTTGGCGGGCAGGGCGACCACCTTCCCCTTGACCTTCATCGCCGCCAGATTGCTCTCCGCATCACCGTCGGGAGCGAACAGCAGGTCGGCGCGACGGGCCACCAGGTGGCGGATCATCTCCTCGGGGAACGGATGCAACCACCGCCCCGACCTCAGCCCTGCTTCCAGATGGGCCACCGCCAGCCCCGCCCGGCGGGCCATCATCATGCTCAGCAGGGTGGAGGGGGTGTCGCCGTGGACCACGCACACCCCACCAACGCCCCCGAACACCTCATCAAGGAGGCGCCGTCGTGACACCATCCGAGCGGCCAGGCCGAGCCCCCACCGCGCCGCCTGCGGGATCGTGGTGACGTCGGTCCCGCCGCCCAGCCGGACATCGGGGGTCCGCAGGCCCAACTCCACTTGGAACGAGCCGGCCAGTTCCGCGTGCTGTCCGGAGTCGATGAGCCGGTAGTCGATCCCCTGCTCCTCCATGGCCCAGATCAGCGGCGCGGTCTTGATGTACTGGGCCTTGGTTCCGATGAAGACGTGGATCATGCTCCCCGACCCCTGCGTCGGGATCTCACCGGGGAACTGATGGGGATGCCCGGCCGTAGGCCTCGATCACCGTTTCGGCGGGACCCAGGTCCCGTATCCTGCCCCGCTCCAACCACAGCACCCGATCACACATCTCGGCCATACCGCTGAGCACGTGGCTGGCCACCATCACCGCCCCACCCTGGCCGAGCAGTTCTCTCATGGCTGCCTGGCTCTTCTTCCGGAAGCCGGCGTCGCCGACCGCCAGCACCTCGTCCAGCAACAGGATGTCGGGGAGCAGATGGATGGAGATCGAGAAGGCCAACCGGGACACCATGCCCGACGAGTAGGACTTGATCGGTCGGTCGATGGCCTCGCCCAGCTCGGCGTAGGCCACGATGTCATCGAACAGCCGCGACACCTCCACCCGGGCCAGGCCGTGGGCCAGGCCGCTCAGATAGACGTTGCGCCGTCCGGAGAGCTCGTGGTTGAAACCAGCGCCCAGCTGGAGGAGCGTGGAGGTCTCGCCGTTCACGGTCACCGAGCCGGCGTCGGGACGCATCGTCCGGGCGATCACCCGCAGCAGCGTGCTCTTGCCCGCCCCGTTGTCCCCCACCAGGCCCATGGTCTCTCCCCACTCCACCTCGAAGGAGACATCGTCGAGAGCAACCACCGTGGTGGTCTGCCGCAGCCGGCGTCGCGCCACCACCCGGCGAAAGGTCGAGGCTCGGTCGAGGTAGGCGCGGTAGCTGACCCCGATCCGGCTGGCCTTGATGGCCGGCTGCGCTCGCGGCACCGTCATAGATGGCGCACCATGTTGCCCTCATGCCGGACGAAGCTGAGGATGCCGCCCACGCCGATCACCAGGGTCCACAGGATCGCCAGGACGAAGGCAGCGGTGTCCAGGTCCCTGCCCATCAGCGCCATCCGGTAGAAAGAGAGGATCCCGTACATCGGGTTCAGCACCGCCAGGTCTTCGACCGGACCTCCCCGATCCTGGAGGAAGGTCAGGGGCCAGATGATCGGGGACAGGTAGAGCCACAGCCTGGTCAGGTGCGGGATCAGGTTGTTGATGTCCCTGAACGGGATGGCGAGGCGGGCGGTCCAACCGGCCAGCCCCAGGTTGAAGACGGTATGGAGGGCGGCGGCCACCGGCAACCACAGCAGCGTGATGCCCGGCGACACGCCGTCGGCCGGCCAGACGATGAGGTAGTAGACGGCGATCGACATCAGGAAGCCGACCCCGGTCTCGATCACCGCTGAGATCGGCAGGATCAGGCGAGGGAAACGGATGTTCACCAGGAGGCGGCTGTTGGACAGGATGCTGTTGGCGCCCGAGGTCATGGCGGTGGCGGTGTAGTTGAAGGCGAACACCCCGGACAGCAGCCAGGCGATGAACTGCGGCTCGCCCCGCCGCCCGCCCAGGATGAGGCCGAACACCAGGAAGTAGACGGCAGCCATGATCAGCGGATTCAGCATCCACCAGACCAGCCCCAGGGAGGTGGAGGCGTTGCGGGCCTTGAGGTTGCCCATGGCGAGGAACCACCCGAACTCGCGCCAGCGCCACAGGTTCCGGACGTAGTTACGCCACCCGGTGAGGCTGGGGACCTGATCGGCCGTTACTGTTGCCACGCCGGTCGATTCTACGATCCTGCCCGCGTCCCGGCATGGCGCACCGGGGAAAGAACGCGAAAATCGCCCCACCGAAACCCGCCCTGCGGGCCCTCCCCCACCGCCACCACCTTGGTTCGAGGCGCGTCCCGCCATGCCCCGGAGGGGGGCTGCCTCGACGAACTGATCCCGAGCACGGCCCGATCGACGCCTGGAACGGACCGCCGGTGCTTACGGTTACAAGACAACATATGGCGGGCGTGTGACAGATCCAGCCCTTCTCCCGGATGGCGGCCCCGCGCGAGCGTTCTGCACCCTCCTGACGCAACGGGACGGACGCCCGACGAAAAGATCAGGAACCGTCCAGCCAGATTGCCAGACGCCGTGCCACCGCCGGACCGGTCAGCCCCAACTCCTCGGCAATCCGGCCGGCGGGCGCAGAGGCGCCGAAGCGGTCGATGCCGATGTTCAGCCCGCCCGGTCCGGTGAACCTCGGCCAGCCGAAGGTCGAACCGGCTTCCACGGAGGCAACCGGCAGACCGTTCCCCAGTACCTCGCGGCGGTAGTCCTCCGGTTGCTCCAGGAAGAGCTCGGCACACGGCATGCTCACCACCCGGATCGAGTGGTCGTGCGCCAGCAGGTCGGCCGCCTCCAGCGCCACCGAGACCTCGGAGCCGGTTGCGATCACCACCGCTGCATCGCCGTCCCGCAACACGTAGGCGCCCCGGGCCACGCCGCCCTCCTGTCCGGAACGATCCAGGACCGGCACGCCCTGGCGGGTTCCGAGGATGATGGCCGGATGGCTCCGGTTGAGCACCGTCTCCCACGATTCCAGCATCTCCCCCGCATCGGCTGGCCGGAACACCGCCATGTTCGGCATGGCTCGCATGGCGGCCAGGTGCTCGATGGGCTGGTGGGTGGGACCGTCCTCCCCCAGGAACACCGACTCGTGGGTGAAGACCCAGATCGAGGGGATGTCCATGAGGGCTGAGAGGCGGATGGCGGGGCGCATGTAGTCGCTGAAGACGAAGAAGGTGGCGCCGTAGGGGCGCAGCCCGCCGTGGAGGGCGAGACCGTTGACGATGGTCCCCATGGCGTGCTCGCGCACCCCGAAATGCATGTTCCGGCCCGCGGGGTTATCACGTGCGAAGCTCCCACCCGTGGACAGGATCGTCTTGGTCGACTCGACGAGGTCGGCAGACCCGCCGATCAGTCCGGGGACCTTGCGGCCGATCTCGTCGAAGATGGCCCCCATGGCCCTCCTGGTCGCCAGCCCGGCGCCGACTTCGAAGCCGGGGCCCTCCAGCTCGACCGGCGCAGGGTCGTGGTAGGCGGACCAGAGCGCGGCCACATCCGGGCTGTCCGCGGTAGCAGCCCCGAATCTCTCCGTCCAAGCCGAGCGGGCCCGGCGTCCCCGCTCCATCCCGCTCGCGAAGAAGTCCCTCACCCCGTCGGGGACGTGGAAGTCCTCGTCGGGCCAGCCCGCGCCGCGGCGCCATCCGGCGATCTCCTCGGCTCCCAGCGGGGCACCATGGGCGCCCGACGTGTCCTCTTTGGTGGGGGCGCCCTTGCCGATATGGGTCCGGGCGATGATCAGGGACGGCCGTCCGGCTTCCGCGCACGCCGCCTCGAACGCGGCGTCGATGGCTTCGGGATCGTGTCCGTCGACTTGCACTGTATGCCAGCCGACCGCCTCGAATCGGGCTGCCACGTTCTCGCTGAAGGTGAGGTCAGTGGGGCCGTCGATCGAGATCCGGTTGTCGTCGTAGACGTAGTTGAGCTTTCCGAGGCCGAGATGGCCGGCCAGCGACGCCGTCTCCGCCGAGATGCCCTCCATCAGGTCACCGTCCGACACGAAGGCCCAGGTCCGGTGGTTCACCAGGTCGTGCCCGAAGACTGCGTTGAGGTGGGCCTCGGCGATCGCCATGCCCACCGCGGTCCCGAAACCCTGCCCGAGCGGCCCGGTGGTCATCTCGATCCCCAGCTCCGGCTCGTACTCGGGGTGCCCGGCCGTGGGCGACCCCCACTGGCGGAAATCCATCAGGTCCTGCATCGTGACCGGGAACCCGCTCAGGTGGAGAACCGCGTACAGGAGCATCGAACCGTGCCCGTTGGAGAGCACGAACCGGTCCCGGTCGGGCCACTGCGGATCGTCGGGGTCCACCACCAGGTGGCGCTGCCAGAGGACGGCGGCCAGATCGGCCATTCCCATCGGCATGCCGGGATGGCCGGAGTTGGCTTGCTGGACCGCGTCCATGGCCAGGGCGCGGATGGTATCGGCCGCTAGATGATGGCGCTCGAGATCGATCGGGGCCAGGGCGGGCACGCCCTATCCGCCTTCCGCCAGGGCCGCCATGATGGCACCCACGTTCGACGGCGGCTGCTCGCCCGCCAACCGACCCTGCACCTCCCCCGCTCCGTTCACGGCCACGTAATACGGGAAGGAGGTCAGGCCGTATGCCTGGGCAATGCGGCCGGCCTCATCGTCCACCAGTATCGGCTGGGTCCAGCCTTCTCGCTCGAGCCAGGCACTCGGTGGATAGTTGGGCCGGATCTCGCTGTTCGATGTGGCCACTGATACCAACTCGACACCCGCCGGAATCCCGTTGGCGTTGATCCAGCTCTGAAGGGCGGGCACCTCCCTGCGGCAGAACTCGCACCAGTGGGCCAGGAAGAGGATCAGCTTCGGGGTTCCGTCGTGCTCGATCGACATCGGCGTCCCGGCGAAGTCCGCCGACTGTATCTCCGGAGCGACCGCGCCGATCGAACCGTCCTGGGCAGCGCCCGCGAAGGGGGCCAGCGGGGTACCGGTCACGGTCACATCGGGAGTGAGGAAGGCGGCCGCCTCGGTACCCTCCTGCTCCTCGTTGGCCAGGTTGATCGCCAACACCGCCAGCGCGGCCACCGCTACCAGGCCGATACCCACCAGCAGGATCTTCTTACCCAGCCCGGTCGACTCCTCTTCGTCCGCGGTGGGCAGGGGTGCCCGGACCGGGGCGGGCGCCGCCGCAGGTCGAGCCTTCGGCTGGCTTCTCTTTCCTCCCGTCCTTGCCATTCGACACTCTCCTGTTCGTTCTCAGACGTGACTGGTCGCTCGAACCGGCCTGCTCATGTGCAGCGCCACCAGCAGCGCAATGAGGCAGAAACCGGTGAAGGCCATGAAGGGTATCGACATGAACCCGAATTGTTGAACCCACACGAACGTGCAGGGCGCCGCCGCCGAGCAGAACTCCTCGGATCCTCCCCACCATCCCTGCTGCTCGCCGTAGTGGTAGGCGGCGGTGAGGGCGCCGCCGATCGACATGACGAGCACCAGCAGCTGGACCACCCGATTCGGCCTCACGATCACCCAGGCCAGGAGCAGCACCAGCGGGTACATGAACCCGCGCTGCACCCAGCAGAGGAGGCAGGGAACGAAGCCCTCCACCTCTGACAGGTACAGCGAGCCGAGGGTCGACACCGTCGCCACCGTCACCGCCACCGGCAGCGCGTAGCCGCCCAGCTCGCGTACAGCAGTCGCCCGAAGACCGGGACGGGCCATCATCGTGACCAGCCCGAGGGAAGCGGCCAGCGCCAGCAGGCTCAGCAGCGAGAAGAACAGGACCACGGCGCACCACCCAGGAAAGACCGAACGCGGATGTTAGTGGTCTGCCTGCGAAACGACTAGGCCTGCTCTGCTTGCATACCACACCGCCATTCCACAGACAGACCACAGTGGTCTGCCTACGAAATGACCCGGCGGGCTCCGTGAACGGGAGGCACCCCTTTACCTTGTTGGGTGGCTCTGATGTGTGAGTATCGGGGCTGGTTGCTCGCCGCGGAGGGCAGGGCTTTGTCCCCCTGTCAGAGAGATGGCCTGGGGGGTGTTGCCACCCGCCGTGGTTGGGTGCCTGCGACCTCTTACAGGGACATGCACCGATAGGGGGCTGGTTCGTAAAGTGGTTGAGGCGTTGGTGCCCTCGAGTGGCTGCCGAAGCTAACTGCGACTAGAGAGGACCAGTTGATGGGTGAGAGCCCTATGCCCGCTCCCGGAGTGTTCGTCGGTATGGACATCGCCAAGGGCAAACATTACGCCTGTGCGGTGTCGGCCCGCGGTGAGGCGCTGTTTTCTCGGGCGGTTGCCAACGACGAGGCAGCGATCCGGCGGTTGATCGACGATGCTGGGGACCACGGTTGCCCGGCGTTGGTGGTTGATATGACCTCGTCGGCGGCTGTGCTGGCGCTCATCGTCGCCGCGGAGATGGCGATTCCGGTGGCTTATGTCACCGGGTTGGCGATGCGCCGAGCTGCCGACCTCTACGCAGGTGCAGCCAAGACCGACCCCAAGGACGCCCAGGTGTTGGCCGACTTCGCCTGGCGTAACGCGGACCGGCTGACCTGGACGACTGTCACCGATGAGCTGTTAGCCCGTCTGCGGATCCTCAACGGTCGAGACACAGACCTGGCCGCCGACGCGACTCGGGCCGCGAACCGCCTGCGTGACGCCCTATTAGCCGTGTCCCCGGCTCTGGAACGTGCCACAGGAGAAAGGCTGATGTCGACACCTGGTCTCAGAGCCGCGCTGGTGAAATACCCCACCCCCACAGCGCTGCGAACGGCCGGCAAAGCCCGGGTGCGGACGCTGATCTCCAAGCTCTCCAAGCGCACCGCCGCCACGCTCACCAACGAGATCTGGGCTGCGCTCAGCTCCCAGACGGTCACGGTGCCAGCCGAGGCGACCTGGGGCGAGACAATAGGCGACTTAGCCGCCGACCTGGACCGGGTCATCGCCCGCCGGCAACGCCTCGCCGCTGACATCGAGGAAGCGTTCTTGGAGCATCCGCTGGGAAAAGTCCTTAACAGCATGTGCGGGTTCGGGCCCCGCACCGGAGCTCGAACCCTCGCTGAGATCGGCGACCCGCACCGATTCGCCAACCCCGCACGGCTAGCCGCCTACGCCGGGCTAGCACCCGTGGACCGCCAATCAGGCCGCAGCCACCGAACAGGGCGATCACGAGGCGGTAACCACCGACTCAAAAACGCCATGTTCATCGCCGCGTTCGTCGCTACCCAACACGACCCAGACGCCCGCGCCTACTACCTACGCAAACGCGCCCAGGGCAAAGACCACAACGCCGCTGTCATCTGCGTCGCCCGCCGACGCTGCAACATCATCCTGGCCATGCTCAAAACCCAAACGCCCTACCAACCCCGCCAACCCCAGAAACTGCCCGAAGCGGCTTGACAACAAGACAGGGACACCCCCC
>JAJEIM010000006.1 GCA_022827785.1 Acidimicrobiia bacterium
GATACACCGCCCCGGTCGGGTTGTTGGGGGTGACCAGGACGATGGCCCGGGTGCGATCCTCGATCAAGGACTCGGCCATCTCCACCGACGGAAGCATCCCGTCCGAGCAGGCCAGGTAGTCAGGTTGGACGCCGCTGATGCTCAGCCACATGTCGTGGTTGAAGTAGTAGGGCACGGGCAGGATGACCCGGTCGCCGGGTTCGCACAGCGCGGCCACCGCCAGGCAGAAGGCCTGGTTGGCGCCGGCCGTGACAGCCACCTGGTCGGGTCCCACCGTTCCCCGGTAGGTAGCCGAAAGGTCGGATGCCAGTGCACTCCGCAGTGCCGGGTCGCCCAGGACGGGTCCGTATCTCGATACGGCGACAGGATCGAGCCGGGACAGGTGCTCCGTCAGGAGAGTGGGCGGCGGATAGCCGGGAACGGCCTGCGACACGTCGAGCAGCGGGTAGCCGTGGTCGCCGCCGCCACCGGCCACCCAGGCCCGCACCTCGCTCACCGGCGATGTCACGGTCGCCCTGACCCGGCGGCTGAAGTTCGGCGGAGATCGGTCCATGCGGAGTCCTCGCTGTCGTCTGCTCAGCCTCGCCGCCAACGATAGGCACGATTCCCGCCGGCTCGCCGTCCGCACCGGCAGCCGAGGCTCACTGTCAACCGAGGGTATCGGGCGCGGCCGGACGGGTCGGGGGATCGTCGTGGGCGGAGAGCTTGACCGGGTTCCCGGCGATCTCCAGTCTCGTCCCATCGGGGAGATCCACCCCGACGATCATGTTCCGGGCGCGCACGGCCGGGTCGGCCATCACATCGGCGATGTCGTTGATCGGGCCACACGGAACACCGGCCTGTTCCAGTCGTTCCAGCCAGACGTCGGCCTGCTCGCTCCCCAGCACGGCCCCGATCTCCTCGCCCAGCTCATCGGCATGGCGGGTCCGGGCGTCGTTGTCGAGGAACCGGGGATCGTCGGCCCACTCCTGCCGGCCCAGCGTCGCGCACAGCCTCCGGAAGAGGGCGTCGTTGCCGGCTGCGATCACGATCGGGCGGTCGGCGGCCGGGAAGGCGCCGAAGGGGGTGATGGACGGATGGCGGGCGCCCAGCGGACCGGGTACTTCCCTGGTCGCCGAGTGCCGGGCGATGGCGTTCTCCAGGATGGCCACCTGGCAGTCGAGCATGGAGATGTCCACCATCTGGCCCTGCCCAGTCCGCTCCCGGTCGTGAAGGGCGCTGAGAATGCCGGCCACGGCGAACAACCCGGCGGTTATGTCTCCCACCGATGTGCCCACGCGCACCGGCGGACCTCCCGCCACACCGGTCAGGCTCATGAGGCCTCCCATGCCCTGCACCACCATGTCGTAGGCGGGACGTTCCCGGTAGGGGCCGCTATGCCCGAACCCGCTCACCGCCGCGTACACCAGCCGGGGCCAGCGCGCCGACAGTTCATCCCATCCGTAACCGAGCCGTTCCAGGGCGCCCGGCCGGTAGTTCTCGACCAGCACGTCGGCATCGTCCAGCAGCTCCTCGAACCGCAACCTGTCAGCAGCGTCCTTGAGGTCGAGCATTACGGCCGTCTTGCCCCGGTTGAGGGATTCGTAATAGACGCTCCGCCCACCCACGAAGGGTCCGAACCCGCGAGCATCGTCACCGCCGTCCGGCGGTTCCACCTTGATGACGCGGGCGCCGAGGTCGGCCAGCACCATGGTGGCGTACGGGCCGGCCAGCACCCGGCTCAGATCGACGACCGTGATGTCGGAGAGAGGACCGCTCATGGTCGTGGGTCCCAGGGGTTGAAGGTGTGGACAGAGAGGTCTCGGAAGTCGGCCACGTTCCGGGTGGCGATCGTCAGGTTGTTGGCGCGCGCTGTTCCGGCGATGAGCGCGTCGCCGAGGTCGAGGACATGTCCCGAGCGGCGTGCTTGCGCTCGGAATCGAGCGGACCACTCCGCGCCGATCCTGTCGAGGGTCAGGATGCGGTCCTCGTATATGGAAACGATGCTTGAGACCACCGCCGTGAGGCGGGCCTGCCGCCGTCCGGCCGGGAGTGACCGCAGGCCGTATTCCAGCTCATGTATGACGATCGAGGACAGCCACAGGTCGTCATGATCGGTCAGAAACTCGATCACATGCGGCGAAGGGCCATCTCTTGTCAGTTCCGACACCACGTTGGTGTCCAAGAGGAAGCCGTTCAATCCGGCGCCTGTTCGCTGAAAGGAGTCTCCCTTGCGGATCGTCTGTCTGTAGGAATCTCGAGGTTCAGGCCGCGCGGGACGTTCTCTATCAACCACTTCCCCAGGGGTTGGCGAGGTGGCGCCTTCTCGTACCATGTCGCCGCGGGAACCACGACAAAGGACCGGCGGACACCTATGCGTTGCGGTCCCTCAGCTTCTGCGAGGCGCAGTATCTCGGAGAGGCGCCCCTTGGCCTCGGCCACGGTCCAGATCCGCGTTGCCCCCGAATCGATCATTGTCCGGATCCTCCTAGGGATTAACTAGTCCATTATAGACCACATTCTGTCACGGCACGGAACGTGATACAGGTGCTGTAGCCAACGTTGCTGCCTAAGCGGCTGCTGTTTGGAACGGGGATACACCGGATTGAATGGACCTGGGTTTGCCGGAGTGATGGTTCCCGGCGGGAGCACCCCGCAGCCCCGCGGCCAGGGCGGCCGGCTCAGTGCCCGGGGTGGGACTCGAACCCACACGCCCGTTAGGGCAGCGGATTTTAAGTCCGCCACGTCTACCGATTCCGTCACCCGGGCCTGGGCCCTATTGTCGCACCATCCGGCCGGCGGGGTCGCCGGCCTCCGGCGTCACAGCTCAGCGGGGCTCGACCCAGCGGGGGTTCCTGGTGGCCCGGCCCTCGGTATCGGTCACGCAGGGAACCGGGCAGTCGAGCGGCTCTACCCAGGGAGACACCAGTTCACCCACCGGATTGGCGTTGCCGGCTCTCGTGTCCGCGTAGTGGGCGTGGAGACACTTGACCCCGCTGGTGGCGCCCGCCACGCCTCCTTTGGGTCGTGGTTCCGCTCCCTCCGGCAGCAAGGCGTCCCGATCGGCGGCGTAGCGGGCATGGGCCGCTTCCAGCGCGGCGCCGAACGGAGCAACCCGGTCCGCCCGCCGGTCCAGTGCCTTGACCCCGCCGCCGCTCTCGATGCGGCTAATGCGCCGTACCGCGAGGGGGCAGGTCAGCCAGTAAAGGGTAGGGAAGGGCGTGCCGTCCTCCAGTACCGGGGGCACCCGGACGACCACGGGAAGGTCGAGATGGCAACGGGAAAGGGTGGTGATCTCCGCCCGCGAGGGCCGGCCGATCTGTGCCGCTACGACCTGGCGCTCATCCATCGCTCATGTCGTGGCCGGTGACGAAGTCCCACAGCGCCTCCCAGAATCCGCCGGACTCGGGAACCACCTCGTTCGACCCGCCGCCCTGGGGCACTGGTTCCTGGGGCTCATCGGCCGTGATGACCACATAGCTGGTTTCTCCGGGATTCACGTAGCCGAAGTCGGCTCGGGCGATGCGCTCGATCTCGGTCGGGGAGTGCAGCAGCTCCACCTCCCGTTCCAGCCGGGTGTTCTCCTCCCGGATCTCCACCAGCTGCAAGCGGAGATCCTCGGCTTCCCCGTTCAGCGCCACCAACTGGCGCACGGGGAACACGTCGACCGCCGCAACCAGTACCAGCCCCAGCATTATCAGGGGAAGAAGGATGCTGCGGCGCTGGCGGGCTTCCACCATCAGCCGCCTCCGTAGAGCGTCAGGCCCGGGTAACGGGCCTGGCTTCCCAGCCGCTCCTCGATCCGGAGCAGTTCGTTGTACTTGGCGGTCCGCTCCGAGCGGGCCGGTGCTCCGGTCTTGATCTGTCCGGCATTGGTTGCCACGGCCAGATGGGAGATGAAGGTGTCCTCGGTCTCGCCGGATCGGTGCGAGACCACCCGTCCGTAGCCGGCGCCCCGAGCTATCTCCATGGTGTGGAGGGTTTCGGAAAGCGACCCGATCTGGTTGACCTTTACGAGAACGGCGTTCGCCACGCCCTGGTCGATGCCGCGGCGCAGGATGAGGCGGTTGGTGACGAAGATGTCGTCCCCGACCAGCTGGCAACGGCTTCCCAGTCGCTCGGTCAGCAGGGACCAGCCCTCCCAGTCGTCCTCCGACATGCCGTCCTCGATGGACAGGATCGGGAAGGCGTCGACCAGGTCCTCGTAGAAGTCGACCATGCCGCCTGCCCCCAGGGAGCTTCCCTCGAGTTGGTAGGCGCCGTCGCGATGGAATTCGGTGGCGGCCACGTCGAGAGCCAGCCCGATCTCCTCGCCCGGTCGGTACCCGGCCCGCTCGATGGCGGCCATCAGCAACTCCAGGGCCTCCCGGCTGCCGGAGAGGTTCGGTGCGAACCCGCCCTCGTCTCCCACGTTGGTGCTCAAGCCCCGGGCGGACAGGACCTTCTTGAGGGTCTGGTAGACCTCCACTCCGGCTCGGAGAGCGGCGGAGAACGACGGCAGGCCGGCCGGGACCACCATGAACTCCTGGACGTCCAACGGGTTGGCGGCGTGGGCGCCCCCGTTGAGCACGTTGAGCAGCGGAACGGGGAGATCCTGGGCCGAGGGCCCGCCCAGGTAGCGGAACAGGGGCATCCCCAGCTGGGTTGCGGCGGCGCGGGCGCCGGCGAGGGACACCGCGAGGATGGCGTTGGCGCCCATCCGGCCCTTGTTGCTGGTGGCGTCGAGATCGATCATGATCTGGTCGATGAGCGGCTGCTCGGTGGCGTCGCGTCCGATTACCGCAGGCCCCAGGATGTCATTGACGTGCGATACGGCCCGGGTCACGCCCTTCCCGGCGTAGCCGGCGCCCCCGTCCCGGAGTTCGACCGCCTCAAGGGTCCCGGTCGAGGCGCCGGAGGGCACGGCGGCCCTTCCCACGGCACCACCGCTGAGGCCTACCTCGGCCTCCACGGTCGGGTTACCGCGGGAATCAAGAATCTGCCTAGCGCGGACCGTAGAGATGGTGGTGGCCACCGGTGCTCCCTTGAGACTGGCTCGTTAACTTATCACGATGAGCCACCAATTCCGGGCATCTATGGCTGGCGCCGCCTCTACAACAGAATCGCGGAAACAAGCCACTGCTACATGGCGCTTAGCATGGTTCCAGCTGGTTTATGTCACACCGATGGTGTATGATACGAACATATGTTCGACTACCTGCTCGACTATCCGGACACCGACCCGGCCCAACCCAGCCCGGCGGTCACCGCCGACGTCCGAGGATCGTGTCCAAGCATGTTCATGACCCGCTACCAGAACGAGCGGCAACATGCTTATGACCGGGCCCGCCATATGGTTGAGCGCCGCGGCCATCTGGGACCATGATGTCGAAGACGCCAAGGCCGAGGCCGCCCTTGTTCGTGAGCAGGCCATAGTCAGCCGGGCCAGAGGTAACCAGCTGCATTGGGTCAAGAGCATGCTCCGGCGCAGCAGCGCGGCGTGGCTCGGGTACGGCAATCCGGTCGATCTCGTGGCGTCACGCATGGACGTGCATCGCTCCACGGCACGCGACATGGTGTACCTGGCCCGGCGACTGGACGACAGTCAAATCGAACGGATACGCCAGGGCGAGGTCTCCTACGTTCGAGTCCTGGAAGAGACCCGCCTGCGGGAAGCCGGCGCGTCGCCGGAGGAGGTTGCCCGGACGAGGGATCTGGACCTCGACTCGGTCGGACGGGTCGTCCAGCAGATGCGGAAGATCACCCGCGAGGACGAGCGCCGGATCTTCGAGGGCCAGTATGTCGCCTTCCAACCCTCCCTGGATGGCTCCCACGTACGCATGAACGGCCGCCTCGGATCCTTCGAGGCGGAGATATGCCGAGAGGCCCTCAACCGCAGGGGCGAAACGCTGGTCCCGTCCGGCGAGGAACGGCCCGATGCCGGACAGCGCAGAGCTCTGGCGCTCACCACCCTTTGCCAGGACGAACTCGACCAGCACCCCATGGCGGCGCCCGTAGCCGAGCCCGCCGGCCCATCGCCGCGCAGCCGGCGCGAACCCTTGCTCATGGTCGTGGCCCGAAACCCCCTTGCCGAAGCGTCGGGTTTCGAGCAGGGCGTCTCTGTCCTGGCCGGAGGGCGGGTGGGACCCGACACCGTGGACCTCATCCAGTGTTCGGGCCGCATCGAGAGCATCACGGTGACCGGACAGGACATCACCCGTCACGGATCCACCTCCACCATCCGGCCCGGCCTGCGGAGAGCTGTCCTGGCCCGCGACGAAGGATGCACCATCGACGGGTGCAGCTCGAGCTACCGGCTGGAGGTTCACCACATCCTCGAACGATCCAGGGGCGGGAATAACTCTCCCGAGAACCTCACCACCCTGTGCTGGTGGCACCACCACGTGGCCGTCCACCGCCGAGGCATGCGGATCGACCCCCAATCCCCACCGCGCCGGAGGCGCCTACTACCCGACCGCCCGAGCTGCGGCTACCGGCCACCTCCCCCTGACCCCTATACCCTCGCCGCACTCCGAGCCCTCGCCAAGATCAACCGAGCCCCACCCTGACGGGAAATGGCTAGGAGCGTTCCTCTCGTTTGGCTCGTTCCCATAGATCGTCGAGGCGGTCCAGGTCGGCGGCGGCGAGGTCGTCGAGTTCCTCCATGCGGCGGAAACGGCTCTCGAACCGGTTGACGGCCTTTCTCAGAGCGAGTTCGGGCGCCACGCCGAGGTGGCGGGCCAGGTTGGCAACCGCGAAGAGCACGTCACCCAACTCGTGGTCGGCATGCGCGGGGTCGGCTTCCTCGCCTTGATCGATCACTTCGACCAGCTCGGCGATCTCCTCCTCCACGTCGGCCACCACCGAACGGGCGTCGGGCCAGTCGAATCCCACCCGGGCGGCTCTCTTCTGGAGCTTGACGGCCCGGTCCAGTCCGGGGAGGGCGCTCGGCACGCCGTCCATGAGCGATTCACGGTGCTTCTCGCCCGCCTTGATCTCCACCCAGTTGGCGATCACCTCCTCGGCGTCCCGGACCTCCAGGGTGCCGAACACGTGGGGATGGCGGCGCACCAGCTTGCGCCGGAGGGTCTCGGCCACGTCCTCGATGTCGAACGCATTCGCCTCGGAGGCCAGGTTGGAGTGGAAGATCACCTGCAGGAGGACATCGCCCAGCTCATCCTCCACGTCGTGGTAGGCCACGTAGTCGATCTCATCCCCTTGGGGGAGCCGCCCGATCGCCTCCAGCAACTCGAAGGTCTCCTCGACGGCGTACGGGGTGAGAGAGTCGTGAGTCTGCCTTTGATCCCATGGACACTCCCTCCTCAGCCGCCGCATTGCCCGGATGGCCCCGACCAGGCCGGTCTCGGGAGGGTCGAGAAACAGGCTGGTGCACAGACCCGCCACATCGGTGGGAACCTCCCCGATCGGGTAGGTGCGGATCAGGGCCGACTCGGTGCCGAGGTCGGACAGCACGGTCACCGGCGTGCTGTCGGGGAGGGTGCGTCCGAGCCGGCCAAGCGCTTCGTCGAGCACCTCTCCGGTGTCGACCTGGAACACCACCGTCGGCAGGTGCAGTATCAGGGGATCCGGTAGGTCCCGGCCGTCAAGCACCGTGAACCCCCGGTCTGTGGGGTCCAGGTCGAGAGCGGAGAACACCTCGTCGAGGAACGATGGGGCGTGTCTCACCTCGACCGGCCGGCCGGCGGACCGGCAGCGTGCCCTCAACTCGGCGACGGTACGTTCCCCGTAGAGCGGGCTGCCCGGCGTCGCGTAGATCACGGGGCCCGCCTCCGCCGCGGCCAGGACCCTCGACACGATGGCTCCGTACACGTCGTCGAACGTCTCGCCGCTGTCATAGAGGTCGTCACAGGTGGTCACCTGCCGGCTCCGCGCCAGTTGGACGGCGGCAGGGTGCTGCCCGGTTCGGAGGATCACCCGGCGGCCGGGATCGAGCAGAGCCTCCCGGACCTCGGCGGGCGTACCGGAGAGATCTCCGGGCCCGAGGCCGGCGATGATCAGGACTTTGCTCAGGATTCCGGCGGGATGATGTTGGGGCTCGGCTCGGTGGTCCATGTCCCGTACTCTGGCTCCACAGTGACCTCCGCCTCAACCAGGGCGAGTGTGAGCCAGTCCACCCACTGCCGGTTACCTTCGGATAGCCGCAGATCCTCGGCCAGTCCGTCCCGGACATCCTCGAATGCGGGAACGATCCGCTCGTTCACCAGGATCACGTGCCAACCGAAGGTGGTCTGGACCGGTCCGAACGGGACGCCCACCTCCGCATCGAGCGTTGCGGCCGCGAACTCCTGCACGTAGGTAGTGGGGGAGGAGCACCCGAGATCGCCCCCGTTGGGGCCGCTGGGCCCGGTTGACAGCTCCATCGCCAGCGCCGCGAAATCCTCACCGGCCACAGCGCGGTCGTAGACCGCGTTGCCCTCCTCCTCGGTCTCGACGAGGATGTGGGCGGCACAGACCTGGCTGAGTTCGCCGAGCGACGCCTCGTAGATCGCCATCAGTTCCTCTTCGGACGGCGGGCCGGCCTCGGCCACGAGTTCGGCTGTCACCTGGTCCGCGGTGACCTCCTGGGCTGCGATGAGGCGGAGAGAGGTCTCGGTCAGGCCGTAGGTCTCGTAGATCTGCTCGGGGGTCAGGCCCGTCTGCATGAGCAGTTCTCCGAGCTTGGCGTCGATCTGCTGCACGGTCCTGACCACGCCGAACTGTTCCTCGGCCTCCGCTGACATCACCCGGTCGGCCACCACCAGCATCAGCGAGTTGGCGAAGCGGGTGACGTCGACCGTGTCTCCTGTGTCGGGGATCAAGGCGGCCACCTCGTCGAAGGTGATCGGTTCGCCATCGACCGTGGCCACTTCGTCGGTGCTCCCGCACGCGACGAGAAGAGCCACTGCCAACGACGCGAGCGCGAGGAGGACCGGACGGGCCCGGCTTCTCCGGCGTTCGGTGGTGGGACTTTGCAACCTTGTCTCCTTCCTGCGGGCGCCATCCGGTTCCGGCGCCCTGGAGTTCGGGTAGCGATGGTAGCCCTGATGCTCGGACGCTACGTGCGGCGCCCGACCGGGACCGCGTCATCGCAGTGCCTAAGGCTCGGGGACCTCACCGCCATCGGCGGGCGGGGGCCACATTCTGGCCAGAAAGGCCAGCAGGAATGGCACCGCGTCCACGTACCCGGGTACGGGTAGGAACAGCCTCCCCTCGGTTGGGTTCAGGATGGCCTCCGGCGCCAACCGCTCGAGGCGGATCTCCTGTGATTGGCTGAGGCGGACCGGATCGAGGCGGATCTCCCTGCGGAACTGGACGATCGCCTCGATACCCACCCTGATCGCCTCCACCCGTAGGCGGGCCATGTCGAGCAGGCGCTCCGCCTCATCGGGAAGAGGGCCGTAGCGGTCCCGCCATTCCAGCGCCACATCGGCCACACCCGCCTGGGACACGGCCATCGCCAGGGTGCGGTATGCCTCGAGCCTGGCCTGCTGATCGGACACGTAGTCGTCCGGCAGGTGGGCGTCCACCGGCAGATCGATCCGGACTTCCTTGATGGTCTCGCGGGCGGGCTCGTTGCCCATCCTCTCGGCCACCGCCTCCGAGACCAGCTCAACGTACATGTCGAATCCCACTGCCGCGATGTGTCCCGACTGCACCTCTCCGAGGATCGAGCCCGCTCCCCGGATCTCAAGGTCCCGCAGCGCGAGTTGGAGCCCGGATCCGAGATCGCTGGCCTCGCCCACGGCTTCCAGGCGGCGGTAGGCGGTTTCGGACAGCGTGGTCTCCGGATGGAACAGGTAGGCGTAGGCTCGCCTTCCCGACCGTCCTACCCGGCCTCGAAGCTGGTGGAGCTGTGCGAGGCCCAGCTGGTCGGCTCGCTCTACGATCAGGGTGTTGACCTGGGGTAGGTCGAGGCCCGACTCGATGATGGTGGTGGCGACCAGCACGTCATAGCGGTGATCCCAGAAGTCGAGCATCATCTGTTCGAGGCTTCCTTCGTTCATCCGGCCATGGGCCACCCCGTAGCGGGCATCCGGCACCAACTCCCGGAGCCGGGCCACGGCGTGTTCGATCGAACGCACCCGGTTGTGGACGTAGAAGACCTGCCCGTCGCGGAGCATCTCCCGGCGGATGGCCGCTGACACCACCCTCGCGTCGTAGGGGCCCACGAAGGTGAGGATCGGGTGCCGATCCTCGGGTGGGGTTCGGATGTGGCTCACCTCCCTGATCCCGGTGAGGGCCATCTCCAAGGTGCGGGGGATGGGCGTGGCGGTCAGCGTGACCACGTCCACAGCCGCCTTCATCGCCCGGATACGGTCCTTGGCCTTGACGCCGAAGCGATGCTCCTCGTCAACCACCAGGAGGCCCAGCTTGCGGAATCTCACCCGATCGGACAGCAACCCGTGCGTTCCGATCACGATGTCCACCTGGCCGTTCTCGAGGCCGTCCACCACCCGTCGCGCCTGGGCGGGGGTCAGGAAACGGCTCAGCATCTCGACCCGGAGGGGGTAGGCGGCGAAGCGATCCGAGAAGGTCTGGAAATGCTGCTGGACGAGGAGGGTGGTGGGACAAAGCATGGCGACCTGGTAACCGTCCGCCACCGCCTTGAAGGCGGCCCGCAGCGCGACCTCGGTCTTGCCGAAGCCCACGTCGCCGAAGATGAGACGGTCCATGGGGAGCGGGGACTCCATGTCCCTCTTCACGTCTTCGATAGCGGTCAGCTGGTCGGCGGTCTCCTCGAAGGGGAAGGCGGCCTCTATCTCGCGTTGCCAGGGAGTGTCGGTGGCGAAGGCGTGGCCGGTGGCCGCGGCGCGGGCCCGGTGGACCGCTACCACATGCTCGGCCAGGACCGAGGCTTCGCGGCGTACCTTGTTCCGGGTGGCCGTCCAGTCGCGACCTCCCATCCGGCTGAGACGGGGGGATTCGCCGCCCGTGTACTTGCGTACCGCCGCAAGCTGGTCGGTGGGCACGTAGAGACGGTCTTCCTTTGCGTAGGCGATCAGGAGGTAGTCCCGCTCCACCCCGGCGATGGTGCGGCTGATCAGCCCGTCGAAGCGGCCGATCCCGTGGTGGCGATGGACCACGTAGTCACCGGGTTCGAGTTCTTGGTACCCGGAGGATGTCCGGCGGCGGGTAACGGGGCGCCGATGGGCCCGGCGGCGCCCCAGTATCTCCCGCTCGCCCAACACGGCCAGCTTGAGGGAGGGGAGCACGACCCCGGTATGGATGCCCTCGGCGAGGATCCCCGACCTCACCCGCCCGGCTACCCGCTCCATCACAGGAAGGTCCAGGCCGTTCTCCCGAAGGACGTCCGCCACCCGGTTGGCGGCCGGGGCGCCGTCCATGGCCAGGACCACGTCCATACCGGCGATCCGGAGGCGTTGCAGCCCGGCGGTGACCGATTCCCGATCGCCCGGTCGCGCCTCCCATGGGCCTACCGTGATGCCCCGGTCGGCGGGGGAGGCGGCCATGGGAGGGCACTCAAGCACGTTGGCCGGAAGGGCGCTGTCGAGATCGAGGAACAGGGCAGGCCGGTCCTGTTCAGCCGGAAAGCTCTCACCCCAGGTGCCGGCGAGCGCCTCGGCCAGGTCCTGTTCCTCGTCGGCCAGGTCCGTTGCCCGGGCCCTGATCCGTACCGGGTCGAGGAGGACCGTGGTGGCCCGGGCCGGGATCTCGTCCAGGAAGCAGCGGGGCGGGGCCAGCCAGGGGAGCCAGGACTCCATCCCGGCGAACCGGACCCCCTGCGCGAAGCGATCCCAGATAGTGGCCGCCCATGGGAGGCGGTGGTAGAGATCCCGGGCTGCCTCCCGAACCGCGGGGTCGGGGCGTAGCTCGCGGGCCGGATAGGCCCGTAGCTCGTCCACCGTATCGGTGGAGCGTTGGGACCCGATCGAGAACGCCCGGATCTCGTCGACCTGATCGCCCCAGAAGTCGAGCCGGACCGGGAGTTCGGCCTGAGCCGGGAAGACGTCGAGGATGCCGCCCCGCACGGCGAACTCCCCCCTTGCCTCGACCCGATCGGTGCGGGTGTAGCCCAAGGCGTCGAGGTGGTCGACCAGGGAATCGAACGCCACCTCGGTCCCTGATCTCACCACCACCGGGTCGGTGGAGCAGCGGCTGACCCGCTGGATGACCGATCGCACCGAGGCGATCACCACCAAGCCATGCGGGCCCCCGGACAGACGGTCCCGAGCCTCCGACCGCGAGGCCATGGTGGACAGATTGGGGGAGACGTGCTCGAAGGGCAGGGTCTCCCAGGACGGGAACAGTGCCACATCGTCGGCGAACAGCCGTAGATCGGAGGCGAGGGCTTCGGCCTCGGGATCGGATGGGACCACCACCACGACCGGCCCCCGGGCCGACCGGGCCAGCCCGCCGACGGTGATGGCTCGGGCTGCCACCGGCACCACCAGCCGGTCGGGAGGACGGGGTAGGCGGTCGTGGCGCCAGCGATCCAGGAAAGGCGAGAGGGGTGCGCGCACGACCGACCATCGTACCCGGCTCGCCGATGAGGGGTAAGTGGTCAGTGGTCAGTGAATGTTGTAACCCAGGGACGATGAGTACACCCCGCCAGCCATAAGGGCCACAAGGCACTCGATTACCTCTTGGTCGCAAACTGGCCACTGGCGACCGGCCACTGGCCACTCAAATCCGTGGTCAGGGGTCAGTGGACTACCAACTAGGCGTCGGTGAGGCCGGCCTCCCGGAACGATTCGAGCGCCCCCGCGAACGTCTCGCGGGCGGATCGATACTCCAACCCCAGCTCCCGGACGGCCCGGGAACCGTCGTAGCTGGCGCCGTAGCGCATCAAGTGCACGGTCTCCCGGCAGATGGGGACCGATCGGACCCGCCGTCCGATCAGGTTGGCGAGGGGGCCCAGCGGAACGAGCAGGGGCCTGGGCAGGAACGTGACCGGGTAGCGGCGGCCGGTCAACTCGCCGAGCAGTTTCCAGGCCTCGCGGAGCGTGATGGTGAATCCGCTGAGCACGTAGCGGTGGCCGGCGACGCCTCGTTGCTCGGCGGCGATATGGCCCATGGCGCAGTCCTCGGTGTCGACAATTGAGATGGGGGTGTCCACCAGGAACCTGAGGCGCCCATTCACCGCTTGGAGCAGCAGGTTGCCGGTGCCGGTCGTCCTGCCGCCGCCCTGGACGGAGGAAGGGTTGACCACCACAACTTCCATGTCCCCGGCCTCGGCGAGCGCCACCTGCTCACCCTGGTGTTTGGATCGGCCGTAGTGGCTGGTGTAGCGACCGGTATGCCGGGTGGACTCGCTCCCCACCGTTCCCGGCCTCTCTCCCAGAGCCACTACCGAAGAGGTATGGATCAGGCGCCTGACTCCGGCCCGCCGGGCGGCGCGAACCACGTTGCGGGTGCCCTCTACGTTGATCCGGTACAGGGCAGCAGGATCCGCGGGGCAGAAGGACACCAGCCCGGCTATGTCGTACACCACCTCGCAACCCGACATGGCCCGGACCAGGGAATCGGGGTCTTCTATGTTTCCGGTCGCCGGTACGGCGCCCAGGCCTGCCAGAACCGATGCAGCCTTCTCCGAGCGGGCCAGGCCGCGCACCTCGCGGCCCGATGCCACCAGCCGCCGGATCACCGGCTGTCCCACCACGCCGGTGCCGCCGGTGACCAGTACGGTCATGGATCCGTGGTTCGCCCGGCCTGGCGTACCGCTTGCCAGAACTTGACGGCATAGTCCCAGCCCGACAAGATCGTCACCGCGCCGGCGAACCACATCCAGTACTCGTCGAAGTAGAGCGGTCCCCACGGATCCGGGAACCGCATCATCGCGAATCCGAGCGCGAAGAACTGGACGGCGGCCTTGGTCTTGCCGGCCACCGAAGCCGGAACCACGGTTCCGTCGATGGCGACCACGCTCCGGATCGCCATCACCACGAACTCGCGGGTCATGATGATGACCGTGACCCACACCGATGCCCGGTCGACGGAGACCAGGGCGATCAGAACGCCGCTCACCAGGATCTTGTCGGCGGTGGTGTCCAGGAAGGCGCCGAATGTGGAGGTGATGTTCTGGCGCCGGGCGATGTAGCCGTCCAAGGCGTCGCTGAGGCCGGCGCAGATGACCAGCAACGTGGCGATACCGAACAGGTACCTGCCGTCGGTGTGCTCGGTGGCCAGCACCAGGCCGATGATGGCCGGAACGCAGAGGACACGGAAGAGCGCCAGCAGGTCTGGGATCGAAATAAGCAGTACCTCCCCGCGGCAACCCTACACCGAGGGCGACGCTCCTAACCCCACCCAATCCAGGGAGCGTTCCAGCGCCTTGTGCCATCCTGCGTACAGCGTGTCGCGCTCCGCGGTGGTCATGCCGGGAGACCAGCGGTTGGCTTCGCGCCACCGGGCGCGCAGATCGTCGAGGTCGCTCCAGAGCCCCTCGGCCAGCCCGGCCCCGTAGGCGGCGCCGAGGACGGTGGTCTCGTCCGTTTCGCAGCGCACCACCGGAACATCGAGGATGTCGGCCTGGAACTGCATCAGCAAATTGTTCACCACCATGCCACCGTCGACCCGAAGTTCCTTAAGGGTCACCCCTGAGTCGGACTGCATCGCCTCCAGTACCTCCCTGGTCTGGTATGCCACTGCCTCCAGGGCGGCGCGGGCTATGTGGGATCGGTTGGAATAACGGGTCAGGCCGGTGATCACTCCTCGGGCGTCCGAGCGCCAGTGCGGCGCGAACAGGCCCGAGAAGGCGGGCACGAAGTACACGTCACCGTTGTCCTCCACCGAGGCGGCCAGGGTCTCGACCTCGGCTGCGGTCGAGATCATCCCGAGGTTGTCGCGCAGCCACTGCACCACGGCTCCGGCTATAGCGACGGAGCCCTCCAGCGCGTAGACGGGTGCTTCGCCGGCGATCTGGTAACCCATCGTGGTGAGCAGGCCGTGGGTCGAGGGGACCATCTCGGCGCCCGTGTTCATCAGCAGGAAGCATCCGGTCCCGTAGGTGTTCTTGGCCTCGCCCGGGAGGAAGCACGTCTGCCCGAACAGCGCGGCATGCTGGTCGCCAAGAATGGCGGAGATGGGAACTCTGTCAAGGACTCCGGTTCCCGTTCCCACCCTGCCGATTGAAGGAACGATCTCGGCCATCATCGAGCGGGGGATCCTCATGGCGGCGAGCAGTTCGTCGCTCCAGGTCAGGGTGTCCAGGTCCATCAGCATGGTCCGGGAGGCGTTGGACACGTCGGTGACGTGCCGGCCGCCCGCGGTACCGCCGGTGAGGTTCCAGAGCAACCACGAGTCGATGGTCCCCATGATGGCCCGTCCGGCGGCGGCCTGCTCCGCCAGCCCGTCCACATGATCGAGCAGCCAGGCAGCCTTGGGACCGCTGAAGTAGGTGGCGAGCGGGAGGCCTGTCACGGGCCGGAAGCGGTCCATGCCGTGACCGTCCGCCAGGTCCCGGCAGAGCCGTGACGTCCTGGTGTCCTGCCAGACGATGGCGTTGGCCAGGGGAGCGCCCGTGGAGCGGTCCCAGACCACCGTGGTCTCCCTCTGGTTGGTGATCCCCACCGCCACCAGATCCCGGACGGTCAGGCCGGCCTGCGACAGGGCCCGGGTGACGACGCTCTCCACCGAGGCGAGGATCACCGCCGGGTCGTGCTCCACCCAGCCGGGCCGGGGGTAGATCTGCTCGAACTCCTCCTGCGCGGATGCCACCACCGCGCCGTCATGATCGACGACCATGAAGCGGGTGCTCGTGGTCCCCTGGTCGATGGCCCCGACCAATTGCGGCATGTGACTACCTCCTTGCCCAGGTGGGAGCGGTGGGGATCGCCGGTACGAGCATCCGGGTCAAGGCCTCCTGCCTCCGGCGAGTTCCATGGCTCTTTCGGGGTCCGTGATGAATCTTTCCACCACATCCGCGGCGTCGTCCACCAGGTGGTCGACCTCTTCCCGTTCCCCTGCTGAGAACCGGCTCAGAACGTAGTCGGCCGGATCCATCCGTCCGGGCGGGCGCCCGATACCGAGCTTGAGGCGCCAGAAATCAGTGGTTCCGAGCGATCCGGCTATCGAACGCACCCCGTTGTGGCCGCCGTGGCCATGGCCTGATCGGAGCCTGAGCCGGCCGAAGGGCAGGTCGATGTCGTCATGGATTACCAGCAGATCCTCCGGTGCCACCCTGTAGTAGCCGATCAGCCCCCGGACCGGTGGCCCGGAAACGTTCATGGAGACGGTCGGGACGGCCAGCAGCGCGGGATCGGAGCCGATGCGGACCTGGGCAACCCGGCACCGGACTTGGCGCGGTCCCCGCCGTAGGCGGGTCCCCGAGCGCTTCACCAGGGCGGCGATCACCTCGGCCCCGGCATTGTGGCGCGTACCCCGGTAGGCGGGTTCGGGGTTGTGGAGCCCCACGATCGCCGGCATGCTGTCCCTCTCGGTCGGGACCTTGTAGGTCAGGCGTCCTGTTCTGGTTCGGTCTCCGCCTCGTCGCCGTCGCCGACCAGCGCGAGATCCTCCTCGTCCTCCTCGGCTTCTTCCTCGGCGAGGGCGATGGCCGGCAGGCTGACCACCAGGATCGGTTGGTCCGGATCGTCGAGGTACTCCACCCCGCTCGGAGTGGGAAGGTCCGACAAGCGAAGGGTGTCGCCGACCCCCAGCCCGGAGATGTCAGCCCGGATCGACTCCGGGATGGCGGTCACCAGTGCCTTTACGGTCACCGTGTTGGCGATCGTCTCGAGGATGCCGCCTCCTTCCCGGATTGCGGCCGGATCTCCTACCAGTTCGATGGCCACCACCGCTTCGACCTCGTCAGTGAGGGATATCTTGAGGAAGTCCAGGTGGATGATGTCTCCCCGGGTGGGGTGGCGCTGGAGTTGGCGGGCCAGGGAGGTGTGGGTCTCCTCCCCGATCTGGAGGTTGATCACCGCGTTGAGACCGGCATCCGTGGTCAACGCCGAGCGAAGGTCGCGGGCGCTCACCGCGATCGAGAGAGACTCCGAACCCTGGCCGTAGAGCGTGGCGGGCACCATGCCCCGGCGCCGCAACCTTCGGGACGTTCTCGTGCCGGTTTCGCGACCGGTTTCGGCGCGCAGGATGACGTTCGACATGGCAACTCCTCGGGAACACGGATGGGGGCGGACGACCGCCGGACCGGGCCTGCCATGAATCCAGCGGAGGCACGGGCACGGCAGGCCGGCTAAGGATAGCGCCGCCGCTCGTCCGTCATCAAAGGCTCGCCGGATGTGACCGGACGTAGGCGCTGATCTCATCCTGGAGGGTCGCTTTACGGTCCTCCGGCAGGAAGGACGCCTCGACCGAGTTCCTCGCCAGCCGGACCATGTCCGCCCGGGTCAATTCGAGGGCTTCGGCGATCGCGAGGTAGTTATCGCCCACGTAGCCGCCGAAGTAGGCCGGGTCGTCCGAGTTCACCGTCACCAGCACCCCCGCGTCCATGAATCGTTTGAGGGGGTGCAGTCCGAGGTCGGGAAACACCTGGAGCCGCTGGTTCGATAGTGGACACATGGTCAGGGGCACCCGCTCCCGGGCGAGCCGCTCCACCAGCTCCGGATCGTCCCAGGCCCTGACCCCATGGTCGACGCGCCGGGCGCCAAGGACATCCAGGGCTGAGCGGATGTATCCGGCCGGACCCTCCTCGCCGGCGTGGGCGACCGGGATGAGCCCGGCTTCGACCGCCAGGCGGTAGGGCTCGGCGAACAACTCCGGCGGGTTGCCCTTCTCGCCCGAGTCGAGACCCACGCCCTGGATGTGCCGAAGGTGGGGCCGGGCCGCCTCCAGCGTGTCGACGGCGGCCTCGGCAGGCAGGTGCCGCAGGAAGCACAGGATCAGCGTGGACGTGATGTCCGGTGCGGCATCATCCTGGGCGCTCACGAATCCCCGGATCACCGTGCCGATGTCAACGCCCCGTTCGGTATGGGTCTGGGGATCGAAGAAGACTTCGGCGTGGCGTACCCCGTCGTCCACCGCCCGGGCCAGGTAGGCGGACATCAGGTCCGCGAAGTCTTCTTCCGTCCGGAGCACCGCGGCGGACTGGTAGTAGATGTCGAGGAAGGACTGCAGGTCGGCGAATGCGTAAGCCGCCTCGACTTCCTCGACCGAGCCGTACGGCAGCGCCACCCCGTTGCGTCGGGCCAGGTCGAACATCATCCGCGCCTCGAGGGTGCCTTCGATGTGGATGTGCAGCTCCGTCTTCGGCAGGCCCCGTACGAACCTTTCCATGTCCTTCACCTCCCTCCCACCGTATACGAGGAGAGGGCGCCGGACGGCGCCCTCTCCCGAGTCGTTGGATGGTCGATCATCGATCAGAGATAGGCGCTGATCCAGTCTTGGAGGAAGTAGACCAGGCATGCTGCTGAGACGATCCACATCAGGACGTGGACCTGGGCGGCCTTGCCCTTCACGATCTTGATCAGGGTATGCGTCAGGAACCCTGCCGCGATGCCCACGGTGATCGAATAGGTCAACGGCATCAGGATCACTGCCAGCAACGCCGGCAGTCCCTCTTCCAGATCGGTGAAGTCGATCTTCTTCAGGAGGCCCACCATCAGGAACCCGATCAGGATCAGAACCGGAGCCGTGGCCTGGCTGGGTACCAGCAGCGCCAGAGGCGACAGGACGATGGCGATCAGGAACAGCACGCCCGTAACCACGGACGTCAGGCCGGTCCTGCCTCCCTCGGCTACTCCCGCCGAACTCTCGATATAGCTGGTGTTGGAGCTGACCCCGCACAGTCCGCCGAGCGCCGCGCCAAGCGAGTCCACCAGGAGCAGCTCGCGGAGCTTGGGAATCCGACCTTCCTTGTCGGTCAGGCCGGCTTGCTCGGAGATGGCGGTGGCGGTTCCCATCGTGTCGAAGAAGTCGGTCAGCATGAAGGTGAAGATCGTGAGAATGGCCGCTAGCGCGCCCATTTCAGCGAACACGTTCCCCATGTCGACGGCGCCGATGGTCGAGAAGCTCACGCTGGCCGAAAGGTTGGACGGCAGGTCGATCACGTCCAGGATCAGCGCCACGATGGTGGTGAGGATGATCGTGATGATCATCGCTCCCTTCACCTTACGGGCCATCAGCACGAGCGCGATCAGCACCCCGACCAGGGTGGTACCCGCGGCATACGAATTCGGGAACACGAACTCCACGATGGCGCCGCCGCTCCGCACCAGGCCCCCGTTGACCAGGCCGATGAAGAGGATGAACAGGCCGATGCCTACCCCGATGGAGTACTTCAGGCTGTCGGGGATCGCCTCCATCACCGCCTCCCGCAGGCCGAGCACGACCAGGATGGTGACAAGGATGCCCTCCCACAGGATCACGCCCATGGCGCCTTCCGCAGTGAGCCCGTCCGTCAGTACCAAGCCGAACGCTACGGCCGCGTTGATTCCCAACCCGGCCGCCAGCGCGATCGGATGGTTGGCGACCACCCCCATGGCGATGGATAGCACCCCCGCCACCAGGGCCGTACCGGCGGCTACCGCAACCGGATCGAGGCCGGTGGCGCCGAGGATGTCGGCGTTGACGAACAGGATGTAGGCCATTACCAGGAAAGTGGTGACTCCTGCGCGGACCTCGGTGCCTACTGACGATCCGCGTTCGGAGACTTTGAAGTAACTGTCAAGTCCCGTTTGGGCCATTGCTCCTCCCTTCAGAGTCAGGTGGGTGCTCCACCTGACATCGTTTCCAGGTTAGTGCAAGCACCCTCAACGCGCCGGGTAAACCGACCGAATCCAGGCCAGGGGTCGCATCGCGCGCCGTGGGCATCGCCCGTGGCATGGAGCCCCGGGAGGAAGAGGCTGCGGGGAAGGTTCAGTGCCGCTTCAGTCCGGCTACAGGGTGTCGCCCGTCTCCGGATCGAAGAAGTGCAGTTTGGCGGTGTCAACCACCAACTCGGCTGATTGTCCGACTCGGGGAGCGTGGTCGGGGTTGACCCGGGCGGTGAACTTGGTCTCGTCGCCCAACGCACCGGCATCCGTACCCTCCTCGGCCAGCAAGGCCTCGATGTCAGCGGTTATCACCGGCCGGACCGGCACCGCGAAGTGGACGTAGGCCTCGGAGCCGAGTTGCTCCACGAGGGAAGCGGCCACGGTCATTGCGCTCCCTCCGGCGCCGGCCGCCGACCTGATCTCGAAGGCCTCCGGCCGCACGCCGACCACGATCTCGCGTCCGGACCGCTGCGCCAGCCCGTCGGGGAGGGCGGCGGAGTCCACGGCCAGGCTGTGGCCGCCGAAGTCGAGCGTGGTGGACGTCCCGTCGGCGCCCACCGTCGCGTAGACGAAGTTCATGGCGGGCGAGCCGATGAAGCCGGCCACGAACAGGTTGCGGGGATGGTCATAGAGTTCCCGCGGAGCCGCTATCTGCTGGAGATTGGACTCGGTGTCCGAGATCGCCTTCAGGACCGCTACCCGGTCGCCCATGGTCATCGCCTCCACCTGGTCGTGGGTGACGTAGAGGGTGGTGGTGCCGAGCCGGGAGTGCAGGAGGCCCAGTTCCGAGCGCATCTGGACCCGCAGCTTGGCGTCGAGATTGGACAGGGGCTCGTCCATCAGGAAGGCGGCCGGCTCCCGCACGATGGCCCGGCCCATGGCCACCCGCTGCCGCTGGCCGCCGGACAGGGCCTTGGGCTTGCGGTCCAGGTAGTCGGTGATCTCCAGGATGCGGGCCGCCTCGCCGACCCGTTCCTCGATCTCCTTCTTGGGGGTCTTTCTCAGCTTCAGGCCGAAGGCCATGTTGTCCCGCACCGTCATGTGTGGGTAGAGGGCGTAGTTCTGGAAGACCATGGCGATGTCGCGGTCCTTGGGGGCCACGTCGTTGACCACCCGGTCCCCGATCATGATCTTGCCCTCGGTTATGTCCTCGAGGCCGGCCACCATCCGCAACAGCGTGGACTTGCCGCATCCGGACGGTCCTACGAGCACCACGAACTCGCCGTCGGCGATGTCGATCGACACGTCCGCAATGGCCCTCGTCTCGCCGCCGTAGATCTTGCCGACCGCATCGAATGTGATTCCAGCCATCTTCCGTCCTCTTCGGGGCCTTCGACCATACCACTACCCCGGTAGGCATGGCCGTGTCGAACCGGGTCAAACCCGGGCCCGTGTCCTCCTCAGCAACGGCTCGGCCAGCGCCAGGATCCGGTCGGCGGCGCCCAGCACCCTGCCCGCCGCGCCCGGTGTCTCCGAATCCACGAGGTTGCCCATGACCCGCAGGGTGATGCGGGCGATGGCCTGAGTGCCGACCGCGACCCGCAATCCCGCGTTGAGGATGGCGGGGTGGCCTATCAGCAGGGAGAACCGCCGGCCGGTGCGCAGGAACGCGTCGAAGCGCTCGCTCACCACCCGGTCGTACCGCTCGGGCGCCGTGGCAGGATCCTCGACGAACAGGTCGGCGGCGACAATGCCTGATTCCAGCCCGTAGTCGATGCCCTCGCCGTTCATCGGGTTGACGAGTCCGGCTGCGTCACCCACCGCGACCCAGCCCGGACCGTGCCTGCGGACCGAGCTCATGGGAAGGCGCCAGGCCCGCGGGCGCTCCAGGTAGGGCCCGAGCGCCCAGGAGTCCCGCACCTGGGCGTGGTAGGAATCGAGAAGCGAGTTCAGGTTGAGGCGGCTGAAATGCTTCATCGTGGACAGGGATCCGGCGCCTATGTTGACGGTCCCATCCCCGGCAGGGAAGATCCAGCCGTAGCCGGGCACCGCGTTGCCCTCGGGGTCACGCATCGTCAGGCAGGCTTCGATGTAGCGCTCGGCGTGACGGGGAGATGCTGCGTAGCTGCGGATCGCCACCCCGTAGGGCTCGTCGGCCACCCGGGTAGCGCCCAGCAGGCGGGCGGCCGCGCCGGGCGCCCCGGTGGCGGCCACCACCATTCCCGCCTCCCAGCGGCGGCCGCCGGCTTCGACCCCCACTACACGGGTCCCTTCGAAGACGGGTAGGGCTTCGGTATCCCAGATCACGCGCGCGCCGGCCTCGGTGGCGGCGTCCACGAGGGCGGCGTCCAGCTTGCGACGGGGCCAGACCGCGCCGTGAGCCGGGAAGCGGCTTGTCCCGGGCCAGCGCAGCGTCCGTTCGGTGCTTCCGGCGATTATCCGAAGGCCTTCGATGAGGTGGGAGGCGCCGAGGTCGATGCCCAACTCGCCGAGGGCGCCTACGGCCCGGGGGGTGAGCCCGTCGCCGCAGGCCTTGTCGCGGCCATAGGGAGCCCGGTCGAAGACCACCGTCCTGACGCCCTGGCGAGCGGCCCGGATGGCGGTGGCGGCGCCCGCGGGTCCGGCGCCGATGACGACTAGATCCACGGCTTCCATGCCGGTGGAGGCTACCGGCGCGCTGCTACCACCTCCGCAGGGCTCGAGCGGCCGCTGCTGCATCGTCGGAGAGAGGGGAGCTGCCGCGCGGGTATCAGCCTGCGTTCACCTGTATCTCGGTGGCCTTGACCGACAACCACACCTCCGATCCGGGCGCCAGGTTCAGGCCCGTCTGGGCATCAGGGGTGATCTCTGCGGTTACCGGCAGCGGATGACCGGTCTGGACGCGGACCCGATCGGCGTGGTGGTCGATCCGCTCGATCCTGGTAGGCCAGGAGTTGCGCGGGCTCCCTCCCGGCCGTTCGAGATGGATGGAGATGGCGCGGGGATGGATGGTGGCGATCACCTGGCCCGATGCCGCTTCGGGGACCAACAGCCGGTGTTTTCCGACGGTCAGGACCCGTCCCGAGGCGGTTCCCACCACCAGGTTGACCCCCGCCAGGTCGGCCGCGTAGGGACTGGCGGGACGGAGCCGGACCTGGTCGGCGCTGCCCTCCTGCGCCACCGAGCCGTTCTCGAGCACGATCAACCGGTCGGCCAGCAGGAAGGCCTCGGTGGGGTCGTGGGTGATCAGCAGGCTCGGTCCAGGGAATCCGGCCAGATGGTCCTGGAGCAGCCGGCGCAGTCCGGCCCTTGAACTGACGTCGAGGGCGGAGAACGGCTCGTCCAGCAACAGCATGGAGGGTTCGGTTATCAATGCCCGGGCCAGGGCCACCCGCTGCCGCTGGCCTCCCGACAGGCGACCCGGCCGGTGGTCGGACAGCTGATCGAGGCCCACCGCCTCCAGCCACCCGGCGGCGCGCCGGCGGGCCTCTCGGCGGGGAACCCCGCGGGAGCGGAGCCCGAACGCCACGTTCTCCAGCGCGCTCAGATGGGGGAACAGCACGCCGTCCTGGAACATCACACCGATCCGGCGTTCCGCCGGTCCTACGAGGGTCCCGGTGGCCGGGTCGTCGAGAACCCGATCATCGAGCCGGATGTAGCCCCGGTCGAGCGGCACCAGACCGGCCAGCGCTCCCACTGCTGTGGTCTTGCCCGCTCCGTTCGGGCCGAGCAGGGCCACCGTCTGCCCGGGATCGATGCCCAGAGCCATGTCCAGATGGAAGCCTGACCGTTCCATCGTCAGGCGTGAGTCCAAGCCGGTTCTCATCCGTTTCGCCACCAGTGGTCCCGCAGAGCGACGATCACGGCCAGCGAGACGACCACCATCACCAGGCTGAGCGCCAGTGCGGTGTCCCGGTCGCTTTCGAGGGCGACGAATACCGCCAGGGGCAGCGTCTGCGTGCGTCCCTGGAGGTTGCCGGCGAAGGTCAGGGTCGCCCCGAACTCACCGAGGGCCCGCGCCCAGGTCAGGGCGATGCCGGCCACGACCGACGGGGCGATCATGGGGATCGTTACCCGGCGGAGCACGGTCCACCGGCCGGCGCCGAGCGTCTCGGCGGCCCGCTCGAAGCGGTGGTCCAGGCCGCGGAGCGCACCCTCCACGGTGAGCACCATCAAGGGCATCGCCACGAACACCCCCGCCAGGATCACCCCGCCGGTCGAGAACGGCAGGACGATCCCGGTGGCCTCGTACAGCGGGGATCCCACCAGGCCGCGCCGTCCCAGGGCGAATAGCAGGGCTGCCCCTCCCACCACGGGCGGCAGAACCATCGGAAGCAGCACGAGACCCCGGACGAGGGAGCGCCCGGGAAACTCGTAGCGGCACAGTATCCAGGCCACGGGCACACCTAGGAACAGGGAGATGATCGCCGCGCTGACCGAGGAGATGGCGGACAGCCTTAGGGCTTCGAGGGCCATGTCGGAGCCGAGCAGGGTTGCCAGCCGGCTCCACGGGGCGCGGCCGAGAAGGCCCAGCACCGGCAGGGCGAACAGAGCCAGCCCGATGGCGGCCGGGACGGCGATGAACGCGGGTGGCCGGCGAGCCGGTCTGAACCGGCTCCCGCTCCGGCGGGAGGTCCCGATGCTGTCCTGGTGGTCTTCTGTCATCAAACCTGATTGCTCATGTTCTCGATACACCTGGGCTCCGGTGGTTGTCCGGGCACCGTCAGGGGAGTTCGAACCCGTGCCGGCCCAGGAGCACACGTCCCTCGTCCGACAGCACGTAGGCAACGAAGGCCGTCGCGGCTTCCGGGTGGGACGTGCCGGACATTATCGCGACCGGGTAGTCCGTCGTGACGTTGTAAACCTCCGGGATGGCGATGGCGATCACGCCGTCCGCGCCCCGGACATCGGTGGCATAGACGATGCCGGTATCGAGTTCCCCTCGCTCGACCTTGGTGAGCAGGGCGCGCACGTTGGGCTCCTCGGTATCGGGTCGGGCCGTGACCCCGGCCTTCAGAAGAATCTGGCGGGTGAATCGACCGCATGGCACCGTCTCGGCGCACAATCCCACCAGCAACTCCGGCCGGGCCAGGTCGTCCAGGCCGGTCACCCCTCCCGGGTTCCCGGCGGGAACGGCGATGGTCATTGTGTTGCGAGCGAAGACACGAGCGCTGCCGCTGACGAGGCCGGCGGCGCGTACTTCTTCCATGATGGCCACGTTCGCCGGAGCGAAGGCGTCCACCGGCGCCCTCGCCAGGATCTGCTCCCGCAGTAGCGAGCTACCTCCCAGGTTGAGGACCACGTCGATGCCGGGATGGGCTTCCTCGAAGGCCGCTTCGATGTCCCGGAAGGCGTCGGTTAGCGAGGACGCCGCCGCCACCAGCACCTCGACGCGGTCGGAACCCCGGGTGCCCGCTCCCGCGCAGGAGACGAAGAGCAGGATGGCAAAGGATCCGGCAATGAGCCGTCGGGCCATTGGGTGGAAAGCCTTCCGAGTCGGGGTACGGCCGAGCCTATCGGTGGGATCGGGGCAGGGTAACGTGACCGGAATGGTAAGGACGGCGGCGCGCCACGATCATGACGCCGGAGGAGACCCGGCTCTCCTCGCCGCCAAGGCTTCGCTCCGTGAGATGGTGTGGGACCGTCTTTCGGCCGGAGGGATCGCCCGGTTTCCGGGTGCTCGGAACCGGATCTCCAACTTCGTAGGAGCAGAAGCGGCGGCCGAGCGGTTGCGCGGCACCCGGGCGTGGCGGGAATCGGGCACGCTGAAGTCCAACCCCGACTCGCCCCAGTGGCCGGTCCGCCAGCGGGCGCTGGAGGATGGGAAGCTGGTCTTCATGGCGGTGCCCCGGCTGGCCGAGCCGGAGCCGTTCTTCTGTCTGGATCCCGATTGCCTGGCCGACTCTCCCAGGGCGGCCTCATCCATCAAGGGCGCCTCCCGCTCGGCCCGCACCGTCCCGATCGAGGACATGGAGCCGGTTGACCTGGTGATCACGGGGTGCGTGGCCGTCGACCCGGCCGGAGCCCGGCTCGGGAAGGGCGGCGGCTTCAGCGACCTCGAGTACGCCCTGGCCTGGGAGGCGGGCCTCATCGGACCGGACACCGTGGTGGCCACCACTGTCCACGAGCTCCAGGTGCTGGAGGCGGATCGGATCCCGATGGCGGACCATGACCTCCGCCTGGACCTGATCGTCACCCCCGATCGGGTGATCGCCTGCGAGGGGTTGCGTCCCGAACCCGGGCTGCGGTGGGGGGAACTGACCGAGGAGAAGATCGCGGCCATCCCCCTGCTGTCGGCGCTCCGCCCCGCCGACGCCCACAGCCCCTGAGGGTTGGGCGCGACCCCCGTGTCTCAGGGATACGGTCCGCGAACAGGGACGGGGTTGGCCATCCGGTCGGCGGTAGCACTGCTCGGGTGCTTGCTCATTTGGGCCTGTGCCGGCGCCGTACCTGTAGGTGCTCCTTCCTCGTCGACAAGTGCCACGTCCACTACAGGTCCCATGTCCACTTCGGGTGCCACGTCCACCGCTCCGTCCGCGGCGGACACCGTGATCACGGCCGAGCCATCCACGACGGTCGCTGCAACGATCCCGATCGAGCCGGTGTCCGTAGAGCTGGTTCTGGTGAGGTCGCTTCCCCACGACCCGCAGGCCTTTACCCAGGGCCTCGTCCTGCGGAACGGGGTCTTCTACGAGAGCACCGGGCTCTACGGCGAGTCGACCGTGCGGATCGTGGAGGCCGGCACCGGCCGCGTGATCCGCTCAAGGAGCCTCGGCCCGGAGTTCTTCGGAGAGGGTCTCGAGTTGGTGGGGAACCGCCTCATCCAACTGACCTGGAAGGAGGGGACGGCCTTCATCTGGGATGCGGAAACGCTCGCCCCGCTCGGCACCTTCTCCTACGCGGGCGAAGGGTGGGGGTTGTGCGCCCAGGAGGACCGGCTGGTCATGAGCGACGGCTCGTCGCGCCTGACCTTCCGGGACCGGACGACGTTCGAGTCCATGGGGGTGGTTGAGGTTCTGAGGGATGGGGAGCCGGTGGAACGGCTCAACGAACTGGAGTGCGTGGAGGATCTTGTGTACGCCAACGTGTGGCTGACCGAGGAGATAGTGATCATCGACCCGGGCACCGGGAGGGTCGTGGGCCGGATCGACGCATCGCCGCTACTCGATCGCCTCGGATCGCCCGACGGGGTCGATGTGCTCAACGGCATTGCTTATGACCCCGGAGACCGGTCCTTCTACCTGACCGGCAAGCTCTGGCCGGAGATCTTCCAGGTACACCTCCCATTTACCACTGACCACTGACCACTGAATAGACCAGTGGTCTGTTTGAGAAATGACTTGGCGTGTTCTGCTTGCCGTCGACGTTCCGTCGCTGCGTTCCGCTTCCTCATCGGACCGCTGCGGGTACGGCTTCGTCAGCGGGCCTTGCGAGCAACGCCGCCGGCTGGCGCATGACCCGCCGCCATTCCCCAGACAGACCACTAGACTTCTGCGCGCCGTTGACGCATGATGTCGTGATGCGGTTCCCACAATCGAAGTCCTGCGCCCGAGATGGCGCCTTCCGGGGGGTTTGTCCGGCCCGGATGTCCGAAGGAGGTGATGCGTCCCCATGCGCACGTACGAGTTGATGACCATTCACAGGCCCGAGCTGGCCGAGGCCGATGCCAGGCGTGAGTCACAGGTTCTCAAGAACTTTCTCCACGGCGCGGACGCGGCTGTCATCGAGATCGATTTCTGGGGCAGGCGTCGGCTCGCCTACGAGATCGACAAGGCCCGGGAGGGCTACTACACGGTCATCACGTTCGAGGGGGAGTCCCACCATGTCGCCGCCCTGGACCGGGCGCTTTCCCTCTCCGACGCCGTGATGCGACACAAGATCATCCGGCCCGGCGCACGTCCCGGTCGGCTTAAGACGGCCGAAGGGTCATCGGATCGGCCCGACCCGCAGGCTGCGGACGCACCCGGCGCATCAGGGGAAAGTGTCACAGGGTCTTGATGTAATGGGGAACCGAGTGAGCAGCAGACAGATAGGAATGGCATGCCTGACAACACAGTAACCATCGTAGGCAACCTGACCCAGGACCCCGAGATGAGGTTCACGCCCAACGGGGTGGCCATGGTCAAGCTCAGGATCGCCGTGAACCGCCGGCGCTTCAACCGCAACTCCAACACTTGGGAGGAGGGTGAGCCGAGCTTCTTCGACGCCACCTGCTGGCGGGACCTGGCCGAGAACGTCTCCGAGTCGTTGCGGAAGGGTAACCGGGTCATGGTCACCGGCCGGCTCGAGCAGCGCCGCTGGGAGACCCAGGACGGCGACCGGCGCTCCGTGGTCGAGATCCAGGTCGACGAGATCGGCCCCAGCCTCAAGTGGGCCACCGCCTCGGTGACCCGCATTCCGAGAGGCGGTGGCTGGAGCGGCGGCGGCCAGCAGGGCAACGTACCCCCCGCCCCCGTGGCCCGGAGCAATCCACCGCCCGACGAAGCCCCCTTCTGATAAGGAGTTACTACTCATGGCGAGACGAATCCCGAACCGCCGCCGCCGGCGGCCCCGAGGCCCCAAGACGATCCGCAAGCGGATCTGCCCCGGTTGCAGGCAGATGAAGTGCGACAACACCAGGGTGCCCTACGTCGACTACAAGGACCTGGACACCCTGGGCCGGTTCATTTCCGAACGCGGCAAGATCCGCTCCAGGCGGGTAACCGGCGCCTGCGCCCAGTACCAGCGGCGGGTGGCGATCGCCATCAAGAACGCTCGCGAGATGGCGTTGCTGCCGTACACGAAGAGCCCTCGATGAGGCTGGTGCTCAAGGCCGATGTGACCGGTCTGGGATCCAAGGGCGACATCGTGGAGGTGGCCACCGGCTACGGACGCAACTATCTCCTGCCCCAAGGGCTCGCCGCCAAGGCCACCGGCGGCATGATCCGGCAGATACAGGAGGCCGAACGGGTCCGGCGGGAGGCTCGCCGGCGGGAGCTGGAGGCGGCGGAGAACATCCGCTTGCAGCTGGTGGAGACCCGGGTGGTCATCGCCGCCAGGGTGAATGACGAGGGTCAGCTGTTCGGGTCGATCGGGATCGCCGAGATCATTGACGCGGTGCAGAGCCTGTCATCGGTGGTACTGGAGCGCGGGATGGTCATGCTGGCGGAACCCATCAAGACCATCGGCTACCACGAGGTGACCATCACTCTGCATCCCGAGGTGCAGTGCGTTCTCACCCTGGATGTGATCCCAGCCCATCGGTGAGGCTCGAACCTTCTCCCGCCGGGCGGTTCGTGGTCCGGGCCAAAACCTGAAGAACGCCAAAATCTGCGCGCCGGAACCTGGGTCTGCGACCCTTCGGGTGGCCTATGCTGGCTGCGGTTGGACCCCGGTCGGACGGCGCGACTACCGGTGATCTCCCGAACCACTTCCCTCTTCCCCCGGTGAACTTCCTGCACGTGGACGCGTAGCGACCCGGCTCGCCCGTCCCGGGCGTCGAGCAGCGAGTCCGCGCGGTAAGGAGTGTCACACCCCCGCGCCATCCTGGTAGTGACGACTCGAGATAGAGGGAGGGCGCAGTATGGGCCAGGCCATCGGCCCCGCAGGGGCGACACCGTGACGGTGGTCGAGCGGGCCCCGGATCCGGCAACCTTCACCCGGGCCATGGCTCCGCCCCACAGCTCCGAAGCGGAGGAATCGGTGCTCGGCGCGGTTCTCCGTTCGCAGGAGGCGGCCGACGAGGTGCTAGGACGCCTCAGGGAGGCGGACTTCTACGTACCGGCCCACCGCATGATCTTCGGCGCCATGGTCCGCCTCTACGAAGACAACCAGCCCATCGACACCCTGACGGTGGCCGACCGGCTGACCCGGATCGGTGATCTCGACAAGGTGGGTGGCGTCAGCAGGGTCGCCGTGCTCTGGGACAAGGTACCGAGTGCCGCCAACGTGGGTTACTACACCGAGGTGGTTGCCGAACATGGCGTCCGGCGCCGGATGCTCGAGGCGACCCGGCGAATCGGTGATCTGGCCATGAACCTGGACATGGAGATCGAGAGAGTCCTGGACGAGTCCGAACAGGCCGTGCTGGGGGTGGCGCGGAACCGGGCGGAGGGCGGCCCGGAGCGGATCGGAGACCTGTTGGAGCAGGTTCTGATGAAGCTGGAGGAGGCGGAGAAGATAGGGCAGGACGTAACCGGACTCCCCACCGGCCTGGTAGATCTGGACCGTAAGCTGGGGGGTCTGCAACCCGGCACGCTGGTGGTGGTGGCGGGCCGTCCCGGTATGGGCAAGAGCGCCCTGGCCATGAACATAGCCAGCCATGTGGCCCTCAATCACGGGCCGGTGGCGTTGTTCAGCCTGGAGATGTCGCCGATGGAGATCGCCTACCGCTGGCTGGGTTCCCACGCCCGGGTCAACTCCATGAAGCTGCGTTCCGGCCTGGACAAGGGCGAATCCGCCCGGTTATGGCCCCGGCTCGTGGATGCTTCGGCCAGCCTCTACAAGGCTCCGCTGCACGCCGACGAGGGATCGCGCACGGTTACCGACATCCGGGCCAAGTGTCGGCGGCTGAAGCGCCAGCGCGGGCTGGAACTGGTGGTCGTGGACTACATGCAGCTTATGCAGGCCCGCACCAGAGAGAACAGGCAGCAGGAGATCGCCGAGATCAGCCTCAACCTCAAGGGGCTGGCGCGGGAACTGGACGTGCCGGTGATAGCGGTCTCGCAGCTAAACCGCGCACTGGAGAGTAGGGGAGACCGGCGCCCGCAGCTCGGGGACCTCCGCGAGTCGGGGGCGATCGAGCAGGACGCCGATGTGGTTCTCATGATCTACCGCGACGAGTACTACAACCCGCAGACCGACCACAAGGGGATGGCCGACATCATCATCGCCAAGCAGAGGGCCGGCCCCACCGGAGTGGTCAAGGCCACCTTCGCCGCTGAGTACACCCGCTTCGACAACCTGCCACACGGTTACACCAGCCAGGGGAGGTGAGCGGTCCGGCTCGGGCGCGCTCAGATGTGAATCTCGATGCGGTCTCCGTCCTCGAGCGGAAACGCCCTCCCGATACGGCGGTCAGGCCGGCCGGGCCGGATCAGCCGCGCGAACTTGAGGTCGCGGGCGAAGTCCTTGTGGATCAGCGCCGCCACGTCCATCACCGTCTGCCCGCGGCGGATCGTGTAGGGCCGATCATCCTTCCGCTCGGTGGCTGCGACCGTGTACACCCGCACCACCCCCAAGGCGTCGAAGAGCCAATAGCCCAGATGGGATACCTCGTCATCCGGTACCGAGGACCTGAGGACGGGGAGGTCGAGGCCGACCAACTCCATCAGCACCTCGACCTCTTCCTCGATCTGCTCGGTCAGGTCGGCCTTGGACGCCACCACCGCGGTGGGCAGGAGCTTGGCGAACGGATCGTCGGGATCCTGCGGCGTCCCCGCACTTCCTGGCCACTCCCCGGTGAGGTACACCCGGCGCTCCTCCAGCAACTCCACCAGCTCCACCACTGCGGCTACGCACCCCGGCTCCGACACATCAACCACTAGGAGCGCCCCGTCCGCGGGTTGCATGGCATTCCCGATCCAGGGCAAGGGGTGCTCGGCGGTGACCGGCGGGAGGTCGATGAGCTGGATCCCGATGTCCCGCACGGGCGCCATCCCGGGCTGGGGGTGCTGGGTGGTGAAAGGGTAGGCCCCGACCTGGGCGCCTGACCCGGTGAGGGCGTGGTGGATGGTGGACTTGCCGCTGTTGGGAGGTCCGAGCAGGCCGATCTGGCCGGCCCCTTCCGGCCGGAAGGTGTAGACCGGACCCGCCCGCGCCCCCGCCTTCTTCGGAGCGGCCAACTCCTCGGTCAACTCCTTGATCTTGGTCTTGATACCGGCCTGGAGGTGTTCGGTTCCCTTGTGTTTCGGGATGGTGCGGAGCATTTCCCGCAGCGCCGCCAGGCGATCGCGGGCCTCGCGGGCCGCCTTGTAGTCGGCTTCGGCCTTCTTGTACTCCGGGGTGACGTTGGTGGGCATTACGGCACAATGATGGCGCAACAGCGGCGAGACCGCCGATCCGGCCCGGGGGTAATCTCGTGAGGCCATGTTCGAAGAACTCGCCGAAGGCGTCTTCCGGCGTCCCTATCCGTTCCTTCGGATCAACATAGGGGTCGTGATCGGCACCGACGGTGTCCTGCTGGTCGACACCCGCGAGAGCGAGGAAGCCGCGAGAGAACTGTCCGGGGATCTCCGCGCGCTGACGGCGAAGCCGGTGAGGTGGGTGGTCAATACCCACTGGCACTGGGACCACGTGTTCGGGAACGCCCTCTTCCCGGGTGCGGCCATCTGGGGGCACCGGTCATGCAGGCGGATGCTTCTGGGGAGTCCGGAGCCCCACTTCGAGGACGCCCGCCTCTGGGTGCCCAGGGAGCGGAGAGACGAGATCGAACGGGTGAGAGTGGTGCCGCCGCAGCATACTTTCGAGGCGGTGACCTCCATCGACATAGGTGGGCGCCAGGTTGGCGCCACGTACCATGGGCGGGGCCACACCGATGCCGACGTCGTGGTCCGTTGCGGCGGGGTGACCTTCATGGGAGACCTGGTGGAACAGGGAAAGAGCCCCGAGATGGGCGATTCCTACCCCCTGGAATGGCCCGCCACGCTGGCTGCAGCGCGTCCCGGAGTGGGGCACACAGTGGTGCCGGGCCATGGTGACCTGCTCTCACCGGCCGATGTAGACGACCAGGCTGACCGGCTCGAGAGGGTGGCCGCGTTGTTACGCCAGGTTCTCTTCGAGGGGCGTCCGGCGGAGGAAGTGGTTCGGCGCGGACCGATCCCCGAGCTGCACATGCGGAAGGCGCTGGCCAGGGCCCGCGGTTAGTGGCCCGTGGCAGGAACCGACAACTAACGGCCATCAACCACGATTCCACCTGAGCGCTGATGCGGGTGAGTCAGCGCCTCTTCAGGATGTTGCGAATTCTCGCCCGAACCGACGCGGACTCAGACTCGCCGGCTCGGGCCAGCATGGTGTCCACCTTCTCCCGGTGTTGTGGGAAGCGAAGCGCCAACTCGTTGAATCCGTTATAGGCCCACGCCCTGACGAACTTCCTGTTGCTCTCGAGACAGGCATCCAGGAACTTCTCGAGATCGACGCTGTCGTCCTCGGCAATGTCCAGATAGGGCAGGCACTGGAGCACATGCAGTTTGCTCTCCCAGTGCTCCAGAACGGAAAGCCGGCCGAAGACCGAACGGCAACCGGCCGCGGACAGTGAGTTCCCCACCTCAAGATGTCTCTTCAGCAGCCAGGTTGCCGCGCGTTCTGATTCGACATCTGAAATGCCCGCCAGGATCGTCCCGACGAAGCCCTCCTCGCCGCTGTGGCGCTCGTATGCCGACTCCAACGCGGCAGCGGACCTGCCGTCCCAGGAGGCAATCTCTTCCGATAACGTCGTGGTCACATCCGGTTCCCGCGATGCCGGTCGGCAGCACTCAGAACTCTCACCCCGGCGATGCCTTCCGCGGCCGAAGAGCAGCGAGCTCGGAGACCTCAACCACTGGCCGGGCCGGACTCGATGGTGATCCCGCCGAACAGGCAGGTTCCGGTGATGGTGAGCGTCGGGCCTGTCCTGGGTGAGGTCTCGGGTCGCTGGTCGTTGACCCCGCCGAACACGTTGGTGGTCCGGAGGTCGACCACCCAGTCGTCGGGTACCACGAACAACACCCCTCCGAAGACCGCGGAGACGTCCACGGTGGCCGTGTTGATCGCCAGCCCGGCATCGAGCAGGTCGATCTTGGCGGAACCGAATACGGCGCTGACCGCTCCTCCGGAGAAGCTCCTGCCGGTGATCCGCTGCTCGGTCGATCCGAACCCGCAGGACACGTTCAGATCGCTGGTGTCGGCGGCCTCGGGCGGCCGGTCCTGCTTACGGCGCCTGCGCCGGGAGCGCCGACCTACCAGGATGAACCTCGCGCCCACCCAGACGAGGACGAGCGGCCAGAGCCTCCAGACGTCTCCGAAGTCGATCTCCCAGACACCGAGGGAGTCCAGCAGCAACACCGCGCCCACCAGGCTGAACGCCGCCCAGAACCACCGGCCCGAGCGCCGCCGGAACAGGTTGGCGAGTCCGATCACCACCAGGAGCGCCGGCCACCAGTCGCTGAATGTGTAGTCCCAGTCGGTGACGTTCTCGATTAGCAACAGCACGCCGATCGTCACCAGCAGGAGTCCGGTAGCCAACTGCGAGCTTCGCCTGCCTTCCATCATGCCTCCTCGCCTTCGCCGGGTGCCGGGTCAACCTGTGGGTCTTGCCCGCTCGTCCTCATCCGGGACCGGCCAGAGCCAGGCCGCCCCCACTACGCCGCCCGAGTCGCCGTGCCGGTTCCTCTCCAGGCGGGTAGCCACCCCATCCGAGAATATCCACTTTCCCCACCTTTGCGGCACCTCCTCGTACAGGTGATCCACATTCGACATGCCCCCGCCCAGGATCACGACATCGGGATCGAGGATGTTGATCACCACCGCCAGCGCCCTCGCCAGCCGGGTGGCGTAGCGATCGAACACCGCGGCAGCGACCGCGTCCCCACCAACGCGGTCCATGACCTGCTCCGCGGTCAGTTCCGTCCCCGAGGATCGCAGGTACTCGCCGGCCACCGCCGGACCGGACAGGTAGAGCTCGACGCAGCCGGTCCGCCCGCAGTAGCAGGACCGCCCACCCATTTCGCCGGGTTGGGGGTTGTGACCCCATTCGCCGGTGATCCGGTTGGGGCCCACCTGGGGGATCCGGTCGATCACCAGGCCGCCTCCCACGCCGGTTCCAAGGATGACGCCGAAAACGGTTCGGGCCCCGACGCCCGCTCCGGTGACCGCCTCGGCCAGTGCGAAACAGTCGGCGTCGTTGGCCAGCCGCACGGGTCGTCCCAGAGCCGTTTCCAGGTCGCGATCCAGGGGCCGGCCGTTGAGCGCCACCGAGTTGGAGTTGCGTAGCAGTCCCGAGAACGGGGAGATGGCCCCCGGAGTGCCGATCCCGACGGTGCCCTGCCCGCCGACGCAGGCCTCCACCTCGCGGATCAACTCCACCACAGCACTCACTGTGCCCTCGTAGTCTCCAGCCGGTGTGGGTACCCGCTTCCTGGCCAGCACCTGCCCGCACGGGTCGAGGACGGCGCCCTCGATCTTGGTGCCGCCCAGGTCGATCCCCACCCGGAGCCCCGCCCGGCTCATGTCCGTTCTTCCCTGCTGAACCGGCCGGCGGCCCGTAGGCCCAGATAGGCAAGCATCGCCCCGACCTGGAGCCAGTCTCCCCAGCGGGCGTAGAGGGTGGGGCCCGCCGTCCGGGCGGCGGGGACGCCGCTGGTGGTGGTGGTCTCGAAAAGTTCGGTGCGGCCCTCCACCCGCCCATCGGCGTAAACGAAGGCGGACTTGCCGGTCACCGCGGCGTGGACCAGGTCCACCCCCAACTCGGCCGCCCTCATCCGGCTGATGGCGATCAACTGGTCACTGGCCGGCGTCCTTCCGAACGAGGCCTCGTTGGTCGCCAGCACCAGAAAGGCCGCACCCTCCCGCACGGCCTCCCGCTCGTAGCGAGCGTAGGCCCCTTCGTAGCTGATGACCGAGCCGAATCGAACCCCATCGAGGTTGAACAACACCTGTTCCCGGCCCCGGACCATGTCTCGTGGAACCCGGTCGAGGGCCGGCACCACCTCGAAGATGGCGCGGAGGGGGACGTACTCGCCGAACGGCACCGGATGCCGTTTCCGGTAGGTGCCGACGACGGCGCCGCTCGGCCCGAAGACCACATTGATGTTCTCGAAGTGATCGGGTCCCGCGTCGAGGTCTCCCCCCACCAGTACCGATGCGTCAAGCCGGACGGCCTCGGCGCCGATGGCCTCCGCCACCGAGGGATCCCGGAGCGGGTCGGCGCTGCCTCCGGTGGAACTCTCGGGCCAGACCACCAGGTCGGGACCCGGTTCCAGAGCGCGGGTCAGCGCCAGGTGACTCTCGTAGATGAGCCGGCGCTCGCCCAGGCAACGCGTCCCTGGGCAGGGTGAGTTCCCTTGCACGATCGTTACCGAGCGCGTTTCCCCTTCCGGGATCGCCGGCCAGACGTTTCCGGCCAAACCCAGCAACACCACGGTTCCGGATGCCGCGGCCAGGACCCTCCAGGAGCAGCGCCGGCGCATCACCAGCACCGACAGGGCCGCCACGGCTGCCAGCAGGACTCCCCAGCCGGTGGCTCCGAACCACTGAGCGGAAGGCCGCAGGGGCGTGGCGCCGGCCATCACACCGATCGATCCCCACGGGAAGCCCCCGAAGGGCCACCGCACCCGCAGGAACTCGGCCAGCGCCGCCGCTCCCGCCGTCGCCACCACGAATACCCACGGGGCGGCATCCCGGTAGCGGAAAATCCCGCCGGCGACGATCAGGAATGCCAGAGCCTGCACCATCGCCAAGGGGTAGTAGGCGATCAGTTCCACCTCGATGAGCCAGGAGAGGATCACTGCGAAGTAGGCCAGTCCGAACAGGTAGCCGGACCACAGGGCGACCGGTCGGGTGCCGGCCGTCGCCACCAGCCAGACGAAGCCCACCAGGCCCAACCAGGCGAGAGAGGTCCACTCGTACGGCGGGTAGCCGAAGGCCGCCATGATGCCGGCCACCAAAGCGCCGATCAGCCGCAGGGTTGTCACCGTCCACGCCACCGGCGGGATTGTACGTAGGTCGCATCGCAGTGCTCGGCGGCGTCCCTATTACCCGGAATCGGGCGCGCCCGGCCGTAAGATGATGCCCGATCACGCACCGGATGGCAACGGCGGGGTAGCGCGCCCCAGCCCTTATCCACAGTCGAGAGTCCAAGGAGGGTGCTTCCCGTGACTGCCCTTGACGTGGACCTGCGAACCGACCTCGAAGTGGCGCTCACCGCCGCGCGCGCCGGCGCCCGCGTAGTACGCAGGTCCTTCGGACAGGACATCGACCCGGACCTCAAAGGAGTGGTCGATCCGGTGACCGAAGTGGACCGGGCCGCCGAGGGGGCCATCCTGGAGGTCCTGGGAACCCTGCGCCCGGAGGACGAGGTGCTGGGCGAGGAAGGGGGCGGTCAGACGGAGGCGGTGGGGCGGCGGTGGATCGTGGATCCGCTTGACGGCACCGTCAACTTCCTGCATGGCCACCCGCACGTGTCGGTATCCGTGGGGCTCTGGGACGGTGACGAGCCGGTAGCGGGCGTGGTAGTCGACGTGCTGCGAGACGAGGTGTTCAGCGCGGTGCGAGGGCAGGGCGCGTATCTCGACGGCCGGCCGATCCGCGTATCTTCCCGTACCAACCTCCAGGAATGTCTGATCGGGACCGGATTCCCGTACGACCGCCACCTGAACGGCCCTGCCTACGCCGCCGCGGCCGGAGAGGTGATGAGAAGTGTGCGGGACATACGCCGGCTCGGGTCGGCCGCGCTGGACTTCGCCTGGGTGGCATGCGGGCGTTTCGACGGCTTCTGGGAGTTCGGCATCTATCCGTGGGACGTGGCGGCGGGGTTGCTGCTGGTCGAGGAGGCAGGCGGATTGACGGCCGACATGGTCACCAGCCCGGCCGGGGTGGACTCCACCCACTTCATCATCGCTGCGCCGGGAATATACGAACCGCTGGTGAACCTGATCCGCTCGGTTGCCCCACCCCATGTTCGGGCCGGTACTTGAGCAGCCGGCCCGGGGTTGGTTGCCTGCCGGCGACGCCATCGCGGCCTTCTGGCAGGAATGGCCCCGGTTGCGGGACCTGCTGGAACAGGAACTGGACCGGGGTGACTACGGAGACGGCACGGAGCAGCTGACGGACCTCACCGAGGCGATCGATCCCGGACTCGAGTGGGACCTCCTGCCGGGACTTGAAGCGCGGCACGCCCTCTGCCTGAGCGCCGCCTCGGACCCTGCTCTGCGACCGCTCACCGAGCAATGGGTCAGGGCTGCGCCGGACCCCGATGGCGGATGGGAGTACCACCCGGCCCGGGTTGCCGTCACGCCGGTAGCGCTCGCCGTGGGAAATCTCCGGATACACCCGCGCGATGTCCTGGTGGTGATCGAGGCCGACCAGAGCCGGGAGGACCTGAACCTGACGGTCGGTCATCCCGACTTTGCCGACTTGGATGAGGTCCTGCAGCTGCAGGTGGTGTTCCGTCTCCTGGACGACCTTCTGGGCGAGGACCTGATGGAGAGCTGGATCGGATCGGTGGACGTGGTCCCCCACCCGCTCTCGTGGGGGATTCCGCTACTCGATCTGGCGGACGAGGTCCACCGCCTGTCCGCCTCGGCCACCGGCCAGAGGTGGGAGTTCAGCGAGGAGGAGGACGCGGAGCTGGGTGAGAGCCGGCTCTTCATCAACCGGGCCCTGAAGCGGCTCCACCACCTGGACCTGGACTTCGTGGTGACGGTCAGCATCGAGGTTCAGTCGTTCGATCCGGTGCTGGTCAGGGAGGTGGAGAAGGACCTGGCCGGTGTCCTAGGCGCGGAAGGCGTGATCTACGCCCATCGAGCCTTCGATGACTTCACCGTGCTCTACGCGTACGTCGGGGAGGGAGCTGCCGACGATGTCCGGCGGCTGGCAGATCGATGGTCCCCCCAGGTTTACGAGGTCTTGGTCGAACCCGATCCCGCCTGGGACACCTACGAGGAGATGCGTTAGATGCTCTTCGATTACACGTCCGTCACGTCCCGGTCGGTGGTTGCCGCCGTGGAGGCGGCCGTCGCCCGCGGTGAGGGTCTGATCGAGGAGATACTCTCGGTGCGAGGGTCGCGCACGTTCGCCAACACCTTGCGGCCTTTCGAGGAAGTAGCCCGCCTGGGTGCCCTCGCGTACGGCAGGGGACCCTTCCTCGGCCAGGTGGCAGCGGACGAGACTGTCCGCACGGCGGCCCGGGAGGGTGAGGAGCGCTTGGAGAAGTGGGCCCTCGACCTGATCTCGCGGCGCGATCTCTACCGGGCCATCCGTGACTACGCGGGCACTGACGACGCCGCGGCTCTGGCCGGCGAGCCGGCTCGAGCGCTCGATCACGCCTTGCGCGACTTCCGCATGGCGGGTCACGAACTGAGCGAGGAGAACCGGTCCCGGGTGCGGGAACTGCTCACCCGGCTGGTCAGCTGCCAGGTCTCCTTCTCCGCCGCCCTGGCCGAGTACGAGGATCATTTGGAGGTCTCCGAGGCGGACCTCGAAGGCATGCCTGATTCGTACGTGGCGCGGCTGGCGCCGGGTGAATCCGAAGGCTCGTACCGCATCACCATGGCCTATCCGGATGTGATCCCGTTCATGGAGAACTCACCGCGCCGCGATCTGAGGCAGGCGCTGGCCCTCAAGTTCGGCAACCGGGCGAGGGAGGAGAATACCCAGGTTCTCGAGCAAGCTCTGGCGATCCGGGCCCGTCTGGCAGCCACCTTCGGCGCACCCTCGTGGGCGCACCACAGCATGGTGAAGAAGATGGCCCGCCGGCCCGAGGCGGTGACGGGCTTCTACGGTTCGATACTCGACCGCCTGACCGAGGCAGGCCTTCGGGAGCGGGCCGCCATGGAGCGGCTGCTCGAGGCCCGCGATGATGTGCTGCCCGTCCAGCCTTGGGACCGCGCCTACTGCCACACCGAGCAGATGAAGCAGGAGTACGGAGTGGACCCGCTCGAGGTGGCCGCCTACTTTCCTCTTGACCAGGTGGTCGCCGGGATGTTCGAGATCACCCAGCGGGTGTTCGGGCTCACCTACCAGCAGGTCGATGCGCCGGTCTGGCACGAGGAGGTGCTTGCCTACCGGATCACCGACACCGCCTCGGGCGAGCTGGTGGCCTACTTCTACATGGATTTGCATCCCCGCGACGGCAAGTTCGGGCACGCCGCCGCCTTCCCGCTGGCGCCCGGCGGTTTGGATATCGAGGGTGGCCACCACCGGCCGGTGAGCGCCATGGTGGCGAACCTGACCCGCCCGACTCCCGATACCCCCTCGTTGCTCGTGCACGACGAGGTGGTCACTCTGTTCCACGAGTTCGGCCACATCCTCCACATGTCGCTTTCCCGGGCCGAGTTGGCGCGGTTCAGCGGTTCGCGAACCGAGTGGGACTTCGTGGAGGCGCCGTCCCAGATCATGGAGAACTGGTGCTGGATCCCCGACGTTCTCGGGACCTTCGCCCGCCACTACGCCACCGGGGAGCCGATCCCGCCGGAACTCGTGACCCGTCTGACCGATGCCCGGAACCTGAACGTCGCCCTCTTCAACCTCCGCCAGGTGATGCTCGGCCAGATCGACCTGGATTTGCACACCACCCTCGATCCGGTCGATCTGGAGGGAGTGTTGCGGAGCCGGGCCCGGACCGGCCTCCTCCCGCACCACGAAGGAACGTTCATGCTCTCGTCGTTCGGCCACCTCCTGGGCGGGTACGACGCCGGCTACTACGGGTACCTGTGGGCCGAGGTGTTCGGCCAGGACATGTTCAGCCGCTTCGCCGAGGAGGGGGTGCTCTCCACCGAGGTGGGGATGGCCTACCGCCGCAAGGTGCTCGAGCCCGGAGGGACAAGGGATGCCATCGACCTGCTGCAGGACTTCCTAGGGCGGGAGCCTCGTAGCGACGCCTTTCTCCGCAAGCTCGGCCTCGAGGGCTGAGCTTCCGTCCGGAAGCCCAGCCCTCCTCTGGTTCTCAGGCCTCGCCAAGAATGTGGCCGCGTACCCGGGGGAAGTGGACGGGGGCGTGGGCGTTGCAGTAGTCCCGGCGGTTGTAGATGGATATCTTGGTGGAGCATCCATCCTGGCGGCAGACCCGGCCCCTCTTGTAGGAACGGGACGGACGGATTCCGCCCCGCAGTCGGAGGCCGGCTAGAGCTTCAGACACGATCACTCACTTTCCTCAGTCCCCCTTGCGTATCCCGTATAACGCCCCGACCGTCCGGGTTGTTCCGTGTTCTTGCCCCGACTCCCGGAAAGCTGACGGTTTTGCGAAGGGTGGAGTAAGCCCTGCCCAGGTCGCAGTACCACGTGGCTCACGCCGTGTTCACTGCATGCGGCGTGGGGCTACGCTAGGACCAGTGATTATCCCCGCGAGTCACAGGAGCCCCACATGAGCACAACAGACGTCGCCAATACCGCCGAGGTGGTGTTCGAGGTGTCCGGGATGACCTGTGGTTCGTGTGCGGCCCGCATCCAGGAAGTGCTGGTCGACCAGGCCGGTGTGGAGGAAGCAGCGGTGGACGTCGCCTCGAACCGGGCCACGGTCGTGCTGGCCGCGCCGGGCACGGTCGATGGCCTGACCGCGGCGGTGGAGGAGATCGGCTACGGCCTGACACCTGTCCCCTCCGGGAGCCCCGCATGAGCACAACGGACGTAGCCGCTCCCGCCGATGCCGCCGAGGTGGTGTTCGACGTGTCGGGGATGACCTGTGGTTCGTGTGCGGCCCGCATCCAGAAGGTGCTGGTCGACCAAGTCGGTGTGGAGGAGGCGGCGGTGGACGTCGCCTCGAACCGGGCCATGGTCGTGCTGGCCGCGCCGGGCACGGTCGATGGCCTGACCGCGGCGGTGGAGGAGATCGGCTACGGCCTGGCGCCAGTCCCCGCCAGGGAGGAGACCCGGGACGTCGAGCGCGAGGATGCGCTGGAGCGCCGGATCGGGTGGCGCCGCTTCGTGGTGGCGGCTGCGATGGCCCTGCCCACCATCGTCCTGGCCATGGGGGGTGTCGATGCCGTTTGGTCGGATTGGCTGCAGGCCGTTCTCGCCTCCGGAGCGGTTCTCTGGGCGGGGCGCACCTTCCACCTGGTGGCCTGGAAGCGGCTCCGCCACGGCGCGGCCAGCATGGACACGCTCATCAGCCTCGGCACGCTGGCCTCCTGGGGGTACTCGGTATGGGCACTCTTCTCCGGCGGAGCGCTCTTCTTCGAGACCGGTGCCGCCATCGTCATGTTCGTACTGCTCGGCCGCTACCTGGAAGCGCGCGCCAAGGGCCGGGCCTCCCAAGCCGTGTCCCGGCTCCTGGAGCTCCGGGGCAACGACGCCCGGGTGCTCCGCGGTGGATCCTGGGTCACCATGCCCATCGAGGAAGTGGTGGTGGGGGATCAGGTGGAGGTGGTACCCGGAGGACGGGTTCCGGTCGACGGGACGGTGCTGGAGGGGGTCGGCGAGGTCGACGAGTCGATGCTGACCGGAGAGCCCATGCCGGTGGCGCGCCGGCCGGGAGACCGTGTCGTCGGGGGAACGGTCAACCAGACGGGTCGCCTGGTCATCGAGGTCACCGAGGTGGGCGAGGACACCGTTCTGGCCGAGGTGGTACGGATAGTCGAACGGTCCCGGGCCACCAAGGCGCCGATCCAGCGCCTGGCGGACCGGGTGTCGGGCGTCTTCGTTCCGGTGGTGGTGGTCGTGGCGGCGGCCACGCTGATAGGTTGGCTGGTCGCGACCGGAGACTGGGCGGACGCGCTGCGTAGCGCGGTGGCGGTGCTGATCATCGCCTGCCCCTGCGCGCTCGGTCTGGCCACTCCTACGGCCATCGCGGTCGGGGCCGGACGGGGCGCCGAACTCGGCGTGATATTCCGCTCGGCCGAGGTGTTCGAGCGGATGGAGAAGCTGGGACGGGTGGCGCTCGACAAGACCGGCACGCTGACCACCGGGCAGATGACCCTCCACTCGGTGGAGTCCGACCATCCCGACTTCCTGGCACGGGTGGCGGGCGTGGAGGCCGGCACCGGGCATCCGCTGGGCCGGGCGGTGGAGGCCGGCGCGGTCGAGCGAGGTGTCCAGCCACTGAAGGCCCGTGACGTCAGCGTGTTCCCCGGCATGGGAGCGGAGGGCACTGTCGAAGGCACGGTCGTGACGGTGGGGACGTCAGATCTGATGGAGAATCGCGGCATGGCGGTGGACGCCCGCTGGACCGAGGCGCTGGACCGGGCCGGAGGCCGGGGCCGGACCGCCTTCCTGGCCGGCTGGGACGGCGCCGTCTACGGGGTGATGACGGTCAGCGACACCCCCCGATCGTCATCAGCCGGCGCCATCGCCGCTCTGAACGAACGGAATCTCACCACCGCCATGCTCACCGGAGACGCCCCCACCGCCGCCCGGGTGGTGGCGGACCAGCTGGGTATCACGGAGGTGCATGCCCGCCTCTCGCCGCAGCAGAAGGCCAACCTCATCGAGTCCTGGCAGGACGAGGGCCAGGCCGTGGCGTTCGTCGGAGACGGCGTCAACGACGCTCCGGCGCTGGCGGTGGCGTCCGTCGGGATGGGGATCGGGACCGGCAGCGACCTGGCTATCGAGACCGCCGACGTGAGCCTGATGTCGGGCAATCCGGGGCTGGCGGTGACTGCCGTCGACCTGGCACGACGTATCCTGCGCGGCATCCGGCAGAATCTCTGGTGGGCCTTCGCCTACAACGTGGCGGCCATCCCACTGGCCGCCGCCGGACTGCTCGACCCGATGGTCGCCTCCGTCGCCATGGCCCTGTCCAGCGTTTCGGTGGTGGCCAACAGCCTCCGCATGCGGAATTGGTCCCCCAAGTAGGAGGGCCGTCGCCGAGCTTCCGCTTCATGGCGCCGCTCGCTACGATTCCGTAGCGTGGCGACCGATGTCGAATGGCTTGAGGAGCATTCGTTACGAGAACCGGTAGCGGTGCTGGCCTTCGAGGGCTGGAACGACGCCTCCGACGCCGCCTCCAGGGTGCTCTACTACCTCATGGAGAACCATGATGTCACCCCGCTGGCCCGGCTCGACCTCGAGAACTACGTCGACTATCAGGAATCCCGGCCGCTGGTCACGTTGGAAGGTTCTGTACGGGAGATCCGCTGGCCTACGGTCGGAGTCTTCGGCCTCGCCATACCCGAACACTCCCACGACCTGGTCCTGGTCCTCGGTGAGGAGCCTCACCTGCGGTGGCGCCGGTTCTGCCTGGAGGTGGCTTCCGTGCTCCGGCAAGTGGGAGTTCGCCAAGCCGTGGCCCTCGGAGCGTTTATCGGCGAGATCGCCCACACCCTCCCGGTACCGATCTTCGGAAGCTCATCGGATCCCAACTTCGCCGACCGGTTCGGATTGCACGCCTCGGCCTACGAGGGGCCGACCGGCATCACCGGGGTCATCACCACGGCGCTCGAGGACGAAGGCATCGAGGCGGCAGGTATCTGGGCCGGTATACCCCACTATCTGGCGGCCAACCCCAGCCCTACCGGGACGCGGGCGCTCCTGTACGCGCTCGGTGACGTGATCGGCCGACGCTTCGACGTCAAGGACCTCGATGAGGAGGTGGCCGACTACGAGGCGCGTGTGCAGGAGGCGATCGCCGGATCCAGCGAATTGGTCGGATACGTTCGGGGCCTGGAGGCGGAGAGCGAGAAGCGGGCCATATCGCTGACCAGCAGCCGCCGCCTCGTGGAGGAGATCGAGCGCTTCCTGCGCAACCCGAACTAGCTGCGTTCGGCGCCCCGCCGCTGCGTTCCGCGGCCTCAACGTACCTTGCGCGTACGCCTTCGTCAGCGGGTCCAGCCCCTATCCGGTTTGCGGCTGTCGGGTCCAGCGACAACAATCGGGGCTAGACCGGAATAAGGATGTGTATTGGGCTCGCTGGTCAAGAAGCGCCGCAAAAAAATGAGCAAGCACAAGTATCGCAAGCGGATCAAGGCGAACCGCCACAAGAAGAAGCAGTAGATCCGCATCAGGGGGTGCTGAGGGGCCGAAGACATGGCTTCCCGCCCTGCCAGGTGGATGTTCCTAGCTGGCCCCGGTGGAGTCCGGCGCAAGCACCATCGCTTTGCCCTCGCCGCGCAGCGCGTCCGCAAGGGCGTTTTGCACCGTGGATACCTGGTCTCGCCGCGCCAGGCTGAGGATGGAGGGGCCCGCGCCTGACAGGCAGGCGTACACGGCTCCGGCCTCGAGGGCGACCTCCATCAGCCGGGCCGTTTCCGGATAGCTGGCGAGGCGGGGCGTCTCGTGGATCTCATCGCCGCGAGCGTTGTCGAGTATCTCCTCCGAGCCGGTCCGAAGGCCCTCGATCAGCGCGGTGAGCCGTCCTAGCGTGCGGACGGCGACATCGAGCGGAACGCAGTCCGGCACCACCTTGCGGGAATCGCTGGTACGGATCTCGAAGTCGGGTACGACGAGCACCGGCACCAGGTCTGGTGACAAGGAGTGGTGGACGACCCATCCTTCGGCTACGGACACAAGCCCGCCGTAGACGGCGGCGGCGGCGTTGTCGGGATGCCCTTCGAGGAACTTGACGTACTGGAACAGTTCGTCATGGCTCGGATCATTGCCGTTGGCGCGCAAGGCGGCCAGGGTGCCGGCGGTGAAGGCGGCCGCGCTCGATCCCAGCCCGCTGCATAGAGGAACATGGTTGGCGATCTCCATCCGCAGCGGCCGGTCGCTTACCGCACGAGCCGCCGCCAGGACGGCGTCCTGGTCCTCGTCGCCCAGGTAGGGCTCCGGCCCCACGTGCCGGGTCGACCACGAGCCGGCGACTTCGGCAGTTACCCGGCACCGCAGGTCGAGCGCGATTGCCATGGTGTCGAAGCCGGGCCCGAGGTTGGCCGAGGACGCCGGGGCGGAAGCGATGCTCATGTGCCGATGTCGGTTTCGACGAAGATGTTCCGGGCGGCGGGAAGTGCGGTCTGGATGGCCTCCTCGACATCCTCGATGGTCTGGTGGACCTCTTCTCCGGAGAGGCCCTTCACCAGTTGGACATCCAGGTTGACGAGGATGTCCTCAGGGCCCATATGCATGGTGAGCAGGCGATCCACGCCGGTGACGTTGGTGTGGGCCAGCACCCGCGCCCGGATGGTGGCCCGGTCCTGGCGTCCGGCCGCTTCCCCGATCAGCAGCCCCTTGATCTCGAAGGCCAGGAAGAACGCCACGACGGCCAGCAGCACTCCGATCAGGATCGACGCCAGGGCATCCCAGGTGGGGTTGCCGGTGAGATGGGATGCGACCACGCCCGCCAGCGCGACGACCAATCCTGTGATGGCGGCGCTGTCCTCGAACAGTACGACCAGGAGCGGCGCGTCCTTCGTGTCGCGCAGGGTACGCCACAGGGCACGCGAGCCCCGGACACGGTTGAACTCCCGCACCGCCACCACCAGCGGCCCGGCCTCGAAGAGGATCGCTCCTGAGAGCACCGCCACCGAGACGCCGAAACTCTCCACGGCATGGGGATGGCGAAGAGCGTTGACGCCGTGCTGGATGGAGAACACGGAGCCGCCCACGAACAGCATGACGGCCACCATGAAGCTCCAGAAGTAGACCTCCTTGCCGCGCCCGAACGGATGGCGCGCCCCGCCGGCGCGTTTGGAGACCGTCATGCCCCACAGCAGCATCCCTTGGTTGCCGGAGTCGGCCACCGAGTGGATCGCCTCGGCCAGCATCGCCGCCGATCCGGTGATTGCGGCGGCTATGAACTTGGCTACGGCGATGGCCGAGTTGGCGGCCAGAGCGGCGATGACAGCGAGACGGGAGCCTTGTGAAGCCATTCGGGTGCCAGTGTAAGTGGCGCGCGTGCCCTCGGGATCACGACCGGGCTACGGTACCCGGGTCATGGCGGACATTCTCGGGCTGGACGCCCTGCTGGGGCAGATGATGACCGCGCTGGGCCTGGCGATGGTGGCGGGGAACGGCTTCGCCATGTGGAAACACGCCCGCGGTGAGGCTCCCGAGGGCGCCAAGGGCGCCTACCGCCCGGGGCGCGCCCGGTTCCTGCTGGTGGTGGGTCTGGTGATCAGCATCTGGGGTCTGGCCGGGTGGATGACCTGATTCGGATGCCGTCGGACGGGTCCCTCGCATATGCACCCACCATGGCCCCCGGCTACCATCGCGCCGATCCGGCGGGTGTAGTTCAGTGGTAGAACATCAGCTTCCCAAGCTGAGAACGGGGGTTCGATTCCCCTCACCCGCTCCCCCCTGGCGCGATTCGTTCGGCGCTTGGCAACTAGTAGCTGAGCGTGGAGCAGAGCGGTGATCCTTTCGGACCGAGACATCAAGGCGGCCATCGAGGCGGAACGTATCGGGATCGATCCCTACGATCCCGAGAACGTCCAGCCCTCGTCGATCGACCTGCGGGTGGATCGCTTCTTCCGGGTCTTCGAGAACCACCTCTACCCGTACATCGACCCCAAGAAGGCCCAACCCGACCTCACCCAGGAGAGGGCGGTCAGCCCCGATGGCCGCTTCATCCTCCATCCCGGCCGATTCGTGCTCGGGGCCACTCTCGAGCGGATTCACCTGGCCGACGACATCGTGGCCCGGCTGGAGGGCAAGTCCAGCCTGGGGCGGATCGGCCTTTTGATCCACTCCACCGCCGGATTCGTGGATCCCGGCTTCAACGGTTACCTGACCCTCGAGCTGGCCAACGTGGCCAACCTGCCGATAGCCATCTACCCCGGGATGCTGATCGGGCAGATCAGCTTCTACGAGCTCTCCAGCCCGGCGGACCACCCTTACGGGTCGCTGTGGGCAGGGTCCAAGTACCAGGGCCAGCGTGGCCCGACCGCGTCCCGGGTCCACGAGAACTTCCGTTAACGATACGGATCAGAGCAGGGTCCCCGGCCGGTACCCGGCGGCGTGCGGATGCGCGTCGACCACTCCTGCGACCGCCTTCACTACGGCGTCCACCTGCGAGCCTGCCCGGGCCGCAAGGCCGGTGGTGGCAGCCGCCTCCCGGATCCGGTGTGCGTCGAGGGGGAAGGCAGCATCGTTGCCGAGCGATGCCCAAAGGTCGTGGCCGTCCCCCGCGCGCCGGGCGGCGGCCGCCCGCAGGGCATGGGACCGGATGATCCGGTGAGCATTCTCGCGTCCCATCCCGGCCGCGACCGCTGCCAGCAGGACCCGGGTCGTGGACAGGAACGGCAGTTCGGCGGCCAACTCCTCGTCCACCCGTCCGGGGAATACAGCCATGTCACGGACCACGTGTAGCGTGGCCTCCAGCAACCCGTCTCCGGCGAAGAAGGAGTCGGGCAGCATCACCCGCCGTACCACGGAATCGCTGACGTCGCCCTCGTTCCACTGGTGTCCGGAGAGTCCGGCGGCCATGGCGAGATAGCCGCCCAGCACGACGGCCAGCCCGTTGATCCGTTCGCAGGTGCGCATGTTGGTCTTGTGGGGCATGGCCGACGACCCCACCTGGCCGGGCTGGAAACCCTCGGAGGCCAGGTCGGCGCCCGCCATCAAGCGGAGGGTGGTAGCGAGGCTCGACGGTCCCGCCGCCAGCTGCGCCACCGTGCTCACCACCTCCAGGTCCAGCGATCTCGGATAGATCTGCCCGACAGCCGCCAGGCAGTGGGAGAATCCCAGGCCCTCCGCCACCTTCGCCTCGAGGCGGTCCACCGCCTTCTCGTCCCCGCCGAGCAGCTCTAGTAGGTCCTGCTGGGTCCCCACCGGGCCCTTCAGCCCTCTCAAGGGGTATCCGGCGATCAACGCCTCGAGCCGCCGGTAGGCGGCCAGGGTCTCCTCGGCGGCGCCGGCGAGGCGCTTTCCCACCGTGGTGGGCTGGGCCGGGACGTTGTGGCTGCGGCCCACCACGACCATGTCCCGGTATTCGGTCGCCCGGCCCGCGAGGGCGGCCAGCACCGCCACGGTCTTGTCCCGCAGCGTTTCGAGGGACCGCCGGATCACCAACTGCTCGACGTTCTCGGTGACGTCCCGGGAGGTGAGCCCCTTGTGGATGTGCTCGTGGCCGGCCAGCGCGCAGAACTCCTCGATGCGGGCGGCCAGGTCGTGGCGGGTGGTTTCCTCCCGGGCCCGGATCGAGGCCAGATCAACCTGATGGATGACCGCCCGGTAGTCGTCCACCACCCCGTCGGGCACAGGTACGCCCAGTTCGATCTGGTTTTCGAGGACCGCTACCCAGAGCTCCCGCTCCATGACCACCCGACCCACCGGTGACCAGAGGTGACGGATCGCGCTACCGGCGTAGCGTGAGGCCAGGACATTGGGAATATCGGACTGTCCGGGGGGATCCGTCGGGATCGGTGCCATGCCGGCCGGATGTTACCCCTGACGGTAGGACCCTCCCGGTTCCGTTCAGCTATCCGTCCGGGAGGGGTCCCACTCCACCCCGGCCAGGCGGGCCAGGGCCAGGATCAGGGATTGCGTGCCCTTCCGGCCCAAGCCTTGGGCCTGGAGCGAGACGTAGAGCTCGTGGGCCATGGCCAGACCGGGGGCCGGGAGCTTCATGGAGGCGGCCTCGCGCAGGGCGATGCCCATGTCCTTGACGAAATGATCGACGAAGAAGCCCGGCTCGAAGTCGCCCCCGAGCATCCGGGGACCGTAGTTCGACAGCGACCACGACCCGGCGGCCCCGCCGCTGACCGACCCCATCACCGTGTCGAGGTCGAGCCCGGCCTGCTGGCCGTAGAGGAGCGCCTCGGACAACCCGATCATGCCGGTGGCTATCAGGATCTGGTTCACCGCCTTGGTGTGCTGGCCTGCGCCCGGCCCGCCCTGGCGGACGATGGTCTTGCCCATGGTCTCGAACACCGGCCGCACCCGTTCGATGGCGTCCGGGTCACCGCCGATCATGATCGACAGGGTGCCGTTCCGGGCGCCGATATCGCCCCCGCTCACGGGAGCGTCGATGGCAGCCACACCCCGCTCGCCGGACGCGCCGGCGATCTCGATGGCGAGAGCGGGCTCGGAGGTGGTCATGTCCACCAGCACATCTCCGGTCGAGGCGCCCGCCAGCAGGCCGTCCGGGCCCAGGAACACCTGGCGGACATCCTCGGGGAAACCGACGATGGCGAACGAGATATCGGATGCGGCTGCCACCTCGGCGGGCGTACCGGCCCAGGCGGCGCCGCGGTCGATCAGGTCCTCGGCCCTTGACCTGGTGCGGGTGGTCACCGTCACCGGATAGCCGGCGTCAAGGACGTGCCCGCACATTGAGACGCCCATCACGCCGGTCCCGACCCAGCCGATAGCAGGCTTGTCCCTCACGTTCCGCTCCTTTCGATGACCAGCTTGCCCTGATGATCCCCGGCCTTCATCCGGTCCAATGCCTCGGGCAGACGCTCGAACGGGTAGACACTGTCCACGAGCACCGGCAGGTCGCCTCCGGCCACCCACTCCGTCACTCGCGCGAAATCCTCGTGGTCGAACATGGTGGAGCCGATGATCTCGAGGTGGCGGAAGAAGAGCGGCGGGACGCTGATCTCCACCTTGGGGCCGCTGGTGGATCCGCAGGTCACCAACCGGCCGCCCGGCGCCAGCGACCGCATCGACTGGCTCCAGGTGGCGGGTCCGACGTTCTCGAACACCACCTCGGCCTGCCGTCCCGCGGCCTGCCGGAGCTCCTTCGAGAACTCGCCTCCCGACGCGAACCCACCGGCCGCGCCGAGCCGGACCGCCCGTTCGATCTTGGCCGGACTCGTTGAGGTGACGTAGACCTCTGCGCCCATCAGCCCCCCGATCAGCATGCCGGCCGAACTGACGCCTCCACCGACTCCCACCACCAGCATCAGATCCCCGTCGCGGAGGCGGGCCCGGCGCAGCATCCGGTAGGCGGTGGAGTAGGCAAGCCCGTAGGCCGCCGCTTTGTCCCAGCGGAGCCCGGCCGGCCTCGGTACGAGGTTGGATGCCGGAAGGACGACGTAGTCGGCAAGCGTTCCCCAGGAGTGCTCGCCGAGCACTCCGAGTTTCCCGCTGAAGGGAATGTGGCTGGTAGTTGGGGCGTAGCCGAGGCTCGGGCTGATGATCACCTCGGTGCCCGGCGCCCATCCCTCCACGCCGTCTCCCACCGCGTCCACCACACCGGCGCCGTCCCCTCCCGCCACATGGGGGAAGTGCTTGGGCGCCGGGAGCCCCATCGACATCCACAGGTCCAGCCGGTTCAGAGCGGACATCACCAGCCGCACCCGCACTTGGCCCGGCCCGGGCTCAGGCGTTTCCACCTCCGTCAGCGTGTAGGAGGACGGCCCGCGCGTGTCGTTCAGAATCCATGCTCGCATGATGCCAAGGCTAGACCACCCGGCACTCAGGATCGGCGAGCTCGCGGATGGTCCGGCCTAGCCACCGGGGTGGGGTTGTTGGGGTGTACTGGTCGAGGAAGGTCTGCTAGACCGTTCCTGCTGCTGGACCGGGTGAAGTACTCGACGTTGGCGGGATGCCGGCAGCCGCCCCAGGTACGGGGTGCGAGGAGCCGGCAGCGGTATGGCGGCGTGTGGGGGTCGATGCTATGGCCGCGCCGGTGGATGGCGATGTGGTGGTGGTACCAGCGGAGGGTGGCGGTGAGGTGGCCCCGTCAGGTGCCACACTGCGCCGTCGTCGCCTATGTCCAGCCGAAGTGGTCGATGGGGCCCTCGCCGCGGCCCAGGTTCCATCCGGCGGCGCCGGTGATGGCGCGCGATACCCAGGCTCGGGCGTCGGCGATGGCCACGATCAGGTCGGCGCCGGTGGCCAGGCGGGCCGCTACGGAGGCCGAGAGCGCGTCCCCGGTCCCGTGGACGTTCCGCGACCGTACCCGGCGTCCCGGGAGCGCGTGGGTGTGGATCCCGTTCGAGAACACGTCCACCAGGGGCCGGTCACGGGCCATCCGCCCGCCGGTTACCAGGAAGGGTGTTCGGGTGGTGCGGGCCAGGTACTCCGCCACGGCCCGCTGGTCGCTCTCGTTCTCGACGGGTCGGCCGGCCAGCAACGCCGCCTCCCGGTGGTTGGGCGTGGCCAGGTCGGCTCGCGGGATCAGGGCTTCGAGATAGGCGTCGATGGTGGATCCGTCCACCAGCGACCTGCCGTTCCGATCGACCAGGACCGGGTCGATCACCAGGTTGGGTAGCCGGGCCGCGCGTTCCGCCACCAGCCGGACCACCTCGGCCCGGCCCAGCAGTCCGGTCTTGGTGGCGTCGGGCGGCAGGTCGGTGGCGACCGCTTCCAGCTGGGAGGAGATCATCCCGACCGGCACCTGCTCGGCCCGAGCCACTCCCCGGGTGTTCTGGGCGGTGACGGTGGTGATCACGGTGGTGGCGAAGACGCGGTGCGCCGACAACGTCTTGAGGTCGGCCTGGATCCCGGCGCCGGCGCCGGAGTCGCTGCCGCCGATCGTCATCACCGTCTTAGGGGTAGCTGTCATGTGCTCCAGCCGAGGAAGGTGTCTTGGGCGGTCCCGCGCTCGCAGCCGGATCGCTGCACGATGCCTACCCGGTCCGATTCAACCGTGGTATTGGTGCACCCGCCGGCATCGTAGGCCTGGTAGGTCACGCGGCCACGGTCCACCGGGACGTGCTCGCCATCGAGGCCGAGCGCGGACGGCCCGCTCCACCGTACTTCGATCGGAGGGTCGTCGCACCGGGTGAATAGCTCGGACCACACGAGCGGCGATCGAAGATGGTCGCCGTCGCACAGGAGGTGGCGCACCACCACGTCCTCGCCGGTGTCAAGGCCCTCGATCCTGGCCGGCCACCGGCCAAGGCGCCCCTCGCCAGGGGTGCGCGGTCCGATGGTGAGGCGGTAACGGGCCCCCGGCGCCCAAGCGAAGTCCCTGGTGTTCGGATCGAGGGGCGTGGACGGTAGGGACGACTCCGTTCCGGGCAGGATGGTGCCACCGTGGTCGTAACCACCCCAGTTGACGGCCAGGTTCCGGGGATGGCGGGGATTCCACTGGATCCCGGTGTGGGCGCCTCCATGGTGGCGACCGGGCGACCAGAAGGATGCCTGGATCGCGAAGAAGGCCAGGCGGCTGACCTCCGGCGGCTTCAGCACTTCCAGGATCACCGACACGGATGCCAGGGGGACATCGGGGACATCCCACCAGACATGGAACGAGGAAGCCCCGTTAGGGGATGGTGGTAATCCTCGGTCGCGAACGGGGCCCGTGACCACCGGTTCGGACCGAGTTCGAGGAGCGTCGGCGGAGCATGGCGACTCGGGCAGCAAGACAACCCTCTCGGGATCTATCTCCACGAGCACGCGGGTTCCCCTAAGAGGACCGGTACCCGAGGTGTGCACGACAAGCGGATGGCCGGAGCAGTTCACCTCCACACGGGTCTGCCCGGCTACGAAGGTGGTCGCCTCCACCGTCCCGGCCAGGTTCCCGGTCGGGCTCAAGGCGGCGCCATCGGGCCGGATGACCACCCGGTGGCGGCCGTCCGGAAGATGTGTAGGGACTGCGCCCCAGGGGGTAGTGGCGAAACCGGCCCTCACCTCCACATCGGCGAAGTTATCGAACCCGAGGAAGCGGGCCACGAACTCGGTGGCCGGTCGTCTCCACAGTTGCTCGGGCGTGTCGACCTGGCGGATCTTTCCCCGGTGCAGGATCGCCACCCGGTCGGCGATGGCGAATGCCTCGTCCTGGTCGTGGGTTACGTAGAGCGCCGTGATCCCTATCCGCCGCAAGAGTTGGGACAGCTCGGGTACCAGCCGGGCGCGCAGGGCCCGGTCGAGAGCACCCACCGGTTCGTCGAGCATCAGTAGTTCCGGTTCGGGCGCCAGTGCCCGGGCAAGGGCGACCCGTTGCTGTTCGCCACCCGAGAGGGACTCGATCCCGCGGTCCCCGTACCCGTGGAGGTCGACCCAAGAGAGCACCTCCGCGACGCGCTCCCGGGTTGAGTGGCGGTCCCTTCCCTGCATCCGGAGGCCGAAGGCAACGTTCTCGGCCACGCTCAGGTGGGGGAACAGCGCGTAGTCCTGGAACATCAAGCCCACCCCGCGCTGATGCACGTCGACTCGGGTTATGTCGCGGGATGCCAATTCGATCGTCCCGGTTCCCGGCCTCTCCAAGCCGGCGATGGTCCGCAGGAGGCTCGACTTACCCGAGCCGGACGGACCCAGCACGGCCATCACCTCCCCGGACCTCATCGACAGATCTATACCGTCCAGCGCACGGTGGTTCCCGTAGTCCAGCGTGATGTCGATCAACTCGAGCACTAGAACTCCCCGAGGCCGGCCACCCGGTAGCGGTCGATGGCCATGATTATCACTGTCGTGAGGACCATGAGCACGGTACTCAAGGCCAGTGCCTGCCCGAGATTGGCAGCCCCCGGCTGGCCGAGGAGGCGGAAGATGGCGGTAGGGATGGTCGGCCGGCCGGGTCGTATGAGGAAGGCGGTGGCTCCGAACTCGCCGAGTGACACCGCCGCCGCGAAACCGGCCCCGACCAGCGCCGCCCGGCTGATGATCGGCAGCTCCACCTCCCGGAAGACCCTCCGGGGCGAGGCTCCGAGGACGGCGGCTGCCTCGCGGAGGCGGGGCTGCACGGATCGGAGCACCGGGGTCACCGTGCGGATCACGAACGGCGCCGCGACCACCGAATGGGCCAGCGGTATCAGCCAGACCGAAGTGCGGAGGTCCACGGGCCAATCGAAGGCGACCAGGAAGCCGAAGCCGATCGTGACCGCCGACGTACCGAGCGGGAGCATCAGGAAGGTATCGAGCCTTGCGCCCATCCGGCCGGGGCGCCGGGCGATCACCACGGCCGAGGCGAGACCGGCCGCCACGGCGGGGACCACAGCCGCCGCAGCGAACCACAACGAGTTGACGATCGCCTCGGCGGGGTCGACGAAGGGGGTGGCGCCCCGGACCAGGCTCGCGAAATGGTCCAAACCCGGCCCGCTGGAGGTAGCGAGCGACCTCCACACGAGGGAGCCGATCGGTGCCCCGAGGTAGAGGAGCATCGAGGCGACGGTCGTTCCCACCACCAGGTACTGCCCCGCGGTGGCGGGCCGGCGGGCGACGGTGCGGCTCGAACGCAGGGGAAGCCGCCGAGCGTGGCGCCGCTGGAGGCGGGTGTACGCCCACAGGGCCGTCGCCACCCCCGCCATCTGGACGAGCGCCAAAGCAGCGGAGGCGGCCAGGTCGAGGTTGATGGTGGCCTCCCGCCACACTGCCACCTCGATGGTTGCGTAGCTGAAGCCTCCCAGGATCAGCACCACCCCGAAAGACGTGAAAGTGAACAGGAACACGATGGAGGCGGCCGCGGCGATCGAGGGGAGCAGGAGGGGTAGCGTGACTCGCAGGAAGGCCTGTGCCCGGTTGGCGCCCAACGCCCGTGCGGCCTCCTCGAGCCGCGGATCGAGGAGCTCCCAGAAGCTGCCCACCATGCGCACCACCACCGCGTAGTTGAAGAACACGTGGGCGATGAGGATCGCCCAGGCCGTCTGGCGCAGATCCACGCCCAGCGGCCCGCCTGGACCCAGTAGGGCCAGGTAAGCGGCCCCCACGACCACCGTGGGCAGGACGAACGGGACCGTGACCGCCGCCCTCAGCAGCCTCCGGCCGAAGAACGAGTACCTGGCCAGGACGTAGGCGCCGGGCAGGGCGAACACCAGGGTGGCGGCTGTGGAGGCTGTGGCCTGCCACACCGTGAACCAGGCCGCGCGGCGGAGCGATCCCTTGGTGGCGATCTCCACGAACGGGGAGAGGTCCAGACCGCCGTCGAGGGTCAGGCTCCGCAGCACCACCCGGACCAGCGGGTAGGCGAATGCGAGCCCGAAGAAGACGATGGGGACGGCGACCAGCCACCGTCCCGTCCCGTTCTTCAGGAGGCTACGACCTCGATCCATTCCTCGATCCAGCGCGACCGGTTGGCGTCTATCTCTCCGGGAGCCACCGCAGCCGGCTGGTCCGGTATCTGGGTGTACCTGACGAACTCGTCGGGCAACTCGGCCTTCTCGTTGGCGGGGAAGACGAACATGTTGAGCGGAATGTCCTCCTGGAAGGTGAGCCCGAGCATGAAATCGACCAGCTGCCGGGCCGCGTTGGGAACCGGCGTTCCTGCCAGGATCCCGGCGAACTCGATCTGGCGGAAACATCCGGCCAGCACCACCCCCGTGGGCGCCTCGGTGACCGGCGGGTCGGCGTAGATCACCTCGGCCGGAGGCGACGATGCATACGACACCACGATCGGACGGTCCCCGCCTCCCGACCCGCCGGAGAAGGAACCGTAGTAGGCATCCTCCCACCCGGCCGTGACCAGTACATCGTTGGCCACCAGGTCCGTCCAGAAGCTCTGCCACGGGTAGTCGCCGTCTTCGCCGAAGGTGGCGATGGTCGCCAGCAGGAACGCCAGGCCGGGGGACGACGTGCCCGGATGCTCCACCACGAGCAATCCGGCGTATTCGGGGTCGGTTAGATCTCTCAGGGTGGAGGGTGGCTGGAGGCCCATCCCCGCCAGACCGGCGATGTCGTAGTTGAGGCAGACGTCCCCGAAATCGATCGGGGTCACCCTCGTGTCGAGTTCCAACGAGTCCGGAACGTCGGCGAGCCCGGGCGACTCGTACTCCTCGAACAGATCCTCGTCGAGGGCACGGCCCAGGAAGGTGTTGTCGATGCCGAACATGACGTCCGCCACCGGGTTGTCCTTCGTGAGCACCGCCTGATTGACCATGGTGCCGGCGTCCCCGGCCTCCAGGTGCTCGACGGTATGTCCGGTCTCCGCCTCGAACGCCGCAAGCGTCCCCTCGCTGAGGTAGAAGGAGTCGTGGGTGACCAGCCGGATCGTCTGGGGACCCGAGTCCTCCGGCGTGTCCTCACCGCATCCGGCAATCATCACCACCAGGGCGACGAGGGCAATCCCGAACCTTCTCATGCGCGCTCCTTCCGCCGGCCGGTTAGCGGGGGGAGGGGCGGAGACAACTTCCTGCGCCGGCATTATCCGGATCAGGTTCCAACGGTCGGAGACCTGCGGTCTCCCTCTCAGCCCTTCCCGGGCTCCCGTGCTTGGCACAACCCTAGTGGCTGTATGCGGAATGGCCCCGGCTCCTCCTACTCGCGGCCCGGCCCGTCCTTCGGCGACAAAGGGGTTGAAACTGTCACACCGCCGCTATACGTTGCTGGATAACCGTAAATACCAGCGTCCGGCACCGACGTCGACCGGATCGTGTGAGGGACCAAATCGTTCGAGGCCGCCTGTCGAGGGCATAGCGGGCCGCGCCTCGGACCAAGGTGGTGGCGGCGGGGGAGGGCCCAGCGGGCGGAGCCCGCTTGCCGCGATTTTCGCGTTCTTGGTCGATGGGGTGGAGGTGGCGGAGCGTGGATCGTAACGGCTGGGCCGGCGCGCGATAATCCGGCCAACGTAGGGCCAGGGCCGGATAGATACGGTGCCTGTCAGGGAGCGCCAGCATGTCCAGCAGTTCACCTCGACCGGTCGTGCGGATCAGCGCGGGGGAGACCGTAGAGCGGGAGGATCTGCTTCCGGCGGAGGAGCCGGTCGAATTCCGGCTCCAAGGGGTCCCGATTGCGGTCCTGATGCGGACTCCGGGCCATGATGAGGAGTTGGCCCGGGGCTTCGCCCTTACCGAGGGCATCATCCTGCGTCCCGAGGAACTGGTGGCAGTCCGGGCTTTGCCGGGCCTGGACGGGGCAGGACGCTACGACCTGGTCCTCGCCGATGGGATCCGTGTTGACGAGGAGCAGTTCCGCCGCAACCTCTACGCCACCTCCTCGTGCGGGGTGTGCGGCAAGGCCTCCATCGATGCGGTCCGGGTGGCGGCGCCGCCCCTTCCGACCGGTCCGGTCATTCCGGCCGGGCTGCTGCTGGAACTTGTGGAGGCGATGCGCTCGGCCCAGGCCGGATTCGACGCCACCGGCGGGCTCCACGCCGCCGCCGCATTCACCGCGGAGGGCGAGTTCCTGGGTGTCCGCGAAGACGTGGGCCGGCACAACGCCATGGACAAGCTGGTGGGCGTACTCACGTCCCGCCACTGGCCCCTGGCGGAGATGGTGGTCACCGTCTCCGGCCGGGTGTCGTTCGAGCTGGTTCAGAAGGCGGCGGTGGCCGGGATCAGCGTTCTGGCCGGCGTGTCGGCCGCCTCCTCCCTGGCGGTCGACCTCGCCGATGAGCTCGGCCTGACCGTGGCGGGCTTCGTCAGGCCGGGCGGCTTCAACCTCTACACCCATCCCCACCGCATAGCGCCTTGAGGCTGCCGAGACCCTAGGTGCACACCCCGGGTTCTTCCCTATCCGGGCCGTCCCGCGCTGGAGATGGATGACCGATGAAGGTGATCCATCCCGGTTACGATGCCGTGGGTGCGCTTCGTGTTGGACAGCGATCAGAATCGGGCGGCCTTCCGCGAGGCCGGTAGCTCATTCATGGACACGGTGAGCCGGATTCCGCCGGATGTGCTGGACGATCCGGGGCTGGGGGTGTGGAGCGTTCGGGAGTTGATAGGGCACACCTGCCGCGCCCTGCTCACGGTGGAGCAGTATGCGGGCCGTGAGGCCGGCGTACCGGGTCGGATGACCGGGCCGGCGGACTACTTCTGCGAGGTTCTAAGGGATAGGAGCATCCATGGAGCCGTTGCCGAACGCGCCGCCGACGCCGCCGCCGCTCTGGGCGACGATCCGGCATCGGCCGTGGCCGGGATCGTGGATGGCCTGTCCCGCCTCGTGGATGCGCTGCCTGACGATCACTCGATGGGTACGCCGTGGGGTGAGATGAGGCTCGCCGACTACCTGCCGACCAGGACCTTCGAGTTGGTGGTTCATACCCTCGATCTCGCCGGGGCGGTGGGCCGGGTCGGACCGGTGCCCGAGCCGGCTCTGTCGGTTGCGCTGTGGCTGGCGACCGAGATCGCGGCGCGATCGGGGCGGGCCGAGAATCTGTTGATGGCCCTGGCCGGTCGGGCGCCGCTCCCCCCGAATCTCCTCGGTCTGGGACCGGACTCCTAGCCGTGCTCGGTATCGCCCTCCAATAGCTGGAGGATGTGCGGCAGCAGCGGTTCGAGTGCGTCCAGGCCCTCGGCCACCGCTTTCGGGCTGCCGGGGAGGTTCACAACCAGGCAGGCGCCGATCACCCCTGACACGCCGCGTGACAGGGAGGCCATGGGTGTGTGGCGCAGGCCTTCGGCCCGGATCAGTTCCGAAAGGCCGGCCGCCGGCCGGTCGATCAGGGCGGCGGTTGCCTCGGGGGTCACGTCCCTGGGTCCGAAGCCCGTACCGCCGGTGGTGATGATCAGCCGACGTCGTGGGGCCAGGCGCGCCAGCAACTCCTCGATAGTCTCCCGGTCATCGGGGACCACATGGCGGTCGACCCGGTAAGCCATGCCGGAAAGCCGGGCGGCCAGAACGTCCCCCGATCTGTCGGCCCGCGTTCCGTGGGTCACCCCGTCGCTGACGGTCACGGCAGAAGCCCTGATGTTGTCCATGGCCCCCATGCTACGTGCCCGTCGCGGCGCACCCCTCGCCCGATGCCAGCCACGGACCACTAGCCTACCGGCCGCGTGTCCTGGATCCTCCTTACCAACGACGACGGCGTGGACAGTCCCGCCCTCCCACCCTTCCGAGCCGCCCTCGGATCCCTGGGGGAGGTGCGCACGGTGGTTCCCGCCGGACAGCGAAGCTGGATCGGGAAGGCCCTGACCCGTTTCGAGCCCATCGAGGTGGCCGAAGTCGACCAGGCCGGCGCCACCGTGGTGACCGTGTCGGGCACTCCGGCCGATGCCGTGCAGGTGGCGGCCGGATATTTCGGGTCACTGCCGAGTCTGGTGGTCTCCGGCATCAACATCGGTTACAACCACGGCGCCGGCTACATCATCAGCTCCGGGACCGTCGGAGCGGCGTTCGAAGGATGGGAGTTGGGGATTCCCTCCGTCGCTTTCTCCACGGGTGTGCGGGGAAGCTGGCACACCTGGTACCCGTTGATGCGATCCGCTTCCTCTGCGCCGGCTTGGCAGCGTCTGGCGGCGGTCTGCTCCGACATCCTCGGCGATCTGATCGACGCCGACCTCTCCGCCGACGTGGTCACGGTCAACCTCCCGTGGGAGGCCGACCTCGGCACGCCCCGCCGGGTGGTGCCGCCCGCCCGGGTCACCTACGGGCAGATGCACCATCGCCTTCCGGACGGGACCTTCACCCACAACTACCAGGAGGACTTCGGAGATGTCCCGCTGGATGGCACCGACATTGGTGTGAATCATGCGGGCGGGATCGCCATCACCCCGCTGATGGTCCCGGCTTCGCCCCCGGTGGCGGAGGAGGCCAGAGCCCGGCTGGAACGCTTTCGGACCTGACATCGAGCCGCCGGACCCAGAATCCGGTCTCACCCATCCTGGCGGGTGATCGCCTCGTACAGCGCGGTCGAGAGGGCGCGGGGGCGGCGGTCGGTGCCTGGTTCCATGTAGGTCTGGTTCATGGCATAGCCGAAGCCCACTTCCGCAACCGGGTCGGCATAGCCGACAGCTCCGCCGATCCCCTGCATACCGAACGCCTCGTCGTTGGGTCCCAACGACAGGCCGCCGGGTGTGGAGCGGCCGTAGCCGAGGGCGACGCGGGATGGGTTTCCGAATACGGCATCGGTGCCCCGGGCCTGCTCGGCCGAGTGAGCGACGACCGACTCCTCGGATACGATCCGCGCCCCGTCGATCGCTCCACCACCGGCCAGCATGGCATACAGGCGCGCCACGCTCCTGGCGTCGCCGATTCCGTTGACCGCCGGCGCCTCCGCCGTCCAGAAGTCCGGGTCGTTGGCCAGATCGAGCGGGCTCCGCCGCTCAGGGCCGATGAAGAGAGCGGCGCCGGCGGGATTCTCGGGTGCCCAGATGACCCTCAGCAGATCGGCCGCCGGGTCGGGATCGTGCAGGAGCCTGGCCACCCGCCCGTGCTGTTCGACGGGCAGCCCGATCCAGAGCTCCAGGCCTAGGGGGCGGGCCACCTCGGCCGCGAAGAACTCCCCGAGAGTACGGCCGTCGATACGGCGCACCAGTTCCCCCACCAGCCAGCCGTAGCTGATCGAGTGGTAGCCGAGCTTGGTTCCCGGCTCCCAGGCGAGGGGTGCCGCGGCGAGCCGGGCCGCGATCTCATCGGTGCGATGCCACCCGGCCGCGTGGTCGCCGCTTACGAGATCCCAGTACCGGGGGAAGGACGGAAGCCCGAGCGTGTGGCTGAGGATGTGCCGGACCAGCGCGGTGTCCTTGCCCTGGGCAGCGAACTCGGGCCAGTAAGCGGCTACGGGGGCGTCAACATCCATCAGGCCGCGGTCGGCCAGGATCTGGGCCACCAGCGCCGTCGGCCCCTTGGTCACCGAGAACAGGAAGACGAGCGTGTCCTCTGCCCACGGGCGATCCGGCGTCGCCATCCCGGCCCAGATGTTGACCACACACTCGCCCCCCACGTATGCGCAGAACTCGGCCCCCACCTCGCCTCGGACGGCGAAGTTCTGTTCGAACGCGTCCACGACCGGTTCGAAGCCTGCGGCTACGTGCCCGCTGATGTCGGTCACTGCTGGCGTTCTCTCACCCGGCGGAACACTAGGAGGGCGCCGAAACTCGGCGCAAAGTGGTCACGTGATAGCCGGTGCCCACGGACGCGGCAGGTGTTTCCCGGCCGGCTATCAGGATCCGTATTCGTCTGCCCGCTAGTACCCTGGGGATACGTCCAGAGCGGAGGTGACGGCATCACCGACATGCGGCCGATCGAGCAGGTCGACTCCGAGGTAGCGGACCTGATCCGCCGGGATGTTGCCCGCCAGAACACCCACATCCACCTGATCGCGTCAGAGAACTTCGCGTCGCCCGCCGTCATGGAGGCGTGCGGGTCGATCTACACCAACAAGTATGCCGAGGGCTACCCGGGGCGGCGCTACTACGAGGGCTGCGAATGGGTGGATCGCCTCGAGAGCCTGGCCATCGAGCGGGCCAGGGCGCTGTTCGGCGCGGAGTACGTCAACGTGCAACCCCACTCCGGCGCCCAGGCCAACATGGGGGTCTACTTTGCTCATCTTGAACCCGGGGATACGGTGCTCGGCCTCAGCTTGGCGGAGGGTGGCCACCTTACCCACGGCTCGCCGGTGAACTTCTCGGGTCGCCTTTATCGCTTTGTTGCCTACGGGGTCGATCGGCGCACCGAGCGGATCGACATGGACGAGGTGAGGGACAAGGCGCTTGAACATCGTCCCAAGATCGTCCTCGCCGGCTACTCCGCCTATTCCCGCCACCTCGACTACGACGCCTTCCGGTCCATAGCTGACGAGATCGGGGCGCTGTTCATGGTGGACGCGGCCCACTTCATCGGCTTGGTCGCGGGCGGGGCGTCACCCAATCCCGTGCCGATCGCCGACATGGTGACCGCCACGACCCACAAGGCGCTCCGGGGACCGCGAGGCGGCATCATCATGGCCAAGGAGCAGTACGGGGCCGGTCTCAACAAGGGGGTCTTCCCCGACATGCAGGGGGGGCCGATCATCAGCCAGATCGCGGGCAAGGCGGTCTGCTTCGGGGAGGCTTCGACGGAGGCTTACCGAGCCTACGCGCGCCAGATCGTGGCCAACGCCTCGGCCATGGCCGGCGCGTTCGTCGAGCGGGGAGTGCGGGTGGTCTCGGGGGGAACCGACAACCACCTGCTGCTGCTCGACATGCGATCCATCGACGAGGACCTGACCGGTAAGGAAGCCTCGACCCTGCTCGACTCGATCGGGATCACCCTGAACCGCAACGGCATCCCGTACGACCCGAGGCCGCCCTACATAACCAGCGGCCTGCGCATCGGGACGCCCGGCATCACCACCTGCGGGATGCAAGAACCCGAGGCGGCCCGGATCGCCGACCTGATCAACCGCGCCCTCCGGCACCGGACGGACGAGGCGAGAGTCAGGGAGGTCCGGAGCGAAGTCACGGAGCTGGCAGCGGCGTTCCCGCCCTATCCCCCCGACTTCCCCGGCCACGTCTAGCCGTTCGGAGAAATATCGCCGCCGGATGGTGGCCGGCCGGATCCAAAGCTCCTTTTTGGAATATCATGGTAACCTAAAGTAAATTGTTAAGTTATATAACGAACTGACCATTACCAGTGGTATATGGTCGCGTCGTGCCGCCCGTAGAACGGCCTTCGCTACCGGCGACACGGCCCGGTCGACTGCCTCTACAGTTTGTGAAGCTGATCACAAGCTTGCTACGATCCGGGCTGATGCCCGAGCCCGTCGGCCAGCACCTCTCCCATGCGGAAACTCACGGATCATCCGCGGGTTCCGCCCTCCGTACAGCACATACCGGTGTTACGGCCGCGGTCTCAGACGGATGGGTGGCGGGAAGCTCCTTTTTCGGCTCGATAATGGCCGGTACCCTGTTGGGTTGGCTGGCCGATCGATGGCTGGACACCGAACCCTGGCTCATCGTGACCGGCATCGTCCTGGGATCCGTCAACGGGTTCTATCGCATGTGGATGGTCGGCAGGATCCCCACCGGGAAGCAGCCCGTTGCCGGTCGCTGAAACCCCCGCCCACGCCGGAGGCGGTCTGACCCGCCACGAGGTGGAGGACTATCTGGCGGGCCGCCCGCCTGTCGAGCTCAACCTGGTGCGGTCCCTCCTGCGCCGCGCCGTGGTCGTAGGCCCGCTCGCGGTGGTGATGGCCGGCCTCATCAGGGGTGTTGACGGCGCCGTAGCCGCCGCCATAGGGGTCGTCCTGGTGGTCGGCTACTACCTGCTGTCCGGGGCTCTGATGTCCTGGTTGGCTAGGGTGTCGCTCGGGGCCTATCATGCCGGTGCCCTCTTCGGGTTCGTGGCGCGGCTCGGCCTGATAGTCGCAACGATGCTGGCGGTGGCGGCCCTCTTCGATGTGGATCGTCCGGCGCTCGGGCTGACCGTGATCGCGACCTACATGGTGCTGCTCCTATGGGAGGCGGGAGCGCGCGGGACCCGGCGAACCAGGAGATCCGGCGAAGAGTGGAAGGCCGGGAAGGCAAGCGGAAGGAGTGACCGGTCGCATGGGTGATGTGATGGTTCTGGCGATCGACTGTGACCTCGAGGCCGAGGTCATATGCGCGCCCACCGACGTGAACAGTCTCTTCGAGTTCACCACGCCGCTGTTCTCGATAGGCGGGTTCCACTTCACCCGGACCGTCTTCCTGATCTTCGCCGCCATGGCCATCGTCCTGGGGCTCCTCTACTTCGGCCTGCGCCGCGGGCAACTGGTCCCCTCCAAGTACGAGCTGGCGATCGAGAGCCTGGTGGGGTTCGTCCGCGACGACATCGCCAAGGGCGTGATCGGACCGGTGCACGGGATGCGCTACTTCCCCTACCTCCTGTCGGTCTTCTTCTTCCTGCTGGTGGGCAACCTCTTCAAGGTCACACCTCTGGTGAACTTCCCGATCAGCTCGCGGATGGCCCTGTCCGGCTTCCTCGCCATCCTCACCTGGGTGATCTTCGTGTTCGTGGGCTTCGCCAAGAACGGCTTCAAGCACTACTTCTTCGATGCCCTCTGGCCCAAGTCGGTCCCCATCGCTATGCGCTGGCTGGTCGGGCTCATCGAGATCGTCTCGACCTTTGTGCTCCGTCCCGTGACCCTGGCCGTGCGGCTGTTCGCCAACATGGTGGCCGGGCACCTCATGCTGACCCTGCTGCTCGTGTCGGGCCTGCTCTTCGTGGCCGGCGTGGGCGACATCGGCCTCAAGGCGGGTATCGGAGTCATCTGGTTCGCCTTCGGGCTGGCCATCTGGATCTTCGAGTTTGTGGTGGCGGTGCTCCAGGCCTACATCTTCACCCTGCTCTCCGCGGTCTACATCCAGACTTCGCTGGAGCCGGCCCACTGACGGGTAGCGAGCCGGACACGTACGCAACGGCCTGAGGACAAAACGACGAAATAGACAACCAGAAAGGGAGAACCAAGGATGGACGCAGTTCTTGCGGGAGCGCTCACGCTGGCCCAAGCCGGCCTCACCGGCAACATCAGCGGGAGCCTCAACCTGGTCGGCTACGGCCTGGCGGCCATTGGTCCCGGCATCGGTATCGGCATCGTGGTCGGCAACGCCATCACCGCGATGGTCCGGCAGCCGGAGATGGAGGGGACGGTCCGCACGACCATGTTCTTGGGCATCGCCTTCACCGAGGCGCTGGCCCTGATCGGCTTCGTGTTGTTCTTCATCGGCTGATGGCGACCTCAAACAGGCGATACATGGCGGCGGCGCCCCTGGTGGTGGCCGCCGAGGAGTCGGGAAGCAGCGGTATCGACCTGCTGCGGCCCGAGATGTCGGAGTTGATAGCGGGTGTCATCGCCTTCGCCATCATCTTCTTCTTCGTGTGGAGATGGGTCGTGCCCACGCTGAGCGCCACCCTGGCCCGGCGCCAGGAGGCCGAGCGATCACGCCTAGAGGAGGCCGAGAGCACCAGGGAGGAGGCCGAGCAGCTGGCCTCCCAGTACCGCGAGCAGCTGGCCGGAGCCAAGGACGAGGGAGCTCGCATCGTCGACGAGGCCCGCCAAGCCGCCGAGTCGGTGCGTGCCGAGACGATCGCCCGAGCCCAGCAGGAAGCGGACGAGATCGTGTCCAGGGCTCGCGACGAGGCGGACGCCGAGACCGCTCGCGCCCTCGCAGAAGCGCGCTCCACGGTGGCCAACCTGTCGGTCGACCTGGCCGAGAAGGTGGTCGGGCGCAGTCTCGACCGGGAGGCCCAGATGGGCCTGGTAGAGGACTATCTCGATGAGTTGGAGTCGAGCACCAAGTGACCAACCTGCACACCGCCATTCCACAGGGTCGCTGATGGCCGACGCACGGGTTCAGGGTTACGCCGCCGCCATTTTCGAGTTGTCCCGCAGCGAGGGTGTCCTGGAGCGCGTCGAGAACGAGCTGTTCCTGGTGGCCCGGGCACTGGAGGGTTCCGAGGACCTGAGGGAGGCGCTCAGCGACCGTCGCCTGCCGATGGAACGCAAGCAGGCGGTGATCGACGACCTCCTGGCAGCCCGTGCCCACGGCCTGACCGTTGCCTTCGTGAGCTTCGCGGTGGGGCTGGGCCGGGGTGGAGACCTGGTGGCGATCGCCGACCAGTTCACGGCGCGATCGGCCGAGGCGCGCGACCGGGCGGTAGCGGAGGTACGGAGCGCGGTTCCGCTGGACGACGAAACAGTCGACCGTCTGGCCCGGGCCCTCGCCGAGCGAATCGGCAATCAAGTGGAGGTCCGCGTGGTGGTGGACGAGTCGGTTCTCGGTGGTCTGGTAGCCCGGGTGGGCGACACCGTGATCGACGGCTCCGTCCGCAAGCGCCTGGAACGGCTACGCGAAGCGGTGGCCGGATGACCGGGCTCACCCCCCACAACGTCAAGCGAGATTCAGGAGTGGAGTATCGATGGCTCAGCTGACCATTAGTCCCGATGACATAACCGCCGCGCTCCGGGAGCACGTGGAGAGCTGGTCTCCCAGCCTCGAGCAGGAGACCGTCGGTTACGTGACCTCGGTCGCCGACGGCGTGGCGCGGGTCTCCGGGCTCCCCAAGGCGGCCGCGTCAGAGCTGATGGAGTTCCCGGGGGGCCTGACCGGCGTGACCCTCAACCTCGACGAGGAGGACCTAGGCGTGGTCCTGATGGGCGACGCATCCCATATCGAGGAGGGCGACGCGGTCCGCCAGACCGGGCACGTCCTCTCCGTTCCCGTAGGCGACGGGCTGCTCGGCCGGGTGGTCGGCCCGCTGGGCGAGCCTCTCGACGGCAAGGGGGACATTCCCTGGACCGAGCGCCGTCTGCTGGAGACGCAGGCGCCGTCGGTGGTGCAACGGCAGCCCGTAACCGAGCCGCTCCAGACCGGCATCAAGGCCATCGACTCGATGACGCCGATCGGGCGCGGGCAGCGCCAGCTGATCATCGGCGACCGCCAGACCGGCAAGACCGCCATCGTGGTCGACACGATCATCAACCAGAAGCAGTTCCAGGGCACTCCCGACGAGGTCAAGTGCATCTACGTGGCGATCGGTCAGAAGGCGTCGACGGTCGCCGAGGTGGTGGCGGCCCTCGAGGAGGCCGGCGCCATGGAGTACACGGTGGTGGTGACGGCCGCGGCCTCGGAGCCTCCCGCCCTCCAGATGTACGCGCCCTATGCCGGTTCTGCCATCGGTCAGCACTGGATGTACAACGGGCAGCATGCCCTGGTCATCTTCGACGACCTGTCCAAGCAGGCGGTGGCATATCGCGAGATCTCCCTCCTCCTGAGGCGCCCGCCCGGACGTGAGGCCTTCCCCGGCGACGTCTTCTACCTGCACAGCCGGTTGCTGGAACGCTGCGCCAAGCTGTCGGACGAGATGGGCGGGGGATCCCTGACCGGCCTGCCGCTGATCGAGACCAAGGCCAACGACGTGTCGGCCTACATCCCGACCAACGTGATCTCGATCACCGACGGCCAGATCTTCCTGGAGACCGACCTGTTCTTCGCCGGGATCCGCCCCGCCATGAACGCAGGTATCTCGGTGTCCCGGGTGGGAGGCAACGCCCAGATCAGCGCCATGAAGAAGGTCGCCGGAACCCTGCGGCTCAACCTGGCCCAGTACCGCGAGCTGGAGGCCTTCGCCGAGTTCGGCTCCGAGCTGGACGCCGTGTCGCTGGCCCAGCTGGAGCGGGGCCGCCGGGTGGTCGAGGTTCTCAAGCAGCCCCAGTTCGCCCCCGTTCCGGTCGAGGAGCAGGTGCTGGCCATCTACGCGGTCACCCAGGGCCTGTTCGACGACATCCCCGCCGAGGACATCTCGAGAGCCGAGGGGGAGCTGCGGGAGTTCGTGCGGGTGAGGCACTCCCACCTGCTCGACACCATCAAGCGCACCGGCAAGCTGCCGGAGGGCAGCGCGCTGGAAGACGCCATCTCGGCCTTCAAGGACTCCTTCGGGGGAGGGGAGTAGCGCCCCGAAATGGCCAGCGCAGAGCTCCGAGCCATCCGGCGGCGGATTCGTAGCGTCGAATCCACCAAGAAGATCACCCGAGCGATGGAGTTGATCGCCGCTTCCCGCATCGTGAAGGCACGGCAGCGGGTCCGGGCTGCTCGCCCCTACGCGGAGAAGATGATCGAGGTCATCCGGAACGTGGCCCGCGCCTCGGGCGATGTGGGCGATCCCCTGCTCGAGCGCCGCGAACTTGGCACCATGGGGGTGCTGGTGGTCACGTCGGACCGGGGACTGGCAGGCGCCTATAACTCCGCGGTGCTGAGGATGGCCGAGCGGCAGATGGTCGAACTCGGGGATCAGGGTGTGGCGATCCGCCTGTACGCGGTCGGGAAGAAGGCGCAGACCTACTTCAGCTTCCGCGGCTACGAGATGGCCGAGAGCTTCCTGGCGGTGACGGACCAGCCCACCTACGCCGATGCCAGGAGGATCGCGCAGGTCTTGACGGATGACTACCGGTCGGGGACGGTGGATGCCGTGGACATCTTCTACACCGTCTACCGCTCCGCCCTGTCGTACATTCCCAGCCGGGCCGAACTGCTACCGGTCAGCCCTCCCGTCGATGACGACGGCCAGCCGGATGCCTCGGGGCCGGCGGTCTCCTACGAGTACGAGCCGGATCCGGCCGCCATCCTGGGGCGGTTGCTACCGCTCTACGTCGAGTCGGCCATATACGAACAGCTGCTGGAGAGTTCGGCGTCGGAGCACGCCAGCCGGCAGCGGGCGATGAAGGCGGCCACAGACAATGCCGAAGAGCTCATCAGGGTCCTGACCAGAACGGCCAACCAGGCCCGGCAAGCCGAGATCACTACCGAAATAGCCGAGATCGTGGGCGGCGCGCAAGCGATGTCCGCGAGTTGAAACTGGAGAGAACATGGCAGAAGCTGTCAGCGTAGGGCGGATCACCAAGGTCGCCGGCCCGGTGGTCGACGTGGAGTTCCCGCGGGAAGGCCTCCCGGAAATCCTCCACTCCCTCGAGATCGAGTTCGATGTCGAAGGCGAGCACAAGACCGTGGTGGCCGAGGTGGCGCAGCACCTGGGTCGCAACCGGGTGAGAGCGGTGGCGATGGCGCCGACCGACGGCCTGGTGAGGGGTTCGCCGGTCCGCAACACCGGCGCGCCGATCTCGGTCCCGGTCGGGGATCAGACCCTCGGGCACATCTTCAACATGTGGGGCGATTCCCTGGACGCCCCCGACATCGAGTTCTCGGGAGAGCGATGGCCGATCCACCGTCCGGCCCCGCCCTTCGAGGATGTTGAACCCACCAAGGACGTGTTCGAGACCGGCATCAAGGTGCTCGACCTGATTTGCCCCTACCTGCGGGGCGGCAAGATCGGGCTGTTCGGCGGCGCCGGCGTCGGCAAGACGGTGCTCATCCAGGAGATGATCAACCGGGTCGCCACCCAGCACGACGGCGTGTCGGTGTTCGCCGGCGTGGGGGAGCGCACCAGGGAAGGGAACGACCTTTTCCTGGAGATGTCCGAGACCGGGGTGATCAACCAGGCCGCCCTCGTCTTCGGCCAGATGGACGAGCCCCCGGGAGTCCGGCTCCGGGTGGGCCTGTCGGCGCTGACCATGGCCGAGTACTTCAGGGACGTCCAGCGCCAGGACGTGCTCCTGTTCATCGACAACATCTTCCGCTTCACCCAGGCCGGTTCCGAAGTCTCCACGCTGCTGGGACGGATGCCCTCGGCGGTGGGATACCAGCCCACCCTGGCCGGCGAGATGGGCTTCCTCCAGGAACGCATCACCTCGCTGAAGGGCCGCTCGATCACCTCGATGCAGGCGATCTACGTGCCGGCGGACGACATCACCGACCCGGCCCCGCACACCGCCTTCGCCCACCTCGACGCCACCACCGTGCTAAGCCGCCCGCTGACGGCGCTGGGCATCTACCCGGCGGTGGATCCGCTCGACTCGACCAGCCGGGCGCTGGATCCCCAGATCGTGGGCCGGGAGCACTACGACGTGGCGACCGACGTACAGCGGGTGCTCCAGCGGTACAAGGACCTCCAGGACATCATCGCCATCCTCGGGGTGGACGAGCTGTCCGAAGAGGACAAGCTGATCGTGGCCCGGGCCCGCCGGATCCAGCGGTTCCTGTCCCAGCCCATGTTCGTGGCCGAGCAGTTCACCGGGCAGCCCGGCGTCTACACGTCACTCCAGGAGACCATCGACTCCTTCAAGATGCTGCTGGCCGGCGAGCTGGATCATCTGCCCGAGCAGGCCTTCTACATGGTGGGAGGCGCCGAGGAAGCCATGCGCAAGGCCCGCACCATCCAGCAGGAAGCCGCCTAGTGGTCGTCGCCTCGACCTCCATGAGGGTCGACGTGGTCTCACCCGAGGCCGTGTTGTGGTCCGGCGAGGCCGAGTTCGTGGTCGCCAGGACGGTGGACGGGGAGATCGGGATCCTCGCCAACCACGAGCCCCTGATGGCGGCTCTCGCCACCGGCACGGTGAACATCCAGGCGGGGGAGGACCGGATCAGGGCAACGGTGGGCGGCGGCTTCCTCCAGATCCTGAACAACGCCGTCACCCTCTTGGTCGACGAGGCAACCCTGGAAGAGGACTGACCGCATCCGGTGAGACTCGCGCACAAGAGAGTTTCCCGACGGATCGCGCCGCTCGGATGACCAGGTTCCCGGAGATCAGCGATGAGCGGCGCATGGAGATGCTCGCGCCGCAGCCCGGCCGGGCTCGGGTGGTTATCGACACCGATGCGGCGAACGAGGTTGATGACCAGTTCGCCATAACGTGGGGGCTGCTGTCGCCGGAGCGGTTGGACATCGAAGCCATCGTGGCCGCGCCGTTCTCGCGGGCTTATTTCAGGGAGCCGCTCCTGGCTGCGGCCCGGGCGAACGTAGAGGACTCGACCGCAGGCGAGGTCGATGACATCGCGGCCTGGTTGCATAGGCTGAGGGCTGCTGGAATCGAGCCCGAGGATGTCGAGTTCGAGACGACGGCCGAAGGGATGGAGCTGTCCTTCGCCGAGATTGGCACCCTCATGAGGTGTCTGGGCATGTCATCGGACGGGGTTGCTTTCCGTGGCGCTAGCCGGTTCATGGAAACACCCGACGACATCGTGGACAGCGAGGGCGCCCGGCGGATCATCGAAGCCGCCATGGCGGAGGACGACCGCCTGTTGCATGTGGTGGCGATCGGGGCTCTCACCAACATTGCCGCGGCCTTGCTGATGGAGCCGGAGGTCATCACCCGGATGGTGGTGTCGTGGACGTCCGGCTACCCGACGTTCGTGAGGTTCAGCAACTCGCCCTCGATGAACCTGGTGCAGGACCAGCACGCCTCCCGCCTGCTCTTCGACTCGGGCGTACCGCTCCTGTACCTGCCGGGCTACTACATCGGCGAGCAACTCGTGATGTCGCTGCCGGAGTCGGAGCGTTGGGTTGATGGTCGCGGAGAGATCGGCAGTTACCTCCACTACCTGTACACGCACAACCGCCTCCGGACCCAGCGGCTCGTCGAGCCCTTCCCGGGCCAGTCCTGGGTGTGCTGGGACTTCATCAACTTCGCTTGGCTGATCGATCCTACGTGGGTGCCAACCGCTTTCGTACCCACCCCCACCCTGGACGAAGAACTCAAGTGGCGGCACCTTCCCGGCCGGCCGCTGATGAGCGAGGGCACGGATATCGACAGGGACGCGGTATACCGTGACTTCTTCCGCAAGCTCGACCACCACAGCAGGGCGGCGGGCAACCCTCCTTAAGCGGCCGCCTCGGCACCGTCGGCTACGACGTGCTGCGAGACGGACTTTGGACGGGCAGCGGCCCAGACCCTGACTTGGCGGAGCGGCCGGGCGAAGTCGAGTGCGGATAGTGTGGAGTAAACCATGCGATTACACCTTGACCTGGATGACGAATTGGTCGCGGCACTCGACAGGCGAGCGGAGCAGCGGAGTCGGAGTGCTCTCATCGCCGAGTTGATCAGACGCGGTCTGGATGATGAGTGTCGGTGGGACGACATCGAAGCATCCTTGGGGGCTATCTCGGACACCGGCCACGAGTGGGACGAGGATCCCGCGGACTGGGTCCGGACGCAGCGAAGGGATGACTGTCGGCGGTCCGGCTGAGCATGACGCGGCATGAACGAGGCTGATCCGGATCGCGTGGGCAGTCCTGATCTTTTGTCCATCGGGCACTCGACCCATCCGATCGAGGTCTTCGTGGAACTCCTGCGAGGACAAGCGGTGGAGTCGGTGGCCGATGTGCGGACCACGCCGTTCTCGCGCTTCAACCCTCAGTTCAATCGGCAATCCCTGGAGCGAGACCTGCACGCCTCCAGTATCCGGTACTTGTTTCTGGGGGAAGAGCTCGGCGGGAGGCCTGACGGGGACCGTTTCTACGATCACGAGGGGCGTGTGCTCTACGGACGGATGGCGGAGAGCCGAAGGTTCGAATCCGGCTTGAGCCGGCTGGCGCAGCGGGCGGAGCGCTCCCGGGTGGCCGTCATGTGTAGCGAGGAGAACCCGGCCGGCTGCCATCGCTTCCTGCTCGTTACGCGGGTCTTGCACGATCAAGGTATCGAGGTCACCCATATTCGTGGTGACGGCTCAACGCAGCGAACTGAGGATGTGGACGGCTTCCAAGCTTGGTCGGATCCTGTCTACGAGGACGTGTCGCTGCTCGACGGGTCGGTGAGCAGTTCATGGAGATCCACCCGGCCGGGGCCGCGTGGAGGCAGTCGGTAAGGCTTCGCCCGCAGCCCTGCGTCGCCACCGGATCGGGCATCCCGACCACCCAGCGGAAGCGAACCCTATGTTGCCTACCCGCGGGCGGACACGTGCGCCGCCACGCCGAAGTGGTCCGACAGCTTGTTACCTTCGCGGAAGTTGCTGATTGAGGACACGGACTCGACGGCCATATCAGCGCTCAGAGCGATGTGGTCAATGGAGGAGCGTCCATCGAAGGCGATGTCCGACGTCACGATCCGCATACCCGGCGGAAACGCTTCCTGCAGGGCGCGCCGGAGTTCAGCACGCGCCCGGCCCGCTGGTCCGATCGCCTGGTTGAAGTCACCGATCACGATGACCCGCTCCGCCGGCAACCCTGCGAGCACTTGGCGGAGACCGTCCAGATAGCTTTCATGGTCTTCCCAGGGCTTCTTGCGCGCGTCGCCGCGCCGGGCCTCGGTCCGTGACCCGAACCAGGGGATGCAGACCCCGAAGACCGTGACGTCGCCGGGCGGCGTCTGGGTGACCCCGGACACGAACCGTCCGGGCGGGAGGGCATCGATCCCCAGATCATCGACTTCCCGCCAGGGCTGTTTCGACCAGAGCACGACCTTACGGCGACCCTTCTTGATCCCATAACCGGAGTCGGGTCGGGAGCAGATCCTGTAGCCGCGTTGGGACAGCAGGTCGCGGTGCGTCTCGGTCAGGCAGATCACGTCAGGCGCGTGCCGATCGATGCGTCTCAGGAGATGCGGGGTGCGCCGCGAGCGGGGCGTCGCCCACTCGACGTTCCATGTGATGATCGAGAGCGACACTAACGGGCTCCACGGGCGACGAGTCCTTGCACCACTCGAATCGTAACGCCGGGTCCCTTGTCTGCGCGCAAGGGTCCATCGGCCTTCCAGACCGGTGTCTGGCTAGAAGCTGCGCAGCCGTAGACTTTGCTGTGAGCACCGACGAGGGGCGGTGCTTGGCCTGACCGCCGTAAGGAGGATCCGTTGGCACGGGTGCTGGTCTTGGGCGCCTCGGGTTATGTGGGGAGCCATCTGATCCCGCGATTGGTGGAGCGGGGACACGAGGTCCGTGCTGCTGGGCGCCGGCCGGAGGCTCTGGCGGCCCGCAGGTGGAAGGGCGTCGAGACGGTTGGCGCCGACGCTCTCGATCCCGAGTCGCTGGCTCAGGCCTTCGAAGGGATCGAACTCGTCTACTACCTGATCCACTCGATGGCATCGGGGAAGGACTCTCCGGAGCTGGACCGTCGGGCGGCGACCCATGTTCGGGATGCTGCCGCGACCGCCGGGGTGGGTCGCATCATCTATCTGGGCGGGCTGCAGCCGCGGGAGGCGGCCTCGGCACATCTCGACTCCCGGCGGGAGACGGGCGAGGTATTGCGATCGGGTTCCGTGCCGGTGACCGAGATCCGAGCCGGGATCGTAGTGGGGCCGGGCTCGGCCGCTTTCGAGGTCATCCGCGACCTCGTCTACCACCTACCGGTGATGGTGACGCCTAGGTGGGTCGACTCCCGGACCCAGCCGATCGCTTTGGATGACCTCATCGAGTACCTCCTCCGGCTTTCGGAGACGGAAGGGTTAGAAAGTCCGATCCACGATGTCGGAGGCCCCGAGGCGTTGCGCTACCGGGACATGCTCACCGGCTTCGCCAAGGTGATCGGCAAGGGGCTCCTGATCGTGCCGGTACCCGTCCTCACGCCTCGCCTCTCCTCCTACTGGCTCAACCTGGTCACCGCCGTGCCGGCGAGTGTTGCCAGGCCGCTGATAGACGGTCTCCGACACGACCTGGTGATCGATCCCGACGCCGACCTGGCCACCTCGATTCCTCTACCTCTCCACACCTATGAGGAAGCGGTGCGGGCGGCCCTCGAAGCTGAGCACGACACCGAGATGCCGGCCCGCTGGACGGAAGGCTCGTTCGCGATGCGGGACTATCGCTCGGACGTCTCCTTCTACAGCCGCGGCGAACGGGTCGAGCGCCTGTGCGAAGCGGAACCGGAGATGGTCTGGGAGGTCGTGTCGTCGATCGGGGGGACGAACGGCTGGTATTACGCCAACCCGTTGTGGAACCTGCGGGGCATCCTGGACCGCATGGTCGGCGGAGTCGGTAGGCGCCGGGGTCGCCGCCATCCGACCAGGTTGCGAGTGGGTGATGCGGTCGACTTCTGGCGGGTGGCGGCCATCGAGCCGGGTCGTCGCCTGACCCTCCTGGCGGAGATGCGCCTTCCCGGAACGGCGGTCCTCGAGTTCGAGGTGCTTCCCGAGGAGGACGGATCCCGCATTGTCACAGCCGCCCACTTCCACCCGGCGGGTGCGCTGGGACTCCTCTACTGGTACGCGCTTTGGCCCATCCACAAGCGCATATTCGCCGGCCTGGCCGATGCCGTGGTCGATCGCTCGCTGGACCGGATGCCCCCGCGGGTACGGGTGGTGCCCCACAGCAACTAGCCGGACTGCGGCCCGGAAGAAGCTGGCCGCGATCCGGATCACGATCTCCTCGCGAGACTGTCGATGAACGCGAATGTGTCGGTGGTGGGTGATAAGTTCGCCTCTGTGGAGGACCAGCACCGGACACACGCTCTGAACAGATCGGGTAGGACGGAATCGTCTGTGGATTGCTGCCGGCCACCGGAGACCCCGTGGCGTTGCTGATCCACGTCGGGTCGCATCCCGACGAGTTGGTGGGCGGGCTGTGCGAGATGCTGGCGTCACCCCCGGCCGATCCCTTCGCGCAGGAGGTGGTGGCCGTACCGACGCGCGGTATCGAGCGCTGGCTCACCCAGCGGATCGCCGCAGAGTTGGCCGATCGAACGCCCGGCGACGGGGTGTGCGCCAACGTCGGGTTTCCCTCGCCGCATCGCCTCGTCCGGCAGGTGCTACGAGCGGTTCCCGAGCTGGATGCGGCGCTGGACGCCTGGGAGGGACCCGCCCTGACCCGCACCGTGGTCTCGGTGGTGGACGATCATCTCGATGAGCCTTGGATGTGGCTCATGGCCCGCTTCATAGATGCCCCGAATGCGGTCGGTGCGCTCGGCAACAGCCAACGCCTCCGGGCGGCCCGCAAGATCGCCGGGCTGTTCACCCGCTACGCCCGGCGCCGGCCCGACATGGTCCGGGCCTGGATGGAGGGGGAGGACGTCGGACCCCATGGCGGGCAACTGCCGGAGGCGGACGTCTGGCAGGCGCGCTTGTGGCGGCTGGTCCGAGCCCGGATAGGGACGCCCAGCCTGGCGGAATTGATCCCCTCGGCCCTTGACCCGATCCGCAGCGGCGTACTCGATGTGGCTTTACCGGAGCGGGTCTTCGTGTACGGGCTCACGTCGGCCGACCCGATGTATGTCGACGTGTTCGAGGCGCTGGCCGCTCAGCGCGATGTGCACCTCCACCTGCTGCATCCGTCTCCTGTGCTCTGGCAGGACACGGCCATCCTCGCTGAGGGGAATGAGACACCGACCCGTCTAGGAAGGGCGTCCGATCCCACCGCGCACCTGCCTAGGCATCCGCTGCTGCGCTCCTGGGCGCAGGAGAGCCGCGAGCTCCAGTTGGTCATTGCGGGCCGGAATCACACGAGCGAACCATCCGGCGGCCCATCGGGAACCGCGGCCACCACACTGCTCGGGCGGCTCCAGCACGACATCCGCTCCAACGCCCTTCCCGCTCCGGTCGAACCCGCCGACGATGGGGACCGGTCGGTCCAGATCCACGTCTGCTACGGCGCCCGCCGGCAGGTGGAGGTCCTTCGCGACGCCATCCTTCACGTGCTCGCGGCCGACAGAACCCTGGAACCCCGGGACGTCGTGATCATGACGCCCGACCTCGCCACGTTCGCGCCTCTCCTCGAGGCAGTGTTCCTCGGCAAGGCCGGCAGCGCCGAACCGGACCCGGGACCCGGCGTCCCGGGAGAGCGGACCGGCGAGGACTCCCTGCCCGACCTGCGCCTCCGGATCGCCGACCGGGCGCCCGCCTCCACCAACCCGCTGGTCCGGTTCGCCGCAACCGTCCTCGACCTGGCCTGCGACCGCCTCGAAGCGGGGACCGTACGAGAGTTGGTGGCGATGCCCGTAGTGCGGCGGTTGTTCGGGTTCGACGAGGAGACGGCCGACGCGATCGCGGCTGTGATCGAGGACGCCAACGTGCGGTGGGGTCTCGATGCCGACCACCGCGCCCGGTGGAACGCCGGCCAGGTGGGTGACCACACCTGGCGGCGCGGGCTCGACCGGGCGCTCTCGGGTGTCTTCTACGCGGACAGCAGCGTTCGGGTGGTCGGCGCCATCGCCCCCCTCGACGGGGCGGAAGGGCAGGAGGCTTTGCCGATCGGGCTGCTCGCCCAGATCATCGACCGGATCGTCACGGTCCGGGAGCTCTTGGGCGAACCGCGGCCGTACTCCGAGTGGGGACCTGCCATCGCCGCGGCCGTGCGCCTGCTGGCGGCTCCGGCCTGGGACGACCAGTGGCAGTGGGGCCAGCTGGAGCGCCTGCTCGAGGAGAGCTTCCCGGGGGTCGAGGCAGGCGGTGACGATCCGCTGCTCGATCCTGCGGAAGCCCGGTTGCTGGTGGACTACTGGTCGCAGGACGTACCGAGCCCGCTCCACTTCAGGACCGGGGACATCACGGTCTGCACGCTGGTTCCGATGCGTTCAGTGCCCTACCGGGTGGTGTGCCTGCTCGGGATGGACGACCAGCGGTTCCCCAGAAGCAGCCGGGCCGACGGCGACGACCTGCTGGTCGACAACGAGATCATCGGCGACTCCGACCGGGGCGCGGAAGACCGCCAGCTCCTCCTGGATGCAGTCATGGCGGCCGGCGACCACCTGATCATCACGTACTCCGGGCGTGACCCTCTGACCAACGCCGAGTACCCGCCGGCGGTCCCCATCGCCGAGTTGGCGGACGTGCTGTCCGGCATGGCGGGGGAGGCCGGTCTCGAGAGCCTCCGCACCCACCATCCTCTCCAGCCGTTCAGCGAGATCAACTTCGTCTCGGGAAGTCTCGGTGTGTCCGGACCGTGGGGGTTCGACCCCATGCAGTTCCAGGGGTCGCTGGCCGTCCAGCATCGCACCGGTGGTGAGGCGCCCTGCCTCCTGTTGCCGGCCCCCGAGGACGACGTCTTCTCGAAGATCCGGCTCGCTGACTTGGGCCGCTTTCTCGAGCATCCCGCCCGCGAGTTCATCCGCGCCCGGCTCGGCTTCGTGATCCCGCGCCAGGGAGAGATCCCCGACGACACCGTGCCCACCGAACTCGGCCCCTTGGAGGAGTGGCAGGTCACCGACCGCTTCCTCGCCGGACTGTTGTCGGGTCACCCGATCGAGTTGCTCGAAGCCCATCAGCGAGCGGGCGACACCGTGCCGCCCGGCGACCTCGGGCGGGCAGGCCTCGACCGGGCCCGGCAGCGGGCGGTCGAACTGTGGGAGGCAGCCAGGGAGGTGGGATACGACCCGGAGCGGCACGAGCAGTTCGCCGGAGCCGTGCGGGTGGGGGGCCGCACGGTCGAGGGCGTGATAACGGCCGATCCGGGCGCCTCCCGGGTCGACATGGTCACCCCGTCGAGGCTCAAGGGCAAGCAACGCCTGAGAGCCTTCCTCCAGATGGTCTTCCTATCCGCGCTGGACCCGGATCACTCGTGGCAAGGGTTGCTGCTCGGTCGCCACCTGCGGGGTAACAAGCTCCGGAGCGTGAGGATCGGACCGATCCGCGGTGACGCGGAGCGCCGCCGGCGGCAGGCCGAGCATTTGCTGTCGGGCCTCGTCGACCTGTACGTCGAGGGCCTCACCACCCCCATCCCGTTGCCCTGCGAGACGGCCTTCAGCTGGCAGATGAAGGTGGGAGGAGACCTCGGGACCGCCCGCAAGCAGGCCGCAAAGGCGTGGGAGACGGACCGTTTCTCCCCGGAGGCCAAGGATCCGGCCAACGAGTTCCTGTTCCCGAACCTGGGGACGATGTCCGCCCTGGAGCGGAGTTCCTTCCCGGACTATGCCCGGAGGCTGTGGGGGCCGATCCTCCCGCTGCTGGTGGAGAAGCCGGTATGACCCGAGTCGGTCGCTACGACCCCCACGCGCCGATTGCCGATGGCCGCACGGTCATCGAGGCGAGCGCCGGTACCGGCAAGACGTTCACGATCGCGGCCGTGGTCACCCGCCTGGTGGCCGAGGAAGGGCTTCCACTCGAGCGCATCCTCGTGGTCACCTTCACCCGGGCCGCTACCGCCGAGCTCAAGGACCGGATCAGGCGCCGGATCGTCACCACCCTCGGTGCTCTCCGCGGCTCACATGTCGGGCCGGTTGATGACCACGTCAGCGTCCTGCTTGACGCCGACCCCGACCGGCAGAGTGAGTACTCGGAACAGCTCGAGGAGGCTCTGACCCACTTCGACCGTGCCCAGATCTTCACCATCCACGGCTTCGCGCTCCGGTTGCTGGAGAAGCTCGGGTTCCGGTCGCGGCTCTCCGGCGATATGGAGCCCCGTGAGATAGACGAGTTGCTGTTGCGCCGGGCCGCCAGCGATCTGGTGGTGGGTCGTTTCGCCGTTCCCCGGCCGGATGACAGACTCGAGCAGGTCACCCAGGAGCACCTCGCCCAGATCGGCAAGGTCGTCGTGACTGTCCCGGATGCCCGGATCACTCCCGCGCCGGCCTCCGTGGACGGACTGGCGAGAGTCCGCGCGGAGATGGCGCGGGAGATGAAGTCGGTACTGTCGCGGCGGCTCTGGGCGGAAGGCACGGTCACCTTCGACGACACCCTCGTGGAGGCCCGCGACGCGCTGAACGAGGCGCGGGTGGGCGCCGGTGCCCGCGATCTGTTGAGAAGGCGCTACTCCATCGCCCTGGTCGACGAGGCCCAGGACACGGACCCCATCCAGTGGCAGATCCTCAGGGCGGTGTTCGACGAGTCCCGGCTGGTGGTGATCGGGGATCCGAAGCAGTCGATCTACGCCTTCCGTGGCGCCGACATCGAGTCCTACCTCTCGGCTGTCGAGGACCCCGCCGGCCACCGCACCCTGGCCACCAACTGGCGCAGCGACGGCCCGCTGATCGACGCGCTCGACGCGTTGCTGGCGGGAGCCACCTTCGGAGACGACCGTATCGGCTACCGGCGGGTGCGGGCATCCGACCGGAACCGGACCGCCCGGATCCGGGGCGTCCGTGGCGCCTTGGAGATCCGCCGTTTCTCGGACGACTTCCCGCTGCCCCGCCAGCAATACAGACCGTACTTCTACGTGAGGGAAGCCAGGGAGGCGGTTGCCTCAAACGTGGCCTCGGAGGTGGTCCGGCTCCTCGACCATGAGGTCTGTCTGGTGGGGAACGACGGTGAGGAACGCCGACTCGAACCGGGGGACATCGCGGTGCTGTGCCGGACCGGGCGGCAGGTCGGGATGATCCGGGACGCCCTCGCGGCCGCGAGCGTACCGTCGGTGGTGGCCCGGACCGGGAGCGTGTTCGCCACCCCGGCGGCCGAGCATTGGCGCCGGTTCCTCCTTGCGATCGAACGGCCCAGCCGGGCGGACTACCTGCGCCTGGCGGCCACCACTCCGCTCGTCGGGATGGACCCTCCCGAGGTAGCGGGTCTGGAAGGGGACACGATCCTCGACCTGCAGCAACACTTTCTGCGGTGGCAGGGCCTGCTCCACGACCGCGGAGTGCCGGCGATGTTCGCCGACATCGACCGGACCACGGGTCTCACGGCCCGGATACTGTCCCGATTCGAGGGCGAGAGGGAACTGACCGACCTCAACCACATCGCCGAGGAGATGCATGCTGCCTGGAGGAGGGGTCGGATCGGGTCGTTGGTGGTGTGGATCGAGGTCGCCATGGACGAAGCGGCCCGCAACGCCGAGGCGAACGTCGAGGACGTGGAGTCCCGCCAGCGCCGTCTGGACACCGACGCGGCGGCGGTGCAGGTCCTGACGGTGCATGCCGCTAAGGGTTTGGAATACCCCGTGGTGATGGCCCCGTACCTGTGGGACATCCCCCGGATCTCGCCCAGGATCCCCGTCTTCCACGATCCCGAGCCGGCTCCGGAGGGCGAACCCCGCCGGCGTGTCATCGATGTCGGCGGTTCCACCTCTCCCGGCTTCGAGGCCCACCGGGAGGCGGCTATGGACGAGGACGCCGCCGAGGAGGGCCGGTTGCTGTACGTGGCGCTCACCCGGGCCAAGCACCGCCTCGTGGTGTGGTGGATCGAGAACACCACGAACTCGGCCAAGACCAAGCTCCACCAGATCCTGAGCCGCGGGGGTGACCCTGATAGCGAGATCGAGCGGCTCGTAGAGGTCTCCGGGGGGACCATCAGCCAGACCATCCTGACCGCGCCCCAGCCGACGGCGCTGTACACGGGGGAGCGGCGGACTCCCGGTCGGCTCGAACAGGCCAGCCTCGATCGTTCCCTCGACTACTTCTGGCGGCGGGTCTCCTTCTCGTCGTTGTCGCCGGACCGTCCTCTGGGCGGGGAGGCGGACACGACGGACGAACCCGACCGGGTGGATGAACCGGCGGAGGCCGGCGAGCCGGGCGGAGCAGGCGGCGGGCTGTTGATGGAGGATCTCCCTCGGGGGGCACGGTTCGGGTCGCTGGTGCACCGGGTGTTCCAGAACGTGCCCTTCGACGCTCCCGATCTCTCCGCGGCGATCGGCTCGGAACTGGCCCACCTCACGCGCCACGCTTCCTGGGACTTCGAGGCGGATGCCTTCGTTGGAGGGATGGCTGCTGCGATGCGAACACCCCTCGGTCCCGGGGACGACACTCCGTCCCTGCGCGATCTTGACCCGGGCCGGACCCTCAAGGAGGTGGACTTCGAACTGCCGCTCCGTACTTCCGCGTCGACCATCACCCTCCGCGACATCGCAGCGGTCATGCTCGAATGCCTGGACGAAGATGATCCCCATCGCGGCTACTTCTCGCGGCTGTGGGAACTCGAACCCCATCGGTTCCGGGGTTTCCTCACCGGGGGGATCGACCTCGTCACCGTCCTTCCGGGCCCCGGTGGCGACCGCTACGTGGTCATGGACTTCAAGTCCAACACGCTCCCGGCCGCAGGAGAGCTGCCCGCCGCGACCGACTACGGGCCCGGCCTGCTCGTAGCCGCCATGCACCACGGCAACTACGTGCTCCAGGCCTTGCTGTACCAGGTGGCTCTCCACCGGTTCCTCGATTGGCGCCTACCCGGCTACCGGCCTTCCGCCCACCTCGGTGGCTCCACGTACCTGTTCGTGAGGGCCATGATCGGTCCCGACACCCCGGTCGTGGATGGGGAGCGCTGCGGCGTGGCGCGCTGGTTCCCGCCGCCGCCGGCCGTGGTGGCTCTGAGCGACCTATTCGCAGGGCGTCGATGATGGTGGCCGCCGGACGGCTCGAAGCGGCCCTCGCAGGACCACAGGCTGTGGCCGGCGCGTCCGGCTTGCTGGCGGCCTTCAACGAGGGGGGTGCGCTCTCGCCGCTGGAGGTCCACGCAGCAATGGTGATCAGCCGCTTGTGGGACGAGTCCGACCAGGCGGTGATGCTGGCCGCCGCCCTGGCCGTTCGGGGCACCCGCTTCGGGCACGTATGCATCCGTCTCGATACGCAGGGGGACGCGATGGTGATCGAGGGCCAGCCTCCTGAGGTGGTGGAGGCACTTCCGTGGCCGGATCCGGAGGGGTGGGTGGCGGCGGTGTCGCGCAGCGCGATGGTCGGCGACGGCAGGGGAGAGGAGCCTCTCGTACTGGACGGCGATCGCCTCTACCTCGAGCGTTACTACCGGCACGAGGAGCGGGTGGTCAACCTGATCGGGACTCGCACGGCCGTGCCCCGGGCCACCCTCTCTCCGGAGTCCCGGACGGTCCTGGACAAGTTGCTTCCGCCCGTCTCTGACAACAAGCCGAACCTTCAGCATGCCGCTGCCGTCAACGCTCTGACCGGGAGGCTGACCGTGGTTGCCGGCGGTCCCGGCACCGGCAAGACGTACACGGTGGCGAGGATGCTGGCCGCCCTGGCCGAAACCGCCCCCAGCTTCCCGCGGGTGGCGCTGTGCGCTCCCACCGGCAAGGCGGCCGCCCGGTTGGGGGAGGTCATCGATGAGCTCGCAGCTCAAGCGGAGCACCCGATCGTCCGGGAGAGGCTGGAGACGCTGCAGACGGGCACCATCCACCGGCTCCTCGGGTGGGCGTGGGGCCGGGGCCGGTTCGCCCACCACGAGCGGAACCGGCTTCCCCACGACCTCATCGTCGTCGACGAGATGTCGATGGTCTCGCTGCCGCTGGCCGCCAAGCTGATCGCCGCGGTGCGGGCCGACGCCACCCTGGTGCTGGTCGGGGATCCGTACCAGTTGGAGTCGATCGAGGCCGGGACGGTCCTCGCCGACATAGTGGGTCCCGCCGCCCGGTCACCCGATCCAGCACAGCGGAGTCCCGCCCCGGGCGCCGCGGCGATGGCCGACTGCGTGGTGGTACTGGAGCGGGTGCACCGCTTCGAGGAGCAAGGCCCGATCGCCGACTTCGCCGACGCGGTCCGGGACGCTGATCCGGGCCGGGCGGTGGAGTTGCTCGACCGGGGTGTCGATGGTCTCAACTGGGTGAGGGACCGGGCCGAGGCCGGCTTCCGGAGGCTCCGAGACCGGGTCACCGAGCACCGGGCCCGGTTGGTGGAGGCAGCATCCCTGCCGGGCAGCGAGGAGGAGGCGCTGGCGCGCCTGGGCGAGATGGCGGTGCTGTGCGCCAATCGCGACGGTCCCGGCAGCGTGGAGCAGTGGAGGCGCGACATCGAGAAGGCTCTCGACGAGAGGTTCCCCGGTCTCCGGTACCGAGGCGAGTGGTATCCGGGGCGACCGCTGATGATCACCAGGAACGACTACAACCTCGGCCTCTACAACGGGGATATCGGCGTGGTGGTTCGGACCGGGGAGGGAATGCGCGTCGTGTTCGACCGGGGCGGTGTTCGCGCCTTCCCGCCCGGCTACCTGGGAGAGCACAGCACGGTCCATGCCCTGACCATCCACAAGAGCCAGGGGTCCCAGTTCGATGAGGTGGTCGTCTCGCTTCCGCTGGAGTCCTCGCGCCTGCTGACCCGCGAGCTCCTCTACACCGCCGTGACCCGGGCGTCGAAGAAGGTGACGGTCGTCGGGCCGGAATCCGCTATTCGCCTGGGCATCGAACGCTCGGTCCAGCGCGCGTCCGGCCTGAGATCGAGACTCTGGGGTTAAGAGACTCCCCGGCGTTCCGGGTCGGTAGCCCTTCTAGTCGTGGTCATACTCGGTTATACTCGACTGGATGAAGGTAGCGGTCTCCATCCCCGACGCTGTGTTCGAAGCGGCCGAACGCCTCGCGGAACGACGCCGGTGTTCACGGTCGAGTCTGTACGCGGAGGCTTTGGAGGGCCTGCTGGCACGCGAGGATTCCGAGCAGGTTACGGCCCGCCTCGACGCCTTGTACTCTGATGAGCCGTCAGAGGTCTCCCCTGAGTTCCTCGAGTTGCAGCGGCAAGCGCTATCCGATCCTTGGTGATCCAGCGCGGCGAAATACGCTGGGTGGCTCTCCGTGACCCGGTAGGTTCCGAACCTGGCTTTCGGCGTCCCGTCCTGATCGTATCGGGCGACCGCTTCAACAGAAGCCGCATAGCGACAGTGGTTGCAGCCGTTATCACCTCGAACCTACGGCTGGACGAAGCACCCGGCAATGTGCTCCTCTCAGGGGCGACATCCGGCCTCGGTAGAGACTCCGTGGTGAACGTATCCCAGCTCGTCACACTCAACAAGACCGATCTCTCCGAATCGGTCGAACGGCTGGATACGGCGACGATGCGCATGGTCGAGGAGGGCATAGCCCTGGTCTTGGACCTGCCCACCGCGCGCTGAACGATGGCAGACACCCCGGGGCCTCCGGTAGCGATCGGGGTCGATGTGGGCGAGAATCCCCGGCGGCGGCTCCACGACCTCGACGCTCTGCGGGGGTTCGCCATGCTGCTGGGCGTCGGCTTGCACGCGTCGCTGGCGTTCTTCCCGGCGCCCTGGTGGGTGCAGGACCGGACTTCCAGTCTCGACGGGCTGTTCGACGAGTTCCTGTGGGCGGTCCACGGCTTCCGTATGCCGGTCTTCTTCCTGATGAGCGGTTTCTTCACCGCCCTGCTGTGGCGGCGCCGCGGTCTCGGCGCCCTGCTGAACCATCGGCTGCGCCGGGTGGCGCTCCCGCTAGCGGTCGGCATGCTCACGATCGTTCCGGTTACGAGTCTCGTAGGGGACTGGGCCGCCGAGACAGCACCGGTACCGCGGATCGCCGACGATGACATCTGGGGCAAGGTCTTCGCCGGTGATGTCGCGGGAGTGGAGCAACTGCTGGACAGGGGCTTTGATCCCGGCCTCCGTGGCGAGCCGGGTGGATGGACGCTCCTCCACGCCGCCGCTCTTACCGGTGACGTGGAGATGCTGGACCTGCTGTTCTCGCGTGGGGCCGAGCCGGCTCCAGTCGCCACTGCCTCGGAGGGCGAGACACCCCTCGGGGTGGCCTTCCACTTCGGTCATGAGGAGGCGGCCGACCTGCTGGTCGCCAACGGAGGCGGGGATCCGCTCCCCGAAGGGATCGAGTGGTCCGAGATACCGGGATGGGGTGCGGGCGCCGTCGATCCGGACGAGGGTGACGATTCAGCCGACGGACTGGACCTGTCAACCATCCAGCAGTTCTATCACCTCTGGTTCCTCTGGTTCCTGCTCTGGCTGGTGGCGGGCTTCGGGGTAGTGGCCTGGGCGGTGGACCGCCGGGATTCCCATCAGTCGGGGGAGGCGATCTGGCCACGTCGGGTCATGTGGTCGATGATCCCGCTCACGATCGTGCCGCAGTTGTACATGGGCGGGGGCGGCGCCTATCCGGTCTTCGGGCCGGACACCTCTGACGGTCTCGTTCCACTTCCCCACGTGCTGGCGTACTACGCCACCTTCTTCGCCTTCGGTGCCCTGATGTACCGGCGCCGGGGACGCAGCGGCAGGTTGCTGGTCGACACGATCGGGAGACCGTGGTGGCTCTACCTGCCGGTCTCGCTCCTGGTCGTTTTCCCGGCCGGACTGGTCTTCACCTTCGACGAGGCGGCCTTCTCCTGGCCGTTGGCATCCGTATTGCAAGTGGCCTACGCCTGGGGGATGTGCTCAGGGCTGATGGGCCTGTTCCGGGTGCTCCTGGCGGAGGAACGTCGCGGGGTTCGCTACCTCTCCGACTCCTCGTACTGGCTGTATCTGGCGCACCTTCCGTTTGTTGTGGTCGCGCAGGCCATGGTAAGAGACTGGGACCTACCGGCAGAGGTTAAGTTCGTGATGATCTCGGTGGGCGTGACGGTGCTGCTACTCCTCACCTACCAACTCTTCATCCGG
>JAJEIM010000029.1 GCA_022827785.1 Acidimicrobiia bacterium
TCGTGGTCAATGCCGTCCAAGCGGCTCGCGAGATCGGCTACGAGGGCGACATCATGATCAACGAGGTCGTGTTCACACCGCCCGAGGTAGAGGCACTGGGTGATCTGGCCGAAGGGGTGTACAGCTCGACCGGCTGGATTCTGGATGAGTCCATTCCGGAGGCGGCCGCTTTCTCAGAGGCGTACGAAGCTGAATTCGGCCATGCGCCCGACTGGTGGTCCGAGTTGGGTTACACCGCCGCTCAACAGCTGATCGCCGCTATCGAAGCGGCCGGCACCACCGACCACGCCGCCGTTGCTCCCTTGATGAACGACGAGCACGGGTTCATAACTCCTCGCGGTAAGCCGTTGCGCTTCAACGAGAAGGGACTGCGCCTGGTCGACGACTGGATCATCATCCAAGCGCAAGGTGGGGTCCTCCTGCCCGTGGGCGCCGTTCCGATCGCCGGGTAGCCGGCACTTTCCGTAACTTCCGCTGTACCGGTCTGGCCCGTCGATCCGGGCCGGACCGGTACGACCTACCGGCAGGGGAAGGAGGCTGGGAACGGTGGAACGGATCTACGTACCGGTTGAGGACGAACTCTTCGAAGCCATCGGGTCGAAGAGCCGGTGGAACGATGTGGTAAGGGTCGGAAACACTCTCTGGGTAACGGGCCAGTTGGGCTGGGACAAGACCACGGGGAAACTGGCCGAGACACTCGAAGAACAGGCTGAAATGGCCTTGGAGAACCTGAAGGGGGCCCTCGAACGCGCCGGCGCCAAGCTGAGTGATGTAGTCCTGACCAGGGTGTATCTGGTCGATCACGATCACTACCACCGCTACGAGCCCATCTACGCCAGGTACTTCCCCAACGACCAGCCGGCTCGTGTCTCCGTGGTGGTCGCGGAACTGATTCACCACGCTCTCTTCGACATAGAGGCGGTCGCTGTGGTGGACACAGACTCGTAGTCGCCGCCAGGATCAGATCGCGACATGGCTCCGTTTGCTCGAAGGAGGCGAACATGATCAAGACGGTTACCCTCCTGACCAGAAGGGAGGACCTGACCAGCGAGCAATTCCATCGTCACTGGAAGGACGTCCACGCCCCACTGGTGCTTGCCATGCCGAGAGTACGCCGGTACATCCAGTGCCGGCCCTTGGAGGCACCCGGGCGGGAGGCGCCGTGCGATGGAATAGCGGAGGTCTGGTACGAGACCGTCGAGGACTTTCTGGCAACTGCCGAGTCCCCCGAATATGCCCGACTCCTCGCGGACGAGAAGAACTTCATGGGCGTCAGCACCCGGGGCTCGGTGTTCGTCATCGTTGAGGAGGACGAGTTCGTTGCCGGATAGACCCAGCCCTTAAGGCGACAGATGGCTTCCGGTTCGAACCATCAGGGGGGCTCCCTTTCCAAGGGCCTGCGGATACTGGCCGCCTTTGACGAGAGATCCCCGGCGCTCTCGGTGGCGGACATCTCGCGCCGCACCCAGATCAGCCGGACCAGCGTCTACCGGCTCACGGGCATCCTCGAACAGCTGGGATACATCCGGAGAACCGACCGGCTGTACCGTCCCTCCAACAAGGTGCTGCAGCTGGGTGTAGCGGCGCTGGAGTCCCGCGAATTCGTCGAGCATGTCCGTCCATACCTCGACGAGATCATCTCGGCGCTGCCGGACTGCACGGCCGTCAACTACGGCGTTTTGGAGGAGGCGGAGGTCATCTACCTGGCTCGCCTTCACCAGGACGACATCATCACGCTAAACCTCCAGGTGGGTAGCCGGCTTCCCGCCCACCTGAGTTCCCTCGGCAAGGCAGTCCTCTCCGCCAGGGCGCCCCATGAGGCAGAGGCCGTTCTAGCCAAGATGCGGTTCGAGAGAAGGACAGAGACCACCATTACCTCACCGGATGCGTTCAGGGCAGAGTTGGAGAAGACCCGTCTCGCAGGTCTGGCCCTGAATGACCAGGAACTGACCGTCGGATTGCGGTCGGTGGCGGCGCCGGTCTTCCATGGGACGGAAGCCATCGGTGCGGTCGGGGTGGCCACCCTGGCCACCAGAGCCGACGTGGAGACCTTGGAGAACGTCTACGGTCCGATCCTCAAGTCCTTCACAGAGAAGATCAGCGAGGAGCTATCGGCAATCCGGTTCGATAACAGGGCCCCGATCGCCGTCCGGCCATGACCCGATCCTATGGCGCCGACGGCCGGCTCGGAACCTATCCGGTCGAATCAACCGGCCCGGCGCAGGCATGGCAATCCCCGGATCCGGTGTCCTCGCAACCCGTCGACCCGGCTACCGGGAGCAAGCCACCGGCAGGACCCGGTCCATGAACTGGGACATCCTGGGCCAGCAGATCTGGAACGGGCTTCTCAACGGCTCGATCTACGTGATCTTCGCTGCCGGGCTCAGCCTGGTCTTCGGCGTGATGAGGGTGATCAACATGGCGCACGGCGAGTTGACCATGCTGGGTGCAATGCTCCTCTTCACCGTCACAAGTGTGGTGGGACTGAGCTACTTCGCCGGGGCGGCGCTGGTGGTCGTGATGATGGCGCTGGCCGGTTTCCTGGTCAACCGGGTCACCGTCCGGCCGTTCCTGGGCCACTCCGAGTTGGTGGTGATCCTGTCCACGGTGGCTCTCAGCTTCATACTCCTGAACGGCAGTCTGGTGGTGTGGGGGTCCACGCCCAAGGGGGTCGACAAGCCCTTCAACGAAGTCCTGCAGGTGGCAGGCGTCTACATGACCACCGCGCAGATTCTCCTGGTGGGGGTCTGCTTCACCGCGGTCCTGGCGCTGTACCTGGTGCTCACCCGCACCAAGCTGGGAAAGATGACCAGGGCTACCGGCCAGAACCTGCTGGGCGCCCGCTTGATCGGGATCAACACCACCGCGGTGTACGACGCCACCTTGATAATGGCCTCCGGGCTGGCCGCCCTGGCTGGCGTGCTCATCGTCCTGATCTCGGCTGCATCCCCGAACCTCGGGCAGCCGCTCCTTATCACAGGGTTCGCGGTGGTGATAGTCGCGGGGATGGGAAACGTGGGCGGCGCGGTGGCGGTCGGGCTGTTCCTCGGGCTGACCGAAGCCCTGTTCGGCCAGTACGTCTCCACGTTCTACCGCCAGGGCTATCTCTATGTCGTAATGATCATCGTGCTGCTCCTGCGCCCCCAGGGGCTGTTCGGGAGGAGATGAGGTGCGGCTGCGCAATCGCCCGGGACTCTGGTTCGGCGCTCCCGTACTCGCGGTCGCAGCGACGGCGCCGCTGTTCCTGTTCACCAATGCCTATAACCGCGGGCTTCTGGTCCTGATCGTGATCTACGCGGTAGCAGGACTCAGCCTCGATTACATCATGGGCGAGATGGGCCAGTTCTCATTCGGGCATGCCGCCGTCTGGGGATTCGGCGCCTACGTCTCCGCCAAGCTCGCCCTCGATCTCGGAGTTTCCCCGTGGATCGGCTTCCTGGCCGCACCGGTGGCGGCGGGCTTGGTGGGTCTCCTCATCGGTTACATCGCCCTGCGCCGGACCCGGGGGTTGGAGTTGGCGATCGTCACCCTCGGCTTCGGCGTGCTGGCCTGGACCGTGGCGCTTCGCTGGAGGTCGGTCACCGGGGGGCCGGCAGGCCTCCGGCAGGTACCGCCTCCGAGCCTCTTCGGCTGGGAGATACGCTCGGAGCTGGCCTACTACTACTTCGCCCTGCTGCTGCTCCTGGGCGTGGTGTTCATCCTGACGCGCCTCCGGGAGTCGCGCTTCGGCCGGGCGGTGCGCAGCATTCACGAGAACGAGGACCTCGCCAGGTCCATCGGAGTTGCGGCCACGAGAGCCTACGTGTTCGCGTTCGCGTTCGCCTGCGCCCTGGTGGGTTTCTCCGGCGCGCTGTATGCCCATCACTTCCGGTTCGTCAACCCCAACCTTCTGGGCCTCCAGTACATGTTCATATTCCTCATCGTCGTGCTCCTGGGAGGAACCGGAACGGTGTGGGGCCCGGTCCTGGGCGCCGCGATCTTCGTTCTGGTGAGCGAGTGGCTGCGCGCCCTCCAGGAGTACCGGTTCCTGATCTTCGGATTCGTGTTGCTCATGGTGGTGCTCTTCATGCCCAACGGCGTGTTCCCCGCCCTGCGAAGGGTGGCCCGGCGGGTGACGGATGGTGGCCGCTCCGGAGGGGACGACGCCGCGCGCAGGGCGTGTCCCGGAAGCGGCGGGAGTGAGGCGGGATAGCGATGGCGTTGCTCGAGACCAGGGGGCTGACCAAGCTTTTCGGCGGCCTGTCGGCGGTCGACCGCCTGCACCTGCGCGTGGAGCAGGGCGACATCATGGGCCTCATCGGACCGAACGGATCGGGGAAGACCACCGCCCTGAACCTTATAACCGGATTCCTCAAACCGACCGAGGGCTCGGTCACGTACGAGGGTCAGGACGTGACCGGCCTCGAGCCCCATGAGTTGGCTCGCAACGGGTTGGTCCGTACCTTCCAGATCACGACCCTTTTCGAGAACCTCACGGTCCGGGACAACATCCTTCACGGCAGCCACCTGGCCAACCCGACCACGCTGATGGGTGCCCTGGTGCGGTCCGGACGGTACCGGCGACAGCGCGCCGAGATGGAGGCGCGGGCTCAGGAATTACTCGGCCTCGTCGGCCTGGAGCAGCGGATCGACTCGGTGGCCCGTGATCTCTCGGCGGGCGAGCACCGCTACCTGGAGATCGCCATCGCCCTGGCGGCCAATCCCAGGATGGTGCTTCTGGATGAACCTGCCACCGGCCTCAATCCCGAGGAAGCGGCTTACCTGATGGACCTGATCAGGACCCTGAGCAAGCAGGGCGTGACCATTCTTCTCGTCGAGCACAACATGCGCCTCATCACCAACATCTGCACCCGCATCACCGTTCTCAACTTCGGGGCCAAGATCGCCGAGGGCACTCCGGAGGAGATCGTCGACGACGAAGCCGTGGTCACCGCGTACCTGGGAAGGCGGCGCGGTGCTTGAGATCAGCTCTCTGAACGTCTCCTACGGGCGGGTGCAGGTACTGTTCGATGTCGCCATCACCGTGCCCGAAGGGGAATTGGTGACCGTGATCGGCGCCAACGGCGCCGGGAAGACCACCCTCCTGCTGACGGTCTCCGGTGTGCTCAAGCCCCAGAGCGGGAGCATCCGTTTCGAGGGTCGGGGGATCGACAACCTCCCGCCTCACGAGATAGTCAAGCTCGGGATAGGGCACGTTCCCCAGGGCAAGGAGTTGTTCCCGGCCATGACGGTCCTCGAGAACCTCGAGATGGGCGCCCACATGGTCAGGCGGCAGGAGGAGTTCGAAGAGCGCCTGGAACGGGCCTTCGAGTTCTTCCCGCGACTGTCCGAACGGGCCCGCCAGCGAGCGGGCACCCTCAGCGGCGGCGAGCAGCAGATGCTCGCAATCGCCAGGGCCTTGATGGCCATGCCCCGCCTCCTGCTGCTGGACGAACCATCGGCAGGTCTGGCGCCGATCATCGTCGATCATCTGGCCGAGATCATCCTCGGCATGAACGACTCCGGCTTGACTGTGTTGCTGGTCGAGCAGAATGCCTACCTGGCCCTGGAACTGGCCCGCAAGGCCTACGTGATGGAGTCGGGACGGGTCGTGGAGAGCGGGGATACCGAGGTGGTGATGGAGAGCGACCTGGTCCGACGGGCTTACCTGGGGATCTGATGACGGAGTTTCGGGTCGGAGTGGACATCGGCGGAACCTTCACCGACTGGGTGATGGCCGATCGGGCGGGGAACGTGAAGGTTGTCAAGACACCGACCACACCCGACGGGTTCTCCGGCGTGTTCGATGCCATGGACGAGGCCGGAGCGACCGGGCAACGGTTTCGCGCCTTCGCCCACGGGACGACCCTGGGCACGAACGCCCTCATAGAGAGACGGCTGCCGCGGGTGGCAATGGTCACCACGAAGGGGATCACGGCCGTGTTGACCCAGTCCGCCAGGGGCGCCAAGGAGGACATCTGGGACATCTACCACGAATCTCCCCGGCCTTCCATCGTCCGACCTCGAGACCGGCTGGAGGTGACCGAGAGGACTCTGAGTTCGGGAGTGATCCGCCACCCGCTCGACGAGGACGAAGCCCGGAGGGTGGCCCGGATACTGCGCGGCCGGGGGACGCGAACCATTGCGGTGTGTTTCCTCCACTCCTACACCGACGGATCGAACGAGGCCAGGATGAAGGAGATCATCCTCGAGGAGTATCCCGAAGCCCTGGTGCGCACCTCTCACGAGACCATTCCCCGCATTCTGGAGTACGAGCGCTTCACCACCACCATCCTCAACGTGGCTTTGATCCCGGTGATGATCGACTATCTGGAAGCTCTCGAGCAGGGCCTCCGGAAGCGGGACTACGCCGGGGATGTCCTCATTGTCCAGTCCGCCGGCGGTCTCATGGGTGTGAAGGCCGCCGCCGATATCCCGGTCCGCACCGCCAACTCGGGACCCGCAGCAGGAGCCATCGCCGCACGGGAGTTCGGCGCGGTGGCAGGTTTCGGCAACGTCATCGGTCTGGATATCGGCGGGACGAGCACGGATGTCTCCGTGACTCTGGATGGCCAGGTCCGCACTACCGGAACCTGGGAAGTGGAATGGGGCCATCCGATCATGTTCCCGGCGGTGGACATCATCACCGTGGGCGCCGGAGGCGGGTCGGTGGCATGGTTCGATCCCGGAGGAAAGCTCCGGTCCGGACCGCACAGCATGGGAGCCCTCCCCGGACCCGCCTGCTACGCCAAGGGAGGGGACCAACCCACCAACACCGACGCGCATGTCGTGCTGGGCAACCTGCGACCGGGGGCGATGCTGGGCGGCGCCATGGAGCTCTCCCCACGGCTCGCAGAGCAGGCGATCGCCAAGATAGGCCGCACCCTCGGTAGCGACGCCGTTTCGGCGGCGGCCGCAGTGATAGCCATTGCCGAAGCGAACATGGCCAATGCGATCCGCCTGGCGACCCTGCGCCGTGGACTCGACCCGCAGGACTTCGCTCTCGTGGCGTTCGGCGGAGCGGGGCCTCTTCATGGAGCGATGGTGGCGGCCGAGCTGACGATCCCCAAGGTGGTCATCCCGCCGAACCCGGGACTCACCTCGGCACTCGGTTGCCTGCTGGCCGACATCCGCCACGATCTCAGCGCGAGCATGTTCTATGGAGAAGCGGCTGCAGTGGACCTCGACACCATGAACGACCGCTTCGACGAGATGGATGGGTCGGTACGGGCCTCGCTGGACCAGGAGGGGATACCTCCAGAGCGGCAATCGGTGGTGCGCACCATCGACATGTGTTATGCCGGCCAATGGCGGGTGTTTCCGATGCCGGTCGAGCCCGGCATGACACCGGAGAGCCTTGCCGGGAGCGTGGAGGCGTTCAGGAAGGCCTATCTTCGGCGCTTCACCTTCGATCTGGGGGAGCGCGAAGTGGAGATTCACGGCATCAACGTGACCGGAGCCGGAATCACCGACAAGTACCGGCCCCGGCGGGTAACCGGATCTCCGGCGACACAGCCCGGACATGGCGTCAGGCCTGTCTACTGGCGAGAGGCCGGAGCGTGGATCGACACCCCGATCTGGTCCAGAACAGATCTGCCGGTGGGGTTCGGGACGGTGGGTCCCGCCATAGTCGAGCAGATGGACTCGACCACGCTGGTACCGCCGGGGATGGCCCTGGAAGTCGATCCGTACCTCAATCTGGTTCTCGACACGACAGGCCGCGGACCATGACCGGCCGCTCTCAGGCGCCGGAAACGGGGGCGGCCGTGGATCCGGTGACCTTCTCGATCCTGTCCAGCGCTTTCGTGAGCCTCGTGGACGAGATGGTCGGCGCCCTGCAGGACGCCTGCCTGTCCTTCGTGATCTACGTCGGCGACGTCAGCGGGGGGCTCCTGAACGCCGGGGGAGAGCTGGTCGCCCAGGGTACCCGGGACGTGGCGGTCCACGTCGGCGCTCTCCAGCCCAGCACCCAGGCGGTGATAGAGGACTTCGGGGACGTCGAGGGGGGCATCGAGGAAGGGGACGTCTACGCCTTCAACGATCCCTACCGGGGCGGGACCCACCTTCCGGACATGACCTTCATCAGTCCGATCTTCTGGAAGGGAGACCTGATCGCCTTCACCGCCACCAAGGGCCACTGGTCCGACGTGGGGGGCGCCACGCCCGGATCGATGAACGCGCTGGCTGCCGACATCCACGCCGAGGGACTGGTCATACCCCCGCTAAAGATCGTCTCCCGCGGGGTCATACGTCACGATGTCCGCAACCTGATCATGGCCAACATCCGCGTTCCCGTGAATGCCACCGGCGATCTCATCGCCCACATAGAGGCCGCCCGGGTGGGGGAGAGGCGGCTCGGCAGCCTCATCACCAAATACGGGCTGGAGACGGTGCTGGCATCGATGGAGCAGACCCTCGACCACTCCGAACGCGAGCTGATCGCGGAGATCCTCCAATGTCCGGAGGGCACCTGGGTGACCGAGGACTTCATCGACTACGACCCCCAGGCGCCAGAGGAGGGCCCGGTGCTGGTCTCCGTGAGGATGACGATCCAGCACGATCCTCCGAGGGTCACCTACGACATGAGGGGCTCTGGTCCGCCGGTGCGGTCGGGGATGAACGGCACCCGCGGGTCGACTTCGGGAGCACTGGTGGCAGGAACCAAGTACATCTTCCCCAAGCCTCCGATGAACGCCGGCTGGTCGCGGATCATCCGAGCGGTCTTCCCCGAGACCAGCGTCGTGAACGCGGTGCGACCCTACGCCGTGTGCGGCGAGGTTTCGGGCGCCTACGAGAAGACGACCGCCTGCGTCCAGCGGCTGTGGGCACAGGTCCTGCCGCATCGCTCCTTCGCCGGCAACTTCAACCTCGAGTACGTGGTGGCCGGCGGGATAGACGACCGGCCCGGCCGGCACTCCAACTACTTCGTCTATTACCACTGGCACACCGGCGGCTGGGGAGGAAAGTACGGAGCCGACGGCAGGGACTGCGGCGCCGCCATCTTCGGGCTGGGCATCCTCAACCAGTCGAGCGAGGTCATCGAGAGGATGTGGCCGGTCACCTTCGATCGGTTGGCGCCGGTGACCGACTCCATGGGAGCGGGAAGGTGGAGGGGAGGAGCCGGATTGGAGTCGGTGCTACGGGTCGAGAACTCCGGCGGCGTGCGGCTTTCCTACATCGCCGACCGGGGGGAGGACGGGCCCGGCGGGCCCCGAGGCCTGTTCGGAGGACTGGACGGCATACCCATCAGAGTGGTCAAGAATCTCGGCGCCGACGACGAGAAGGTGCTCCCCATCTACTTCGCCGACGAGTTCATCGGACAGCACGGCACCTTCTATCACGTGTCTTCCGGTGGTGGCGGCTATGGAAACCCGCTGGAACGGGATCCCGACGCCGTACTCGAAGACGTCCTGGACAGGTACATTTCGCTCGTGTCCGCCCGGCGGGACTACGGAGTCGTCATCGATGTGCGGGACGCCGACCTCTTGGAATACCGGATCGACATCGAAGCCACCCGGGCCCGGCGCGCCGAGCTGCGGGCCGCCCGGACACCAACAGGAGAGACGAAGCCATGAGTAATGCAAGAGAACTGTTCGTCGACCGGTACCGTGAGCGCACCCCGGGTTCACGCCGCCATTACGAGGAAGCGAGAGAGCACCTGCCCGGCGGGGTTCCGGGCAATGCCGGGTACCGCCCGCCCTATCCGCTGTACGTGGATCGCGCCGCCGGGCCCTTCCTCTGGGATATCGACGGCAACCGGTACATCGACTCGCTGATCGGAGGCGGACCCCACATCCTCGGACATTCACCGCCCGCGGTGATGGACGCGGTGGCGAAGCAGCTCTCGTCGGGCACCAGCACCATCGCCCCGCCCACCACTGCCCTGGCTCTCGCCCGCCGGATCCGCAAGCACATGCCACACATGGAGATGGTGCGCTTCGTGCACACCGGGTCGGAGGCGGTGCACATGGCGATGCGAGCCGCACGCGCCTTCACCGGTCGGTCGAAGATCGGAAAGTTCGAGGGCAACTTCCACGGCGGGTACGACAACCTGCTGATCAGCGGAACCTCCTACGGTGGTCCCGAGGAGTCCCCCCGGTCGCTCCCCGAGGGCGCGGGGATCCCGCAGAGTGTCCTGGACGACACGATCGTCCTCCCCTTCAACAACACCGACGCCACGGTCGCCCTGATCGAACGGCACGCCTCGGAGCTGGCTGCAGTCGTCGTGGAAGCAGTCGGAGGTACCTGGCTGGGAGGAATCGTGGCCGGCCAGAGCTTCCTGGAAGCGCTTCGGGAGGTCACCGCCCGGCACGGCATCCTCCTGATCCTCGACGAGGTGATTACCGGTTTCCGGGTAGCGCCGGGCGGCAGCGCGGAGGTCACCGGTATCGTCCCCGACCTGACGGCGCTGGCCAAGACCATCGGCGGGGGATTCCCGATGGGCGCATTCGGGGGCCGGCGTGACGTGATGAGCCGGGTAGTGACCCCGAAGCGCGGTCCCGATGACGACCGGGAGACCATCTTCCAGTCGGGAACCTTCCAGAGCAACCTGGTCTCGTTGACCGCCGGCCTTGCCATGCTCTCGGAACTCGAGCAGCCGGGAACCTACGAGAAGCTGGACGACCTGGGCAACCAGGTACGGGAGGGAATCGAGAAGATCGGCGCCAACCTGGGCATGCCCATCCGGGCTGTCGGGCAGGGTTCCATCTTCGGTGTCTACTTCGCCGACGAACCCCCGCGCACCATCAGAGACGTGATCGCCAGCGACCGGGAGTCGGCGGGGATCTTCTACCTGGGACTGCTGGCCCACGGGGTGTTCATCACCCCGTACCACTTGGGCTTCACCAACGCCGCGCAGGATCAGGCGGAAATAGACGAGATACTCGACATATGCCAAGGCGTGCTCACCACCATCAAGGAGGGCTGACCCGGTGAATCACTCCGGGGATGCCACAGGAGGCCGGTGGGCGCCATGAAGGGAATGCTGTCAGGCATCACGATCCTCGAGTTGGGCCAGGTGATAGCCGGCACCTACGGGGGCATGATCCTCGCGGATCTGGGCGCCGAGGTGATCAAGATCGAACCTCATTGGGGCGATGCGGCCCGGAACCCGAAGATCACCCCGGTGAGGGGGGAGAGCGCGGTTCACCTGCAACTGAACCGCGGCAAGAGGAGCATGGTCATCGATCTGAAGAGCGAGGCCGGACGGGAGGTCTTCTACGGCCTGGTGGCCGAGTCGGACGTGGTCATCGACAACTTCCGGCCCGGCGTGATGGCTCGCCTGAAGATCGACCACGAGAGCCTGCTAAGGCACAACCCGCGCATCATCACCGTTTCCGTGACCGGATTCGGCGCCGGCGGACCGGCCAGTGACCAGCCGGCCTTCGATCTGGTGGTGCAGGCCTTGAGCGGGCTCCTCGACCTGACCGGGCCGCCTGACGGTCCGCCGGCCCGGGTCGGCATACCCCTCGCCGACATTTCCGGCGGCATCTTCGCCTGCGTGGCGGTGCTCGGTGCGCTGGTCGGCAGGGAACTCCACGGGGAAGGCCGGCACGCCGACATCTCGATGCTGGACTCCCTGGTCTCGATGCTCTCCTACGATGCCCTCCACCACTTGAATACCGGCGCCCTCAACCGGCGGCAAGGTACCGAACACGCCCATATCGTTCCCTGGCAGGCTTTCGAGACCAGGGACGGCTACATGGTGGTGGCGGCCCGGGGCGAGAAGTTCTGGCAGAACCTGTGCGACGCCATCGATCGCCCGGACCTCAAGGACGACCCCCGCACCCGGGACAACGGCGCCCGCCTTGAACACCGCGAGTACGTGGTGAGGATCCTTGCCGAGGCATTTGCCCGACGGACCAGGGACGAGTGGATGGACCTGGCGACGAAGCACGACCTGCCCGTCGCCCCGGTGAATGACCTCGCCGACGTGTTCCGCTATCCGCAGGTTCAGGCCAGGGAGATGGTCCGCCGGTACCGGCATCCCACCGTGGGGGATGTCTCCTACCTTCCCAGCCCCTTCAAGCTCACCGATTGGGAGATGCCCGGCCTCCCGGCGCCGATGCTGGGAGAACACACGGTCGAGCTCCTGAGCAACAGGCTGGCCTACTCTGACGAGACGATCGGCCGGTTGGTGGAGCGCGGGGTGGTGGGGACCGGGCGGGACGGGAACGGAGTCTCGTGAGATGAACAGAGAGTCTGCCTTCCAGACGTCCACCGATCCGGGTGGCCTGACCGACAGCCGGCTGAGCGAGGTCTTCAGGCTCATGTACACCATCCGGCGGTTCGAGGTGACCACCGAACGGGCACACCTCGACGGGGAGCTCTACGGGCCGTTTCACTCCTCCATGGGACAGGAGGCCGTCTCGGTGGGGGCCTGCATCGCCTTGCGCCCCGATGATGTCGTGACATCCACCCACCGCGGGCACGGACATGCAATCGCCAAGGGCGCCGACCTGGGCCGGATCTGCGCCGAGCTGTGGGGACGGTCCACCGGCTATTGCCAGGGCAAGGGCGGATCAATGCACATCGTGAGCATGGAGCACGGGTTCGTGGGCCAGAGTCCGATAATCGGGGGGAGCGGTCTCCTGGCCACCGGCGCGGCGCTTGCTTTCGACCTCACGAAGGACTCCCGGGTTGCGGTGGCGTTCATGGGCGACGGGGCGGTGGGACAGGGGGTCTTTCACGAGAGTCTCAACCTGGCGGCCATCTGGAGGCTGCCCGTGGTGTTCATCGTGGAGAACAACGGTTTCGCCCACTCCTTCCGGGCCGAGCAGATGCAGCTGAATCCCGATATCGCACCCAGGGCAGAGGGGTACGGGATCCCCGGGGTCGTGGTGGACGGGATGAACGTCCTGGATGTTCATGAGGCCACCAGGACGGCGGTCGACCGGGCGCGCCGGGGCGACGGCCCGACCCTCATAGAAGCCAAGTGCTATCGATGGAGGGGACACAACCTGGGCGATGCCGAGCATCTGTACCGGGCGCGCGAGGAAGTGGAGAAGGCCCGCCGCGACGATCCGATCGAGCGTTTCAAGCAGGCGGTCGCGGACCGGATACCGGAAAGGACGCTGGCTGCCATCGAAGCGAAAGTCGACGGGGAGATCGAGGCAGCCGTGCGGTTTGCCGGCGCGTCCCCTCCGCCCGATCCCGGAATCGCCCTGGAAGGAAGCTTCTAGAAGTGCGGGAGATCACGTTCGTCGAGGCGGTCCGGGAGGCGCAGGCGGAAGCCCTGGCCTCGGACGACCGGGTGTTCATCATGGGCCAGGAGATCGGCGAGTACGGCGGCGTTTTCAGGGCTACGGAGGGTCTGGCCGAGCGCTTCGGGGCACACCGGGTTCGGGACATGCCGATCGCCGAGCAGTCGATGCTGGGGGCGGGGGTAGGGGCGGCGGTGATGGGGATGCGACCCATCGTGGAGGTCATGTTCATGGACTTCATCGCCTGCGGGATGGACGCCATCGTCAGCCATGCCGCCAAGATGCGCTATATGTCGGGCGACCAGATGCGGGCCCCCATGGTGATCCGCACGCAGGGCGGTTCGGGAACCCATCACGGCGCCCAGCATTCCCAAACCCTCGAGAGCTGGTTCCTTCACGTCCCGGGCCTGGCGGTGGTGGTCCCGTCCACACCGTCGGATGTCATAGGACTGTTCAGAGCCTCGATCGAACTCGATCATCCGGTCCTGTTCGTGGAGCACCGGGCGCTGTACCGGACCACCGGGACGGTCGCCGACCGGGTGGAGACGATTCCCCTCGGAAGGGGTGTCATCAGGAGGTACGGAGACGATGTGACCGTGGCCGCGGTCGGGAAATCCGTCCGCCAGGCCCTGGTGGCAGCTCGCGAGCTGGACGAGGAGGGGGTGTCCGTCGAGGTGATCGATCTGCGGACGCTGGTGCCCATGGATGTGGATCTGGTACTGGATTCGCTGTCCCGCACCCATCGGCTGGTCGTGGCCCACGAGGCCGTCGAGAGGGGCGGTTGGGCCGGGGAGCTGATTAGCAGGGCGGTGGCGGAGGGCTTCGACGAGCTGGACGCGCCACCGCTGCGAGCCGCGAGCCTGGCCACCCCCATCCCCTTCGCCCGGGAGCTGGAGGCCGAGATGATCTGCGACGAGCGGCTCATCGCCAGGCGCGTCAGGGAAAGCCTGGGCATGCCGGAGCCCTGGGCATGACCCGGGCGGCGGTCGACATCGGTGGAACCTTCACCGATGTGGTCACCGTTGACGAGTCCACGGGCCGGCTGATCCAGGCCAAGGCCCTCACCACCTACCCGGACCCGACGCCGGGCTTTCTGAACGCGCTGGCCAAGGTCACCGACCGCACCGAACTGGAAACGGTCGGTTACGGCACCACCCTGGCGACCAATGCGGTCCTCACCAGGTCGGGCGCCAGGACGGCTCTGCTGACGACCGAGGGGTTCCGGGACGTGCTGGAGATCCGCCGCACGCACCGATCCACCCTGTTCGACATCTACGAGCAGATCCCGGAGCCCTTGGTCCCACGGCCTCTCCGGTTCGAGATTCCCGAGCGGATCGCCGCTGACGGGAGCGTGGTGAACCAGCTTGACGAAGAGGCGGTCCGGGCTGCTGCGGACCGGCTCCGCAGGACCCGGGTGGAGTCGATCGCGGTCTCGTACCTCTTCTCGTTCATGAACCCGCAGCACGAGCTTCGAACCCGGGAGATCCTGGCCGAGGAACTGCCGGAACTCGCCGAGGACATCACCATCTCGTCCGAGGCCCTTCCCCTCCACCGCGAGTACGAGAGGACCAGCACCACGGTGATGAACGCCTACCTGACCCCGCTGGTTCGTAGCTACTTCAGCCGGCTCCGCGCCGAGCTCCGCGACAGCAAGCTCTTCGCCTGGTTGCAGATGATGCAGTCCAACGGCGGTCTGGTCCGGCCCGAACGGGCGGCTTCCTTCCCGATCCTGACCCTGCTCTCCGGTCCGGCCGGCGGGGTGATGGCCTCGGCCTACCTGGCGGACCTGCTGGGCGAGACCCACCTGCTCACCCTCGACATGGGCGGGACGAGCTGTGATGTGGCCGGGGTCACGAACGGCGATCCGGACACCCGGCTCGACTTCGAGATCGGCGGGTACGCCGTCTCCTATCCCACCCTGGACATCCACACGGTGGGCGCCGGTGGGGGAAGCATCGCCACAGTCGACGACTTCGGGAGGATCTCGGTCGGTCCCGACTCGGCGGGCTCCGATCCCGGTCCCGCCTGCTACGGCAGGGGAGGGGAGTTGCCCACCGTGACCGACGCCAACCTCGTCCTGGGCGTGTATGACCAGGAGTTCCGGCTCGGGGGAGAGATCTTCCCCGACCTCGACCTGGCGGCCCGGGCCATCGAGCGACACGTGGCCAGACCCCTCGGCCTGACGGTGGTGGAGGCGGCGGTGGGGATCGTGAGGCTGGTGAACGCCAACATGATGCACGCCCTGCGTACCGTCTCGATCGAGCGGGGGCGGGATCCCCGCGACTTCGCGCTGGTGCCGTTCGGCGGGGCGGGGCCCACCCACGGCGTGCACATCGCCCGTGAGTTAGCACTGCGGCGGGTGGTGATCCCTCCCATTCCCGGCTGCAATTCGGCGCTGGGGATCCTTTCCTCGGACGTCCGGCACGACCTGGTGGCCACCCTGCGGGCCCGCATGGCAAAGCTCACTCCCGTCGAGCTCGGAGACGCGATCGCGGTGATGGCCGCGGAAGCCCGCCGGGAGCTGGAGGAGGACGGCATCCCGCCCGAGCGGCGGACCCTGCGAGCCAGCCTTGACATGCGCTACGCCGGTCAGGCCTACGAGCTCAACGTCGGGCTCCCGTCGCTCCGCCCCGACGGCCCCGCCATGGACCGAGCCATCGCGGACTTCCATCTCGTCCACCAGACCCGCTACGGGCACTCCCTCGGGGACGACATGGTCGATCTCGTGAACGTGAGGCTCACCGGACTGGGCGCCATACCCAAGCCGCACCTGGGAAGGGACGGCGCCGCGACCGGACAGGCCGAGCCCCGATCTCATCGGAGGGTCGTGTCAGTCGAGGGTCAGGCATCGACGGTGCCGATCTATCGCCGCGCCGACCTCATACCCGGCCAGACGCTGGCAACCCCGTCCGTGATCCAGCAGCTGGACTCCACGACCTACCTCCCGTTCGGCGAGGCCAGGGTCCACTCGACCGGTTCCATAGTGGTGGACCTGAGATGAGGGGGCGTGAGGTCGATCCGGTCACCGTCGAGGTCGTGACCAGTGGCCTGGCCGCCGGGGCTCGCGAGATGGGCATCACCATGCGCCAGACCTCCAGCTCGACGATCTTCAACGAGGGCAACGACTATTCATGCGGCATCTTCAACGCCCGCACCGAGCTGGTCAGCCACGGGGAGTTCCTACCCATCCACCTCGGATCGTTGCCCTACTCGGTGAACTACGCCATCGACGAGGTCGGGGTCGATCGGTTCCGCCCCGGCGACTCCATCATCCTGAACGACCCCTTCCGCGGCGGTTCGCATCTCCCCGACGTGACCCTGGTGACGCCCATCTTCCACCGGGACCGGCTGATCGGCTGGGGTGCCAACCGCGCCCACCATCTGGACGTGGGGGGAACGGTGCCGGGCAGCTTCTACGCCCAGGCGAGAGAGAACTACCAGGAGGGTCTGCGGATCCCTCCGGTGAAGATCATCAAGGAAGGCGACCTTGACGAGGAGATCATGCAGATGATCCTGGCCAACGTGCGCCTGCCCGGGAACATGCGCTCGGACCTGCTGAGCCAGGTCTCGGCCAACCTCACCGCCCGCCGCCGACTCATCGAACTGGTCGAGAGGTACGGGCTCGAGACGGTGGAACGCTGCATGGCGATCGAGATGGACAACTCGGAACGCCGGATCCGCTCGGTGATCGCCGGATGGCCGGACGGCGACTACCACGCCGAGGATTCCATGGACAACGACGGCATCACCGACGTCCCCCGTACCGTCCGGGTGACCGTGAAGGTGCGGGGCGACGGTGTGGTGGTGGACTTCACCGGCACCGACCCCCAGGTGGAAGGACCTCTCAACAGCGTCCTCGGCTACACGGCCTCCGGGGTGTACATGACGATCCAGGCAGCCACCGACCCCACCATCCCGCCCAACGGGGGGTGCTACCGGCCGGTCGACATCGTCGCCCCCAAGGGCACGATCGTGAACCCCGAGTTTCCGGCGGCATGCACGGGCGGCAACGAGATCGTGTCCGTGATCCACAACGCGGTGTACCGGGCCTTGGGCGAGATTCCCAGGGACATCGCCAACCCGGTCCGGCTGATGGCCGCCGACCAAGGTTCCTCCAACAACCTGTTCCTCAGCGGGTTCGGGGAGGACGGCGAGCGCTTCGTCCTCTACGAGTATCCCGAAGGCGGTTGGGGTGGAGCGGAGGGCCGGGACGGCCAGAGCGCCATCTATTCGATAGTAGGGAACACCTGGAACCTGCCGGTGGAAGCGATAGAGATGAAGTACCCGCTCCGCATCGACCGGTACGAGCTCCGCCAGGACTCGGGCGGGCCAGGTAAGTGGCGCGGCGGGTTGTCGATCAGGCGTGACTACCGGCTGCTGGCCCCTTCCGGCGAGTTATCGGTGCTCGGTAACCGGGTCCGGGTACCGCCGTACGGTCTGTTCGGAGGTCATCACGGCGCCCCGGCCCGGTACCGCCTCGATCCCGACACACCCGATGAGAAACCGGCGGCGCCCGAATTCGGCGCCAAGAAGTCGATGGTGCCCCTCCGGCAGGACCAGGTGGTCGGCCAGGAAACGGCGGGCGGCGGGGGATACGGTGATCCGCTGGACCGCGACCCGTCGGCGGTGGTCCGCGACCTGCATTACGGCTACGTGTCGCGTGGCAGTGCCTTCGAGCACTACGGAGTGGTCGTCGACGAGGACGGCTGTCTCGATGAGGAGGCCACCCTCGCTCGCCGGGAACGCATGAGGGCCGGCCGGCGGTGAGAGGCCACGAACCGCTGCTCCGGAAGGTCGAGGACCTATACCGGGAGCGGACGAGGGGATCCCGCATCCTGTGGCAGGAGAGCAGCGGTGTCCTGCCGATGGGAGTCTCGGGCGCCGCCAAGTTCTACGAGCCCTATCCGGTCGCGCTCGCCGGCGGGCGGGGCGGGCGGGTCACCGACGTGGACGGGAACGAATACGTCGACTTTCTGTTGGGCGCCGGCTCGTCCTTGCTGGGCCACTGCCATCCCGCGGTGGTCGCTGCGGTCCGGGAGCAGGCCGGCCGGCTGGCCACCGTCCTGGCGCCGACTCCTCACGAGGCGCGGTTCGCGGAGAGGCTGCGCCACCTCATGCCCTACCTTGAACGGGTCCGCTTCGCCAACACCGGCTCCGAAGCGGTCCGCACCGCGTTGCGAGTTGCGCGGGCAGTGACCGGAAAGACACGCTACGCCAAGTTCGAGGGCAACTTCCACGGATCGGATGACTACTTCCTGGTCTCGGGTGGTTCGCGCCGCGTGGCAGGGGATCCCGAACGCCCGATGCCGGTCTTCGACTCGGCCGGTGTCCCGGACCGCATCGCCACCGAAGTCCTGGTGCTTCCCTACAACGATGCCGAGAACGCCGTCTCGCTCATTTCCGACCACGCATCCGAACTGGCGGCAGTGGTGATGGAACCGGTGGCATTCTCCACCGGCGGCGCCGTGGCCGCCGACCGTGACTTCGCTCGGGCCGTACGGCGGGTTACCGGCCGGCACGGCATCGTCCTGATCTTCGACGAGGTCGTCACCTGTCTCCGGCTGGGAACCGGCGGCGCACCGGGCTACCTGGGAGTCACACCAGATCTTTCCTGCCTGGGTAAGGCGATAGGAGGCGGCCTGCCTCTCTCGGCCGTGGGAGGTCGGGCCGACATCATGGAGGAAGCGCTGGGACCCGATTCCGTTGCCCGGGGTACCCGTATCTTCCACTCCGGCACCTTTACCGGAAACCCGCTGTCGCTGGCCGCGGGAACGGCGGTCCTGGACGTTCTGGAGGCGGAGCCCGTGCTGGAGCACCTCGACTACCTCGGCGGTCGATTGCTGTCGACCCTCCAAGAAGTCCTCGACTCCCACCGGATCGGGCAGATGTCGGGGTTCGGGTCGATCTTCCAGCTTCACTTCACAGACGCCCCTCCCCGCAATCGACGCGAGGTACTCGCCGGAGACCATGATCTGCTGACCGCCGTCCTCCTCGGTCTCTGCGCCCACGGGATGCTGTGGCCGCCGGTGCACCCCGGAGTGCTCGCCTACGGTCACACCGAAGCCGATATCGACCTGCTGGCTGCCGCCCTGGACACCGTGCTGGGAATGGTGGCGTGATGGGCGGTAGGAAGGTCGCCATCGTCACCGGAGCGGGCCGGGGCATCGGGCGGGGAATCACCACGACGCTCGCCGAGCGAGGATACGACCTGGTGATCACCTCCCGCACCGAACGGGATCTCGACGGTACGCGAGCGGCGGTGGAGGAGGCGGGGGGCTCGGCGATGGTCGTGGTCGCCGATCTGAGGGATCCCGGTACCGCCTCCCGGCTGGTCCGGTCGGCTCTCACCCGATTCGGGCGCCTGGACGGGCTGGTGAACAACGCCGCCCTCAACATCTTCACGCCCTTCTGGGAGCAGACGGACGCCGACCTGGACCGGATTATTGACACCAACCTCACCGCGCCGTTCTTCCTGTGCCAGGCCGCGGCGAACCATTGGGTCGAGAACGGCCTTCCGGGCGCGATCGTCAACATCAGTTCGGCGGAGGACACCATCGCCTACCCGGAGCAGGTCCCCTATGCCTCCTCGAAGGGCGGGCTCCTCTCCATGACCAAGGTTCTGGCTCTGGAGTGGGGACCGCTCGGGATCCGGGTGAACGCGGTCAGTCCCGGTTCGGTCGACACCGACATGACGCCCGAGATCTACCGCCGGGAGGCCTCGAGCCTCATGCCGATCGGGCGGCTGGGCGAGCCGGAGGAGATCGGGACCTGCGTCCACTTCCTGCTGAGCGACGAAGCCTCCTTCGTGACCGGGACGTCGCTGTACGCGGACGGCGGGTACATGTTGCAATGAGTGCTGACCTGGCAGGGAAGAACGCCATCGTCACCGGCGCTGCGTCGGGCATCGGCAGAGCCACCGCCCTGAGGCTGGCAGCGGACGGCGCCAACACCTTCTGCGTGGACCGCGACGAGACGGGCCTGGCGCGGGTGGTCAGCACGCTGGGCCAGGGCCACACCGGGTTCACCGCCGATCTGCGCCTCGCCTCGTCGGGCCGGGAGGTCGTGGCGGCTGCCCGCCGGCACTGGAACGACCGGATCCATATCCTGGTCAACGCGGCTGCGATCCTGATCCGAGAACCGACCCTGCAACATTCAAGGGCAGCCTGGAACCTAACCTTGGACATCAACTTAAAGGCGCCGTTCCGTCTCTCCCAAGAGGTCGTGGCGACCATGATCGAAGAGGGAGTCCGGGGATCGATCGTCAACGTGGGCTCCGTAGAAGCGGTACTCCCCGGACGCGGTCACGTGGCCTACACCGCCTCCAAGGGCGCGATCACCATGCTCACCCGGTCGGCGGCCTTCGAGGTGGCCCCCTACGGGATACGCGTGAATGCCGTGGCCCCCGGGGTGGTCGCCACCGGCATGAATTCCGACATACGGGAGGATCCCGTACGCTGGTCGGAGATGCTGGCCGGCACCCCGATGGGCCGCCACGCCGAGCCCGAGGAGATCGCCGCCGTGATCGCCTTCCTGGCATCCGACGAGCCGAGCTTCGTCACCGGCGCGACAGTCACATCCGACGGCGGCTGGACGCTGCATTGAGCCGGGAGGAACGTAACTCATGTGGTTGGTGAAGATGCCCCGGCTCGGTCAGGACATGGAACAGGGAACGCTGGTCGAATGGCTCAAGTCGGTTGGCGACCCGGTCGAGGAGGGAGGCCTCCTGGCGGTGATCGAGACGGAAAAGGCCGAGGTGTCGTTCGAGTCTCCGTACTCGGGCTATCTGGTGGCGGTCCTGATCGAACCCGGAACCACCGCGCCCGCCGGGACCCCGCTGGGTTGGATAGCGGACGATCCGCAAGCTCACCCGCCGGCACCGGAACCCACTGCCGAACCACATCCATCCGCTTCCGGGCAACGTAAGCCACCGGTCGCCGCGGAGAGGGCGCGGCGTCCGGCGCGGCGGTCTTCCACCCGAAAACCGGTATCACCCGTGGCCCGTCGCCGGGCCCGGGAACTCGGCGTGGATCCGGCGGGGGTGGAGGGCACCGGCCCCGGAGGGAGGGTGACCGAGGCCGACGTCATGAAGGCGCATCAGGCCGCCCGAGCCGCCTCGCCGGAGAAGGGTGAACTGTCGCGCATGCGGTTGACGATCGCCAGACGCATGACCCGATCGGCGGCGATTCCCCAGTTCCAGCTGATGCGGGAGATCGTCCTGGAGAAGCCGGAGGACCCGGGCGAGGGTCCGAAGGTGACCTACACGGACCTGGTGCTGTGGGCGACCGCCCGGGCCCTGGCGGAGCGACCGGCGGTGAACTCGAGCTGGATCGACGGGAACCCGCCCTCGGTTCGTTCCCATGCCGACGTCAATCTCGGCTTCGCGGTGGCGCTCGAGGACGGCCTGATCGTGCCGGTCATCAGGGATGCCGCCTCCCTGTCCCCGGGACAGCTTTCCGTACGGAGGCGCCGTTTGGAGCAGGCGGCCCGCCGGGGACGGCTCGGCCCCGAGGACGTGCAGGGCGGTACCTTTACCGTGTCCAACCTGGGCGGCGCCGCCGTCGATCAATTCATCGCCCTTATCAACCCTCCGGAGGCGGGCATCCTTGCAGTGGGCGCGGTGCAGCTCCGGCCCGTCGTGGTGGACGGCGCCCTGGTGGCAGCGCCGACGGTCCGCCTGACCCTGACCGGTGACCATCGCGTCTTCGACGGCATGGAAGGGGCGAAGTTCCTGACGGCCATAGACGCCCGACTTCAATCGTTGGCAGCCGGTTGAGAACCCGAAGAGAGTGAGGAGAGGGACACGAATGAGCCTTTACGAGCCGACCTACATGGAAGGCACCCTCGGAACCATGGCCGTGGACTGGGAGGAACGGATAAACATGGCCCGCATGCGCGACGAGCGCAAGGCCCGGGCTCAGCACCATATCGTCGAGGCCGGCCTGGGTTCGGTGCTCCTGCTGGACGACCCCAACATCCGGTACGTCACCGGACTGGCCATGCTGGGCGGTTCGGGGGCGGATCACTACAGCTTCCTCACAGCCGGGGGAGACGTGGTGCATTGGGACACGGCCGACCACGCCAGCAACGAGCGCGCCAACTGCCCCTGGCTTCCCGACATCCGCTACGCGGCGCCCGGACTCGGGAACGTCCCGCGAGCCAGCGGCTCCCCATCTGCCCGGGAATTCCTCCTCGACACCATGGCGGACCTGATCGTCGAAGCCGCCCACGACTACGACGTACACCGCGATCCGCTGGGCATCGACTCCACCCAGCCAGCTCTGGCCGCCAAGCTCCGGGAGCGGGGACTGGTCGTCCGGGACGGAGCCGCCGATGCGCTCCACACCGCCCGCCAGACCAAGACCAAGGACGAGATCGAGTGTTTCAGGGTGCTCTCGGCAATCTGCGAGGCCGGCTTCATGGCGATCAAGAAGGCCGCCGAGCCGGGCGTCACCGAACAGGAGGTTTGGGGCGCCGCGGCGGAAGCCGTCCTGCGCCGGGGAGGCACGGTGGAAGGGGGGTATCTCACCAGCGGCCCCAACACCTGGCCCAAGCACCAGGCCAACACCACCGACCGGATGCTCCGTCCAGGAGACATCATGTACGCCGACTTCTACAGCGCGACCTTCCAAGGCTACCGGTCGTGCGTGTACCGGACCTTCTCCATAGGCAAGCCGCGGCAGCGTTCGGTGGAGGCCTACAAGAGAGCCCGTGACTGGATGTACGACGTGATCGAGGCGATCCGCCCCGGGGTGACCACCGGCGAGGTGGCCCGGCACTTTCCCGACCGGGAGGGCGAGCACATGGACTGGTACGGCGCCGACCATTACTGGCAGATGACCACCAACCAGTGGGCTCACGGCCTGGGACTCCAACTCTACGAGCGGCCCCTGATCTGGCGGGGAATCTCCGTGGACCATCCGGTCGAGATCCAGGAGGGTATGACCATGGCGGTCGAGACGCAGGAACCCGACGGACGCTACGGCATGCGCGTGGAGGAGATGATCGTGGTCCGCCGCAACGGCGCCGAGGTCCTGACCCGGTGGCCGGTCGACGAGATCACGGTGATCGATTTCTGACGCTGCGGAGCCGACCCCTTTGGTCGGGGTCTCCTAGGACTCGCCCAGAAACGATCTGGCCGTCCTTGCGACCGCATAGTCCACCATCCGGCCCTCTACGCCGACGGCCGCCGTGCCCCTGGATTCGGCCTCTTCGAAGACCTCCAGGATCGCCCGGTGGCGGGCCACCTCCTCCTCGGTCGGGGTGAACACCTCGTTGATCACGTCCACCTGCGCGGGGTGGATGGCGAGTTTGGCCACATATCCCATACGGCGGGCCAGCCGGCTCTCGGTCCGGAGCCCCTCCAGATTGCGGTAGTCCATGAACACACCGTCAATCGGCTGGGCCACTCCTGCTGAACGGGCTGCGAGCAGAACCCGGGAACGGGAGTAATGCAACCCGGTGCCCTCAGGCTCCCATCGCACCCGGAGATCGGCCACCAGGTCCCCCTGCTCGCCGCTTCCGATCATGACCGCCTCCACCCTCCGGCATCCTCCGACGACCTCGAAGGCGTTCCGGACTCCCACCGCCGTCTCGATCATCGGGATCAGGGCGACCGACCCGTCCGGCCGGCCTGTGGCCGCCTCGAGTGCGCTGAGGGCCCCGCATGCCTTCAACATGATCCGGAGCTGTTCAGCCTTGGGGACTATCACCCCATCCACACCGGCACGGGCGGCTACCACCAGGTCGTCCCACATCAGGCCGGTGTCGAACCCGTTGACGCGCACGAAGAAGGAAGCCTCGCCATCGGGCAAGGACCCGAGATTCGCCCGCGCCTCCTCCTTGACGCCCGCAGCCACCGCATCCTCGAGATCGACGATCACGCCATCGGCGGGGGACCGCGCCGCCTTGGCAATCAGGTCGGGGCGATCACCCGGCGCGAACAACATCGAGCGGACCGCTTTCATGCCAGGCTTCGTTCTCCTTCTCGTACCAGGGTCTTCACGAGTCTATGCGGCTGAGGCCGGAGGTGTAACGGAATCGTGCCGGGTCAGCGTCCTCGTTGCAGCCTCTTGCCGGACGCCCCATCCGCATTCACGACGGGTACAGGACAGCCAGGCGCCCGATGTCACCATCCACCGCTCCGATGAGATCCTCGCTGCGTTCCGGAGGGTGGGTCCGATCACCGATCAATGCTCCGAGGTCCACGCCGCAGACCGCCGGAACGCCCAGCCATCCCGCCACCTCGAACAGATGGGCGCCGGGTCCGCCGGCTTCGGTGACCAGACCCGCCGCGTTCCACAGCAACGGGGCGAGGTTGACCACGGGTCGGGCTGCGACGATGATCTCGCGAGGGTCGGAAGCGGTGGCGTCTTCGGCACTGCGGACCGTTCGCAGCCTTCCGGTTCCCCACCCACCTGCAGCCGGATGTCCGGGAAGGCTCCTGCCCAGCGAGGAGATCACGCCGTGGATGAAGGGATCCCACCGGCCCACTCCGATCCGCCGGCTCGTGCCGTCTCGCCACACCGGCGGACTGTCCGGAGACTCGAGATCGGAATACCACATCCAGCCGGGATGCGGAATCTTCCCGCTCCGGGCGAGAGCATCGGCCAGGTAGCCAAGATTCTCCATGTGCGCCTCCACCAGGCCGGAGTCCAGGGCGGAGGCGCGGGGCACCAACCTGGCGACAGGAGAGCCGTCGCCTTCGCGAAGCTGCTCCCAGGCTCGCTCGAAGGCCTCGGAGACTCCACCGTTCCTCCATCTCTGCGAGACCAGGAGGGCGGCACTCCTTCGTATCTCGGCCACGAGCGTCGCCACGGCCTTGCAGGAGGGTCGGCTCCGCAGGCGGGGCAGCGAGTCCAAGCCGATGGCCCAGGGCCAGACCAGGCGTTCCCCCACGGGGCCCGGATAGCGGAGCATCATCTGAACTACGTCACCGAGCCGAGGGTCCTGTGTCCCGACCGTTGCGGACGGTTTCTCGCGAAGTCTGGTCGGCCGCGGATCCGTGACGGGCTGGGCTTGAAGCAGGTATACCCCCCCGGTCGTGCCCGCGGCCCACTCGATGTGGGCGTATCCGAGCTCGTTCCCGACCCTCCTAGCCAGATGGGCCACTTGGACCGCAACCTCCGGGGACACCGGTGAGTCGTCCCGGGCCTCCACCGTGTCATTGCCGTAGACGACCACCATGTGTCCACTCTGCCAGCCGGCCAGCAGGGGAGCCGGGTGCCCTGTCATGCCGACGATCCTGACCTCATCCGCCTCCCCGAGGGTGGCCACACCGCCGCAGCTAGTCCGTAGACGGGTCTGGACCAGGGCAGCCATCCCGATGTCGGCGGGCGAGATCCCGATGGCCCTGGCCCGTTTCAGGACACCGGGGCTGAAGACAGATGCCCAGCATCCGACGACGCCGGCCGGAACCTCGTCCGACCGGAGGCTCAGGTACGAGGAAAAGGCGCCCGCCCACACTCCTTCCGCCTCCGCCCGGCTGGAGGAGCGGACCACCACCACGCCACCCAGCCGGTCGGCGGCCTCGACCATCCCCGGAGCGAGCGGGTGCGGGGCTTGGTTGTAGACCGCGGTGCGCGCCGCTCCCGAATTGCCGGAGTCTTGCAGGGCAGCCTGTCCTCGACGGATGGCGGGAACGGAGGCCTCGATGGGGACGACGAACCCGTCGGGCACCGGGAACCCGATCGCACGAGCCCGTGCGAGGCTGCCGGCCTTGGCGCCCACCAGCGCCGGGTCTCGAGCGTCCGCCTCGTCGAGCCAGACCAGGCGCCCCGCTCGAGACATGACTTAGGGCGTGTTCACGCTATAAGCGTTCGTTCGGTCCCGCACGATCAAATCAGTCGACGACGATTATCTCGTGAGACTTGTACGTCGAGACCATCTCGATACCGGTGTCCGTCACGTACAGCATCTCCTCGAGACGGACCCCGAATCGATGCAGGATTCCGTGCTGGGTCTCCAGGGCGAATGTCATGCCGGGGCGGATCTCCACCGGATGATCCAGGGACCAGATGCGGGAGATCACCGGCGGGTCGTACTGGGCCAGTCCCAGACCGTGGCCCCATAGATTGGCCGCCGCCTGGTCCTCCTCCTCGTATCCCCAGACCTCCCGAGCGCTCGGCCACTTGGAGGCGACGTCCGCGGTAGTGACCCCCGGGCCGGTCGCCTCGATCGAGTCCCACAGCCACTTGTGCGCCTCGTCATATACACGCTGCATCTCGTCGGTCGGCTTCCCGCCGACACAGTAGGTGCGGTAGACGCAACTCTTGAACCCGTTCCAGGTGAGCGCTGCCAGGTCGACTATCACCAACTCTCCCGGCCGGATCATCCGGTCCGAGAAGTTCCTCCAGTTGGGCCAGGCGTTCGGCCCCGATGAGACGATCACATCCTCCACGTCCTCCATGCCGGGAATCGAGTAGAGCTTCTCGAACCCGAAGGCCGCCACCTGGTTCTCGGTCATGCCCGGCTTGATGTAGTTGGTGATCTCGTAGTGCACGTAGTCACAGATCGACCCGACCATCGAAAAGGCCTTGACCTCATCCGGACTCTTGATGGCGCGGGCCTCCATCATGGGGGTCATCCCGTCGGTCCACTCGATCCCGTGTTGCCGGAAGGCGCCGACCAGGTTGATGTCGATGAAATCCACGCCGAGAGGCTTGTCCTTGACTCCGGCCGCTTCGAGGTCGTCGATCAGCGAGCGGGTGAACTTGTCGACCTGCTGGTTGGACGCCGGACCCACGGCACCCTTGATCCAGGCGTAGGAGTAGCGGATGTTCTCCTTCGGGATCCACGGATTATGAGCCTCGAGGTGGAACCCGATGTCGCCCTGCTCGTAGACGATCGGGGGCTGGTCCTCGATCAGCACCACGTAGCGAAGGCCGGGCTTGAGCCGGTTCCACCCCGGGGTGAGAGTGGACGAGACGTAGCGCATGTTCTCGTCGTAGAAGAGCAGCAGGGCGCCCAGCCCGTGGCGCTTCATGGCTGCATGGGCCCGCTTCAGGCGCCACTTGCGGACCGCGTCCCAGTTGATGCCTTCTTTCCAGTCGGTACTCAAGACCCCGAATGCTTCCCGCATGTCCTTCCCGGCTCGACTTCCGGCATCATACTTGCGAAGTGGTCAGGCGGTCATGAGTCCGGGCTGCGCGGGCTCAGGGAGTGAGAAGGACCTTGAGATGGTCGCCGCTCCTGGCCGCGGCAAAGGCATCCGGGGCATTCTCCAAGGGGAAGCGGGCGGTGACCAGCGGGTCCAGTTGGATCCGCCCGGAGGCTGCCAGGGCTATGGCGCGGTCGTAGTCCCCGGGTCGGGCGGCTCTCGGGTAACGCAGCGTGATCTCCTTGAAGTAGAGCTGGTAGTAGGGCATCGGCCCGCCCTCGCCCGTAACGGTGCCGTAGACGATCACCTCCCCGCCGGGCCCGCACAGCTCGATGGCCTGGGCCACCGTGGATGCAGTCCCTACCGCCTCCACGGCCAGGTCGGCGCCGCGGCCGTCCGAGACGTCGGCCACAACACCGGCAGCCTCTTCCGGGGTGGCCACCGCGTGGGCGCCCAGCCGGGTGGCGAGATCGCGCTTCCAGGCGGAGCGGGTGACACCGATGACCCTGTCCACACCGCTCGCCAGCAGCAATTGCAGATGTAACAGACCCGACACACCCAGCCCGATCACCAATGCCACCGAGCCGGCCGTGACCGGAGCGGTCTGCTGGGAGTGAACGACAGTGCCCAGCACCTGCAACAACCCGGCGGCGTCCGGGCCGATCCCGTCCGGTACCACATGGAGAAAATGCTCCTCCATCGCGATCTCCTCCGCGAACACGCCGTCCATGTCCCGCCCCAGCAGGCCACCGCGGTGACAGAGATGCGGCCGGTCCGTATCGCAGAGGTGGCAATCGCGGCAGTGGATCCCCGGGTTGACCAGCACTCTCGTCCCCGAAGGCATCCGCCCGTCCGATCCGCTCCGGCTTACCATGCCCACCATCTCGTGTCCCATGATCACGGGATAGGCGACAGGCACCGCACCGTCCAGGATCTTGAGGTCGGTACCGCATATTCCGGCCCGCTCGAGACGCACCAGGGCACGGTGTTTCCGGAGAGGAGCGGGAGCATCCCGAACCTGGAGCTTCCCCGGACCATTGACGCCGACGACTATCACTTCGATCCGCTGCTTCCTAGCTTCAGTCCGGCTGTGGCAGTTGCTCCGTGTAGACCTCGTCCAGTTGCCCGCTACTGACCGCATCGATCCGTACGAGGGCCCGGAACCGGGGCGGATTCTCCGCTGAGTACAGGACGAGGTTCCAGACCGGGCGCGACCGCCCTCCCTCGAACCCGAGTGCTGCCGAGGCGTGGCCCACCGGGAACGGGGACAGGGTTGCAGCCATGTCCAGCGCCTGCTCCTGGCCTACCACCAGCGGCCAGGCCGTGCGGTAATGGACGTAGGCGAGGGCCAGCAGCCCGATCGCGACCACCCACAGGCCGGTACCGAGGTTGGCCAACGCTCCGAGCGCGGCCAGCAGCCCTGCGGTCACGTAGATACGGGCGCCGATCCGGCGGCGAGCCGGCGAGGGGAACCGGTACGGACCCAGCTGTGCGGAGTCGAGATCGTCCGGGACTCCCGCCGCCTCAGCGACTTCGGCGGGAATGCGGATCCCGTCCATCAACGCTCCGCCGGAGGCGGGTAGTCCCGCTGCGGGTAGCCGGTGTAGATCTGGCGCGGGCGCTTGAGAGGAGCGCTGGACGACTCTTTCATCTCCCGCAGCTGCGCCAGCCATCCCGGTAGCCGCCCCAGGGCGAACAGCACCGTGAACATCTCGCTGGGGAAGCCCATCGCCTGGTAGATGATGCCCGAGTAGTAGTCCACGTTGGGATAGATGCGCCGCTTGATGAAGAACTCGTCCGCCAAGGCCTCCTTCTCCAACCGAGACGCCAGGTCGAGCAGGGGATTGCTCTGATGATCGAGCAGGGCGCGTGCGTGGCGCTTGATGATCTGCGCCCGGGGATCGAAATTCCTGTAGACCCGGTGGCCGAAGCCCATGAGCCGGAAAGGGTCGTTCCGGTCCTTCGCCCGGTCCAGGAACAGCCGGGTGTCGCCACCTGCCGCCCGGATGTCCTCCAGCATCTCGATCACCCGCTGGTTCGCGCCACCGTGAAGGGGACCGGACAGCGCCAGGACGCCGGCGCATATCGACGAGAAAAGGTCTGCCTGACCCGAGCCGACCAGCCGGACCGCCGAGGTGGAGAGGTTCTGGCCGTGGTCGGCATGGAGGATCAGCAACGCCTCCATAGCCCGCACATGGGCCGGGTTCAGCTCGTAGCCGGAGCCGCCGGGATTGAAGGTCATGTTGAGGAAGTCGGCCACGTAACCCCGGCCGGGGTCGGGATCTATATAGACCCGATCCCGATCGCTGCGATGCGACCACGCCACCAGCGCCGGCATCATCGCCACCAGGCGGATAGCGCCGAGACGGTTGGCCTCCACCGATCCTGCTCCTCCCGTACCCGGGAAGTAGGCGCCCAGCAGGGCAATCGCAGTGGCTAGCTTCTGCATCGGATGGGTACCGGCCGGAAGCCCCTCCAGGATGTTCTCGAACCCCTCGGGTAGGGCGCGGTGCTCGGCGATCCGGCTCTCGAAAGCCGCCATCTGTTCGGAGGTGGGCAACTCGCCCCTGTCGAGCAGGTAGACCACCTCCAGGAACGTGGAGTTCTCGACCAACTGGTCCACCGGGTAACCGCGGTAGCGAAGAATCCCTGCCTCGCCGTCGATGAACGACACCGCGCTGCTGGTCTCGGCGGTGTTCCCGTACCCGGGATCGAGCGTGACCATTCCGGTGGCCGCCCGGAGGCCCCGGATGTCCAGTGCCCGTTCGCCTTCTGTGCCCGATGCGATCGCTACGTCAATCGCATCCTCACCATCGACCCGGATGGTTGCCTTCTCCATGAGCTGTGCTGGTCCCTCCCTACTCGGACGCGGCCTTGGTCGCCGCCACCACCCGCTGCACTTCCTGCGGGGGAGCGGGCTCGTAGCGGGCGAACTCGATGTCGAACGATCCACGCCCTCCGGTCATCGACCGCAGGTCCACGGAGTAACGCTGGACCTCGGCCATCGGGACTTCCGCCGTCAGAACCCGGCTCCGTCCATCAGCGTCCATCCCGAGCACCCGCCCCCGCTTGGCATTGATGTCACCGATCACGTCGCCCATGTAGTCCTCGGGCACCCGGACGGTGACCACGGCGATGGGTTCGAGGATGGTCGCCCGCAGGTCGGCGGCCGCGGCCCGGACGGCCATGATCCCCGCCATCCGGAAGCTGAGCTCATCGGAGTCCACCGAATGGAACTTGCCGTCATAGACGGTGGCCCGGACGTCGATCACGGGGTAGCCGGCCAGGATGCCCCGCACGAGGGCCTCCCGGATCCCCTTGTCGACCGCCGGAATGAGACTCCGCGGAATGGAGCCGCCCTTTATCTGATCCACGAACTCGTAACCCTGGCCCCGCTGGTTGGGCTCGAACCTCACGTAGGCCACACCGAACTGGCCCCGCCCGCCCGACTGCTTCTTGTGCTTGCCCTCCACGTCAGCCCGGCCCTGGATGGTCTCCCGGTAGGGAATGCGCGGCACGCCGGTGTCGACCTCGACCCCGAAACGCCGCGCGACCTTGGCCAGCGTGACGCTGACATGTGCCTCCCCGAGACCGGAGAGGACCGTCTCGCTGGTCTCGGCGCGACGCTCCACCAGGATCGTGGGGTCCTCTTCTTGGACGCGGGCCAAAGCGGTGGAGAGCTTGTCCTCATCCTGGGTGGAGCGAGGTGACACGGTCACCTCGTGTACCGGGCGGGGTACGCGGACCGGTGAGATCTCGGTATCGCATCCGGGTGTCCGGAGCGTGTCGCCCACCCGCAGGTTGTCGAGTTTGGCCACCGAGCCGATGGAACCCACGGTCGCCACCGGCAACCCGGCGTGGTCCTTGCCCTGGAGTGAGAAGAGGCTAGACATCTTGAGCTTGTCCCCGCTCGGGTTCTCAAGCACCGTGTCGGGCTTGAACGAGCCGGAGAAGACCCGGAAGGTGTTGACCCGGCCCACGTACTGATCGCCTGACGTTTTGAAGGTGTAGGCCACCGCCGGGGCGTCGACATCGGCCGCCAGCTCGCCCGTCAGCGTGGCCGGCATGGTCCGCTCCAGAGGATCGGGTCCGAAATCGACCATGAACTCGGCCAGGGTGTCGATTCCCACCAGGGTTCCGGCCGAACCCACCAGCACCGGGAAGATCTCCCCCTCCAGCATCCCGTCGTGGATAACCTCCACCATCCGCTCGGCAGACGGTTCCTCGCCCTCGAAATAGGCCTCCAGCAGATCGTCGTCGGTCTCCACCACCGATTCGACCAGGGCTGAACGGGTTTCCTCGAAGGTGTCTGCGACCTCGGGGGGAACGTCGATCGGCGTGCCCTCCGTCCGGCCCGACCCGTACCGGTAGGCGCGGCCTGACACCAACCGGACCACCCCGCTCAGGCTCTGCTCCTCACCGACCGGAATCTGGATGGGAGCGATACGCTTGCCGAAAGCCTCGATGAGTTCGTCCAGGGTGCGGGAGAACGAGGCGCGGTCCCTATCGAGCTTGTTGACGAAGACCACCCGGGGGATACCTTCCAGGCGGGCGGCCTCCCAGAGGATCTCGGTCTGCACCTCGACGCCGTCCACGGCGGAGACCACGAAGACAGCCAGGTCCACGGCTCGCAGCGCCGCCAGCGCCTCCCCCACGAAGTCGGCGTACCCGGGGGTGTCGACGAGGTTGACCCGGGTTCCGTTGTGATCGAAGGACGCCACTCCGATCCCCAGCGAGCCCTGGCGCTCGATCTCCTCGGGCTCGTGGTCCATGACCGTGTTGCCGGCATCGACGGAGCCGATACGGTTGATCTCGCCGGCGTTGAAGAGGAGAGCTTCCGCCACAGAGGTCTTGCCGGAACCTCCATGGCCGAATAGGCCCACGTTTCGAATGTTCTCCGGTCGCATCCTCCTCCGCTTCCTTGTCGGGCATCCGAGTGTAGGCAATCATACGATGCTTGCCGTCTGTGGTACCTTCCCCACGAGAGGAGCCGCTGTGATCGAAGTCTGGGCCCGCGGGCATGTCGAAAGAGTGGTGGCTCCGATCGGTCGTGCCCTGGCCCGCATCGGGGTGCGGCCCGCCCACCTGACCGTGACCGGGCTGGTGGTAACCCTGGCCGGATCGATCCTGCTGGCCAACGGAGCCGTGGTAGCCGGCGCCCTGGTGATCCTGGGCGGTTCGGCCCTCGACGGGCTGGACGGGTCGGTTGCCCGGGCCTCGGGATCGGATTCGCCCCGGGGCGCGCTCCTCGACTCCGTGTTCGACCGCATCGGCGAGACGGCCATGTTCGCGGCCTGCTCCTTCTGGCTCACCTCCAGGCTGTCACCCCAGGAAGGCGACCCCGCCCTCGTCGTCCTCTGTGTCCTCAGCCTGGGCGCCTCGCTGGTCATCTCCTACCTCCGCGCCAAGGCCGACATCGGGCGGGTCGAGGGCCGGGGTGGCCTGATGGGCCGGGCAGAGCGGGTCATACTCTTCGCGGCAGGGTTTCTCTTCGATCAGGTCTCGGTCATGCTGTGGCTGATGGCCATCCTCACCTGGCTAACCGTATTCCAGCGGTTCTTCAAGACCTGGCGGCAGCTGTCACCGGGTGACTGACCTGCTCACCTACCTGGCCTACCGGGCAGGCGCGGGGATCTTCGGATCTCTACCCGAACCGGTTATCCGCCACCTCGGTCGCTGGGCCGGCCGGCTCTGCTGGCTCTGGGCCCGGGATCGCAAGGCCATGGCGATCCGGCATATGGGAAGGGTGCTCGGTCGGAGCGACGCGCAGGCGGTGGAGCGTGCGGCCCGGGAGGTGTTCAGCGCCTACGGTCGCTACTGGGCGGAGACGCTCTGGTTCCGCCCGCGCCGGGCGGAGGCGGTGAGGTCGCGGGTGGCGCTGGTCGGGCTGGAGCACGTCCGGGCCGCCCAGGAGTCCGGGCGACCGATCGTCGCGGCGCTTCCCCATGTGGGCAACTGGGAGCTGGCAGGCACGCTGTCGGAGGATGCGGGGGTCCGGATCACCGCCGTGGCGGAGGCGCTGGCCAACCGCCGGCTGGCGCAGTGGTTCGTCGACCTGCGGGCCCAACTCGGCATCCGGGTGGTGCTGGCGGAAGGCCTGTCCACGATGCGGGCCCTGCGCAACGACCTGATGGAGGGACGGGTCATCGCGCTGGTCGCCGACCGCAACATCGGCGGGCGCGGCGTGGAGGTGGAGTTCTTCGGTGAGAGGACCACCCTGCCGGCCGGCCCGGCCGCCCTGACGATCCGCCACGACGCAGTCCTGCTCCCGGTCGTCTCGTACTTCAAGCAGGGGGCGGGTCACCGGGTGGTGGTACTCGCTCCCATCGAGGATCCCGGCCCCGAGGACAGCGACCGGATGGGCGGCATCACCCGGCAGCTGGCGAACCGGTACGAGGACATGATCCGGGAAGCGCCCACCCAGTGGCACCTGGTACAGCCCAACTGGCCGTCCGACCACGACTTCCTCGAGCGAGACGGGGGGGATGCGTGAAGGTCGCCGTGATCTCCCCGTACGCCCTGAACATCCCGGGGGGCGTCCAGCAGCAGGTCCTCGGGCTGGTCGAGCATCTCCGGCGGCAGGGCCGGGAGGCCTTCGCGGTGGCTCCGGCGGCCGGCTCCGGCGCCGACCGTGTCAACGCGGGCCGCCCGATCATGTTTCCCGTCAACCGCTCCCGCGCTCCCATCGCCCTGTCGCCGATGGTCGTCCGCCGGGTGCGGGCCGCCGTGGCCACCGCCGACGTGGTCCACGTACACGAGCCGATGGTTCCCCTGGCCGGCTGGGCGGCGCTCCGGACCGGGCGACCCACCGTGGTCACCTTCCACGCCGATCCATCTCCCATGTTCCGCGCCGCGTACCGGTGGGGGAGGAGCGCGGTGCGGCTGCTGCTGGGCGATGTCGTGGCCACCGCGGTGAGCCGGACCGCCTGGAGCGCCGTCGAGCCGCTCGGTCTCGACGTGGTTCAGATCCCCAACGCCGTCGACGTGCCTTCGTTCAGGGCCGAAACACCGCGCGATCCGCGCCAGGTGGCCTTCGTGGGCCGGCCCGACCCTCGTAAGGGCCGGGATCTGCTCCTATCCGCATGGCCGGTGGTGCGTTCCGAGGTTCCGGACGCGCGGCTGGTGATGGTCGGTGGGGGAGAATCGCCCCCGATCGAGGGGGTCGAGTACCTCGGGCGGGTGTCCGAGGCCGAGAAGCGCTCGGTCCTGGCCGGAAGCGGCGTGTTCTGCGCTCCCAACCGGGGTGGTGAGAGTTTCGGAATAACCGTTGCAGAGGGCATGGCGGCGGGGTGCGCGGTGGTGGCCAGCGACCTGGCCGCATTCGAAGACGTCCTGGGCGGGACGGGCCTCCTGTTCAGGAACGGTGACGCCGCCGGCCTGGCCGGCGCCCTCAAGGCGGTGCTGGCTGATCCGGCCTTGCGAGAAGGCCTGGCGAAGGGATCGTCAGGTAGGGTCGAAAGGTACGACTGGGGGAGGGTGATCTCCCGCTACACCGAGCTGTACCGCCTGGCCGCCGGGGCGCACGGCGGCCGGCACAATGGGTTGCGTTGAGGGTTGGACCCGGTAGAATATTCTTGATAGTTGGTACTATTGAAAGGACGAAATCGCCATGGAACAGGGTACCAAGGCGGAGACGACCGGCACGCTGCGGGTGAAGCGTGGCCTGGCCGAGATGCTCAAGGGTGGCGTGATCATGGATGTCGTCAACGCGGAGCAGGCGTCCATCGCCGAGGAGTCCGGGGCAGTGGCGGTCATGGCGCTGGAGCGGGTACCTGCCGACATCCGAGCCCACGGGGGAGTGGCCCGGATGGCCGATCCGAGCAAGGTCGACGAGATCATGGAGGCGGTCTCGATTCCGGTCATGGCCAAGGCCCGGATCGGACACTTCGTGGAGGCGCAGGTACTCCAGAGCCTCGGCGTCGACTACATCGACGAGTCAGAGGTCCTAACCCCCGCCGACAGTCACCACCACATCGACAAATGGGCCTTCACCACGCCGTTCGTGTGCGGCGCCCGCAACCTCGGGGAAGCGCTGCGCCGCATCGCCGAGGGCGCGGCCATGATCCGCACGAAGGGGGAGCCGGGTACCGGCAACGTGGTCGAGGCCGTCACCCACATGCGGCGGATGAACCGCGAGATCGCCCAGGCGGCCGCGGCCGGTGACGATCAGCTGATGGCGCTGGCTCGCGACACGGGGGCCCCGGTAGAGTTGCTGCGGGAGGTAGCCGGGTCTGGCAGCCTGCCGGTAGTCAACTTCGCCGCCGGGGGCATCGCCACGCCCTCGGACGCCGCCATGATGATGCAGCTGGGATGCGACGGCATCTTCGTGGGTTCGGGAATCTTCAAGAGCGGCGACCCGGCGGTCCGGGCCAGGGCGATCGTGGAGGCCACCACCTTCTACCGCGATCCCCAGATCGTGGCCAAGGTGTCCCGCAACCTCGGCGAGGCCATGGTCGGGATCGAGATCGACGACATTCCCGCCGGCCAGCGGATGCAGGAGCGAGGCTGGTAGAGGCCGCACCCGAGGCGCCCAAGGTCGGCGTGCTCGCCCTCCAGGGAGATGTCCGCGAGCACGCCCGAATGGTGGCCGCCTCCGGTGGTATTCCCTGCGAGATCCGGACGCCCGCCGATCTGGAGGACATCGACGCCCTGATCATTCCGGGAGGGGAATCGACCGCCATCGGGCGGCTCGCCACCCTCTACGGGCTGGTCGATCCCCTCCGCAAGCGCATCTCGGACGGGCTACCCACCCTCGGAACCTGCGCCGGGATGATCCTCCTGGCCTCGGAGGTGACCGGGGGAGACCAGCCTTTGCTGGGAGCGCTCGACATGGTGGTGGAGCGGAACGCCTTCGGCCGGCAGAACGAGTCGTTCGAATGCGATCTGGCCGTGGACGGCTGGGAGGATGCGTTCCGCGCTGTCTTCATCCGGGCGCCCGTGGTGGACCGGACCGGCCCCGACATCGAGGTTCTGGCCAGCCACAACGGCAGGCCCGTGCTGGTAAGAAAGGACCATGTCATGGCGTGCGCCTTCCATCCCGAGCTCACGGGCGACCACCGCGTCCACCGTATGCTCATCGACCTCGTGGCCTGACCGGCGGTAAGGATGGCCGGTCATTCCAAATGGGCGAACATCAAGCACCGCAAGGGGCGCCAGGACGCCGCCCGGGGCAACCTGTTCGCCAAGCTGTGCCGCGCGGTAGAGGCGGCGGCTCGCAACGGTGGGGGCGACCCGACGGGTAATGCCGTGCTGGCCACCGCCATCGACAAGGCCAGGTCCGCTTCGGTGCCCAAGGACAACATTGAGCGGGTCATCAAGCGCGGGACCGGAGAGTTGGTCGGCGAACGCCTCGACACGTTCTTCTACGAAGGCTACGCACCCGGGGGAGTGGCGTTGCTGGTCCAGGCGCTCACCGACAACCGGAACCGGGCCGCCTCCGACATCCGGTCCGCCTTCACCCGCAACGGGGGCAACCTCGGCGAGCCGGGATCCGTCGCCTACCTGTTCGACCAGAAGGGTTACCTTCTAGTAGAAGGTGATGAGGATGATATCTTGATGGCGGCCCTGGAGTCGGGCGCCGAGGACGTCAGGCCAAGCGGGGACCAGTTCGAGGTGATCACGGCGCCGACCGATTTCCCGGCGGTCCGGGATGCCCTGGCGGACGCCGAACTGTCGGTGCAGACCGCCGAGATCACCCAGCTGCCGTCCACGACAATCCCGCTGGACGCCTCCGGCGCCGCCAGAGTCCTGCGCCTGGTGGACACGCTGGACGAGCTGGCCGATGTGCAGGGCGTCTACGGAAACTTCGACATCTCCGACGATTACCTGGCCACGCTGGCGGAATAGCCGGCAAGCGCCGGATCAGACGGCTACCACCTGGACGGTGTGGTAGCCGGTGGCTCCGTCCGGTCGTGGCGGGACTATCTGGGAGGTCTGGGTGGTTCCGGTCCGGTCCGTGGCCCGCACCGCAATGGTATGGGAGCCGGGAGTGAAGTCGTACTCGACATGCCACTGGCGCCAAGTGTCGATGGCGAGCTCCTCGGGAAGGATGGCCTCCATCCACGGCCCGCCATCGACCTGGACCTCGACCATGTCGATCCCTCGATTCTGGGCCCAGGCCACTCCGGCAATGGCTTGGGTGCCGACATCTACGGTGCCGGGCCGAGGCGTGTCGATCCGGGACTGGGTCTTGATCGGGGCCTCCTTGGCCCAGCCTCGCGGTATCCAGTAGGCATCGAAGTCATCCCAGCGGGCGAATTCGACCTCGGAAAGCCACTTGGTGGCCGAGACGTACCCGTACAGGCCGGAGACCACCAGCCGGGCAGGGAAGCCGTGCTTGACCGGAAGGGGCTCTCCGTTCATTCCGATGGCCAGCAGCGCCTCCCGTCCGTCGAAGACCGCTGCGGTGGGGAAGCCGACCGTGAAGCGATCGACCGAACGACCGATCAGCTGCGTGCCTTCCGGCTGAACCCCGGCCTGCTCCACCAGGTCCCTCAGAGGAACGCCGAGCCACTTGGCATTGCCGATCAACTCGCCTCCCACGGAATTGGAAACGCAGCAGATCGTGATGTAGCGCTCCACCATGGGGAGGGCCACCAACTCGTCATAGGTGAGGCTGAAGGGTGAGTCCACCAGGCCGGTGAAACTCACCTCCCAGGTGTCCAGGTCAACGCTGGGAAAGCTGAGAGCGGTGTCGATCCGGTAGAAGTCCTCGTTGGGCGTGATCAACTCCGACACCCCCTCCACCTGAGCGATCTGGGCCGGCGTCGGATCGGCCACGACGCGTACCACCTCTTCGGCTCGGGTGGTGGCCGTGGTGGCCGCGGTCTCCGCCACCGTGGCTTCCTCGACGGTCGCCGCGGTGGTGGCCGCCGTCGTGGTGCTCGCGGGGGCGGCGGTGGTCGAGGGCGAGGCGGCCACCGTGGGAAGGGTGACCTGCTCGCGGGCCGCTACCGCCGACTGCGTCCGGCCCGAAGCGAGCCGCCCCACCAGCACCTGGCCGACGGCCAGCACCACTGCGGCGCCCGAAGCGGTCATGAACGCCCGCCGGGACTCCGGAGTCGGGGCGGTGACCGGGCCCGTGGACCCGGCCGGTCCCTGGAGGAGGCGGCGGAGCAGGGCCAGCACGGCGATGCCGCTCGCGGCCGCCGCTATGGCCGGAAGGAGAGTGGCGCCGGCGGTGGCAAGGGGATCGGTGATCCCAAGGGCGTAGCCGAGCACCCCGAAGGCAACGAACCCGACCGCCGCCACCTGCACGCGGTTGCGGGCCACCACACCGAGCAGGCCGCCGATGAGAATCGTCACCACCACGATCCCTCCGATCAGGACTGCCTTGTCGTTGGTGCCGAAGACGGCGATGGCCCAGTCCTTGAGGGCGGCGGGGGTGATATCGATAAACCTCTGCCCGATGGTCAGCACCAGCGAGGGCGCCGACACGAAGAAGGAGGCGAGCATCTCGGACAGGGCCACGGCGAACCCGGTCGCCACCAACCCGGCAAGGAAGTAGTCCCTGGTCGACTTCCACCCGCCCGAGGGTGGGCCTTCCGAGGCGCTGGTGTCCGGGGCCACGGGTTCAGTCGCCATGGGACACGGCGAGGATCATCGCGGCAAGGAGTCTGCGGATATCTCCGACTGTGCGTGCATGTTCAGTTGCCATGTGACAAGGATAGGATCATTGCGATCGCTAATGCAGAGGCCCGGACACCCGGAATCCACGGCCGATCATGTGCAGCCTTGCATTGCGTCGATAATCAGGGCCACCAACGGAAGGACCGGAAGAAATGACCCCAACCCCGAGCCAAGCAGCCACCATCCCGCAGACCGAGGAGGAGTGGCGGGAGAAGCTGACCCCCATGCAATATCAAGTAACTCGGGAAGCCGGCACCGAGCGGGCCTTCAGCGGCGAGTACTGGAACACCAAGGAAGCCGGTACCTACATGTGCATCGGCTGCGGCGTCCCGCTGTTCCGCAGCGAGGCCAAATACGACTCCGGGACCGGGTGGCCCAGCTTCTACGAAGCGGTCGACGGAGCGCCGGTAGAGGAGCGCCACGACTACAGCTACGGCATGGTGCGCACCGAGGTCGTATGCAGCAACTGCGAGTCCCACCTGGGCCACGTCTTCCCGGACGGCCCTCAACCGACCGGCCAGCGCTACTGCATGAACTCGGCCTCGCTCGACCTCGAACGAGACTAACCCGCCCGGCCTTCCCCGTCTCGGCAACCCCACGGTAGCTGTCCGGATAGGGGTTGAACTTGTCACACTCTCGTTGTACGTTGTTTGGTAATCGTAATTACCAGCGGTCCATCTGTGACGTCGAACGGACCGCCTGAGGGATCATATCGTTCGAGGCCGCCCACCAAGGCATAGCCGGACGCGCCTCGAACCAAGGTGGTGGCGGTGGGGGAGGGCCCGGCGGGCCGGGCCCTCTTGTCGCGATTTTCGCGTTCTCAGCCCGCTCGGGGCGCTAACCGCTGTTGCTGGGCGGCGGGATGTGGCGGATCACCTCGTCGACCATCTTGCTGAAGGGAAGCGACTGTAGCCAGACCCGTCCGGTACCCTCCAAGGTCGCCAGGAACAGCCCCTCGCCGCCCAGGAACATGGTCGACGCCCGTCCGGCCCGCTCGATCGAGAACTCGATCTGGGGCTCGAACGCCACCACGCAGCCGGTGTCGATCCGGAGTTTCTCGCCCACCAGGCGCTTCTCGACGATGGTTCCGCCGGCATGCAGGAAGGCCATCCCGTCGCCGGAGATGTCCTGGAGGATGAATCCCTCGCCACCGAAGAATCCGGCGCCGAGCTTCCGGTTGAGGGAGATGTCGAGTTTGGTGCCCAGCGCAGCGCAGAGGAATGCGTCCTTCTGGGCCCGGATCCGACCGCCGACCTGCGCGAGGTCGAGCGGCACGATCTTTCCCGGATACGGAGCCGCGAACGCAACCGTGCGGCGGCCGCCGCCATGGTTGGTGAAGTGGGACAGGAAGACCGACTCGCCCGATATCGCCCGCTTACCGGCCGACTTGAGCTTCCCCCACGCCCCCTGCTTGGGCTCCGAGCCGTCGCCCATCTTGACCTCGAACGTGATGCCTTCCTCCACGTACATCATCGCCCCGGACTCGGCGACCACCGACTCCTGCGGGTCCAGTTCCACCTCCACGAACTGGAGGTCCTCACCCACGATCCGGTAGTCGACCTCATGACTCCTCATGTCCAGAACCTCCAGAAACGCCAGAACGGATGGATCGCTCCAGAACCTACCAGTGCCACAGCCGCTAACGAGGCATGTTGATGTCCACAGGAACAGAAGCGGGTGCTCGCAAGCATCTCTATCGCACCCTTAATGACAGAATATTTTGTGATATTTCTAGGAGATCACCATTTTTTGTCACAGGGTGTTGTTACGTTGATGGGTATGTACGAAGTAGCAGCCTTTCACGACGCCGACCCGATACTGGTCGCTGAGAACAACCTCAAAGAGGCCCAGCGCGAGATCGACCGCCTCCGCGGACGCCAGCTCGCCTGGCTGAAGACGGTGATCCGCCGGCGGGGGATCGTCCGGGACGGATACCGCTCCCTGGTCGACTGGACGGCTTCCCGGCTGGACATACCCCACACGGTCGCCCGCGACCTCGCCTACCTGGCCAGACGCCTGGACGACGACACCATCGACCTGATGCAGCGGGGCCACATCCCGTTCGACCGGACCGCCTCCACCCAGCGTCTCTTGCAGGCAGGAGCTAGCGCCGCTGATGTCGCCGGGTCGGCCGATCTGGACCTGGCGGGTGTCACGAAGCTGGCCACCAGGTTCCGCAAGCTCAGCAGAGGCGACGAACGGAACACCTTCGAACGCCAGTACGTGAACCTGAAGGTATCCGAGGACGGCGCCGTATGGCACTTATCGGGTCGCCTCACCGCCACCGACGGCCAGATCGTGCGAAAGGCACTCGACCAGCGGGCTGACCATATCCCGCCTCTAACCCCATCTGATCCGGATGCTGAGCTCTCGCCCGGGCAGAAGCAGGCCATCGGCCTCACCACGATGGCCCAGGATGACCTGGACCAACACCTCACACCCGGAGACCCCTCCGGACGCGAACCCGCTGTAATGCTCATCCAAGACCAGACCCTTGCCGACCAATCCGGCAACACCCAAGGCGTGGAAGTGTTCGGAGGACCCCGGGTCGGCCCCCAGGCGGTCGAGGAAGTCGAATGCGAAGGACGGGTCGAACCCGTCACCATCACAGACGGCCAAGTAGTGGACATCGGACCGATCCGACGTCAGATACCCAAACGGCTCCGCCGAGCTGTCCTAGCAAGAGACCGCAAATGCGTGATCGACTCATGCCGGAGCAGCTACCGGCTCCAAACCCACCATGTGATCCCCAGATGCGACGGCGGCGAAAACACCGCGGACAACCTCGCCACCCTCTGCTGGTACCACCACCACATCGCCATCCACCGGCGAGGACACCGCATCGACCCCGATACACTGCCGCACCGCCGCCGGCTACTCCCACCCCGAACCTGGACCGGCTACCGGCATCCCACCAACGTCGAATATCTCAGCCCGTACGAACAGCAACAACGGGCATACCAGAACTTCCTCGACAAATACCACCCACAACAACCCCACCCCGGCGGATAGGCGCGCGGGTCACAGACGGACGCGACACATGCCCGGCATCCCGAAACACCTGACAGTAAGGTGTTTCGATGCGCATCAGGACTGCGGACCCGCGGGATGCCGACTCGCTCGCCAGGGTTCACGTCGATTCATGGCGGTCCACCTATGCCGGCATCTTGCCCGACGAGTTCTTGGCCGGACTCTCGTACCGGGATAGGGAATCGTACTGGGAACAGGTCCTGACGACGGCGCGGCCCACCGTCAGCAATTTCCTGGCGGAAACCGAGTCCGGTGATGTGGTCGGCTTGGCCGCGGGAGGGCCGGAGCGAACCGGAAGCGAGACCTACCTCGGGGAACTCTATCTCGTCTACCTGCTCGAGCAGTACCAGCGCAGGGGTTTGGGGCGCCTCCTCGTCTCGGCCGTGGCCGAGAGGCTGTTGGCGGACGGGTTCGGCTCGATGCTGCTGTGGGTGGCGAAGGACAACCATCCCGCGTGCCACTTCTATGAGGCGCTCGGAGGGGAACGGATCGACACCAGAACCATCGACATCGCCGGAGCAGGCATAGCTGAAGTGGCCTACGGATGGCAGCACGTCGCCGACCTGCTGACCGATCAGACGGGAGTTTGAGCAACCCACCACACCGCCGGCGGCGCGCACCACTATCTCCGCGACCAACCTAAAATTGTTCTCAATGGAGTCCATCCTGACGAAGGGAAGTGCCTCCCGACCCCCGGGCTCCGAACAGGGAAGCTTCCGGGGTCGGCTAGAACGTCAGGGTGGGTATTGCCTTCCGAGAGAGGGTGACGATCCATGTCACGGGAGATGGCCACCACCTCGCCATCCCACCTGCGCTCTCCGGCTGTGCCGCCGATACGACGTTCCCCTTGCAACAGCTGTCCGGCCTGGGCCCAGGTCGGACATACCCAACTCTGAAAGGAGGTAGGAATGGTTGGGTATCCAGTGCTATCTCGTAGGAAGAAGCCTTCTTCGATGAGGCTGCCGGCCATCCTGGTAACGGCCCTTACAATTGTTGCCCTGCTCCCCAGGGCACCACGACCGGCCCTTGCGCTCGGCCCGGCTCCCGTCATGCTATGCCCCGGCCCTATCGAGGAAGGCGAGTCCGGTCAATTCGGAATGCGGTGGCCCGGTTCCTACCTGCTCACTCCGGTGTTCGTGTTGACCAACAACGAGGGCCACACGGCCGGCCGCGGCGACTTCGCTGCCATCTACAGGCAGATAGTGGGTGACGGCGTCACCGAGACCCATTGGGTCCCGGTGTCGACCATAGAGGACTCCCTGACGGAACATGATGAGACCTTTGAAGTCGGTCTCTTCACCGTTACAGGGTTCGTGTCCTGCGTCATCACGATCGAAGATGACGACGCCCCCGCCATCACCGACGTGGCCGTGACATCCAACCCTCTTCGGGGAGATGTCTATCGCAGCGGGGAGAACATCGATGTCACGTTGACCTTCGATCGGCGGGTCGACGTGGTCGGTGACGCTTCCTTGACCCTTCTCTTCGGCGACGGAGACCAGAACACGCCAAGGCAGGCGGGGTACCTCGAGGGCTCCGGAACCAGATTCCTGGTCTTCCGCTACCAGGTCCAACCTTCCGATCGGGATTCTGACGGCATTGCTGTCAGCAGCGCAGAGGAAAGTGAGGAAAGTGGCCCGATCCACGGCTTCAGCGGCACCGTGTATGCGAGGGGAACGGACATACCCATCGATTACACCCATGCGGGCATCGAAAGAGCATCCGACCACAAAGTCGACGGCAGGCCCCGTGTCGAGCACGTGGGTGTCATTTCAACGCCGCCGGACGGATGGGAGGCCTACCGGGCCGGCCAGACCATCGAGATCGCGCTCGACTTCGACACCGACGTAGTCGTGGAGGGCGAGGTGGGCCTGGCGCTCTATGTCGGTCTGGTAAGTGACAACTGGGCCGAAGCTTGGCGGGAGGCCGGCTACCTCAGGGGCTCGGGCACCGACACCCTGGTGTTCGGCTACACCGTGGAGCCGGGCGACCTGGACATCAGGGGGATCGCCATCCCTCACGGCGCCACCGCCGTCCGAGGCAGCGGGACGATCAAGGCCAGCGGCACCGATGTCGAATACCTGGAACACTTCCCGGCCACCGGCCACCTGCCGGATCACAAGATCGACACTGCGCCTCCAACAATCTCAGGCATCTACCTGACGTCCCGGCCCACCGATGGGGAAGCGTACGCGGTGGGTGAAGTCATTCGCGTGGAAGTGGTGTTCCGTGAACCGGTCGCCAAGAGCGGTGACCTACAGTTCGAACTGGATATCGGCGGGACGACCCGGCTCGCCTCGCTCCGGCCCGAGGCCAACCCGAACCGGCGCTACGACAACGAAATCGAATTCGAATACCAGGTACAGAGCGGCGACACCGACTCCGACGGAATCGAGTTCAGAGCCAACAGCCTCAAACTCAACGGCGGCACCATCCACGACCGCGCCGGCAACGCCGCCGACCTCTCCCACGAACCCGTAGCCGCCAACCCCCTCCACATGGTCGGCACGAACCCTTAGCGTCAGCGGCTCGTCGGAAACGGCGAAGGAACCTGGGTGTCACCAACGGGTGCCCGCGGCCTATGTGATCTAACCACGACATGCTGCCGGGAACTGGGCGAGTGTCACTGCCCGATGGCATCATGTGAGTTCTGGCGGACGGAAGGATTGTGTGGCTGTTGAGATGGCAATCTGGCGGATGACGGATACCGGGCCGCGGCCTCTGGTGTCATCTCCACTCCTTTCGGAGCAGCGCCTCGAGGACATGCTCGCTAAGGATCCCGGCATCTGCGGGATCGAGCTCCTTGTCGTTGGACGGCAGGTGCGGACTCGATACGGCGGATACATCGATCTCTTGGCCCTCGATGCTGACGGCCGGGTACATGTGCTTGAGCTCAAGCGTGATCGGACCCCTCGAGATGTTGTTGCCCAAACGCTCGACTACGGATCCTGGGTCCAGGGTCTCGGCCTTGAGGACCTGGAGCAGATCTACCTCGACCACCATGATGACAAAACCGATCTCGGTATGGCCTTCTCTGAGCGATTCGACAGCCCGCTGCCGGACGTGGTCAACGCTGACCAGCAGTTCACGATCATCGCGTCCGAACTCGATCCGACCTCCGCACGTATTGTCGAGTTCCTCGCAGAGTCCTACGGCGTCCCCGTCAACGCTGTCTTCTTTCGCCACTTCAAAGATGACGATCGTGACTACCTCGCCCGGACTTGGCTGCTGGATCCTAGTGAGGCGGTAACCCGCAGCGGATCGTTAAGCAGGCTGGGCCAATTCAGGCGTGACTTCTGGGCACACTTCGTGAAGCTGCTACCAGACGCTCCAGGCCCACGCTCCGGCTACGCCGACAGCAACGTGTACCACCTGGTGGAGCCGGCCGGTCTCCGCATCTGCCAGTACCTCGCCCAAGACAAGGTGGGCGTGTACCTGACTGGAGTGACCGGCAGAGGAGACGCCGAGGTCAAGAAGCGCATCGCCATGTACACAGACGCCCTCGTGAAGGAGTTAGGAGAAGGGGCCAAGATCTACGGCTCCGGTACCACCGTTCTGCAAGTCGATTCCAACGACAGGCATAACTGGGACGAGATGGCACGATGGCTCGAACACCGGCGAGCCATCTACGAGCGAGTCCTCTTGAAGGGTCCGAACTCCGACTAAGGACACGATCGGAACGGTCAGGTCCGCATTCGGGTTCAACCTCACTGACCGATCAGGCAGATCCCCGCAACAATCCCACCGCTGCGGCTACCCAACCCCGCGGATCGGCCGATGTGTCAGGTAGGCTTACAGACACGGAGGACACAACCTGAGAGGGGAGCGACTGTGACCTCTGTTCCTGTGACCGACACCGCCGATGAGACCCTGACGCTGGCTGACATAGACGCAGCCACCGGCAAGAACCCAGATCCGACCGGGGATTTCGCCGCTGGTCGAACCCATATCCACGAGACGACGGACGACTTCCTCGCTTGCCTCGCCTCCCAGCCCCAAGAGCCGGCCAGCCACTAACCGCCCGCCAATGCCGACCCATGAGGAGTCTGCCGTGTTCCTGCGCGACTTCCGGCGCATGACCTACTCACAGAGGGCACGGTTCGGGAGGGCGATGGGCCGATTCATTGCCGATCTCCTGGCGATGGAAGCGGGCCAGAAGACCTGGTTCAGGCCTGGTCTACGTGTCAAGCCCGTACGAGGCGTCCCCGAACTGTTCGAGATGTCGTGGGCCCCCGACGGCCGCGCCACGTTCTCGTGGGGCGATCCCATCATCGCCGGGACACGGCACGTCCTCTGGCACCGTTGCTGCAACCACGACATCTCCCGTGAACTGGGAAATGTGTCACTGCCGAATGGCATCATGTGCGTTCTGGCTCGGGCCGTCCGTTACCCGGCTCAGTCCGTGGCGCGCCGTCTCACCGACTCGAAGGAGCAGAGCGTTGACCGACACCAACGAACCGACCGAGACAAGCACACGGGCGGTTCCCGTAGAGTGGAACCGGGACATGGACGCCACCAGGGTCTCGTTGCACATTACGGAAGTCCCATTCAGCGAATTCGCTGTCAAGGGACGCTGTAAGCGGTGCTGGGGGCTCCCTGAGGGGAAGAACAGAGCCGGAGGGCACCGTAACCGGCATACGGTGCACTTTCTGTGGAGAGATACTGGAAGGCAGCGCCGCAGCGGCCGAGGAAAAGAGGATATCCGAGGAGTCCACCTTAAACGCGCTGAATATGATGTTGGGACACCAACCCACCTACGGTGACGGCCCATTCGCTCAAAAGGTCTTCCCGGAGCTAGACAGGTTATCGGAACAGGAACTGCTAGACCGAGTTGCCCATAGCAAGAGCCAGCACAACAAGAGCCCCAGGGGGAAGCTGACACGGCATGAATTCCCCGCAGGTTCGCCAGGTTGGTTCTTCCTCCAAGCGAGGGCGCTCCTCGACGGAGTATCCAGCACGACCGACCACGATCGGGCCTCGATCGCGGACTTCTCCGACTACCGGGTCAACTCCGATGGCTCGGTCTCAGTTCTGATCGATACCCACGCCCTGAGCCAGAATCCACGATACCGAGAACACGAACTACTCACGACAACTGGCTTATTGCTTGGCCCTGCGCGAATATGTGGGTGCGGGGGCCTGAAATCCTTGGTTTGGGGGTGAGGCCTCGCTGAAATCGGTGAAGTACCAGTTCGCCGGTCCAGGGAGGCCTCGATGTCTGATGTTATGTCCGTTCGGTTGTGGTTG
>JAJEIM010000022.1 GCA_022827785.1 Acidimicrobiia bacterium
CAACCACAACCGAACGGACATAACATCAGACATCGAGGCCTCCCTGGACCGGCGAACTGGTACTTCACCGATTTCAGCGAGGCCTCACCCCCAAACCAAGGATTTCAGGCCCCCGCACCCACATATTCGCGCAGGGCCAAGATGTATACCGAAGCCGCCCACACCGCGGCGGTCACCAGGCCGGCCCGGAGGATGCTGCCGAGGATGGCGAAAGCCGCTCCGACCGGCGAGAACAACCATACCTGTGGAAGCAGCCCGGCAATGATGACGATCACCACCGCGTTGCCGGTTGCGTAGTTGTCGAAGAGCAGTGACTCGTAGAAGGACCGATCGAGGCGGCCGGCGCGAATCATCTGGGCAAGCATGTCGTCCTTGAGGTTACGGCGTCCACCGGGAAGAGGGCTAGTGGTCGAGGCGTTCTGCCTGACCACCCGGAGGAACGGCCCGGCGTGTCAGGTCACACCTCCGAAGTGCTGATGAGCACTCACTCGCAGCAAACTAGCACTTGGTCCTGGTCTCTAGGAGTCCGGCCCGGTGATCCGCTCGACGAACGGGAAGGGTTCGGTGGCGGCCGGATAACGGTCCCCCTCGATCATCACCTCCAACTCGGTCCCCGTCCGGGCGTACGCCGCCTCCACCAGCACGAAGCCGAGGTTGGCGCCGAACCGGGGGGAATAGGCCACCGAGGTCAGCCTCCCCACCCGGGCGCCGCCGGCGAACACCGGATAGTGGGTGGGATTGCCGAGCTGCGGAGGGCCGTCGATCCGGACACCGGTCATCAGCCGCTCCGGACCGCGCTCGGCCACTGCGGCCAGGGCGGAGCGTCCCACGAAACCCCCATCGGCGTCCAGGTCGACGAGACGGCCGAAGCCCAACTCGTAGGGGTTGACCGAATCGTCCATGTCGGTGCCGTACGAGAGGATGCCCCCCTCGATCCGGCGTACCTGGTTGGGGGCGGCCGGTTTGATGTTGTAGGGCCGGCCCGCCTCGAACAACCGGTCCCACAGCCACGACCCGCGGGTCGCGTCGGTGAGGAACACCTCGTAGCCGAACTCGCCCGACCAGCCGGTCCGGGAAACCAGCAGTTCCAGCCCTTCGAGGATCGTCCAGGCGCACCGGTAGTAGGGCAGGCCGGCGATTCCTTCTCCGAACACGTCGCCGATCAACGGCTTCGACTTCGGACCCTGGACCTGGATGGGCGACACGTCCGGCTCCCGCACCACCACGTCCAGACCCCTCTCGGCGGCGATGGCCTGCGCCCAGAGCAGGATGTCCCGGTCGGCCAGGGAAAGCCAGAACCGATCCTCGCCCAGCCTGAGCAACACCGGATCGTTGAGTATCCCGCCCTCGTAGTTGCATAGGAACGTGTACCGGCACTGCCCCACCGCCACCCTGGAGACGTCACGCGTGCACAGGTACTGGGCGAGAGCGAAGGCGTCCGGGCCCCGGATCTCGACCTGCCGCTCCACCGCCACGTCCCAGAGCGTCACGTCCTCCACCAGGGCCCGGTACTCCTCCAGCATCCCCTCGTAGATCCCCGGCATCACCATGTGGTTGTAGACGGTGACGCCGGACATCCCGGACTTCCGGGCAGAGTCGAGATACGGGGAAAGGCGATTCCGGGGCGTCGGGACGAAAGGAAGTTGCTCGGTCATCAAGCGTTCTCGGTACCTGTGCCGGTGGCCCGCTCCGGACCGTCCACTCCGATGGCGGGCGGATGCTCTGAAACCGCACCCACTCGCCGGCGGGCGTACTCGGTCACCAGCCACCCGGTGACGAGACTGCTCAGAACGGCCAGCACGATGACCGGGATGCGAAAGCTACCTGTCCGGTCGATCCACCAGCCGGCCAGGGCGATCCCCGACACGGCGCACCAGGCCGCCGCCGTCAGGCCTCCCGAGAAGGCGCGCACCGCCAGCCGCGGTTCCAAACCCTGCCCGGCCAGGTGGCCCAGTAGACCCCATATCGGGTAGTTGATGAACCCGAACCCCAGGGCCGCCACCATCAGGCCTGCGTACGACCAGGTCGCCACGAGGACGAGGAGGCCGGTGGCATAGACAAGGGAGATCACCCCTATGACCAGCACCGGCGTTACGCGATCCGACCAGGCACCCATGACCACGGCCGCCGTCAGCCCGACCGAAGATGCAACCCACCAGAGCGCAGCCACCCCTGCCGGCGACACCCCGAACTCGTCCACGGCCGTCGCCGACATGTAGCTGACGAACGTGAAGCCGCCCAGGCCGGCCGCGATGCTGAGCAGGATCACCATGCGACCGGTCCGCACCGCCCACGTATCCCTCCAGTCCCTTCGCCGCACGGCTGTCCTGGCCAGGCGGGGCATCGAGGAGGGGTTGCCGGGCAGTAGCACAAGGATGGCCACCGCGGTCGCCACCGAAGCAACTGCTGCGATCACGAAGGCCAGCCTCCATTCGTCCGGTCCGTCCAGGAAGAGCGCGTACGCACCGTTGATACCGCCCCCGACCCCGGCCCCGGAACTCGCCACCACGGTGACCCGCCCGAGGGAGGAGGGCTTGACGACCCGGGCGATGAGGCGTACCGACGCCGACCAGCTGATCGGTGCCAGGAGGCTTATGAGGACCACCGACCCGGCGAGCACCAGCGGCGATGTGGACCACACCGCTACCAGGAACCCGACCACGCAGACTGACAGCGCGGCCAGGATGATTCCCCGTAGCGGGAACACGTCCACCACCCGGACTCCCACAGCGGCGCCCAGGCCGTAGGCGAGGAGCCCCGATGAGACGGCCAGGCCCAGGGCGCCATAGCCGGACCCGAAGCTCTCCCCGATCCGCGGCAGGAGGGCGGGAACCAGACCATTGCCGAAGCCGTGGGTGACCATGATCACGGCACAGAAGAGGGCCGCCGCCCGGCCCGTCCCTATGAACCCCTTAGCCGCGAGGCCCGGGGCGCCGGCGCCGCCCTCGGTTGTCAATCCTGGCTCTCCGGAGAATGTCGTCGATGGGTGTAACGGCTAGGTCGCCGAGTTCCTGGACGTACTCGTATCCGAACCGCCCCTTGATACAGAGGTGCCCGGAGGTGACCGAGTGGTCCATCGGCGAGGTGACCTTCACGATCCGGTTGTCCTGGACATGGAGATCCAGGTTGCAACCGACCCCGCAGTAGGAGCAGATGGTGCGGGTGACGGTCTGGCCGTCCTCCTCCCACATGCCTGCCAGGCGCAACTCGTACTCGCTGCGGAACATGAGGGCGCCGGTGGGACAAACCCCTATGCAGTTCCCGCAGAAGACGCAGGCCGAGTCGGTCAGTCCGGTGTCGAACTCGGTCGAGATGCGGGCGTCGAAGCCCCTGCCTGCCACGGCGATGGCAAAGGTGTTCTGGGCGTCCTCCCCGCAGGCCTCCACGCACTTGTAGCAGAGGATGCACCGGGAGTAGTCCCGCACGTAGAGCTCGTTGTCCACCTTGACCGGCTGCTGAACGGTCTCGGCGGCGGTCCCGGGCCCGATCCGGTGATGGCCCGCCTTGCGCAGGTCGCGGTCGTCAGCCGGATCCGCCGGCGGGCCGTAGCGGTCGGGATCGCAGCCGTAGCGGTCCATCCATGCCACGGTGTCGTCGTCCACCAGACCCATATCAACCGAGGAGGCCAGAAACTCGTAGACCATCTTGCGGGAGTGGCGCACCCGGTCGCTGTCGGTGTCCACCTCCATACCCTCCTCGACCGGGCGGCTGCACGATGGAACCAGCGTGCGGTTGCCCTCCACCTCCACCACGCATACCCGGCAGACATTGACCGGGGTCAGGTTGTCCAGGTAGCAAAGGGTGGGCTGGTCGTTGTCCAGGGCCCGGCAGGCGTCGAGGATGGTCGATCCGTCCGGAACCGTGACGGTGGTCCCGTCGACAACCAGCGTGACTTCAGCCACGGGATCGCTCCAGCAGACCCAGGTCGATGATCGACCGGATCGCTGTCGACGCGGTGTGCCCCAGCCCGCAGATCGAGGCGTCCATCATTACCCGGGCCACGTCCTCGAACAACTCCTCATCCAGCGGCTCCCCGCCTTGGTGGCGAGCCAGCAACTCCTCCTGGCGGACGGTACCGACCCGGCAGGGTACACACTGGCCGCAGGACTCGTCCCGGAAGAAGCGGGCGATCCGCGTGCCTATGTCCGGGAAGTCGGTCCGGTCGTCGAACACCAGGACCACGCCGGAGCCGAGGGTGGCGTTGCGGGCCCGGGCGCCCTCGAAGGTGAGCGGCATGTCGAGATGGTCATCGCCGACAAACAGGCCGGCCGCTCCTCCGAGCATCACCGCCCCCAACCGGCCGCTTCCGGTCAAACCCCCGGCCAGGTCGATCAGGTCTCCCAGGGTCCTGCCGAACTCCACCTCGTACACGCCGGGACGCGCCACGGCGCCCGCCAGGCAGAACAGCTTCGGTCCGGTCGATTCCCCGGTGCCGATCTCCGCGAACGCCGCTCCGCCCTCGAGCACTATGTCGAGTACGTTGATCAGGGTCTCTACGTTGTTGATCACCGTCGGGCGTCCGAACAGGCCCACCTGGGTCGGGAAGGGAGGCTTGTTGCGCGGCTCCCCCCGCTTGCCCTCGATCGAGTTCATCAGAGCGGTCTCCTCACCGCAGATGTAGGCGCCCCCACCCCGCCGTATCTCGATCTCGAACGGGCGGCCCGAACCGGCCACGTCCTCGCCGAGCAGACCCTCCGCCCGGGCGCGGTCGATGGCGTTCTGGAGGAGGGCCCGGGCCAGGGGATACTCGGCGCGGATGTACAGGTACCCGCGTTCGGCTCCGGCGGCCAGTCCGGCGATGGTCATCGACTCGATCACCGCGAAGGGGTCGCCCTCCATGATCACCCGGTCCTTGAATGTGCCCGGTTCCGACTCGTCGGCGTTACAGATCAGGTAGCGCGGCGCGGCGGATGACCGGGCCACCGCCTCCCACTTGATCCCCATCGGGAAGGCGGCGCCCCCCCGTCCCCTCAGGCCGGACGCCTTGATCTCGGCAATGACCCGATCCGGCCCCAACTCGACGGTTCGGGCCAGAGCCTGGTAGCCGCCGGCGCCCCGGTAGGCCTCGAGGGAGGTCGGATCGACCGCGCCGATGCGCTTGAGCAGACGCAGCGACGGATCGCCTACCTGCGGAACTACGGGAGGGACATCCCGAAGCGACCCGCCCGCAAGTACCTCCGCGACCCGGTCGGAGGTAGCTCCGACCAGCACCGCGTCATCCTCTCCGGCCAGCTGGAAGAAGACCGCCGGGGCTTGGTCGCACTGGCCCAGGCACGGGCTGGGGTGCACGTCGGGGCGCCCTTCCAAGGCCGCCAGGATCCCGGCGCCGCCCGCGGTCCGGCAGGCCACGTCGTCACACACGTGGGCCACCCGGGCCGGCCTCTCCTCCAATGACAGCAGCGCGTAGAAGCCGGCCACCCCGTACGCCTCCGCCGGGGGGACCAGAAGCCGCTCGCAGATGTAGTTGAGCGCCCCGGCGCTGACCCATCCGACCGTGTCGTTCACCGCGTGGAGCGCCGGCAGCAACAGGTGGCGGCTCTCCACCGAACGGCGATATCCGCCGAACGCCACGCGCCGGTCGTCGGGTTGCGAAGGCGCTCCCTCCTCGGACGGAGAGGGGGGTCCCAGCAACGCATCCACGGCCAGCCGCTCCGCGGCCGTGGGCTCGGCGGACATGAGTCGCAGGTCGATGAGAGTCTCCTAGGAGGCTGCCGGGAAGCTTCTTACAAAAGGGACGGCGTGGTCGCCGACAGGTCTCATGCGGGGTAGTTTGCCACGGGACGTACCCCGGTCCGTCTCGCAACACCCTCCGGCAAGGGTTCGATACGGACCGCGGTGGCCTTGAACTCGGCGGTACCCGACTTGGGATCCCAAGCGTCGATGGTGAGCAGGTTCACATCCACCTCGTCGGGATCATGGACGGCCATGAAGGCCAGGCCGGGGCGGAGCGACCGGTCGAACAGCACGGGCGCCTCTACAGACCCCCGGCGCGAGACGACTCGGACCACGTCGCCCTCGGCCATGCCGAGGGCGTCCCCGTCGGCGGGCGCTACCTCGATGGCGACCGCAGTCCTCAGCGGTGACGAGTAGCCGCCGGACTGGACCCCGGTGTTGTAGGAGTCGAGCCGGCGACCCGTGGTGAGCCGGATCGGGTACTCCTCGCTCAACTCGTCCACCGGCGGGGCCCACGGCGTCGGGAAGAAGGGGGCCGGGTCACGGGGCAGCGGATCGTCCCAGAGGTCGCCGTGGAGAAAAAGGGTTCCGGGATGGTCCTCACCGGGACACGGCCACTGCAGACCGCCCTCGTCGGCGAGCCGCCGGTACGACATCCCGGCGTGGTTGGGCGACAGGCTGCGCAACTCGTCCCAAACCTCCTCGGCGGTGGGATACCCCCAACCGGGACCCATCCGTTCGGCGAGTGCCGAGATGATGTACAGATCGTCCCTGGCGTCGCCCGGAGGGTCGAGAGCCTTACGGACCCGCTGCACCCGCCGCTCGGAGGAGGTCACGGTGCCGTCCGTCTCGGCCCATCCGGCCGCCGCCGGGAACACCACATCGGCCAGTTCGGCGGTCCTGGTCATGAAGAGGTCCTGGACCACCATGAACTCCAGCCCGCGCAGGATGTCGCGGGCGTGGTCGGAGCGAGCCTCCGACTGGGCTGGGTTCTCACCGATCACGTACAGGGCGGTTATCTCTCCGTGCTCCATCGCCTCCAGCATCAGCGACAGGTGCTTGCCGGGACGGTCAGGCACGGAGTGGCCCCAGAGGGCCTCGAACTTGCCTCTGGCCACCGGGTCCGCAACGTCCTGGAAGCCCGGCAGTTTGTTGGGCAGCGCGCCCATGTCGCCGCCGCCCTGGACGTTGTTCTGGCCGCGGATCGGGACCACTCCCGATCCGTAGCGACCCACATGGCCGGTCAGGAGGGCCAGGTTGATGAGGGCCAGGACGTTGTCGGTGGCGTTGTGGTGCTCGGTGATGCCCAGCGTCCAGCAGATCTGGGCCTGCTCCGCGGTGGCATAGTCGTGGGCCATTCGGCGGATCACTTCGGGGGGTAGGCCGGTGATCTCGGCGCCCCGTTGCAACGTCCAGGGCTCCACCGACTCGGCATAGGCCCCGAAGCCCACAGTGGCGTGCCGGATGAAGTCCTCGTGGTACAGGCCGGCCTTGATGATCTCCCGCGCCACCGTGTTGGACAGCGCGATGTCCGAGCCCACCTCCAGCCCCAGCCAGACGTCGGCCCACATGGCCGAGGTGGTACGGCGCGGGTCGACCGCGTACAGCTTGGCGCCGTTGCGGACCCCCTTCATCAGGTGATGGAAGAAGATCGGGTGAGCCTCCCGGGCATTGGAGCCCCACAGCAGGATCACGTCCGTGGTTTCGATCTCCTGGTAGGAACAGGTCCCGCCTCCTACTCCGAACACTGCCGCCAGACCGGCGACCGAGGGAGCGTGTCAGGTGCGGTTACACGAATCGATGTTGTTCGACCCCAGGGCCAGCCGTGCGAACTTCTGAGCCAGGAAGTTCGTCTCGTTGGTCGCCTTGGAGCACGAGAACAGCGCACTGGCGGTACCGGCACGGGCACCGAGCCCGGCCGCCGCCAGGTCGAGCGCCTCGTCCCATGTCGCAGGTACCAACTCGCCGCCACGCCGCACGTACGGGGTGGTCAATCGGGGAAGGGCCACCTTCGGCATTCCATCACCTCCTTTCCTCACACTCCACCAACGGAATACCGCGCCGAGGCGACAATGCCAGGCGACGGGATCCTGTTCAGGCAGAACTCGTTGCCGTCGGGATCGGCCATGACCGTCAACTCGTACTCGTCCTCCGTGACCGTTTCAACGATTCTGCCACCGAGCCGCACCGTACGGGCCAGGATCATGTCAAAATCATCCTCGTTCGAACCCTGGATGTCGAAGTGGACCGGACTCTTGTCGGCGGTGACACGGTCGACCTCCTGGAGGACCAGATCACACCCGGGCAGCACCGGCCCCATGAACAGGTAATTGTCGAGCCGCCGCCCGGCCGCCAGACCGAGCAGAGGACCCCAGAAGGCGGCCGATCGATCCAGGTCGAGACAGTCTATGACCAGGTAGCGGATCGATGCGACCGGCTCGGCCACTGCCGCAGCCGGGAAGTCAGAACAGGCCGATGATCTTGCCGTCTTCATCGATGTCCACATTCATGTAGGCCGGTCTGGCCCCCAGGCCCGGCATGGTGCGGATCTCGCCCAGGAGCACCACCAGGAATCCGGCGCCGACCGACGCCCTGACCTCGCGAACCGGCACGGTGAACCCGCGCGGCCGCCCTTTCAGGGAGGAGTCGTGCGAGATCGAGAGGGGGGTCTTGGCCATGCAGATCGGGAGGTCCCCCATCCCGGCCTTCTCGAAGTCGGCGATCTGGCGCGCCGCGGCGGCCGAATAGTCGACCCCGCCGGCACCGTAGATTTCCCGGCAGACGGTCTCGATCTTCTCCTTGATCGACCGGTCCGACGGGTATAGGAAACGGAAATCCGCCGGCCGTTCGCAGGCATCGACCACGGCTTCGGCCAACTCAAGCGCTCCGCGCCCGCCATCCGCCCAGTGGCTGGACGTGACTGCCGACAGCGCTCCAGCCTCCCGAGCCGCCCGCCTGACCAGCCGGCGCTCGTTCTCCGTGTCGGTCGGGAAGGTATTGACCGCCACCACCACCTCGATCCCGAAGCGGCGGGCGTTCTCGATGTGCGCCACCAGGTTGACGAGACCGGCCTCCAGCAGGGGCAGGTTCTCCTCCGTATAGGCCGGGGCGAGCGGCCGGCCCGCTACCACGCGAGGACCGCCTCCGTGGGTCTTGAGCGCCCGGACCGTTGCCACCAGGACCACCGCGTCGGGCTTCAAACCGGAGGCCCGGCACTTGATATTGAAGAACTTCTCCATTCCCATGTCGGCCCCGAATCCCGACTCGGTAACCACGTATTCCCCGAGTTGGAGCGCCACCCGGTCGGCCAGGATCGACGAGTTGCCATGGGCGATGTTGGCGAACGGACCCGCGTGGACGAAAGCGGCCTGGCCTTCGAGCGTCTGCATGAGAGTGGGATGCAGCGTGTCCTTCATCAGGACGGTTACCGCGCCGCCCACGCCGAGATCGTCGAGCGAGATCGTGTTGCCGCGCTTATCCGCCCCCACCACGATCCGTCCGCAGCGGGTCCTGAGGTCGCGGAGCGCCGAGGCGTAGTCGTGCCCGTCGGTGAGCGCCAGGATCGCCATCAACTCGGAAGCCACGGTGATGTCGTAGCCGGTTTCCCGGGGCCGGCCGTCGATCCGGCCGCCCAGGCCCAGCACCACGTTGCGCAGTGCCCGATCGTTGACGTCGACCACCCGCCGCCACTGGGCACGGAACATGTCGATGTCGAGCCGCTCCAGCCCTATGGCCTCGAGCTGGGCGTCGCTCATCCGCCCCTCGTGGTACCAGCGGGCGTCCATGGCCGCGGCCGCCAGGTTGTGGGCCACGCTGATGGCATGCATGTCACCGGTCAGGTGCAGGTTGAACTCGTCCATGGGGATGACCTGGCTGTAGCCGCCCCCTGCCGCACCGCCCTTGATCCCGAAAGTTGGTCCCATCGAGGGCTGGCGGATGGCTGCGACAGGCTTCTTCCCGAGGAGGCCCAGTCCTTGGACCAGACCGATCGTGGTGGTGGTCTTGCCCTCCCCGAGCGGGGTCGGTGTTACCGCGGTGACGTCTATGTACTTGCCGGGTGGGCGGGCGCCGACCCGCTTCAGTATGTCGAGGTGGACCTTCGCCTTGGTCGAACCGTAGGGAATCAGCTCATCGGCGCGGATCCCGATCGACTCGGCGACCTCGGCAATCGGCGTGACCGGAGCGGCCTGCGCGATCTCGAGATCGGAGGGGAACCTACCGGTGGGATTCATGCAATCTCCGTAGAAAGGTGACCTGCCGAACGTGAATTCTACCCAGGAGATCCTACCCATCTGTGTGCTACGATGCGGAACTGTTCCGTATCGTGAGAAGGAGGACGCAGTTCATCGGGCATGGCGAACCATCCCACACTAGGGTCATGGGCCATGGCGTCGTAACCGGGTGAACCATAAGCGTAGGGGCGCGGTGAAGAGCGCGGAAGGGAGCGGCGTTGGCGGAGGCCAGTAGCGAACTTATTCGCCTCGAAGGTATCTACAAGATCTTCGGTCCCCAACCCCACGGCCGGGCGTTCGATCTCGCCCAGGCCGGAGTGAGCAAGGACGAGATTCTCCGGCAGTCCGGCCACGTCATCGGCATCAGAGATGTCAACTTCTCGGTCGCCCAAGGCGAGATTTTCGTGGTCATGGGCCTCTCCGGATCCGGCAAATCCACGGCACTACGCACAGTCAACAAGCTCTTCGAGGCCACAGCAGGCCAGGTGTGGGTCGACGGAACCGACGTACAGGCACTCGACGGGACCCAACTCCAGGCCTTCCGTCGCGAGAAGATGGGAATGGTGTTCCAACATTTCGCCCTGTTCCCGCATCGGAATGTGATCGACAACGTCGGCTACGGCCTCAAGGTCCAGGGAGTCAACAAGGAGGATCGGGACGCGGCCGCGTTGAGGGCCCTGTCGTTGGTGGGTCTCGAACCCTACGCCCGCTACATGCCGCGCGAGCTCTCCGGGGGCATGCAGCAGCGCGTGGGATTGGCCAGGGCACTGGCCTCCGATCCCGACATCCTGCTGATGGACGAGGCCTTCTCGGCCCTCGACCCCCTCATCCGGCGCCAGATGCAAGATGAGATGCTCGACATCCAGAACGAACTCCGCAAGACCATCCTGTTCATCACCCACGACCTCAACGAGGCGCTGCGAATCGGGGACCGGGTCTGCATCATGCGGGACGGCGCGGTGGTCCAGATCGGAACCCCGGAGGAGATCCTGACCGAGCCCGCCACCGCCTACGTGGCCGAGTTCGTGCAGGATGTCGATCAGGGACGCGTGATCGAATGCCGGGAAGTCATGCTGGAGCCCAATCCCATCAACCCCAACATGTCCCTCGCAGACGCGTTGGACCATATCGGTGACCGCAGTGGCGCCTTCGCATGCGACAGCCGGGGCCACCCCACAGGACTCCTGACCATAGGTGACTGCGTGAGGGTGGCAAGCATGGGCTCGGTGGACATGTCGGTTGCTCTCAGGGATGACTTCGACACCACAACGCCGCAGACGACCCTCAACGACGTGTACGCCTCAGCCGGGCGCGGGCTGCCGATCGCGGTGGTGGACGACGACGGCAGGTTGGTAGGCAACCTGGATCCGCGTCACATCATGGAGGAGATGGGACGGGTGGAACAACTCATCGACGGCTTCGAGCGGGAGACGTACCTTTGAGCGCCCAGAACCTAGCTCCATCCATCCTCGCCCAGCAGGATGGAGCGCCTGCTCGGATAAACATCTGGGACAACGCCATTCTCGATGAGTGGCGGATCCCGTTCGGGGACTGGATCGAACAGGCTATCGACTGGGTCGCAGTCAACCTACCGACGCTGCTCGACATTATTCGCTGGCCCTTCGACACGATGATCCGGAACCTCGTACGGGACTTCCTCGTCGAGATCTCGTGGGTGTGGATCGTGGTGGCGATGGCGCTGATCGCCTGGCTGACCCGTAACGCGAAGGTGGCCGCCTTCGTAGCCGTTGCCCTGACGATCTGCGGACTCCTGGGTGACGGATACTGGAAGGAAACTGCCGCCACCATCGGCTTCATCGGAGTCGCAGTGATCCTGTGCGTAGTGATAGGGATCCCGGTCGGCATCGCCTGCGGACGGGTGGACAGTATCTGGCAGGTGACCCGACCGATCCTCGACGCCATGCAGGTGGTGCACTCGTTCGTCTACATGCTGCCGTTCATCTGGTTCTTCGATCTGGGCGAGGTCTCGGCCACGATGGTGACCATGGTGTTCGCCCTCCCGCCGCTGATCCGGCTCACCAACCTCGGGATCCGGCAGGTGCCCGCCGACGTGGTGGAGGCCTCTCGCGCCTACGGAGCCTCGGAGTTCCGGGTCCTGTTCGACGTCCAGATTCCCCTGGCCCGGCCGGCCATCATGACCGGCATCAACCAGACATTGCTGCTGGCGATCTCAATGCTCGGTATCGCCGCCATCATGGGAGCGGCAGGTCTGGGACGACTCCTGTTCCGGGCGATCAACAACCAGAACGCCGCCCTGGCCGCGTCTGCAGGCCTGGCCTTCTTCCTGGTGGCTGTGGTGCTCGACCGGATGTCACAGCGAGAAGGCACCGAATCCACACACTTCCTGAAGCGAATCCACCTGGCCTGGAAGCACCGGCGCGACCCCGAGGTTCTCATCCCCGATGCCGAAGAGTCGGCTGTGGTGAAACACGACGAGATCGAAGTGTTCGCACCGATATCACCGAGGGAGCGTCTCGCGATGGGGCTCTCGTTGATCGGCGCAGCCGTGGCCGTCGTGAGCACTCTTCTTCCCTGGTCCATCGACGCCGGCAAGATGAGTGCATTCGGCCGATGGTCGGACGCGTCTCTCGAGGGCCAGCTGACCGGCCAGTCCTTCGGCGGCTTGGACCCGACCGGCGGGTCGTGGTTCGGCATCGTGGTACTGGGCCTGGGCGCTTTCGTCATACTCGCCGTGATCGGAGCCTGGGCGCGACCCGGACGCGCTCCCCGCTGGCTCGCTGCCGACGGCGCCGCGATAGCGGGCATCTGCCTCCTGATCGTCACTTGCGCGCATTTCTTGGGACAGTCGGTGAGAGAGGCCAGGGTCGCGCCGGATGCGGTCGACCCCGCCCTCGGAGCAGGCATGTACCTCGCCATCGCGGGAGGGCTGATCGCCCTGATCGGGACCGTACTGTGGCTCAGAGCGGCAGACCACTCCCCCCTCCATCCGCTCCCCACCGGGATAGCTTGGGGACGACTCATCGGTCTCGGGATCGCCGTTCTCGTACTGGTCCTGGGCATGTTCTCTGCATGGAGCGCCGATAGCCGCCCGGACCGGGCACTCACCCCTGAGGCTCTCGCAGAAGCAGAGGCCAGGGCTCTGAGAATCGAGGAACTGAAACGCTTGTCGGAGGAGGACCCGGCCAACAACGCTGTCTACGCCGCCGACCTCCTGGTCGAGACGGCGATAGCCCGCAAGCCCAGCACCACGGATGGCATATCCACTGGCGGTTCCCAGCTCGGCCTCTGGGCTCTGGTAGCCGGCTTGCTTGCTCTCGTGACCGGACTTCCCGCCGCCGGTGTATTCGGCGGAAGCGAGCAACGCAGATGGAGGTGGAACGCCGCCACGGCCGGCCTCGGTCTCGGCGCAGCATCCATCGCCTTCGCGTGGATCTTCACCCACGTACGATCCGGCGATCCCCAGTTCTTGACCGGAATCGGGGCGTTTCTCACCATGCTAGGTGGGCTGATAGTCCTAGCATCTACGATGAGCGTCTTGAAGGAGTTCCGACGCGCAAAAGTCTACGGAAACCCGCTGGATGTAGAGACGGAGGCCGATGCCACTACCAAGGTCGCAGCCGGAGCCTCTATGTGAACCTTCCGCTCACGCGGGAGCAGGGAACTCCCGCTTAACCGAACTCGAAACGAACAAGAAAGGAGCATGATGAAACTCAGTATCAGAATCACCGCGGTCTTGGCTGTTCTCGCTCTTGTGGCAGCTGCCTGTGGCGATGACACTGAAGACGCACCTGCCACCACTGCACCCCCGGTGACGGTGACACAGGTCGTGATCGACGAAGCTGCCAAGGCAGAAGCTGAAGCCGCTATGGCCGAGGCTCAGGCCATGATGGACGACGCCGCAGCCATGGTGGCGGAGGCCGAAGCCCAAGCCACAGAGGCCGCTTCCATGTCCGAGGAGGACCAGGCCATGGCTGCGGAAGCCCAGGCTGAGGCCGAAGCCATGATGGAAGAGGCCCAAGCCATGCTGGACGAAGCCGAAGCCATGGAGGCAGAGGCTGAGGCTCGGGCTGCCGAGGAAGCGGCCAGGATGGAAGAAGAGGCCATGAGGCTCCCCGGTGAGGGTGTCAGCCTGACGATGGCCAGGGCCAACTGGTCGACGGGCTACTTCCAGGCCGAGTTGATGCGCCAGATGATGCAGATGCTTGGCTACGAGGTGTCCGATCCCGCCGATCTCGAGTTGGGACCGTCGCTGGCATACCTGGCGATGGCCCAGGGTGAGGCCGACTTCTGGGTCAACAGCTGGTACCCGGGCCACAACAGCTGGCTCGCGGCGGAGCTGCCGGACGGTTCCCTGGTCGGTGAGCACGTACGCCGGGTCGGTGAGTTGATGATCGCGGGTGGCTTGCAGGGATACCTGATCACCAAGTCGTTCGCCGAGGAGTACGGGATCAATACCCTCGACGATCTGAACAACAACCCGGACGCCATCGCTGCCTACGATGCGCAGGACGTCAACCCGGGCAACGGCATCGCCGACATCTACGGATGTCCGGAGAGCTGGACCTGTGACGACATCATCCAGAGCCAGATCGCCCACTCAGGCTGGGCGAACATCGAGCAGGTGCTGGCAGGCTATGACGCCATGTTCGCCGAGGCCACGGCCAAGGCTGACGCCGGCGAGCCGATGGTGGCCTACACATGGACCCCGAGCTCGTACATCACGGCGCTGCGGCCCGGCGACAATGTCGTATGGGTCGGCGTCGAGAGCCCGATCGACGACTCCAACCCGCTCGGCCGTCCAGGTGGCGAGGAATGGGACCAGAGGCCCGGTACTGCGGCCATCGGCGCCGATTCCTGCCCGAGTGCGGCGGACGACGGAGTCTGCGAGATCGGTTGGGTGGCCGCTGACGTGATCGCTTCGGCACGCCACGACATGCTGGCCAACCACCCGGCTGCCGCCAAGCTGCTGGAGATCGTCAAGCTCAACGTCGTCGACGTGTCGCTGCAGATCGTCAGGCAGGATGCCGGAGAGGATGTCGGCGCCCTCGTCACCGAGTGGATCGCCGCCAACCAGGACCAGGTGGACGCCTGGATCGCAGAGGCGTTGGCCGCGGCCTAGTCCGATCCGTTCTACAACCGAACACAATCTGGAGGGCGCCGGTTTACCGGCGCCCTCCATTCGTCTCTGAAGGCCGGAACGGCGCACCGGCTTCCGGTACTGCGAGAATGGCGTTCGAACCGGCCTCAACGAGTCGCAGCACATGAAACCGAAAGCAGGACCCACCGGGCAAGTGCCCGGACCGTCTCACCGAACGAGTCTGCCCGAGCCGGCTGACGCCGATCTGCGGGCCGACGTCAGGCGCCTCGGCCGCCAGCTGGGCGAGACGCTGGTCCGCCAGCACGGCCAGGGACTACTCGACTCGGTCGAGCGCGTCCGGACTCTTTCCCGCCGGCTGCGGTCTGCGCAGGTCGAGGTCTCCCACGAACTCGCCGAACTGCTTCGAGAGGTGGACCTCGAACACGCCCTGCAGCTGGCGAAGGCCTTCACCGTCTACTTCCATCTCGCCAACGTGACCGAGCAGGTCCACCGGGTCGAGGACCACCGGGTGGAGGTTCTCAGCGCCGAGGGGCAGACGACCGAACGCGGCCTCGAGGAGGGCCTCGTGGCGCTGGTCGAGTCGGGAATACCGCCCGCCGATGTGGTCTCGCTGGTGCACCGGACGGTGCTGAAGCCCGTCTTCACCGCCCATCCGACCGAGGCCACCCGCCGCACCGTCCTCGAGAAGCTGAGCGAGATCGCCGACGCCACCGCCACTAGGAGCAACCCGAGAACCTCCAGGGCGGATCGGGCGCGTATCGACCGCCGGGTGGAGGAGCTCATCGAGGCGATCTGGCAGACCGACGAGCTTCGCGACCAGCGGCCGAACCCGATCGACGAGGCCCGCTTCGTCCGCCATTACCTCGAACGGACGATCCGCGAGGCTTTGCCCGGCCTGCTGGACAACATCGCCGCTGCGGTGCATCTGATCGGGGGCGAGCTGAGCACCGACAGCAGCCCGATCCGCTTCGGTTCATGGGTCGGCGTAGACCGGGACGGGAACCCCAATGTCACGCCGGAAATGACCCGGACCGTGGTGGAGCAACAGAGGAAGACGGCCCTGGAGATCCTCATCTCCGAAGTGGAGAACCTGGCCGCCGAACTGAGCGCGAACACCCTCATCACGGAGATCTCGGATGGGCTCGCGGCGTTCATCGACCGGCGCCGGCAGGCCTACCGTGATGTGCTGGAAGGCACCAACGACCGCGAGCCCTACCGCCAGGGTCTGGTGATCGTCCACCAGCGCCTCCTGGAGACACGGGACGGCGGGGTCCGCTCCTACGGCTCTCCGCATGAACTCCTTGACGACCTCGCCGTGTTCGAATCCTCCCTGCGCGAGAATCGAGGCGCCCTCCAAGCCGGTGGCCGGCTGGCGCGGACCCGGCTGCTGGCGGCCACGATCGGTTTCCATCTGGCCGCGCTCGACATCCGCCAGCACACCGACCACCACCACCGGGCGATCGCATCCCTCACCTCCTACCTCGGTACCGGCTACGGCGACCTGGATCGGAACGGACGGACCGGATTCCTGGTCCGTGAACTCTCCGGCACGCGGCCGGTGGCGCCGCCGGGAACCGGCCGCGGGGATGACGAGACGCTGGATCTTTTCGGCCTGCTGCGGGAACTGCTGGACGAGCACGGTGATCAGGTCATCGACTCCTACATCATCTCGATGGCGCGGGGAGTGGACGACGTGCTGGCCCCGATGATGCTGGCCCGTGAAGTGGGTCTGGTCGATCCGGCCCGGGGAGTGGCGCGCCTCGGCTTCGTCCCGCTTTTCGAGACCATCGACGACCTCCGGCTGATCGGTCCCACCCTGGAGGAGCTGCTGGAGGTACCCGCCTACCGCCGGCTTCTAGAGCTACGCGGCGGGATCCAGGAAGTCATGGTCGGGTACTCCGACTCGAACAAGGACGGAGGGATCACCACCTCGCAGTGGGAGATCCACAAGGCCCTGCTGGTAATCCGCGACATCTCCCGCAGCTCCGGAGTACGGATAGACGTCTTCCACGGACGGGGAGGATCCGTCGGTCGCGGAGGTGGGCCCACGCATGCCGCCATTCTCAGCCAGCCGTATGGGGCGCTGGACGGCGTCATCAAGCTCACCGAGCAGGGCGAGGTGATCGCCGACAAGTACGGTCTGGCCGGACTTGCCCACCGGAACCTCGAGCTGGCCCTGTCGGCGCTGGTGGAGGCGTCCCTGGCCCATCGCGCCCCGCACCACGACGTCGAGGACGTCCGGCGATGGCACGAGATCATGAACCTCGTATCCTCCGCCGCGTACGGCACCTACCGGCGGTTCATCGACGATCCGGGCATGGTCGAGTACTTCACCACCTCGACGCCGGTCGAGGAGTTGGGCTTGCTCAACATCGGATCCCGCCCCGCGAAGCGCCATCAGACGGTGGGGGTCACCCACCTCCGGGCCATTCCGTGGGTGTTCGGCTGGACCCAGTCCCGCCAGATCGTCCCCGGTTGGTACGGAGTGGGGAGCGGCTTCGCAGCGGCCTTCGAGGCGGGATTGGGGACCGACCTGGCCCGGATGTACCGCGAGTGGCCCTTCTTCCGGACCTTCATCTCCAATGTCGAGATGACCGTGGCCAAGACCGACCTTTCCATCGCCCGCCACTACGTGGACAACCTGGTCGCGGCAGAGCGCCGGCCCATGTTGGAAATGATCGCCACCGAATACGCCCTGACCGTTTCGTGCCTCCGGCAGGTCACGGGGGCCGACCTGCTGGCCGATCGCCCGCTGCTGCGGCGCGCCCTGGCCGTGCGCGACCCCTACCTGGACCCGTTGAACGTGCTGCAGGTCGAGCTGCTGAAACGATCCCGTTCGGGTGACCACGAGAGATACCGGCGCGGACTCCTCCTGACCATCAACGGCATCGCGGCAGGCATGCGCAACACGGGTTAGCGCCACACAGGTCCGGCAAGACCGACCCGACCAACGCACCGGGAATTCCCGGGAAGTCTCGCTAGGATGCTTGAGGGGGCGTTCTCGAACCCCTGTTCGGCTTCCGGGGACCGCCGGTCACGGATCCTGCCGGGGTGTCTCCGTGGCCGCCGACAACAAGGAGATGACCTGATGCTCGGACCCCTCGCCCGCTTCTCGACACGCCGGCCGCTGGTCACCATCGGCATATGGGTCGTGCTAGTGGTGGTGTCGCTCGGGCTGGTCGACCGGCTGCTGGACAGCGCCACCACGACCGAGTTCCGTCTGTCCTCCCGGTACGAATCGGAGCAGGCCGCCGCTCTCCTCGAGGACAGGCTGCGGGGTCCCAAGCAGCTGGCCGAGCTGGTCGTGGTCGAGTCATCCTCGGTGACCGTGGACGACCCTGCCTTCCGCACGCGGGTCGAATCGCTCGCCGCCGATATCACGGCCCTGGGACCGGACGTGGTGGCCCTGCAGGACCACTTCTACATGTCCAACAATCCGGTGCTGGTGTCCCGTGACCGCCAGACCACCATCATGGCCTTCGCGATGACCGGCACCGCGCAGGACGCCACCGTGGACGTCGGTGACATGATCCACATCGTCGAGGAGGCCGACGGGGTGAACGGCTTCCGGGTGTTGATCGGGGGCGACGCCAGCGTCGCCTACGAGTCCAACGAGTTGGCGCTTCACGACCTGGAGAGGGGCGAACGGTTCGGAGTCCCGGTAGCGCTCGTCATCCTGCTGGTGCTCCTCGGCGCGGTGGTGGCCACCCTGCTCCCGCTGGGCCTGGCGGTGGTCGCCATCGTCCTCGCCCTGGCGGCCGTTGCTGTCATCGGCCAGCAGTTCCAGCTGGTCTTCTTCGTCACCTTGATGGTGGTGATGATCGGCTTGGCGGTGGGCATCGACTACTCGCTCCTGATCGTCTCACGCTTCAAGGAGGAGATGGCGCGAGGACTCGCGGCGCGTGACGCCGTGGGCCGCGCCACCGCGACAGCAGGCCGGACGGTGATCTTCAGCGGCGCCACCGTGGTGCTGGCCCTGGTCGGTCTGCTGATCACCCCCGCCTCCTTCTACCAGTCCCTGGCGCTGGGGGCGATACTGGTGGTGATCTTCGCCATGCTGGCGACGTTGACGCTGCTACCGGCCGTGCTGACGTTGCTCGGTCCGAGGGTGGACCTTCTCCCGATTCGTTTCCTGGCCAGGTTCTCGCTCAAGAGTCCCGACACCTCTCAAGAGGGCTTCTGGGAGAACGTCACCCGGCTCGTGATGCGCCGTCCCGTGATCAGCATCCTCCTCGTCGCCATTCCGATGCTCGCCCTGTCCTACTTCTATCTGGACATGCGGACGGGCCTCAACGATGTCAACACCTTCCCCGACGGCGCTCAGACCAAGGAAGCCTTCCTCCTTCTGGAGGACAAGTTCTCCGTGGGAAGCGTCACTCCCGCCGGGATACTCAGCCCGGCCGAGATAGTTGTGGACGGCGACACCAACGACCCTTCCGTGTCAGCTGCGATCGGGAAGTTGCAGGGTGCTCTCGTCGCCGATCCGAGGTTCCCCGTGCCTTCCGCCCGCGAGGTGAACGACGCCGGGGACCTGACACTTCTGGCCCTCCCCTACCCCGGCCAGCCGGCCAGCCCGGAGTCCGCCGAACTGATGTCGGTCCTCCGCGGCGAGATCATCCCGGCCGCATTCGAAGGAGTGCCCGCCCAGGTCTACGTGGGCGGCCTGACCGCGGAGGTGGCCGACTTCTTCGACATAGTGAGGGTCTACACGCCGATCGTCTTCGTCCTGGTGCTCGGCCTCAGCTTCGTCATCCTGATGATGGTCTTCCGGTCACTGGTGATCCCGCTGAAGGCCATAATCATGAACTTGCTCTCCGTCGGCGCCACCTACGGGCTGCTGGTGCTGGTCTTCCAGAAGGGAGTCGCGATCGACCTGTTCGGATTCCAGCGGGCCGACGTGATCGACGCCTGGATACCGCTGTTCCTGTTCGCCGTCCTCTTCGGGCTCTCTATGGACTACCACGTCTTCCTGCTCAGCCGGATACGCGAACGCTACGACGAGACGGGTGACAACACCGAGGCGGTGGCCTACGGGCTCCGCTCCACCGCCGGGATCATCACCGGCGCCGCCCTCATCATGGTGGTCGTGTTCGGCGCCTTCGCCACGGGACGGACCATCATCAACCAGCTCATGGGCTTCGGTCTGGCGGTGGCCGTGCTACTGGACGCCACGCTGGTACGTTCGGTCCTGGTGCCGGCCAGCATGGAGGTACTCGGCAAGCGCAACTGGTACATGCCGCCCTGGCTCGACTGGCTCCCCGACCTTCGCGTCGAGGCGGAGGAGCATCCGGAAGACGCGCCGGAGGAGGCACGCAGCCGGTGAGGATTCCGACCGACTACGCGGCCGGCTATGCCGAAGCCCGCCTCGTCGACGCGGAACTGGCGCGCAACTACGTCGCCCATACCGTGGTGGGAGACCCGGAGGCCGACGCCTTCATCGCCAGTATCGACACGTTGCCTGTCGAGGAGGCGAACCGTCTGATCACGGCCGGCATGCGCCGCAACGAGGAGGTACTGCGCCGGGGGCCGTCGTTCGTGCGGGAGTTCTTCGATCCGATGGACACGCCTCCCGACTGGGTGAACCAGTCGGACTTCCGCCCAGGAGTCCGGATGTTCCACAGGAACTCGCCCGTGGTGCTCGCATCGATGCTCGCCGGCACCCTTGTCGAGGGGTTCTCGACCAACATCAGCAAGTCCTTCTTCATAACCGGACGCCTCCGGGATCAGGGGGTCCGCCGCCTGAAGCAGAACAACCGCCACATGGTCGAGATCTTCATGCCCGGCGGTCTGGACAGAGCCGGTGACGGTTGGAAGCTGTCCGTTCGGATCCGGATCGTGCATGCCCGGATCAGGCGCCTGCTGGCTGAATCGGATGAATGGGACGAGGAGGCCTGGGGCACGCCGATCAGCGCCGCCCACGTCGGCTTCGCCATCGTGGCCTTCTCAGCCCGGTTACTCAAGCACATGAAGAGCCTCGGCGCCGTCTACACCGAAGAGGAGCGGGCCGGCTTCATGGCCGTATGGCGGTACACGGGTTACCTGATGGGTATCCCCGAGACGATCCTGTACACCGATGAGGAAGAGGCGCTGAGGATCTTCGAGATCGGGGGCATGTGCGAGCCCGAGCCCGACTTCGAATCGATCGCGATGGCGAACTCGTTGATCAATGCGGGCCCGCTGCTCGTGGACATGACCGAACCGAAGGTCCGGCAGAACTTCGCCAATTACGTATTCCGAGTATCCCGGGCTCTGATCGGGAGAACGTTATCCGACCAGTTGAAATATCCGGCCACCCCGCTGGTCGGGGTGCTCCCCTGGTTCCGCATGCAGCGGCGCTACCAACGCTTCGCAGCTCGGTACCTGAAGCCGCTGGCCAGGCAGAACAACTTCACCGCCTTTACCTCACTCCTCCAGGTGTCCGTCTTCGACGAGGCCGGGATCAGCTACCGACTCCCCGACCATGTGTACGCCGAGGAGTCCAGCCGCTGGTAGAGCCGGTTCACCGGATGGGAAGGACTCCAGCATGGCGAGAGCGTCGGTGGCCGTGACCCGGCGGTCGTAGTCGAGCGGTCCCGTACCGTTCGAAGGAGCGGCGAACCCGATCCGGACGGTTGACACCAAGGCACCCAGCAGGGACCTCAGCCCGCGGGGCAGGGGGAAGTACTCGTCCTCCTCCGTAACCCGGAAGAGGCTCCAACCCTCGGCCGGATCGAGGCGATCGAGCACCTCCCGGACCAGGTGGTCGGGGGCCGATGCGCCCGCCGTCAGCCCGACCACGTCCGCAGCTTCCAACCATTCGGATCGGATCGCATCCGCGGAGTCGATCCGGTAGGCGGCGGCGCCGCGCATGCGAGCGGTCCGGACCAGGGCATTGGTGTTCGAGGAGTTATCGGAACCGACCACCAGGATCAGATCACATTCGGCGCTCATCTCGAGTACCGCATCCTGGCGGTTGGTCGTGGCGTAGCACAGATCGCTCTTGCGAGAGGTCTCCAGGTTCTCGTAGCGCCCGGAGGCCTCGGCCCGGATCGCCTCCCACTCGTGCATCCCGAGGGTGGTCTGGGCGAACAGCGCCACCTTGCCGGGATCTCTGGGCTTGAAGCCTGCCAGCCCCGTCTCCGGTTCGACCAGGGTGATGTTCGAAGGCGCCCGGGCCATGGTGCCCACCGCCTCATCGTGACCTTCGTGGCCCACGAAGATGATGTCGAAACCCTTCGCCGCCCGCCGCTTGACCTCATGATGGACCTTCGCCACCAGCGGGCAGACCGCGTCGATGACGATCCCGGCCCGCTGCTCCCCGTCCTCCAACACCTCGGGAGCGGAGCCATGGGCCGACAGCATCACCGGAGCGCCTTCCGGCACCTCGTCGATCGAATCCACAAACACCACCCCGGCGCGTTCGAAGCACTCCACGACAAACCGGTTATGGACGATCTCGTGGTAGCAGTAGACCGGGGCGTCGAATATCTGGACCATCCAGACGAGCGCCTTGACGGCCATGTACACCCCGGCGCAGTACCCATTCGGCTCGGCAAGGTAGACACGTCTGGGACGATGGGTGGTCAGGAGCGCATTTTCCGGCATTTCGGGAATTGTACCCGCTTGATGAACGGGGCCGCCTCCCGGAGACCGGCAGCGCCTGGGATTGGCGAGATCGATTCGTCGCTTGACGCGAGGCGTCACCCCTGAAGCTCGCGGCGCAGCACCAACGCCCAGGTGAGGATGCCCGACAGCAGGATGAGCACCAGGGAGGCGACCCCGACCTCGGCAAAGAACCCGTCCTCGGCCGCGTTCCATATCCTGGTGGCCAGCGTCTCGAACCCGATCGGGGCGAGCAGCAGCGTGGCCGGCAGCTCCTTAAGTGTCGAGAGCATCACCAGTCCTCCGCCGGTGACCAGACCGGGCATCACCAGAGGGAGGTCGATGGCCAGGAACCGGCGCCGGGCGGTCACGCCGAGAGTGCGAGCGGCCTCCTCGTAGCGCCGTGGCACGTCGGCGATGGCGGCCTGCGTGGCCCCCATCGACTGGGCGCCGAAGTGGAGCACGTATGCCAGCACCAGCAGCGGGAAGGTCTGGTAGAGGGCTGCCAGCGGGCCCGGCGCCCGGATCGCCCAGAACACCACCGCGAGGGCGACGACCAAGCCGGGCAAGGCGAACACGGACGTCACCGAGGCGGCGGCCGCGTCACCGATCCGGGTGCGGCGCCGGGAGACGGCGTAGGCCACGGGCAGCGTCAGGACCACGGCGGCAACGCCGGCCATGATCGCCGCGACGGCCGAGTTGAGCGACGGGCGCAGCAGGAAGCCAAGGCCGTCGCCGATGCCCGAGTAACCGATCCCGACCGTGGACGATCCCCGGATCACCCAGAGCAGGAACACTCCCAGGGGGGCGGCCAGGGCCAGGCCGACCACTCCGGCCGTCAGGGCCGCGCCGGGCAACGCGGCCCTGCCCAGCCGGTACCGCACCGGCTGCCTCCCGATCCCCCGCTCCGGACGGCGGTCCGGCGTCATGGTCCGCTCTACGGATGCAACCACCAGAGCCAGGACGGCCAGAACCAACCCGAGGCTGAGGGAGGAGGCCCGGTCGAACAGCCTGGACGAGAAGATGGCGCGGGTAATGGTGTCGTAGCGCATCAGCGCCACGGCGCCGAAGTCGCTCAGGCCGTAGAGGAACACCAGCATCGTTCCGGCAGCCACCGTGGAGCGTATCTGCGGCAACACGACCCTGACCATGGTGCGCGGTGCCCGGCTCCCGAGCAGCCGGGCGGTCTCCTCCATCGCCGGGACCGTGGTGGAAAGCCGGGCCTGAACCGGGAGGTACACGTACGGATAGCTGAGCAGGGTCAGGACGATGAACGCACCCCAGAAACCCTCCACCCTGGGCAGGAAGGGCACCAGCCCTCCTCTCCCGAATGCAGACAGCATGGCGGTTGCGCCCACGAACGAGGGGATCACCAGAGGCAAGGCCAGGACCACCCGCCAGAAACGCCGCCCGGCGAGATCCGTCCTGACAACCATCCATGCGAGGACGGTCCCCAGAACCATGCACGATCCGGCGGTGGCGGCGGCGATCGTCAACGAGTTACGGAGGGGTCCGAGAGTGCGCGGGCTCGCCAAGGTTGCCCAGAAGTCCCCGCCCAGGCTCAGGCTTCCCCAGGCCAGGTAGGCGATCGGGAACAGGAAGAGGAGCCCGATCACCGCCGCGGCGACCATCAGGACAGGCTGCCGACCGCTCCGTCGGGTCGGGATACCGGTGCCGACCCCCCGATCAGGAGTCTTCGAGCCCGCTTTCATCGATCAGTTCCTTGGTCCGCTCCAGCCCGCCACCGAGCCGATCGAAATCGTAGGCGGCCACGTCGATGCTCGCGAGCGGGGGCAGGCCCGGAGACGGCTCCACACCGGCGGCTAGCGGGTACTCGAAGGTCTGCTCACCGTAGAAGCGCTGGGCCTCCTCGCCCAGCATGAACTCCACCAGCCGGTCGGCCAGATCCGGTGTGTCGGTGCTCGCAAGCACCCCGATGGCGGTGACGATCAGCAGGCCGCCGATGTCACGGTCGGGGAAGTAGTAGTTCTCGGAAGCCAGGCCGGGGTCCTCCGCCAGGGCCCGGAAGTTGTAGTAGTGGTTCACCAACCCCATGGGCACGTCCCCGCGCCCCACCGCCTGAACGATCGACGTGTTGTTGGCGTAGGTGCGGGCATCGTTGGCCACAAGCCCCTCCAACCACGACAGGGTCGCGCCGTCGCCGTGGGTCTCCCGCATAGCCGTGACGAAGTCCTGGAAGGAGCCGTTGGCCGGCGCCACCGCCACCTGGTCGCGATACCGTTCCTCGGTCAGTTCGAACACCGAGCCGGGTAGCTCGGACGGGTCGACCAGGTCGCGGTTGTAGACGATCACCCGCACCCGACCCGACATCCCCACCCAGAGGCCTCCGGCGTTGCGGAACCGGTCCGGAACGAGATCCATGACCTCGCCGGCAATGGGCCGCAGCCTCCCCTCCCCCGCCAGAAACCCGATCGCGCCCGGGCTCTGTGAGATGAAGACGTCCGCCGGACTGCGGTCTCCCTCCTGGTCGATGAGCAGGGCGAGGTCGGCCGACTGGCCGTAGCGAACCTCGACATCGACCCCGGTGGCCTCGGTGAAATCCTCGAGCAGGGGCCCGATCAGGTTGGCCTTGCGGCCGGAGTAGACCGTTATGACATCTTCGGAGCCCCCGCACGAGACGGCCGCCAGGGCAAGCGCCGCCACCAGAACCAGGACCGCTGGTCGCTTCATCCTGAACTCCTTCTCTCGTGCTGAGAGCTCCGGGGAGCCGAGTTTAGAGCAACCACATGAAAGATACAAGTGCTCCCATAGAGATACTATTAGGGCACCCATAAGGGTCGCGCTGCCGAAGGAGTTGCGTCGACATCGCCCCGAGGGCCGCGTAGTGCGGCCGGGTCACCCCGTCAGGATGAGGAAACGGCCGCGAAGGCCGCCGCTCCCGGGCCGGTGTAGGACACGGAAACCCGGTCGCCGGGAACGAAGTCGGGTGCGGCGATCACCCGGGCCAGCAGTCTGGTCCCACCGACGGCCAGTTCGTAGGAGGTGTCGTGCCCGTAGAACTCGACGGAGGAGACCACACCCTGGTTCCCCCGGTCCACCGCCAGGTGCTCGGGACGGATGACCACCCGGCACGGTCCCCTCACCTTGCCGGCCAGGGGGACCTCCCCGACCTCGGTGGATACGTGCCCGTTGGTCGCCACCCCGTTCAGCAGGTTGGCTTCACCGACGAAAGTAGCTACCCATGCGGACGTGGGGTGCTGGTACAGGTCGGCCGGGCGCCCGACCTGGACGATCCGACCCTCACGCATCACGGCCACCCGGTCGCCCACCACGAACGACTCCTCCTGGTCGTGGGTGACGAAGATCGAGGTCATCCCCACTTCGCGCATCAGCGCCGCCACATCCGCCCGGATCCTCGTGCGCAGGTCGGTATCGAGGTTTGAGAACGGTTCATCGAAGAGCAGCACCCGGGGACGCGGAGCCAGAGCCCTGGCCACCGCCACTCGCTGTGCCTGCCCTCCTGACAATTCGTCGGGGTAGCGGTCCGCAAGATGGGACAGGCCGACCAGATCCAGCGTCTCGGAGACCCGGATACGGTCGATTACCGACTTACCCAACCCGAAGGCGACATTCCCGGCCACCGTCATATGGGGAAACAGGGCCCAGTCCTGGAAGACCATCCCGATGCGCCGCTGCTCCGGAGAGACGAACCGCGCAGGACCGCTAAGAGTCTCGTCCTCGAGCGTGATCTCGCCCCGGTCGGGAAGCTCCAGGCCGGCCAGGATGCGCAGCAACGTGGTCTTGCCGCAGCCGCTCGGGCCGAGCAGGGCCAGCGACTCTCCCCGTTCGACCGCCAGGTTCACACCGGCCAGCGCGGCGGTGCCATTGAAACGCTTAGCGATGTCGGTTGCCTGCAGATACGGCATACGGGCTCCTGAAAAGGCCGTGCTACGAGCGGTTGATGATCCGGCTAAAAGCTACCTGATCTATGGAGTTAGGGTAGCCTGACTAATCATAGATCGGCCCGGAGAAATCGCTCGAATCGCGATGTGGATCGACGGGGTCCCCTCAGGTCAGGGCACGACGGCAGCCGGTAGGCAACCGATCAGAAGTCCCGCTCCACGACGAACGCGGCGAGATCCTCCAGTTCCCCGGCCACCTGCGGGTCGATATCCGCCCCGCCCAGGGCGTCGGCCGCCCGCCGCATGCAGTCGCGGGCCGCGACGACTGTCGCATCCCGCCCGCCCGCCTCCTCCACCAGGGCGGCGGCCGCCATGATCCGGTCATCATCCAGGTGCTCCCGGGCATACAGATCGGCGAGCCTCTCACCGGCCTCGGAACCCGAGGCCAGCGCCACCGCCACCGGGATCGACTTCTTGCGCTCCCTGAGGTCGTTACCGGCCGGCTTGCCCGTCACCGAGGGATCTCCCCAGATCCCGAGCAGGTCGTCGATGGCCTGGAACCCCCTACCCAGTTCGAGGCCGAAGGTCCGGAGCCGGTGGACCGTGTCCTCGGGGGCGCCGGCCAGGATGGCACCCACCGCAGAGGCATGAGCCAGCAAGGCGCCCGTCTTGAGCGAGACCATCTCCCAGGACAGGTCCACATCCACCTCTCCCGAGCGGTCGAACGACATGTCCATGTGCTGGCCGGCGATCATCGACGCGGTGGCGCCAGCCAGGTCGGCCGCCGCAGCCACCCGCGGGGGCGTGGGCCGGTCCAGCAGCAACTCGAGACCGAGCAACATCATGGCATCGCCGGCGATGATGGCGTCCCCGGCGCCGAAGGCCTTCCACACCGTCGCCCTGTGCCGACGTTCGGGATCGTTGTCGATGATGTCGTCGTGTACTAGCGAGAAGTTATGGACGATCTCCACCGCGAGGGCCCCCGGGAGAGCGACTCCCGCCGCTGCGCCCACGGCCTCGGCCGACAGGAGAGCAAGCGTGGGCCGGATGCCCTTGCCGTAACGAGGGTTCGGCAACGGAACCCCCGCCGGGTCGATCCATCCGAAGTGGTAGCGGACCGGGAGTGCCAGGCTCGGGTGCAGCCGGCCCACCGCCTCGATCAGGGCCGGCTCGACCATGACCCGGGTCCGCTCCAGCACCTCCGTAGTCGAGCGCCTCACGTGGCGGCTCCCCCGCCGGCCGCCGGGGCCGTCTCCCGTTCCGGGTTCCCATCGCGGAGGGCGAACCTCGCCGCGCGGCGCCCGGCGTCCACCCCGCTACGCACCGCCCCTTCCATCGTCGCCGGCCATCCCGTAGCGGACCAGGCGCCGGCCACGAAGACCCCGGGGATCCCGGACCGGGCGCCCGCTCGGAGAGGATCGGTGCCCGGCTCCCCACGGAAGGTCGCCCGCGGTTCCCTGGTGACCATCGACTCGGTCACGACCGCGCCGGCTGCGGCCGGCAGCAGGCGCTCCATCTCCGCGACGAAGTGCGTCACCAACTCGGGCGCGCTCACACCGAGATGGGCATCCGCCGCCGAAAGGGAGATCGCCAGGCACTGGCGGCCGTCTTCGAGACCGGCGGCTCCGGTCCGGTCGAACACGTACTGGACGTCGCTCCCGACCGCGGCGAACATCGGGAGGTCGGTGACGGCGCGGTCATAGACCAGGTGTACGTTCACGATCGGCGAGACCCCCAGCCGGTCCAGACGGTCCTGGAAGGGTACGGCGCCGGATGGAAGCATCGAACCGACCACGTCATGCGGAACGGCCACCACCACCGAATCGGCTTCGATGCTCCGACCATTGGTCACTAGCTCCAGGCGTTCCCCGCCGCCGGATCGAACAGCCGACACCGGCGCCCGGGTCACCACCTCGCCTCCCCGAGCTTCCAGGGCGCGCCGGCCGGCGTCACCGTGGAGCACCGAGAGCGGCACCGACGCCCAGCCGATGTCCGCAGACGCGGAGTCGGTCAAGAGCCCGGTGACGAACACCTTGGCAGCGAGCTTCAGGGACGCTTCGCCGGCATGAACGTTCACGGTTGGGAGCACCACCAGATCCCAGAACCTCTCTACGGCCTCAACCGGCTGACCGCGGGCCGCCAACCAGTCACCGAATGACACTTTGTCGAGGGTCGGATCGTCCGGGTCGAGCCTTCGCAGGGCTCTTCCGGCCGCCAGGACCTTCAGCCTGGCCTTCATACCGATGTGAGGGTAGGACAGGAGCGATGGCGCCAGATGGAGAGGGGCCGGACCTAAGGTGCGCCGGATCGTTCCCATCCTCCCCCCGGGTCGCAGCACGGGAATGTTCAGCCTCTTCTGGATGGTCACATCGCCGATCGAGCCGATCCTCTCCAGGAACGCCAGGTAGGCGGTGCAACAACGCAGGAAGACATGCTGGCCGTTGTCGTACCAGATCCCCTTCCTCTCGAAGGACCAGGTCGCGCCCCCCAGGCGGGGCCGTCGTTCCAGCAGGGTGACGGACGCTCCCCGGTCGGCGGCTTCCAGACCGGCCGCGAGACCGGCCAGGCCACCCCCCACCACCACCACCACTCGGTTGCGGCGGCTGTTCACGGCTGCAGACCGGCGATGCTACGCACCGCTACGAGGCCCTTCTCCCAGGCCGGGAGGGTGACGCGCTCGGTCAGGGGAAGGGTGGGCTGGGCGCGCATGCGCTGCAGCAGCCGCCGGTAGATTCCCGCCATTGCGGCGGTGCAGGACCGGCTGCGGTGATCGAGATGCGCCAGCAGCGCCAGACCGCTGTCGAACCAGACCGAGGCTTGGCCCGCCACGTACTCCACCATGGCGCCGACCTGCTCCGGCGGGGTCCAGCCGCCCGGCGCGATCCCGAAGCGATCCCGTACCTGCTCCGGGAGATAGATGCGCCCCATCCGGAGATCCTCAGCGATGTCCCGCAACATGTTCGTCAGCTGGAAGGCCACGCCCAGGTCATCGGCCATCCGGGAGGCCTCGCTCTCCCCCGCCGGACGCCGCCGACCGCCCCGGGTTCCGAACACACCGAGTGAGAGGCGTCCCACCGACCCTGCCACCAGCCGGCAGTATCGGACCGTGTCCTCCATCGTGACGTACTCCGCGCCCCTTACGTCCATCTCGCAGCCCTCGACGATCTCGTGCAGGGCGGCGATCGGGATCGGGTAGCGCGCCGCGGCATCGGCCAGAGCCACCAGAACGGGGTCGTTGCGGTCCTCCACGTCTCCTGCGCGAAGTTTCTCTATCACGGTGTGAAGCCTGTCCAACTCCTCGAGTTTGCGGTCACCGGGCCAGGTCCCGTCCCCGACGTCATCGATACGCCGGGCCATGGCATAGAGCGCAGCCATCGCTCGGCGTTTGGGAGGGGGGAGGAGCCGGATGCCGTAGGCGAAGTTGCGAGCCGCCTCCCATGTAATGCGCTCGCATCCCTCGTAGGCGAGCTCGGGGGTCACGAGCTTGCTCTCGAGCGGTCCGCCCGGCGTCGCCGGCCCAGGTAAACCGGGATGAAGCGGCGGAGGAGGTCTGAGCGCCCGGCGCGGCGGACGCCGCCCAGCACCTCGAAGCCGGCCTTCTCGATAGCGTCCAGTCCCGCCAGCCCCCCGGCCACGAAGCCGGATATCGCCAGGCGGGCGTACCCTTTCAAGGACCGGACCAGCGGAATGCCCGCGTCGGCCAGTTCACGGGCGAATCGCGACTCGTAGGCGACCAGTTCCCGGAGACCGGTTCCGGCCTCGGGCGCCGAGAGGTCCTCGATCGAGCAGCCGAACCTCGCCATGTCCTCAGCGGGAAGGTAGACGCGCCCGGCCCGCGCATCCTCCCCCACATCCTGGAGATGCTCCAGTATCTGGAGACCGCTGCACACGGCGTCCGATGCCACGATCCGCTCCGGGGTGGCGGACTCGAAGACCGCCAGCACCATATGCCCCACGGGATTGGCGGACAGGGCGCAGTAGTCCATGAGCTCTTCGCGGGTCTCGTAGCGGGTCTTGTGCTGGTCCAGGCGGTTGGCCGCCAGCAGCTCATCGAATGGGCGGCGTTGCACGCCGAAACTGTGGATCAGGGGCTCCAACCGGCGGAACACCGCATGCCGGGGCGAACCCGAGAAGAGAGCGTCCAGTTCCGAGTCGACCCAGTCCAGCGCCACCGTCCGGTCGCCCGGGAACTCGTCGCCCAGGTTGTCCACGAGCCGGGCGTAACCGTAGATGGCTTCCAGGTGATCGCGCAGGCCTCGCGGGAGCAGGCGGAGCGCAACCGGAAAATTCTCCCCGGCCGCTCTGGCCATCACCACGTCGAGCGCAACGTGCTGCCCGACCGACTCGGACCCGGAACGGGACGAGCATGCCCCGGCTGACTCTGTCAGCGAAACCCGGTCGGTCGCCCTCTCGGCGGACACCGCACCTCCCACCGCGGGACCATGACCACGTTCGGTCGATCCCGGCTATCAGAAATGATTCGCCCCTGAGAATAGTTACCGAGCCCCATGCGGGGACCGACCCGACTCGAACGGCCACGGATTCTCCGAACCGCGGCCGATGACCCCTAGACGATCGATTCCAGTGGTCAGTGGTCAGTGGTCAGTGGATCTTGTAACCCGGGGACGGTGAGGACTCTACCCACAGGACTGAAGGGCCTAGCTGAAGCCGATGAGCTCCCCTAGTCGCCCACTGGAAACTGGCCACAGGCCACTGGCCACTACCAGGCCAGGTACTTGAGCTCCAGGAATTCCTCCATGCCGTGGTGGCTGCCCTCGCGGCCCACACCTGACTCCTTCACACCACCGAAGGGAGCGGCCTCGTCCGAGATGATGCCCCGGTTGAGCGCCACCATTCCCGACTCGATAGCCTCGCCCACGCGGAACGCCCGGTTCATGTCCCCGGTGTACACGTAGGAGATCAGACCGTGGATGGTGTTGTTGGCAGCCTCGATGACCTCCTCCTCGGAGTCGAAGGACACCACCGGGGCCACCGGACCGAAGATCTCATGGCCGAGGATCGCCGCGTCGGGCGCTACCTCCGACAGCACGGTGGGCTGGTAGAAGTAACCGGGGCCATCCGGCGCCGCTCCGCCGGTGCGGACCTTGGCTCGATCGTCGACCGCACCCGCCACCAGGCTGTCGATCTTCTCCACGGCCGAGTTGTTGATCATCGGGCCGACATCGTTGGACCTGTCGATACCAGGCCCCATCCGGAGGCTCGACATCGCTTCGGTCAGGCGGTCGGTGAACTGCTGCGCCACTCCCGACTGTACGTAGAGGCGGTTGGCTGCCACACAGGTCTCGCCGCCGACGCGCATCTTGGCCAGCACGGCCCCCTGGACGGCGGCCTCAATGTCGGCGTCATCGAAGACCACGAAGGGGGCATTGCCACCCAACTCCATGCTGGTCCGGAGGATGCGGCGCCCGGCCTTTTCCATCAGGATCCGGCCGACCTCGGTGGAGCCTGTGAAGGACAGCTTCCTTACCCGCGGGTCTTCGAGCATGGCGTCCACCACTCCGGAGGAGCCCCGCGCCATGACCACGTTGACGGTTCCCGGAGGGGCGCCGGCCTCCGCCAGGATGTCCGCCACCGCCAGGGCCGAGAGCGGGGTGTCGGAGGCGGGCTTGAGGATGGTGGTGCATCCGGCGGCCAGGGCCGGGGCGATCTTTCGGGTCGCCATCGCCGACGGGAAGTTCCACGGGGTGACCATGAGGGAGACCCCGACCGGCTCGGGCAGCACGACGATCCGCTTGTCGCCCCGCGGAGCGGTGCGAATCTCGCCCATGATCCGGACTGCCTCCTCCGAGAACCACCGGAAGAACTCGGCGCCGTACCGAACCTCCCCGATCGCGTCTACATAGGCCTTCCCGTTCTCGAGGATGATCAGCTCGGCCAGCTGCTCCTCCCGGTCGAGCATCAAGTCGTAGGCCCGTCGGAGGATGTCCGAACGCACGCGCGGGGCGGTAGCCGCCCATCCGGGCGCGGCCTCGGCGGCGGCGTCCACTGCCAGGCGCGCCTCTTCCAATCCCGCGGTCGAAACGGCTGCCAGGACCTGTTCGGTAGCAGGATCGATGACGTCCAGTTCTCCGTCCCCCTCCGTCCACTCGCCACCGATCCGGAGCCGGGTCATCGGACTCTGGAAAAGGTCGGTTACCACCGTCATCTCGTTCCTCCCAGGAGGTGTTGGCGTATCTTCTACAGGCCGATGTGGCCGGCCAGGTCGGAGGCCACCGCTCCGGCATGCGCCTCCAAGTCGCGTTCGACTATGGACGGCTCATCGGCGCCGGTAACCGGGCGGGTGGAATCCACGTACATTTTAAGCTTGGGCTCGGTGCCGCTCGGCCGGACGAGCACCCGGGTTCGATCCTGGAGCCGGAGCTCGATCAGGGACGCTGCTCCGAGCCACCGGGGCCTCTGTCCGGCGCCCCTCCCGTAATCGGTCATCCCGACCACCACCACTCCTCCCAGCCGGTCCGGGGGATCTGCCGCCAGCCGCCGCATGGCGCCGGCGATCTCGCCCGCTCCGGCCGATCCGGGCCTCCTGATGCTGCGCTGGACCGAGACCCACAGCCCGAACCGGCGGTACAGGGCTTCCAGCCGGTCGAGCACCGTCTCGCCTCGCTGCCGGCACTCGGAGGCCAGATCGGCCATGAACAAGGCGGCCGAGAGCCCGTCCTTGTCATACACCAAGCCCCCCACGGCATGGCCCAGAGCTTCCTCGAATCCAAATGCCAGGGCAGCCCGGCCCTCGGCCTCGATGTCGAGCGCCGCGTTCATGATCCACTTGAAGCCCGTGAGGGTGGTCTCGAAGCGGGCGCCCAGTGCGGACGCCACCTGCCGGGCCATGGGCGAACTGACGATCGTGCTGATGATGAGTGGCTCCCTGCCGCCGGCCGGCCGGTGCGAGAGTATGTAATCGGTCAGCAGCACGCCCACCTGATTACCGGTGAGATCGACCCATCCGCCGGCAGCGGGTACGGCCACTCCCAGCCGGTCGGCGTCAGGATCGTTGGCCAGCACCAGGTCGGCGCCCACCCTGCGGGCCAGGGCCAGCGCCAGGTCCATGGCGCCCGGTTCTTCGGGATTGGGAAACGGCAGGGTCGGGAAGTTTCCATCCGGGTCGGCCTGCTCCCCAACCGGGTGAACATCCCGGTAACCCGCTTCGGCCAGCAGCTCGTCCATGTACCGCCAACCCACCCCGTGCATGGGCGTATAGACGATCCTCAGGCCCGGATCGACCGTCGCGGACGACCGCAGCCGGGCCAGCTCCTTCCGGTACCCGTCCCAGACATCCGGCGAAACGGGGACCGCCCCCTCTCCGGCTTCGCGGACCGACGCGTCCGTCCGGGGAACGTCGGCCGCGGCGCCGATCCGGTCGATGGCGGCGGCGATGGCGGCGTCGACCGGGGGGATGATCTGGGCGCCGTTGGCGTCATAGACCTTGTAGCCGTTGTCCCGGGGCGGGTTGTGGCTGGCCGTGATCATCACGCCGGCACAGGCGCCCAGGACCCGGACCGCGTATGCCACCAGGGGAGTCGGAACCTCCTCCTCCCAGAACCTGACCCGGAGACCGGCGGCGCGCAGTACCCCGACCGTGTCTCGCATGAAGTCCGAGCTGGACGGCCGGGCATCACGGCCCACCACCACCGGAGCGTCCGGCGCTCCCCCGTAGCGAGCCAGCAGGTAGTCGGCCAGCCCTCGCGTGGTCCTGATCACCGTGGCCCGGTTCATCCGGTTGGAACCGGCCTCCACGATCCCGCGCAGGCCGGCGGTCCCGAAGGCGAGCGTCCCGTCCATCCGATCCGCCAACTCGGTCCTGTTCCCGGAGTCGACCAGGGCGCTCAACTCGGCTCTGGTGCGGTGATCCGGGTCGCCGAGGATCCAGGCCCTGGCCCACTCGACCACGTCGCTCATGGAGATCGACGATAGCTAGCCAGTGGCCGGTGACAGTTGACGACCTGGAGAGGAGCCCCTCCTCGCTGCCGCTCTTCGCCTCCTCGGTTGCCCGTCTTCGCTTGCCCGAACGGCATGGGATAGCAGGTCAGGTCCCGAACAACTCAGCCCGCACTTCTTCTCGGCTGATGTCCATATGCGCAGCGATGTCGGCCACGATGCCGCTGAGCGTGCCAACCCGGAGAACACGATGGCGCGGCACGGTAACGCTGTGGGATACACCGTCGATGGTTGCGCCCGACGTCATGTGGCTGCCTCTTTGCCGAACGAGGCGATAGCCGTATTGGCGCCTGAGCAGCGCAGCCAGTTCTTCGCCCGACAGGTCCCGGGGCAGTCTCATACCGCGATAGCTTCGTCCTTTACGAAGTGCAGTCTGACGACCCGCTGCTCGTCCCTGTCACCAAAGTGGCAACGCACGGCGTCGCTGACCATCGCCTTGAGATCGGCCCAGTCCTCGCCCTGCGTGAAGATGCTGTGGCCCAAAGCTCGAGCATCGAAGCCGCCCTCCGGCGCCTCGGTGATCTCGAAAATGATCTCTGCCGGCGCTTCCATGGGTTCCTCCACCCTCACGAACTGCGGTTCGCCGTGCTCCGGATACGCTCGCTCCATATGGGCCGCCGCCTCGCGCACGTCAAGCTTACCCGTCACCGCTCACGCTCCTTCACCCGATAATCCGACCGTGTGATGCTTCAACTCGGGCGGCTACGGATGGCGAACACCTCGTAGGAGAAGACGGCATCCTGGGGCCGGGCGCCGAGGCTGGTCCATCCGGAGGTGCCGGACTCCTGGCACTCGGCGCTCCACACCACCTTCAGCGCCACCGGATACCCACTCGGGTGACCCGCCCGTAGCGAGGATCTGAGGTATACGACCTCACCGCCTCCGAACCCGACCTCGACCGGACTCGCCAACGAGCCGGCATCGTGGTAATCGGGCGCATGCCGATGGAAGGTACGGACGCCGAGTTCAGTCCCGTCCGGCCTCCCGAGACCGGTCAGCACCCAGGACATCCGGCTTACCCAGATCCGGATCGACACCCACTCGCGGTCGATCCGCTCGGTATGGATCCGGGACGGATCCCCCTGGTGGTAGGCGCGGACCGGCACCCTCACGTAGCCGTTCCGGGCCGGCAGGAAACCCAGGGACGGGCCTGCCATACCGTCGATGGTGTCATGGAACCAGCTCACGGCGCCCGCTGTCGTGCACGCAGGCGGAGGAGCGGGCCTGCTCGTAGTGGTGGTGACACGGGGCCTCGTGGTGGTCGTACCCGCCCTCGTGGTCGTGGTTCGCCGCCTCGTGGTGGTCGTGGCCGGCCTGGTGGTCGCGGTGGTACCTCTGGTGGTGTCGGTAACGGAGACAACCGTGGTCTCCCGATCGCCGGTCGTGGTCGGGCAGTCGGGCGGATGGGCGCCCGGATCCTCGGCACAGTGTGCATGGCTCACCTTCACCCAGGTCCCGCAGTTGCCGGGGCTGGTGTCGGCCCGCCGGTTCCTGTCCCTCGCGCATACGTAGCGCTTGGGCCCGAGCCGGTCCTCGTGCCGGCTCAGATACTGGTACTTGACCGTGATGCCGTCCCCGTGCGGGGCGTGCCCGCCCCGCCCGATACCGCAGCTGTTGATGCGCGGCTGCGGCGGGCTGATCCTGGGGCCGCAGGCTCTCCATGTATTGCCGACGGCCTCCCATTTCCCGCAGGTGATCTCACCGGTACCCGTCTCGACGTTGCTCTGGCGGCATCTCAGCTTCCGCCAGTAGTTCCAGTGCTGCTCCCAATCCCAGGTCGCCACGGTCCGGCCCGGCTTCCAAGAAGTCTCTGGGGGATGGGCCGCGCTCGGCTCGGAGGCCCACAGGGCAGCTGCGGCGAGCAAGCCGATCAGCACGAGCCAGCCCGCCGCGGCAGGCGTCGGCATGGCCTGCGCCGGAAGGCGCCGGATACGCCTACGTATCCGAGCCATCAGTACCTCCCCGTAGAGCCGGGCGCCTCGTCCTCGTTGACCTCGGGGTTCGGGTCGCGGGGACATCGGACATCGCTTCCTACGTGCTCCATGATCACCAGCACCTTCACGCAGTAGGACCTCCTGTACGAGACCTTCCATTCCCCGTCCACCTGAACGAGGGTGTCCAGAATCGGGTTGGTGGGCGAGAAGTCGGGATGGTCAAGGCTGTAGCGGACCGCTATCACCCCCCGGTCGGCGTCCGGACCGCCGCGCCACACGATCTCCTCGAATATCACGCCGGACCGGCCGCGCTGCTCCGGGTGGTACAGGGCGGCGTCATGGGTCCGGCCGAAGTCGTCCAGCGCGCCGAAAACCTCACCGAGCAGGGACCCGTTCCTGATCGCCCCACGGCGCTGCTCGTCTGTACCCGTGTACGCCAGGTGCACCGCCCGGCGAACCTCCGCCAGCGTGCACGGGTCCTCGACCGCATAGCCGTCCGCGATCCATAGGTCTTCGATGGGAGGGCACTGCCCGGCCTCCTCGAGGGGCGGATCGGGCGCCTCGGCGTCCCCGTCGGGCGGGTACCGGAGGGTGGTGGCCGTCAGGTCGACCGGCTCGGCGCCGTGATTGTGATCGTGAGCTGCCGCGCCGCCTCGATCCTGGCCGTCCGTCCCGGCATCGGTCGAGATCAAATCCGGAGACTTCACCCAGTCCGGGGATGCGGCGCCGGGTTCCTGCCCGCCGGCCGGAGTTGGTGCGGAAGTCGGCGGCGGCTCCGATCGCTGCGTTGTCCGGACGGGCACCGTCATTATCAGCACCGCGGCCAGCACCCCAGCTACGGATACGATGAATAGCATCTTCTCTACCGTGTGATTCATAGCTTGGTCTGCTCCGATGCGGGATAGCTATCGCTACTGGCGGTAGCGTATCGGAGTTACGATCGGGTATGTGCCGTCAAACAGAGGTAGAAAACCTCTGTCGCACTGAAATTTTTCTCACTCTGGACTGAGATGCTTGGTCTGATTGTGATCAATCACAGCATCATGTAGCACATCTAGACATGCCATACATTAGTATTCGAACGGAACACCATCCAGCCACAACGTGCCTGCTCATTGCGATCTTGCCGGAGGGAGGGGGACCGAACCGGGGCCACCAGGCGGCCGGTTCTGCTCAGACGGGCGGGCGTATCCTCGGGAGGGAGTAGCGGTCAGGGCGAGGGCGGGCGGATGATGGGACGCCGGTACGCCACCAGGTCCGCCCCGGCGAACACCACCGCCAGAACAGCGGCCAGCACCAGGCCTCGTTGCCAGGCCCAGACCGCCGCGGCCGCGCCCACGACCATGCCGATGATCCGGGAATGGAGGTCGCCCCGCGGACCCAGCAGCCTGATCAGCACGGCGCGGAGCATCTTCGACCCGTCCAGCCCGCCGATGGGCAGCCAGTTGACCAGCCCCCAGACCACCGACACCCAGATGAAGGCCCCCACGAAGAACACCAGGTACTCCCCGTAGCGGTCGGCGGCGGCCAGGTGGATGCGCCACGGGCTCTCGATCGCCAGCTCACCGAACCGGCCGAGACCACCCAGGCGGGCATACAGGTACAGGCCCAGGCCTGTGAAGAGGCCTACCCCGGAGCCCGATGCGGCAATCGTGAACAACCTCCAGCCCCCGAGAGGGATCCCTTGCTCCCGCCAGTAGGTCGCGCCACCGAGCGCGTAGATGGTGATGCCTTCGACATGGCCGCCGAGACGGCGCACCGTGGCCGCGTGGCCCAGCTCGTGCAAGACCACGGACAGCAGTATGGCCACCGCCCAGAGGGCCGCGGCGATCATCCCGAGCCCGGTGTCGAACAGGAGCACCAGGACGAGCAGGAAGCTGAGATGGATGTGGACGGGGAACCCGAACAACCGGAAGCGCACGGCGGCCAGCGTAGTTGGAAGTGCCGGCAAGCCGGGTCGACGGACACTCAGCGGTCACGCGCCGCCTTCCAGAGACTCGAGGGCGAAGCCGGCCAACTGCTCCACCGAACCGGCGAGGGACGGGAGGTCGACGCCCGAGATGTTGTCCATGACACCATGTCGGTAGCGGGCGTAGACCCCTTCCAGGATGGCGGCCAGACGCCACGCCTGCATCGCCCGGTAGTAGGGAAGCCCCGACACGTCCGTCCCTGTGAGGTCCGCGTAACGGGCCACCATCTCGTCAGATGGCGGGAATCCGCCGTCCTGGACCACAGATGATCGCCAGAGTTCGGGCCGGCCAGGATCTATCCAGTCGTTGGCCAGGTACCCGAGATCGGCCAGCGGATCGCCCAGGGCGCAGAGTTCCCAGTCGACCACCGCCTCAATCTTCCCGTCCTTGACGATCAGGTTGCCGAATCGATAGTCACCGTGCACGACACCGGCTCGTTGCTGGACGGGGATGCGGTCCTCCAACAGGGCACGGACCCGGTCCATGGCCGGGAGGTCCCGCTGCTTGGAGGCCTCCCACTGGCGAGACCACGTGCGTAGCTGGCGCTGCACGTACCCCTCCCGGCGACCGAGGTCGCCCAACCCGATGCGATCGGGGTCGAGGGAGTGGAGGACCGCCAGCACCGAGACGGCGTCCTCGCCGAGGAGCCTCCGCCCGGCCGGCGGGATAGAGGAACCCGCCGCGCGGTCGTGCGGGACCAGGCCGGCGACGAAGCCCATCACGTAGAACGGGGCGCCGTTGACAGCCGGATCGCTGCACAGGCCGAGAGCCGGGGGGACCGGCACGCCCGTCCCGCCCAGGGCCGAGATGATCCGGAACTCGCGGGCCACATCATGAGCTGTCGCCAGGGCATGCCCCAGCGGGGGCCTTCTCAGGGCAAGCTCGGCGCCGTCCCTTCCCCGGACCCGGTAGGTCAGGTTGGAGTTACCGCCCGGGATGCGCTCGAACCGGAACGGCGGGACGGCGCTCTCGACGTTCCTCGCCATCCACGCGGTGACCCGATCCCGGTCGATCCCGGGGACGGCGCCGGAAAGCCCCTCCTCGTGCGGCGGCGGCCTGCGCCCGGTCCCGCTCACAGCGGCCCCTTATCGGCCCTCCGGAGGGAGACCTGCAGGAGCGGTCCGATGGTCAGGGTGTAGACCACGGTGCCGATACCGACCGCCCCGCCCAGCAACCATCCGGCAATAAGCACCGTTCCCTCGATGAGAGTCCGGGCCAACCGGATGGACATGCTTCGGGCAGCCAGGCCGGTCATGATCCCGTCCCTGGGGCCGGGGCCGAGCCGCGATCCTATGTACAGGCCCGATCCGACCGCCACCATGCCGATACCGCCAATCAGGTACATCACTCGCAACCAGATGAGCTCTGTCTCTCCGACCACGAACAGCGTGAGGTCGATGATCACTCCCACCAGGGTGGCATTCAGAAGGGTGCCGAAGCCGGGACGCTGCCGCAGGGGAATCCATCCCAGCAGGACAACCATGCTTACCACGATGGTCACCAATCCCACCGACAGAGGGGTCCGGAGGGCGACGCCTTGATGGAAGGCATCCCACGGGGACAGGCCGAGGTTGGCTCGAATGTTGAGCCCTATGCCGGCGCCGAACATGGCCAGCCCGAGGGACAGGCCGGGAATCCGGGCCAGCACCGCGCGGGTACGGGCGGTGACCAATAACGCCTCCTAACGGGGCAAGCGGAACGGACCGCCGGTCGTTCCGGGTCGTATCGGATCCGGCTGGACCATGGCATCTCCTGTCGGAGTCGCCGAGCGTGCGGACAGCGTAGACGAGCCGGCGGGGAGCAGGAATCTCGGCGACACCGGGCGAAGCAAGTGTCCCCGTCCCGTCCCTGCGCTGGTACCCTTGGTTACCAGCCAGCCATATCATGTGGCCTGGCGCGCCCGATTGCGCATGGGGCCTGCCAATGGCCATAATTGAACTGCGGATAGCCGAAGGAGTCAGACGCAATGGCCGACTACAAGATGATGGTGTGGATCGACCAGGATTTGTGCACCGGCGACGGCATCTGCGAGGAAATAGCTCCCGACGTATTCGAGGGTCGTGATGACGGTCTTTGGGTCGTGAAGGAGGAAGCCAGGCACTTCGGCTCGAGCCTGGTATTCGACGACGGAGACGGCGACGGTCACGGCCCGGAGGGGGCCCGCGGGGTGGCGCGGGTGCCCGATAACCTGATCGAGGATGTGATCGAGTCCGCCGAAGAGTGCCCTGGCGAGTGCATCATGATCGAGCCCTACAACCCCGAACTGGTGGCCGAAGGCCGGTAGACAACCCGCACCGGTTCTCGAGTCTTCCCGGATGACGGGGGCAGGTTCTCGCCGCCGGAGTCTGGCCATCCTGGCCGCAACGCTCCTCGTCTTGACCGTCGCCGCGTCCGCCGGCGCCCAGTACTACCCCCCGGGTCCTCCCGGTAACGGTGTGGTGATCAGCGACGACGGCCTGGTGCTCCCGGTACGGGAGATCAGAGATGACGGATACCTGGTCACCACCACCTGCTGGAACGAGGGGGTGGTGACAGGAGGCACCTACATCTCCCATGTGGAGGTGGTGATCGACCCTGGCCACGGAGGCTCGGAAACCGGAGCCGTGGGCAGCAACGGGTTGACCGAGAAGGCCCTCAACCTGACCATCTCGAACCTGCTCATCGAGGAGCTGCGCGACCGGGGGTTCAACGCCATCCTGACCCGGACCACCGATGTCCGCATCCCGATCGTGGTGCGGGCCGAGATCGCCCGAGCCCTGAAGCCCGACGTGTTCCTGTCACTCCACCACAACGGTGGAGCCACCGCCCGTTCCGACCTCCCCGGGACCGAGATGTACCACCAGATCGAGAGCGCCAACTCCAGGCGGCTGGCGGGCATCCTCTACGAGGAGGTTCAGCAGGCGCTGGCCGTGTACGACGTGGCGTGGCGCAAGACCGTGTTCCAGGGCGCGTCCTCCGTGCTTCGCGTCGAGGTCCAGGATGACCTGTACGGGATCCTCCAGTACACGCCCGGCATCGCGACGGTCATCACCGAAGCCGCTTACCTCTCGACACCGGCCGAAGCCCGGCTCCTGGCAGACCCGGAGGTGCAAAGGGTGGAGGCGGTGGCGATCGCGGACGGGATCGAGCGTTACCTCACCACCACCGACCCGGGCTCCGGATTCAACCCCATGTTCAGCACCTCCCGCAAGCTCTCCGCCGGAGGGCCCGGCGGCTGCAAGGATCCCGAGCTGGGCGACATCGGCGTCGACGAGCCGGGCTTCGACGACGTCCCGGACGGTACTCACCGGCCGGCTATCGACGCCCTCCGGGACGCAGGCATCCTCGACGGCACCGAGTGCGGACCCGACCTGTTCTGCCCGCGCCAGCCCATCAAGCGCTGGATGATGGCGGTATGGCTGGTGAGGGCCCTGGACGGAGCCGACCCCGCTCCCATCACGGAGTCCCGATTCGTTGACGCGCCCCCGGACCGGTGGTGGACGCCCTACGTCGAACGCCTGGCCGAACTGGAGGTCACCAGAGGGTGTGGCTCGGGGCCCGCCCGCTTCTGTCCCTACGACCTGGTCACCCGGGGCCAGATGGCGTCCTTCCTCAAGCGTGCCTTCGACCTCGGCGCCGGTCGCCCGAGCGGCTTCGTCGATACCGCCGGCAGCACCCATGCGGAAGCGATCGATGCCGTCGCCTCGTCAGGCATCACCCGGGGGTGCGGGGTCCTACCGCCCCACTACTGTCCCGGCGCCAATACCACCAAGAGCCAGACGGCCACCTTCTTGGGGCGGGCCCTGGAACTGGTCCCACGCGTTCCCAGCCTTGGAGGCCGTGGTTAGCACGTAACCCGGCGCGCAATCCACGAGTACGCGCCGGCCCCCGCTAGAAGCCGAACAGCGACAACGCGGTGCCGCCCCGGATGGCAGCCCGGTCTCCGGGCGGGATGCCGGGCAGGTAATGATCCACCAGCGACAGAACCTCCGAGTAGCCGGGGTTCTCCTTGATCCACGGCCAGTCGGAGGCGTTGAGCATCCGGCCGGCGCCGAAGGCGGCATAGACCCGGTCCACCACCTCCTGGAGGTCGGGGTACGGATAGGGCGTCTGGGTGAAGGCGTACTGCCCCGACAAGTGAACGTAGAGGTCATCCGGATGCTTGGCGGCCATCTGCTCGATCAGACCGATGGAGTCCGGGGGAAGCGGGATATCGAAGCGGGGGCGCCGGTCCTCGTCGATGGCTATCTCCATCCAGATGTCGGGACAGAAGCCCAGGTGGTTGAGAACCACCTTGAGACCGGGAAGCGCCTCCATCACCCCGTCGAGAAGGCCGACCTGGACCGGGTCGCCGTAGAACCAGACCTTCATGTCCAGGTCACGCATCGCCTCCAGGGCCGGGAACACCGCCAGCGAGTCGGGCGCCTGGCCTTCCTCACCGCCGAAGCCGTAGAAGCGAAGCCCCTGGATGCCGACCTGCTCCGCGCGCCGGGCCACCTGGCCGGCGCCGTCCTCCGCATCCGCGTCGTAGACACCCACCCCGGCGAACTTGCCGGGGAACTCGACCAGGATCTCGGCCAGGTAATGGTCGTGAACGGACAGCGGGACGATCACGGCATGATCCACCCCGGCATCGTCCATGGCCGCCAGGAACTCCTCCGCGCTCTCCTCCCGCTCGACCGGGGTCATCGCCTCGAAGACGTCCCGCGGGTACTGGTCGCTAGCCGGCCTGAAAAGATGCAGATGGGCGTCTACTACAGCCATAGTGTCGAACCTCCGTGTCCTGTCTAGTCGTCTCGGATATCCGCGCCGGCCTCCGCGGCGAGGCGTTCCTCGCGGGCCTCGGTGATCTGGTCGGTGTGGTCGGCGATCCAGGCGAGGTGGTGGCCGGTCAGGTAGCGGCGCAGGAAGGTCACCAGGTGCTCGAAGAGTTGAGGCTGATCCTCCAGCAGTGGCGGCCCCGCGGCGTCGCTGGCGCCGCTCACCTGGAGCTTGGGGCCCCTCATCCGCGGGTAGATGAAGCCGACCTGGCGCTCGACTTCCTCGTTGAGGGCGCCCTTGACCACCAGGCGCATGGCGGAGCGGGTGGTGCGCCAGTCGATCTCTCGAGGCGCCACCGGAAGGGGGCTGATCATCACCTGCACCGGCGCGCCCTGGTCTTCGTTGACGAACAGCATGGCTTCCGTGACCCGACCGTATGCGACCAGCGCAACGGGGCCGAATGAAGCGGCCGTCTCCCTAAGAAGGGCCGGAAGATCCTGTGCCAGGATGCCTGGCTCGGCGTCACCGTCCGAGAGGCCGTGGCCCCTCAACTCCACACTGATCACGCGGAACCCGTGGGAAGCCACGCCCGCGGTGACCGGACCCCAGGCGTCGAGGTCGTCACCGTGGTCGTGGAGAAACACGACCGCCGGTCCGTCCACCGGCCACTCGTGGCCCCGGAGAACCAGCCCGTCAGGAAGCCGGATAGCGACGGGGACCGGCGCCGCCGGCATCAACCGGCGAACGGCTGAGGGTTGAAGCACCGGAAGACCCGACCGTCCCGGTCCGTGGCCAGCTCCGGCTGTTCGGTCCAGCAACGATCCAGGGCGTGAGGACAGCGCGGGGCGAATGCACACCCCGGCGGCATCATCTGTAGGGACGGCACCAGGCCCGGGATCGGATCCAGGCGCCGGCGCGTGGTGCTCACCTTCGGCAGTGCCCGGAGCAGGCCCTGCGTGTAAGGATGGCGCGGATCCTCGAACAATTCGTCCACCGGGGCCTGCTCCACGATCTCACCGGCGTACATGACCGCCACCCGGTCGGCTACCGCGGCCACCACCGCCAGGTCGTGGGTGATCAGGAGCATGGCCATGTGGCGTTCCCGCTGCTCCTTGACGAGCTGGTCGAGGATCTGGGCCTGGACAGTCACATCGAGCGCGGTGGTCGGCTCGTCGGCGATCAGTATGTCGGGGTCCAGTACCAGGGCCATGGCGATCATCACCCGCTGCCGCATACCTCCCGAGAGCTGGTGGGGGTACGAATCGAGCTGGGAGATCGGATCGGGCAGGCCCACCTTGGCAAGGGCGTCACCGGCCAGGCTGCGCGCTTCCTCCTTGCTCATGTCCCTATGGGCCCTGATCACCTCGACGATCACGTCTCCCACCGTGAACACCGGATCCAGCGAGGTGAGCGGATCCTGGAAGATCATCGAGATGGAATCGGCCCGGATATTCCGCATCCGCTTGCCGCTCAGGCTCAGCAGATCCTCACCGCGAAACCGTATCTCGCCTTCCCGGACCCGCACCGGCGGGGTGGGAAGCAGGCGCATGATCGACAGGGCGGTGATGCTCTTGCCGCAGCCGCTCTCCCCCACCAGGCAGAGCACCTCGTTGGGGTAGATATCGAGCGACAGGCCCCGCACCACGTCGAACGACTCCCTCCTGGAACTGACCATGGTGCGAAGCCCGTCGATCGAGAGCAACGGAGCGGTCACAGGCCGGTTGACACCGTTTTCGGTCATGTTGCCACCTCAAGTTCTCCGCAGGCGGGGGTTGACGACCGTATACCCCACATCGGCCAGCCAGTTGGACAGCAGGACGATGGTGATCAGCACCAGTGAGAAGAACTGCGCCACCGGATAGTCGCGTCTCAATACAGCATTGACCAGCACCTGCCCCAGGCCGGGCCAACCGAATATGGTCTCCACGACCAGCGCATACCCCACGATCTGCCCGATCCTCAGACCCGCCAGCGACACGATCGGCACCAGCGCGTTGCGGAAGACGTGGCGACCGATGACCTTCGACTCCGAGAGGCCGCCCGACCGGAGGGTCCGGACGAAGTCCTGGTTGAGGTTCTCCAGCATGGCCGAACGGGTCATCCGGACGGTCAGCGCCATGCCTTCCATCGCCAGCACGACCGCCGGCAGCACCAGCTGTTTGGGACCGCAGCAGCCGGCGGAGGGGAGCCACCCCAGCACGGACGCGAATAACCACACCGCCAGCAGGGCCAGCCAGAAGTTGGGAACCGCCATCCCGGCCACCGAAAAGGTCATGATCCCGCCGTCCCACCACGAGTTCCTGCGCAGCGAGGCCAGCATGCCGAGGGGGATGCCCACCCCGAACACGAGCACGAAGGCGGCGACCCCCAGGATGAGGCTGTTGCGGCCGTGGTCGGTGAGCAGCTTCCCGATGTCGGCGTTGTTGGTGAGGGAGTTGCCCAGATCGCCGGTGAACAACCGGCCCATGTAGTCGAAGTACTGCTCGTGGAACGGGTCGTTGAGGCCGAGTTGCTCCCGGACCGCCTCCCGTTCCTCCGCCGAAGCCGACGCCGGGACCCGGGCCGCCACCGCGTCACCACCCGACAGCCGGATGGCGTAGAACACGGCGATCGAGGACAGCACCAGGACGATCACCATGTATACGGTGCGGGCCAGAACCCGTTTCATTCCTCGTCAACCCCCTTGGCCTCGTGCCTGAGCCGGGGATCGAACACGTCCCGCAAACCGTCGCCGATCAGCGACACGGCCAGCACCAGCAGCACGATGGTGATCCCGGGGATGGTCGCTCCCCAGTGGTTCTGCTGGAGGAAGTTGCGCCCGTCGGACACCATCCCCCCCAGGCTGGGGGTGGGCGGCTGGGCGCCCAGGCCGATGAACGACAGCGCCGCCTCGGCGATGATGGCCACCGCTACGTAGTAAGAAGCCAGCACCAGGGCGGGCGCCAGGATGTTGGGGAAGAGGTGGCGCCACATGATCCGGGCAGTCGACAGGCCACCTGCCCGGGCCGCTTCGACGAACTCCCGCTCGCTCAGCGAGAGCACTTCGCCGCGCACCACCCGGGCGATGGCTGCGGTGTTGACCAGCCCGACCGCCAGGATCACCGGGAAGAGTCCTTCTCCCAGACCTCCCGCGAAGAGCACCGCCACCAGGATCAGGGGGAAGCCCCAGACGAAATCGACCGCTCCCCTGATGGTTCGATCTGCCCAACCACCAAGGAACCCCCCGAACATGCCCAACACCAGGCCGAGGACCAGCGAGAGGAGGGTGACTCCGGCCGCCACCATCAGGCTGACCCGGATGCCTATGAACACCCGGACCGCCATGTCCCGACCCAGATGGTCGGTACCGAGCAGGTATCCCTCGCTGCCGGGCGGGAGAAGGGTGCTCGCGAAGCTCTGGAAGGCCGGGTCGGCACCCGAGATGATCGGGCCGAGGACGCCGGCCCCCAGCACGATCAGCCCCAGCGCGGTTCCCAGCAGGAGAAGCTTGTTACGCCGCATGCGACCGAGGGCGGCGCGCGCCGGACCCACCCGGCTGCTCTCCTCGAACTCGGCGAGCTGCAAGTTCCAGGCTTCCAGATGGGTCGGGGTCCCGTCAGCCATCTCTCATCCTCGGTAGGCCGGTCGCATCATACGTTCAAGATCGGGCGGCGCGCAGACGCGGGTTGGCGAACTGGTAGCCCAGGTCCGCCGCCCAGTTGCCCACGATCACCAGGGTCACCAGCACCAGGGAGAAGAACTGCGCCACCGGGTAGTCCCTCCTCAGCACCGCGTTGACCAGCACCTGCCCCAGGCCGGGCCAACCGAATATGGTCTCCACGACCAGGGCATACCCCACGATCTGCCCGATCCGCAGGCCGGCCAGCGACACCAGGGGAACCATGGCGTTTCGCAGCACGTGGCGACCGATCACCCGCGCCTCGGACAGCCCGCCCGACCGGAGGGTCCGGACGAAGTCGCGGTCCAGGTTCTCGAGCATGGCCGAACGGGTCATGCGGACGGTGAGAGCCAGTCCCTCCGCGGCCAGCACGAACGCGGGCATCACCAGCTGTTTGGGACCGCAGCATCCGGCCGAGGGCAGCCAGTGGAGGGTGGAGGCGAACAGCCAGACGGCCAGCAGCGCCAGCCAGAAGTTGGGAATCGCCATACCGCCCACCGAGAAGGTCATGATCGACGCGTCCACCACGCCGTTGCGGCGCAGCGATGCCAGGATCCCCAGCGGGATGCCCATGCCGAAGACGATCAGCAGGGCGGCCGCCCCCAGAATCAGGCTGTGACGGCCATGAATGATCAGCATGTCCGATATGGGCGAGCTGTTGGTCAGAGAGTTGCCCAGATCCCCCCGAAGCAGCCGTCCCATGTAGGCGAAGTACTGCTCGTGGATGGGAAGGTTCAGTCCCCAGAGCTCCCGGAGCTGCTCGCGTGCCTCCAGCGAGGCAGAGCCCGGCTGGATAACGGCGGCCACCGCGTCGCCTCCCGAGAGCCGGATGGCGTAGAAGACCGCCACCGACGAAACCGCCACGATCACCAGCATGTAGCCGGAGCGGGCTGCCAGCCGCCTCAAGGCCGAACCCCCCTACACCGAAGGGCCGCGCCGAAGCGCGGCCCTTTCTCGATCCGAGTACCTGCAAGGCTCGTCCAGAGCCCTAGGCCTCGATCCAGGTGTCGTTGTAGTACGGGTAGAGGTTCCACACGAAGGGCTGCCATCCATGCACCTTGTTGTTGTGTACGAAGGTGGCGTTCTGGTTCATCAGCGGGATGTACGGAAGCTCCTCGGCCCAGGCCAGCTGGAACTGGGAAGCCGCCGCCTGCGCCTGCGCCTCGGTGGCCGAGGTCTGCCAGCTGGCGATGGCATCATCCACCCGCGGCTCCACGGCGTGCGAGAAGTTCGGCACCGGGATGAACTGCGACCCGCCGAAGAGGATCAGCACGTCCAGGGGGATCGGCCACAGCCAGAAGAAGAGCGACATCTCGACCGAATCCCGACCCGGGCCGCTCTGCTGCTCGAAGGCGAGCGCTCTGTCGACCACGTCGAGGTTGGCCCTGACGCCGACGTTGGCGAACTGGGCCTGAACCGCCTCGGCGACCGACTTCTGCACCGTCTCGTCCTCGACGAGATAGCGGAACTCGAACCTGACACCGTCGCGCTCCCGGACGCCGCCGCTGCCCATCGTCCAACCGGCCCGATCCAGCTTCTGGTTGGCCAGGTCGAGATCGAACTGGTTGTACTGCTCGACCGCCGACTCGTAGTTACGGTCGGTGGTGGGGAACGGGCCGTAGGTTGCGGCGCCGTTGCCGAACAGGATGGCCTGGACCATGCCCTCCCGATCCAGCGCGTGGGACAGGCCCTGGCGGGTCAGCCGGTCGCCGAAGTACTCGGGATAGTCACGGTTCATCGCCAGGTGATAGCCCGACCACTCGGGGTGCCGGATCACCGTCAGGTCCGAGTTGGACTCGAGGCGCCCGATGTCCTGGTGGGCCGGGTTGATCAGGGTGTCGATGTCGCCGTTCTCGAGCTGGGTGGCCCGCTGGCCGGCCTCGGTGATCACCGTCCACCGGATGGCGTCCAGGTAAGCCGGACCCTTGTTGTCGAAGAACGGGGTCTCGGAGCCCGGATAGTCGTCCCAGCGCCTGACCAGCACGTGGCTCCCCGGTACCCATTCCTCGTGGGTAAAGGGACCGGTGCCGTCCGCCAGCTCGGTGCCGTAGGTGGAGGCGGCGTTGAGTTCGCCATCCGCCGTGATCGAGTGTTCCTTCCAGGTGTTGATGTTGACGATCCGCCAGTACCCGGTCTTGTGCGGTCCGAGGGCGCCCACCCACGGGTTCTTCATCTTCATGACGACCTCGTTGCCGTCCGCCTCGTAGGTGTCGACCGGCGCCGCCAGACCCGCGATGAAGCTGTAGGTCTGGATGGACCGGTAGAACTCGGCCACCATCTCGGCGTTGATGGTCCCGCCGGAGTGCGAAAGCTTGCCCTCCGGAATGGTGAACCGGTACTCGAGACCGTCATCCGAGGCGGAGTATCCCGAAGCGAACTGTGGCACCGTGGCGCCGCTCGGGTCGTTCGACAGGATCGCCTCGTAAATGGCGAAGAACGCCGGGTCGTACCAGTTGGTGGTCGCCGGATCGTGCTTGGAGACATCCCGGTTGTAACCCTCGCGCAACGTGCCGCCCGAGACCGGGCCCATCATCGCAGCTTCTGTCGTCGCTGTGGTCTCCGCCGGCGCCGCCGCCTGGGTGGTATCAGCGCCGCCATCCGAGGCAGCTGCGGTGGTGGCGGTGGTAGCGGCGGCGGTAGCTGCGGTGGTGTCGGGCTCGTCGTCCCCGCCGCAGGCTGCCAGTATCGACGCGGCGGCTGCTACTCCCACGCCGGCAACGCCCATACGTTTCATGAACTGGCGCCGCCCGATCTTCTTGGCCATGTACTGCTCGGTGAGTTCGGCCACCTCCGGACCCAAGTCCGGATCCATCCAAGAGTTGCCCATGAGCATGTCCTCCTTCGCTCGCGCCACGGACGCTAAACGGATATCTTATCCTGTTGCTCGCTACGGCGTGCAAAAAAGGTCGCATCAGATTGGAGAAGGCAGAAATGGAACGGTTCCTGGTGACAGGATCGGCCGGTTGTATCGGCGCCTGGGCAGTCCATGAGCTGGTCAAGGAAGGATCTCCGGTAGTCACGTTCGACATAAGCGATACTCCCCATCGCCTGCGGCTCCTGCTGGACGACGACGAGCTGTCCGCCGTCCGGTTCCGCCAGGGGGACATCCGCGACAGCGAGGCGGTCGAGGCGGTGATAACGGACGACCGGATCACCCATGTGGTCCACCTCGCCGCACTCCAGGTCCCGTTCTGCATGGCCGATCCGATCAATGGCTCACGGGTCAACGTCACCGGCACTCTCAACGTCCTGGAGGCGGCCCGCCGGTCCGACGGCCGGGTCCGGGGGGTTACCTATGCCAGCTCGATCGGCGTGTTCGGCACCACCGAGATGTACGAGGGCGGGGTGGTCGACGATGATTCCCCGGCCGCCCCGACCACGCTCTACGGCGCCTACAAGCAGGCCAACGAGTGGACCGCCCGGATCTACAGCGCGGACTGGGGAGTCGGCTCCGTGGGCCTTCGTCCCTCCGTCATCTACGGACTGGGACGCGATCAGGGCCTCACTTCGGCGGCCACTACGGCGATGCTGTCCGCCGCGGCCGGAGTCTCCGCCCACATCACCCACGGCGGAACGGTCACCTACCAGCACGCCCAGGACATGGCCCGCATCTTCATCGCCTCCGCCCGCCTCGAGGCCGACCGGGCCCTGGTGCACAACGTGGGCGGCCCGGTGGCTCACATCTCCGAGGTGGCGGCGGCGATCGACGCCACCTCTCCCGGAATCGTGACCACCTACGACGATGCGCCTTTCCCGCTGCCCTCGATCATCGACGGTGCCGGCCTGGAGCGGGTCATCGACATTCCCCAGCGCCCGCTGGCGGAGGGGATTGCCGGAACGGTCGACGCCTTCCGCCGGTTGCTCGCCGAGGGCCGCGTCCGACCCCCGGCCTAGCTACCCGGCGAGGGTATGGAAAAGCCCGCGCTTTCGCGGTAGATGAAGGGGTGGGATCGGAGGACCCGACCCCGACATCAGTTCGAGCCGGCCCTGGGAGCCGGCGACCGCGAAGCGAAAGGAGATCGTGATGGCACACGAACGCAGTTCCATCACCCACGGAGACACCACCATCGAGTTCGAGGTACGGCGGAGTGACCGCCGGACGAGGACGATCGACCTGGCCGTGACGCCCACCGGCGTGCGGGTGTACGCCCCCAGAGCCGCACCGGCGGCCGAGCTCGAGCGGTTGGTCAGGGCCAAGGCATCCTGGATACTCGACCACCTGGCTGACCTCCACGGGGCCAACCGGCCCGGCCTGCGAGACGGTCAGATCATGCCCTACCTGGGCCGAGCCGTGCCGCTCTCCTACGAAACCGGGGACCTGCCGGGACCAGTGGTGGATTTCAACGGGAGCCGGTTCACAGTGACCGTGCCTGCCGGGCAAGACGACGACTCCCTGCTTGTGAGCGTTATCTATGCCTTCGTGGCCTGGTACAACGCCAGAGCCTGGGAACGGGTCCCCGCCACGGTCGACGCATGGTGGCCACTCCTCGGTCACGGCCCGAAGTCGAGGGTTCTGATCGCTGATCAGAAGAGCCGATGGGCCAGCTGCGCCCGCGACGGCACCCTACGGTTCAACTGGCGGCTCATCATGCTGGAGCCGAGGCTCATCGACTACGTGGTGGTTCACGAACTCGCCCATCTAGAGGTCAAGGGCCACCCGCCCGAGTTCTGGAACCGGGTGGCCGCCGCCCTGCCCGACGTGGACGAGCGCCGGAGGGATCTGAAGGAAGCCGTGTCCAACCTGCCCCTCTGGGACTTGTGACGCGGGGACCGTACTCAGGACACCGGCACCCGATCGGAGGGGTAGGCGGCCAGGAAGTCATCGACGGCGCCGGGCGACCAGGCCGGCCCGATGGGGAGGTCCAGTTCCATGAGCGCGGAAGCTTCGCAGGGCCTTCCCCTGCTGACCATCAGCGTGGTCGTCCCCGCCCGGTGGCGGAGTACGTAGCTGTAGACGGTGCTGTAGCCCAGGTGGTTGCAAATGCCGGTGCCGCCCTGGTCGTGGCTCCGGAGCAGTTCGAGGATGTCGTCCAGGGAGGCCGCCCGGTCGAGGCGGCCCTGAGCGGAGGCGATCCGGTCGAGCGTGGTCAGCCGGTCGTCGTTCTCGGGATGAACTCCCAGCTCGGTGTGGTGGTTGGATCGTGCGGTGGGCCTGTCCGGCCGGAGCACCGCCGTCTGGCGGCTCCGTACCTCGACAGCAGCCTGGCTGTTGTCATCGATCAGGACCAGGTTGCCCCACAGGTACGGGCGAGATGCCACCGCTCGCTCCACCGCGGCCACGCCGGAGCTGACATCCGTGCCCTCGCGCAAGGCGATCTCGACCAGGTCGTCGTAGTTGGCGTGGTCGTCGAGGGTGCGGACGTTGGAATCGCACACCAGCAGGCCGGAGGAGTTGGCCCCGATGGAGAAGCCTGAGAACCGGTCCAGGTCGGGTTCGGTTCCCGCCCAAGTGGTGATGCCTTCAACGCCGAACACGTCCGGGTCGAGAACCAAGCGGTCGTCGAAGCTCTCCCTGCCGAAGTCCTTGTTCTTGAACAGGAGGTAGTCGTCAGGTCCGAGCCTGAAGAACCCGGTGGTGCACAACTTGCCGGCCTCCCGTCGCGAGCCAGGACTGTTGCCGGAATTGTAGGTGGACGGGCCCGATTCGGTATCGTTGCTGCCGTGCCGTCCGAGTTCCGAGGCCAGGCCGACCGCACCAGGGTCGAGCGATTGCTGGTCCGCTACGTCGGTACCCACTCCGTCAACCCCGCCATCGACGGGGGCGCCGGCGAGGCCGACCTAGCGAGCCTGCTCTTCTCCGACCTCAGGGATTGGGGCTTCGATCCCGTGCGGGAACCGGTCCATCCCGGAGGCCGGGACAACGTCATCGCCAGCCTGCCGGGAAGGGAAGGCGCGCCGGTGGTCATGTTCCACGCCCACCTCGACACGGTGGGCCTGTCCGGCAAGGCCACCGCAAATGCGCTCTCGACCGGCGGAAACGTGTACGGGCGCGGAGCCTGCGACACCAAGGGGTCTCTGGTGGCGATGGTCGAGGCCCTCCGGTTGCTGGGGTCGGTGGACGCGGCCGAACGGGCCACGGTCATGCTGGTCGGGGGCATCGACGAGGAGGTTGGCGGGACCGGGGCGCAGGAACTGGCGGCCGCCCATCCCGAGGTCGACATGGCGGTGCTCGGCGAGCCCACCAGCCTCGAGATCGCCACCGCCCACAAGGGCGTGCTGCGCTTCGACATCGCTACCACCGGCATACCGGCGCACTCCTCCAAGCCCCATCTGGGACGCAACGCCATCTACGCGATGGGACGGGTCCTGGACATCCTCCAGACCGACTACCTGGCATCCCTCGACCCGGCGGGGCACCCTCTGGCCGGGCCGGCCACGCTCGCCGTCACCACCATCCGCGGCGGTTCCGGTTTCAACGTGGTGCCGGCGGAGTGCGTGATCGGCCTCGACCGGCGCGTGATCCCCGGCGAGAACCACGAGGCGCTGCTAGAGGAATTCGACGACCTGCTGGGCCGTCTCGACGTCCCGCTGGAGCGCCGGGATCCCTTCCTGATGACCGCTCCCCTCGACACCCCGGTTACCGACCCGGTGGTCCAGGCCTTGAAACAGGCCCGGGAGGAGGCCACGGGTGGGGAGGCCGATCCGATCGGGGTCACCTTCGGCACGGACGCCTCCGCTCTCGCGCCGGCCGGGATCAGCTGCGTGGTGTTCGGACCCGGCAGCATCGACCAGGCCCACTCGGACGAGGAGTGGGTGGGCATCGAGGAGACAGCAGTAGCGGCCGAGATCCTGGCCCAGACCGCCCTGAACCTCGCCTCGGGCTGACCGGACAGGGGGACCGGCTTAGGGGGCCTCCGATTCCGGTTTGGCGGCCCGGCGGTCCTCCGATGATGCCAATCTCCATCCCAGGAGACCCATGTAGACGATTCCGCCCAGCGACATCGCGGCGAACACGGGCGCGAGCGCCAACTCCAAGCTGTCGGAATGCCACGCGGCGATGAAGACCACCAGCGCAGCCACGACCAGTACCGCAACGACGAAGTTCAGCGCTGGGCGCATGCGCAGGGGTTCCGGGCGGAAGGCAAGTCCCAGCGCCAGGATCGCTGCCCCGGCGAAGCCGACCACGATGGAGGTGAATTGCAGCCCGTACACCATCCGCTGCATCTCGAGCGCAGATCCGAGCCACTCCTCACGCTCAGCGGCGCTCTCCAGCGCCGCCACCCCCATTCCTGTGATCATGTAGTCGAGTCCCCGCATCACCATCTGAAGGACAAGGCCGATGGCCATCCCGAGCAGGCCGAGCCGCGCCACCGGGCCTGCATACCGCCGCAGGGTCAGGATCCCGTGAAGCATCAACAGGCCGCCGAGGAGGATCAAGACCGGCACGGTGTAGGAAAGCACCTCGTTGCGCGCCATCGCCAGCGTGAGGTCTCTCAGGCTGTTGCTGGGAACCGTGTCCACCGCGCCACGGCCCGGCGATAGCGCATAGCCCACCGCCACTGCCACGGTCCCAACCAAAAGGGACCACCCGCCGAGCCGCTTTTCCGTCAAGCGCATGGCGTCCCGCTACAAGTGATCCGCGGTGGCCTCTAGGCGGTCCGGAGCCCGGCTGAGATGTGCTCGGGCGTGAGCGGCAGCTCGTCGAACCAGACGCCCACGGCGTCGTAGATTGCCGCGGACACGGCGGGCGCCAGTGGAATGACCGGCATTTCCGCCATGCCACGCACTCCCAACGGGCCTCTCGGGTCGGGTATCTCCAGGATCACGCTCTCGACCCGCCGTGGAATGTCACCGATCCCGGGCATCAGGTAGGTGCTCAGGTTGGGGTTGAAGATCCTCCCGTCCTTGCTCAGGAGCTGCTCGGTCACCGCGTAGCCGTGGGCCTGCGCCACCGCTCCTTCTATCTGTCCTTTCACGAGCCCCGGATTGAGGGCCTTCCCCACATCCACGGCGCACACCACCGACTCCACCTTCAGGTGTCCCGTGTCCACATCGACCGTCACGTCCACCGCCTCCGCCATCCATCCGTAGGCGAAGTTGATGTCCCCCGCCCCGGTCTCCGGATCCATAGGCTCGGTGGGAGGCGGGGTGAACCGGAAGTTGCCCAGAGCCGGGCGGTCTCCGTCGATCCATCGCTTCTGTGCCTCCTCTACGGCGCCCAGGATGGAGTTGCCCCCCATCCAGGTCATCCGGGACGCGGAGGCCGAGCCGGCGTCGCCGCTGGTGGCCGTGTCGGAGAAGTGCGCCTCCACCGCATCGAGACCCACCCCCGCCGCCTCGGCGGCAATCTGGCGGAACACGGTGTGGGCGCCCTGCCCCACCTCCGCACCGGCGTGGTACAACACCACCCGCTCCACCTCGTCGTCCCCCCACAACTCGATGCCCGCCACGCAGCGTTCGGGGAACCCGAACGAGAACCCGATGTTCTTGAAGCCGCAGGCGAACCCCCGTCCCCGGCGCTGGCGGGATGCATCCGGGGGCACGGATCGGAACACCGAGAAACCGGCGGTCTCGGCTTCGAGAGGCTTATCCCAGTCAGCGCGATCGGCACAAGCCTCGATGACCTCGGGGAGGCTCACCACCGACGGGATCGTCTCCCCCCAGGCGCCCGTATCGCCCTCCCGGTAGCAGTTGAGGAGACGGAGGGCGACCGGATCCATGCCCAACTCGGCGGCCAGCCGGTTCATCTGACCCTCGGCGGCCAACGCCCCCTGCGGGGCGCCGAAACCCCGGAAGGCGCCGCCCGGCACCGAATGGGTGTAGACGACCCGGGAATCGGCCTGGATGTTGGGCGCCCGGTAGGGGCCGACCGAGCAGACATGCATGTTGCCCAACACCTTGTTGGAGGTGTAGTTGTACGCCCCGGCATCCAGCCAGCCCTCGGACTCGACCGCGGTCAGCAACCCGTCGCGGGTGGCGCCCCACCGGGCGTGGAGAACAGCCCGATGCCGCTTGTGATGCCCGATGATGCTCTCTTCCCGCGTCCACACCGTCCGGACGGGCCGGCGGATCCCCCGCCGGGCCAACTTCCTTACCGCCAGGGCCAGCACGATCTGGAGCGACATGTCCTCCCGGCCGCCGAAGGCGCCCCCGATGGCCGGGTAGATGACCCTGATGTCCTCGGGATCGACGTCCAGGGAATGGGCGATCTGCGCCCGGTCCTCGTGGGTCCACTGCCCAGCGATCTCCACCGTGATCCGGTCCGAGTGGTCGAGGTAGGCCACGGCAGCCTCGGGTTGGAGGTAGGCATGCTCCTGGTGCGGAAGCACGTAGGTGCCCTCCACCACGACGTCCGCCGCGCGCCATCCCTCTTCCATGTCTCCGACCCGGTACTTGAGCTGGTGGTAGATGTTCGTTTCGTTCCCGTTCTCCGGGTGGACCAGCACGGAACCCGAGAGCGCCGCGTCCAGGTCGGGCACCAGAGGGAGGTCCTCCCACTCGACCCGCAGGCGCTTGGCACCCTCGTCGGCGGCCTGGCGGGTCTCGGCCACCACCACCGCGATCTGATCCGCTTCCCAACGGCTTACATCCGAAGGTACGTTGCTGCGGCCTGTCGCTCCCAGGCCCACCAGCACCGGCTGGTCGGAGAGGGTCAGCCCGTACTCGTTGACGGGAACGTCGGCGGCGGTCACAACTTCCACCACTCCCGGAGTGTCGAGCGTGGCGGAGACATCCATGGCCACCATCCGGGCATGGGGACGGTTGCTGAACACCACCTTGGCGCTGAGAGCGTCAACCCGCCGCAGATCAGCCGGGTAGAGGGTCGCTCCGGTTACCTTGTCAGGGGCATCGCTGCGCTGAGCGGATACCCCGACGGTCATCGCCGCGCTCCGGCCTGTTCCGCGCCGGCCAGGGCCACGGCCTCGATCATCGGGTAATAGCCGGTGCAACGGCAAAGGTTGCCCGCCAGGGCGGTGGTGATCTCCTCGGTGGTGGGGACGGGAATCCCGTCCAGAAGCTTGGTGGCAGATACCAGGAATCCGGGGATGCAGTAGCCGCACTGGACGGCGCCGGTGCGGCAGAAGGCTTCCTGCACCGGAGTGAGCCTGCCGTTGGCCAGTCCCTCCACGGTGACGACCTCCGCCCGGTGGGCCCGGTAGGCGGGAGTCAGGCAGGACAGGGCGGCCTCGGAGTCCAAGAGGACCATGCAGGAGCCGCATTCTCCCTCGGCGCAGCCCTCCTTGGTTCCGGTCAGGGGCGATCCCGAGGCCGGACCCGCTACGTCCCGTAACCAGTCCAGCAGGGTCAGGTCGGAGCCGCTCGAGGTGATCACCGGCATCCCGTTGACGGTCGCTTCGATCGGGTCTCCGGGCCGGTGAGAGTGCGACTCGCCAAGGGTAGGGGGAACAGAGGATCCGAAATGAACGGGACGGGACGGAACATTGCGTCGTTCGTCGCCGCTCGCCAGCGCGGCCAACCCTCGGCGGACCATCACCTCGGTCATCCTCCTCCGGTACTCGCCCGTCCCCCGCACGCCGCTCTGGGGATCGAGCCCGGTGGCGGAGACGGTGGCCGCCGCCGAGATGGTCTCCTCGTCCAGCTTCCGGCCCGCCAGCACTCCCTCGGCTTCGGAGGCCCGCACGATCACCGGCGCCACCTTCCCCAGGGCTATCCGAGCCATGGTCACCACGCCGTCCGGGTCGCGTTCGATGACCATGGCGATGTGAACCACCGAGATGGCCTGCGCCATCCGCTGGCCCAGCTTCAGGAACAGCCCGGATTGCGAGTCGGTGAGCGCGGGGAAGCCGATGCCGGTCACCATCTCGTCGGGGGAGAGCACGGTCCGCCGGTTCCCGGTGAAGAACCGGTCCAACCCGACCCGGCGCTCTCCTCTCTCCCGGGAGCGGATGGTCAGCCAGGCGTCCAGGGCGGTGAGAGCGGAGATGGTGTCGTTGGCCGGGCTGGCCGTTACCAGGTTCCCCACCACCGTGGAGCGAGCCTGGAGAGGAGGCGCTCCGACCTCCAGCGATGCCTGCGCCAGGGGGAGGGCTCGTTCCCACAACAGGCCGGAGGCCACCACATCGCCATGGGTCACCAGCGGTCCCAAGTGGATCGTCCCCTCGGAGTCCTGTTCGATGCGGTCCAGGCCACCCAACCGGGAGATGTCCACCAACACCTCAACCTCGGGCCGGGAGCCGCGGCGCATCTCCAGTACCAGGTCGGTCCCCCCGGCGATCAACCGCGCCCGACTCCGGTGAGCAGCGAGGAGCGCCAGGGTCTCGTCCACAGAAGAGGGTGACTCGTAATGGTTGACGAGATCCCCCCGGTCCTGAACTCCGTTCAGCCGGTACTGGATCTCCCGCAATAAGGTGCTATTGCCACCCACGACTCGGTGACTCTAGCAGGCTGAATCACAATGATGGAATTCGGCCGAAGGCCACCTTGCCGACGGGCCGAATCGCGCTGGTCATCGGGCCGGTCCGGGTGGCGGGGATCTCAGAGCCGGAAGCGGCGACCTTTCCTGAGTGATTCGGTCCGCAGGTCTACCTCGACCCCCGCAGCCTGCAGGGCGATAACCCCCAGTAGCGGCTCCGTGCCGGCCGCCCCGAACGCGATCAGGCCGCCGATGATCTCGCCCATGAACTCGAGATCCCCTGTAGTGACATCGACGGTCACCTCGCTGCCGTCGGCCAGTTCGTAGACCCGCTCCCCTTTGGGAGCCAGGCCGATACCTTCCAGGTATGGCCTCGGCACAAAGCAGTCGCTGGCGCTTGTATCGACCAGGAAGTGACCCTCCCAGGTTCTCTCCGGCTCGGCGGGGTTCCGTATCAAGACCGGCACATGTGTCTCACCCACTACGATGGCGCCTTCACCTAATCCTGCATCTGTACTACGCGCCTACCACTGTTATACGTCGATCGGCTTCCCTTGTCAACCCCCTCGCGCCTGTGCCGATTCAGGCTCGCAGCACGGGTAGGGACACCCGTGTGGGATAGGAGCGGTTGTGGAGCACCGTCTGGGTAGCCGGGATCGAGTCGAGCGGTCCGTCGGTCAGCGGCCGGGCGCCCGTGTTCAGGTTCCGGTCCCATTGGGGGAAGTCGGAACTGGAGATGTCGAGCCGGAGGCGCGACCCTGCGCCCACCCGGGCGCCCACCGGGCCCAACTCGATCTTGAACTCGTACACGTGGCCGGGGGTCAGCAACTCGGGATCCGACAGCGAGTCCCGGTAACGCGCCCGGAGGATCCCCTCCTGCAGGTTGACCGAGCGGCCGGCCTCGTCCACCACGCAGAGCCGGGCGGTGAAGTCGGTGTCGATAGCGGTGGTAGCCGCGTACAGGGTCACCTCAACATCCCCGACCAGCTCGATGTCCTCCGACAGAGGCTCCGACGTGTACACCAGCACCATCCGTGACACCTCCGCCTCGTGCTGGTCGGCCGGGCCCATCGGGGTGATGCTGTCGAAGCAGCACGAGTGACCCCCCATGGACGGAACGGGCACTCCAGGCTCGTAGACGAAGATGTCAGGCGGCTCGTCGCCGGGCGCGGTGCGGTCGAGCCTGCCGTCACCGAACTTGGAGTTGGCGCACCCGTCGGAGTGGACGAACCAGTCCTCCACCACCGCCTCCTCGGGCGGCCACGAGGCGAAGTCCCGCCATCGCCCGTCCAGCGTGAAGGCGGTCACCCGGCTGTCCATGACCCCCGTTTCCCTGCCTTTCAGGGTCTGGTCGAACCACCTGACCAGCCAGGAGTCGATCTCCATCGTCGACGGACCGTCGGACCCGAGCCGGCTGACCGGCGTCCACGGCATATGCGCCCAGGGTCCGACGACCAGCTTCTGGTTGTCACGCGTCCGGTCGTCGTGACCGGCACCGGAGAGGCCCACGAAGTTCTTGACCGTGCCGGTTAGGAACACGTCGTACCAGCCGGCCACGTGCAGCGCCGGAACCCGGATCCGGCTGTAGTCCTCGTCGATGCTCCACCGTTTCCAGTAGTCGTCGTAGGAGCAATGCTCCGCCCAGTCGTTGAAGTAGGGCACGTGCGGGGTCTGGAGCGGCGGATAACCGGCCACGGGAAGGCTGTGGTACCAGTTGGGAGCAGCGCCCAGGGCCGCGGCCAGACCGATATGACCTTCGAGGTCGCCGGCCCGCTGCGCCGTCTCCAGCCCGAGGAGCGTGGCCCAGTAGCCGATGAAGGCCAGCGCGAGGGCCCCGCCGTTGTAGGTCCACCCGTCGTAGTACTGCGAGGCGGTGAAGGCCGGTGTGATGGAGGCGAGGGAGGGTGGCGCCGTCACCGCCGCCAGGAGCTGGGTCGCACCGACATAGGAGAACCCCATCATTCCGACCCGGCCATCGGATCCCGCCAGGCGGGCCGCCCACTCGACCGAGTCGTAACCGTCGTCCATCTCGTGGAGGTAGGGGTAGAAGTCACCCTCGGACGCGTACCGGCCCCGGCAGTCCTGAACCACCACCACGTACCCCTGGGCGGCGAACCAGGCCGGGTGAGCGCTACCGAAGGTGGGAACGCCCGACCGCTTGTCGTAGATCGAGCGCGTGAGCAGCACCGGCAAATCGGCCCGGGTCTGGGGACGGTAGACGTCGGCGCGCAGCACGGTCCCGTCCCTCATGGTGCCTTCCACGTCTCGTTCAACGGTGACACCGAGTCCCGGCATCTCCTCGATCAGGGGGGTGGTGGTCATGGCGCTCCTCAGCCTCTGGACATGTCCGGGCGGGGCTGCCCGGTTCGGTAGCATTCTGCGGGACAGCGGCGGACGAAGCAACCAGTCCTCCCGGCAACGGATCCGGCTGGGGCCCGGAAAGAGACGGAGGCGCGCATGAGCGAGTTCAGGCAGGACACCTACTACGAGGAGGGCTCCGACGCCGGCGGGATGCCGCAGAGTCACATCGAGGAGTTCCTCGCAAGCCCGGACAGCACGTGGTTGCTCAAGCTGGCCTTCGTCAAGGAGGACGGATGGCCGATGGTGGTGCCGCTCTGGTACCAGTGGGACGGCGAGGCCTTCTACGTGGTCGGGCGCAAGCGCTCCGGGTGGGTGCATGACCTGGCGCGCAACCCGCAGTGCGCCGTCTGTATCGAGGAACTCGCCCATCCACGCATCCGCAAGGTGCTGGCCCAGTGCACCGCCGAGATCGTCGAGGGTCCGGCCAAGGGCGAGGGTTCGAAGTGGGTTCCGGTGGCCGACGAGATGGCAGTCCGCTACACCGGGCCTTCGGGACCGGAGCAACTGAAGGCGTCGTGGGACTGGGATCGTTACCTGGTGCGGCTGGTGCCCCGTGACGGCAAGCTGACCACATGGCAGGGGGCCGACTGGGCGCTCCGTTACTTCGATGCGGGCCAGCGCCCCGACCTGGAGGAGAAGGCCCGGCAGCGGGAGGCCGGCGCCCTGTGAGGGGCCTGGCCGACCAGGCCGTCTCGCTGGCCCGGTCCGAGATCCGGGTCCTGTTCGACCGGGCGGCGGCCCGTCCCGACAGCATCCGCCTCGAGGTGGGTGAGCCCAGCTTCCCGACTCCCGAGCACATCGTGGCCGGCGCCGCCGCGGCAGCCCGGGCGGGCTGGACCGGCTACGGACCCAACGGCGGGCTGCCGGGCCTGCGGGAGTTGCTGTCCGCCAAGGTGGAGGAGGTGGACGGGTTCTCCGCCCATCCGGACCGGATCGTGGTCACTCCCGGCGGGATGAACGCCCTCTTCTCCACCTACTTCGCGCTCCTCAACCCCGGCGACGAGGTGCTCCTGCCCACGCCCGGATTCCCCAACATGGACGGCATGGTGCGCCTCCTGGGAGGAACGCCCGTGTTCTATCAACTGGAGGCCTCAGACGGCTTCCTGCCCGACCCGGAACGGCTCCGAGCACTGATCTCGGACCGGACGGCCATGCTCTTCGTCAACACACCGTCCAACCCGACGGGGTCGGTGTTCCCCCCTGGCCTGATGCAGGAGCTCGTCGAGCTATGCAACCGCCACGATCTCTGGTTGCTTTCGGACGAGGTCTACGACGAGTTGGTACTGGACGAAGCAGCCGAGCACACCGCGGCCGCCCGTTACGACGAGGCGGGCCGGGTGATCACCGTCTACAGCTTCTCGAAGGTCTACGCCATGACCGGCTGGCGGGTCGGCTACGCGGTAGCGCCGCCCCCGGTGGCCGACCTGCTGCGCAAGTTACAAGAACCACAACTGTCCTGTCCGAGCACCATCTCCCAGAAGGCGGCCGAGGCGGCCCTGCTGGGACCCAAAGAACCGATCCGGGCCATGCTGGATGCCTACCGGAGACGCCGCGCCGGCGCAATCCGCACCGCCACCGAAGCCGGGCTCGAACTGGTGGCGCCCGCAGGCACTCTCTACACGCTGGTCAGGGTAGAGACGCACGGACGGTCGATGCTGCAGTTCACCCTCGACCTGCTCGACAACCACGGGGTCAGCGTGGCGCCGGGATCGGTGTTCGGGCCGGGCGGCGACGGTTACGTACGGATATCCCTGGCAGCGGGCGAGGACCAGATCACCGAGGGCCTCCGCCGGCTGGCCATGGCGTGCCGGGAGAGAACACTGGTGAGCGCATGACCGGTACCAGGACCGAGTACCTCCTCCGCTCGTACCTGGAGGAGCGCCGGGACGAGGTACTCGAATTCGCCCGGGAGCTGATCCGCACACCGTCCCCCAACCCGCCCGGTGACGAGCGGGCCGTGGCCGACCTGGTCACCTCCCGGCTGGCCGACCTGGGCGTGACCGGCACAGAACGGGTGGGGGCGACGCCGGAGCGACCCAACCTCATCGTCCGGATTCCCGGATCGGGCGGCGGTCCCAAGCTGATGCTCTCCGGGCACCTGGACACCAAGCCGGCCGGGGACCTCGAGGCGTGGAATACCGACCCGTGGGATCCGGTCCTCGAGGACGGCAACCTGACCGGGCTCGGATCGGGTGACATGAAGGCGGCCGTGGCCGGAATGGTCTACGCGCTGGGCGCCATCCGGTCTGTGGGACCGCTAGCCGGGGACCTGGTGGCCGTCTTCACCGCGGACGAGGAAGCGGGATCGCTGCTCGGCTCCAAGTGGATGGCGGACAACGGCCTGCTGGACGCCGATGTTGCCATCATCGGCGAACCGAGCGGAATCGAGCGCGAGTGGGAATCGATCCACCTGGTGTCGAGGGGCGCGGCCCTCTTCAAGGTGAAGGTCACGGGCACCCAGATGCACTCCTCCATCTCGGACCGCATCGAAGGGATCAACGCCACCGTCCAGATGGCCCGGCTGATCGATCGGATGGACCGGGACCTGGAGAGCTACCTGACGTACGAGCCCCACCCACTGTGCCCCACCGGACCGACGGTCAATGTGGGGGTCATGGCCGAGGCCGGGGTGTTCTACGGCGTCTATCCGGGCAATGCCGAGTTCGCCTGCGACATCCGCACCCTGCCCGGCATGGGGGAGCGGCAGATGATCGACGACATCAACCGCTTCCTCACTGCCGCCATGACGGACCAGCCCAACCTGCGCGCCGAGTTGGTCTGGGAGTTGATGGTGCCCGCCACCGAGATATCCGCCGATGAGCCCGTTATAGGGATCCTGCAGAAAGCCACCGCCGAGGTGCTGGGCCACGAACCGCGCCTCGACGCCTTCCCCGGCGCCACCGACGCCCCGCATTTCCAGCTGACCGCCGGGATCCCGTGCGTGGCGGCCTTCGGACCGGGCATGCTCCCCCGCGCCCATAGCCCCAACGAGTTCCTGTCCGCCGGCAGCGTGGCCCTCGGGGCGCAAATCTACGGGCTGGCCGCGCTGCGCTACCTGGGAGGGTTGACATGAGCATTCCATCAACCGAGCTCTGCGCTCGTTACCGGAGGCTGTACGTGCCGGCAGTGTGCGACGCCCTCTACTGGATGGGACTACGCGAGCAGGTCCTGCCCAGCTACCTGCGACCTCTCTTCCCCGAACAACGCATCGCCGGACTGGCCCATACCGTCCAGGGAGCGCCCATCGAGCCCTGGGTAAAGCGCGAACCCGGCATCGAGCGGATCACCTCCTACCTGCAGGTGTTCGAGGATCTCACTCCCGACAGCGTGCTTGTGTCGGTCACTCCGGACACCCACGTGGGGCACCTGGGCGAGCTGTGTTGCAACTCGGCCCGGCAACACGGCTGCGTGGGCGCCATCCTGGACGGCAACCTGCGGGACATCGAGGGGATCCGGGACATCGGGTTCCAGGTGTTCTACCGGGACCTCTCGCCGCTCAACGCCATCGGGCGCTGGGAGATGGTGGCCTCCCAGGTTCCGGTGACCATCGGCGACGTCACCGTCCACCCGGGGGACGTGGTTCTGGCCGAGTTCGACGGCATCCTGGTCATCCCCCGCGACGACGCGGAGCGGGTGCTGGAACGGGCCGAGGAGATCGAGGGCGCCGAGAAGCTGGTCCGGGAGGAGATGCGGGAGGGCGAGTCGCCGCTGGCGAGCCTGGACCGCCACGGATACATCTGAGCCGGCCCGTGTGCCTGTCTGCCACGGGACCCGTTTGCTGAGCACCGTTTCCCGCTGATGCCGAGCCGACCCAGCGGTGAGTCCGGCCGGGCCCGCCCGATCTCCCTGGGCGGCCGTAACACCTACCTGGACCTGATCAGGGGCGTGGCGCTCCTGGGCATCGTGGTCATGAACGCCGTTTCCTACGGCCTCGGCCCCGGTCCCTACTTCAACCTGTCGGCCGGTGGTTCGGACACCTGGCTGGACTGGCTGGTGGGAGCCTTCGGCGAGGTCTTCGTCGATCAGAAGTTCATGGGCCTCTTCTCGCTGCTCTTCGGCGCGGGTATCGCCCTGTTCTGCGACCGGGCCGCGGCCAGGACGCGCCGCCCGGCGCTGCTGAGTCTCTGGCGCAACCTGCTGCTACTGGGAATCGGACTCCTGCATCTGGAGCTGTGGGAGGGGGACATCCTGATCGGGTACGCCTTGGTATCGCCGATCATCATCGGTCTGCGGAACCGTCGACCCCGGACCCTGCTGATCCTCGGCGGCGCCACACTCCTGCTGTCACCGGTGGCGGCCGTCCTGTTCCAGGCATCCATTCCGGGCGACGGGAGCGGGCTCGGCGGCTTCTGGACGGCCGGCGTCGAGGACGGCGCCACAGCCTCATGGTTCATCGTGACGGACTTCCTCTCGCGAGCGGTCGGGATGATGCTGATCGGGGTGGCGCTCTACCGGAACGGGGTGATCACCGGCGAGCGCTCGACCGCCTTCTACCGGCGCATGGCGCGCACCGGCCTGGGGGTAGGCCTACCGCTCGCGGCGATCGGGCTGGCGTGGGTGGCAGCCCGTGACTTCTCCCCGGACGTAGCGTTCGTCGGGACGATTCCGAACACGCTCGGCACCGCGCCGGCCGTGCTCGGCTACACCGGCCTGATCATCCTGTGGAACCGGCAGCCCGAAACCGATCTGCACAGGCGACTCTGCTCCGTGGGGCGGATGGCCCTTACCAACTACCTGACCCAGACCGTGCTGGGGGTGCTGGCCCTCAGGTACGTGCTCGCCGAGGCAGACCTCACCCGGACGATGCTGGTGGGGTTCATCGGAATGGTCTGGGCGGCCCAGCTCTGGTGGTCCAAGGCCTGGCTCGACCGGTTCCGGTACGGACCGGCCGAGTGGCTGTGGAGGATCGCCACCTACCGTCGGGGACAACGCCTGCGCCGGTGAGCCAACGACTCCCGGGAGACCACCGGCCGCGGATCAGACCGCTCGCCTGGCCAGCTCCAGAGCAACCACCAGGTCGCCGGCGGTGTTTACTCCAGTGCCAAACCGAGCGGTGCCGTCCCGGGTGGCGGCCACGCCCACGAACGCGCACGCTGCGTTGGCGGCGGCCTCGGCGTCCCAGGTCGAGTCACCGACCATCACCGCACTCGACGGGGCTACTTCGAGCAGGCGGCACGCTTCGAGAAGCTGATCGGCCGCCGGCTTGGGCCGCAGGTCCGGGCGGCGGGGAACCAGCACCGGTATGTCCACCCCGTGCCTTGCCAGGACAGCCCGAGCCGGCGCCTCCGCCACCAGCGTCACCACCGCCCGTGGAATGTCTCCCGCAAGTTGCAAGGCCTCGCCGAGGCGTGGCATTGCGTGAGAAGCGGTCACCGCGGCCATCTCATGGACGGCGATCGCCTCGGACACCTCGGTCCACCTGGGATCCCCGCTGAGTGCCACGAGGATCGACATGCAGCGCTGCGTGGGCGCATCCCAGTCGGTTGCCGGGGCGGGTGGATCGTCCCAGGAACCGATCATGGACTCCACATCTTCCAGGGCAGCGCCGTAGTCGGTGTAAGTCTGGAGGTCGATGAGGGTCCGATCCAGGTCGAACAGCACCGCCTTCATGATCAGCCGATATGGAAGACCACGACCCGCTCGGGGGCGATCTTGACGATGACCCGCTCCGAGGTGATCGGATTCGGGTACTCGTCCACCCCCATGTACTTGTGGGCCAGGGCGTCGATGTGGGAGCGGGCTTCCGCACCGGTCACTGTATCCACCACCTTCCCCCGCACCTCGGCGAAGTGCCAGGGGTTGCCACGTTCGGGGATCATCACCGTGGCACGGGGGTTGGCCATCATGTTCCTGAACTTGGGCCGGTGCGTCTCGGTGTTGATCAGGATGTGCTCATCGTCGGCATCCACCCACATCAGATGGACCTGCACGGACCCGTCGGGCATCACCGTCGCCAGCGAGGCGTAGTTCGCGCCGCGAGCCAGCCTCAGAACCCTCTTGTCGAGCATGTCATCCTCCTGGAATCAGAGCAACCGGAGTGATGGTGATGCCCGGCGCCGCCATCCGCAAACCGGCCGTCGGGAGCGTTGTCACGAGCCGGCCGATCGGCGCAGGTAGTTGTAGATCGCGGTCCAGTCGAGGCGGCCCATGCCCTGGTCCCGGGCGGACGAGTAGCACTCGAGGGCGGCCAGGGCCGTACCGTGGGCGACGCCCCCTACGTCGGCCATACCGATGGCGAGGCCGAGGTCCTTGTGGGCCAGGTCGATCATGAAGCCGGGCTCCAGGTCGTCCGCCAGCACCTTGGCCGGATAGGTGGTGGCCAGGTGCCCCTGTCCAGCCGTGGTACCCATCAGCACCTCGATGACCAGGTCGCGATCCAACCCCTCCCCCTCGGCCAGGGTCAGAGCCTCGGCCACCACCACGTTGGACACCACCGACACGTAGTTGTTGACCAGCTTGGTCCGGATCCCGGCGCCGCGGGGGCCGCAATGGATGACCGGGTCGCCGAGAATCTCGAGGATGGGCAAGGACCGGTCGATCTCTTCCGGGCTGCCACCTGCCATGACCAGCAGGGTTCCTGCCTCGGCATCCTTGGAAGTCCGACCCACCGGCGCATCGATCATCCGCCTGCCGGACGCGGCGAGGGTCTCAGCGGTTGCATCGAAGTGGGCCGGCAATCCGGTACTCATGTCGATGAGGAGCGCCGCAGGATCGAGAGCCTCGGACAGGCCTTTGGGCCCGAGTACCGCCTCGGCGACGTGCCGGCCGGTGGGGAGCATGGTGATCACGTACTCGGCTCCGTCCGCCGCGTCCCGAGCCGAGTCCGCCTCCCCTGCGCCGTCCCGGACAACTGCGGCCAGCGCCGCCGGGCTGGCGTCGAATGCCCGAACCCGGTGACCCGCATTCAGCAGGTTCCGGGCCATCGGCGCACCCATCACGCCGACACCGATGAATCCGATCCTGCTCATCCTGCCCTCCGTCCGTGCTGAGCAGGTCTGACCGTAGCCGGGAGCAGGAGCGGCGAACAACGGACGGGGCTGCGCACTCGCAGACCGGTACTTTGAGTCGGGCGGCGTCCGCGGAGATCCCGACCACATGCATGCGTCCCGGTCCGTTGGTTGCCGGGTTGGGTGACCCCGGGCCGGCTCCTGGCAACAAGGGGTTGAACTTGTCACGCCCCCGCTATATGTTGCCGGGCAACCGCAGGTACCAGCGCTCCGGCTCCGACGTCGTCCCGGATCGCGTGAGTGATCAAGATCGTTCGGGACGCCCCGTCTGGGCTGGGCGGAACACGTCCCGACCAGGTGGTGGCGGAGGGGGAGGGCCCGCAGGGTGGGGTCCGGTGCGGCGATTTTCGCGTTCTTTTTCCGATTCAGGACGCTTGCAGTGTGCCGGAACTCCGGTTGGCGCTGGGGTCGGGCTCCCCCGGCGAACGGTTGCTGCCATGCCCCTAGAATCGACCGCCGATGCGAATCTTCGACACCGACCTCGCCGCCTTCGACGGCTACCGGGCGATCGTTGACGGCTTCGAGTGGGACATCCCGGAACGGTTGAACATCGCCGCCGAAGTCTTCGAGCGCTGGGCCACAGACAGCCGGCGGATCGCTCTCTACGTGGAGCGGATGGACGGTCGCCGCGACATCTGGTCCTACCGGGAACTCATCCGCCTCGCCAAGCGCTACGCCAACTTCCTGGTGTCGCTCGGCCTGGAGCGCGGGGACCGCATCTCCCTGGTGATGCCGCAGGGGGCGGAGCTGGCCGCCCTCCACCTGGCCGTCTACTCCATCGGGGCCGTGGTCCTGCCCATGTCGGCGCTCTACGGACCGGACTCCTACCGTCACATCCTCGGAGACTCGGGAGCGAGGGCGATAGTGGTCGCCGAGCCCTATGCCGACCGCATCCGCCTGGTCCGGCCCGAACTGCCGGACCTGCAGACCGTGATCATCTCGGGGCGGGCGGGCGCCGACGAGCGTTCCCTCGCCGAGGCGGAGAACTTCCCGCCCCGGTTCGAGCCGGTCGACACCGCCTCGAAGGATCCGGCGATGCTCCTCTACACCTCCGGAAGCACCGGCCATCCCAAGGGCGCTCTCCACGCCCAACGGATCATCGAGGGCTACCTGCTCACCTTCAAGCTCTTTTTCAATATCGAGTTCGACGAGTCCACGGTGTTCTACACGCCGTCCGACTGGGCCTGGGTGGGCGGTCTGCTCGACATCCTTCTTCCCGCCCTGGTGTTCGGGCATCCGGTGGTGGCCGACGAGCAGCGCTTCTCTGCCGAGCGCGCCTTCGAAGTGATATCCCGCAACGGCGTTACCCACGCTTTCCTGACCCCCACCGCCCTCAAGATGATGGCCCAGGTACCCGAGCCTGCCAAGACGTTCGACCTCGATCTGAGGGTCATCGCCAGCGGCGGGGAGTCGGTGGCCGACGAGCTGCACAGGTGGAGCGACCGGGAACTGGGGGCGGTGATCAACGAGTTCTACGGCCTGACCGAGGTGAACCATCTGGTGGGCGGGTGCGAGGCACTGTGGCCGGGGAGGCCCGGCTGGATGGGCCTCCCCTATCCGGGCCGGGCAGTGGCGGTGCTCGGTGAGGAGGGCAGCCCCATCGAGGTGGGCGGTGTAGGGGAGATCGCGGTGCGTCCGGGCGATCCGACCGGGATGCTGGAGTACTGGGGAAACCCGGAGGCCACCAACTCCAGGCTTCGCGACGGCTGGATAATGACCGGCGACCAGGCGACCGTCAACGATGCGGGCTACATCAGATTCCTGGGCCGTGACGACGACATGATCTCCAGCGCCGGATACCGGATCGGCCCGGCCGAGGTGGAGGAGGCGCTGGTGCGGCACCCGAGGGTGGCCGAAGTGGCCGTCATCCCGTCCCCGGACCCGATCCGCGGGCAGGTGGTCAAGGCGCTGGTGGTACTGGCCGGCGGGCCGGACGGAGACGAAGAGCTCACCTCCGAACTCCAGATGCAGGTCAAGACCCAGGTGGCGGCCTACAAGTACCCCCGCATCATCGAGTACGTGGACAACCTGCCCAAGACCACCACCGGCAAGCTCAACCGGAAACTGCTGGCGTCTCGAGAAGCGGGGGTAGCCGGTAACCGGTCCCGCGTATGATCCGTCCCGTGCCGATTCTCGGGAGAAACCACATACCGGCCATACCGTTTGGGACCGCCGGATGACCCGCCGATCTGCTCGCATGGACGCCCTGGCGCATCCCGATTTCCGATCCGGCCTGGAGCAGATCGCGCGAGAAACGGGCCGTACCGACCAGCAGGTCATGCGGGACGCCCGGAGGTACCTGCGGGAGATGGGCGCCAAGCCCTCACCCCTCGTAGCCGGGTTCGGCGGATGGGCAGCCGGCTTGGTGTGGCGCCGGAACTACCGCAAAGTCCATTACGACCGCAGGGACCTGGAGCGTCTGGCGGAGCTGGAAACCGACAATCCACTGGTCTTCCTGCCATCCCACAAGTCCCAGCTCGACCATGCCGTGCTGCACAATCTGCTGTGGCGGAACGGGCGCCCGCCCAACTACACGGCGGCCGGCATCAACATGAATTTCTTCTTGCTCGGGCCGATAATTCGTCGCTCGGGTTCCTTCTTCATCCGCCGCCGGATCGGCGACCGTCCGGTCTACAAGCGGGTCTTGCGGGCCTACCTCGCCCACCTTCTTGAACAGGGCCACCCCGTGGAGTGGTACATCGAGGGGACCCGTAGCCGGACCGGCAGGGTGCTGCCCCCCACCTACGGCCTGCTCACCTATGCAGCCGAGGCCCTATGGAACGACCGGTGCGGCGATATCCAAGCGGTACCCGTCTCCATCAGCTACGACCATGTGGAGGAGATCGAACCCTACGTCGCGGAGCAGCGCGGGGCGACCAAACGGCGGGAGACCTTCACATGGATGGTCAAGAGCATCCTGATGATGGGCAGGGACTACGGCGACATCCATGTCCGCCTGGGCGCGCCGCTGTCCATGGCCGAGTATTTGGGCGGCCACGCCGAAGCCGATCGCCGCGGCATGGTCGCGGCGCTGGGAACCGAGATCTGCGCCAGGATCAACCGCGCCACGCCCGTGACCGCGACTTCGCTCGTGGCATCGGCCATCCTGGGGAACACCGGACCGCTCGGGCTGTCCCCGGTCCGGCTCGGGGAGGTGGTCGACGAGCTGGTACGAGATGCCGGCGCCCGGCGGTTGCCCACCGTGGACGGTCTGGCGGCTCTGGACCGGGCCGGGATCGAGAGGATCGCCGGCAGGCTGGCACGCCGGGGGATCGTGACCATCGACCGGGCCACACCCGGGCCCGGCGGTACGTCACCGACCTACCGGATCGAACCCGACCAGCGCCTGGCCGCCTCGTTCTATCGCAACACCATCGCCCATCACTACGTGGTGCCGGCGGCGGCAGAGGTGGCGATCGCCTCGGCAGGCCGGGTGGCCGGGACCTCCCTGCTCGAAGGGTTCGACCAAGCACTACGTGCCCTGCATGGCCTGCTCGAAGCAGACTTCTTCCTCCCCGACCCGGAGGTCTTCGCCGGCCAGGTCACGAACGAGCTCACCAGGCGGGTCCCGGACTGGGAGTCCCTCCTCCTGGCTGAGGGACCGGCGACCGTGCTGGACAGGCTCCGCCCTCACCGGGCTCCCTGGGCCCTGCGCCACTTCCTCGAGGCCTGCTGGGTCGTAGCAGGGCAGATCACGGAGAAGCAGGCCGGCCGGCCATCGGATACCGAGGGCTTGCTGCGATCAGCGCTCGAGCGCAGCCTCGCCGAGGCCCGCCAGGGTCGGATATCGGCCGAAGCCGCTTCCCTCCCCCTGCTGTCGGCCGGGTTCAGAATGGCGACTCGGCATGGTCCGGCAGCAGCGGCGGAGCCAGGCCCCACACCGGGCGCCGGAGCGCTCGCCACCGAGTTGGGCCGGTTTCTGGAGAGCATCGAGACACTGGAGAGGACCGGGCTGCGCCCGGTTGCCGGGTAGCCGGTAGCGGTCATGTTGCGGCGGTTCCGCATATCCCGATCCCCGCGGCAAGCCCATCCGCCCATCCACGAGGAGCATGCCGGAGCACGTCCGGCCGGCCCGCAAGCGGAGCGGGCGCCCCAGGTCATGACGTCGCCGGCCGACCCGTCCACGCCCTTTCGGCTTGCCTCCTAATATCAAAACCGTGACTCGGCTGCCTGACGACCTCAACGTCGACCTGCACTACTGGATGCGGCTCACCCGGACGATGGACGACCAACTCGTGACCCTCTGGAAGCAGGGCCGGGGCGTGGGAACCACCTTCAACCAGCGGGGTCACGAGGCGATCAGCGTGGGCGCCGGGATGGCCCTCGAGCCGGACGACGTGGTCGCCCCCATGCACCGTGACCTGGGCTGCTACCTGGTGAGGGGCATGACTCCGAGGCGGCTCATGGCCAACCAGCTCGCCCGGGCCACCGGCGTATCCCGGGGCCGGGACGCCAACCTCCACGGATGCGGAGACCTGTCCCTCAACGTCATCGGTTTCATCAGCCACCTGCCTCAATCCATGCCGGTGGCGCTAGGTGCGGCCATGTCGTTCTCCTACCGGTCAGAGCCCCGGGTAGCGCTCACGTTCGCCGGCGACGGCTCATCCTGCGCCGGCGTGTTTCACGAGTCGCTCAACCTGGCGGCCGTGCAGCGAGCCCCGTTCGTGGTGATCGTGGAGAACAACCAGTACGCCTACTCGACACCGTTGCGCCAGCAGATGGCCATCGACAGCCTGGCCGTCCGAGCCACCGCACACGGGGTGGAATCTCGAACCGTCGACGGCAACGACGTGGAGGAGGTCTTCCGGAGCGTCGATGCGGCGGTGGACAAGGCTCGGGAAGGCGGCGGACCGACTCTCATCGAGGCCAGGACCATGCGAATGCTGGGACACGCCATCCACGACGGCGCCGAATATGTCCCGCAGGAACTCCTGGAGGAGTGGACGGCCCGCGATCCTCTCATCCTCCACGAGGAGAAACTGACCTCGCGCGGGCTCGTCGACCATGAATACCTCGTCCGGGTCAACGAGAAGTGCCGGGAGATTGTGGACGATGCGGTGGAGTTCGCCGAGTCGAGCGATTGGCCCGACCCCGCCACCGTCTCCGACGGCGTGTACGCCGCCTGAGGACACCGACATGGACAGCAACCGGACCGGCAGCCGGACCATGACCTACATCGAGGCCATCAGGGACGGGTTGCGGACCGAGATGCGACGTGATCCCGATGTTCTGGTCATGGGCGAGGACATCGGTGGCGAGTTCGGCGGCGCCTTCAAGGCCACCAAGGGCTTGGAAGCCGAGTTCGGCGCCCGGAGGGTGATGAACATGCCGATGACCGAGCTGGCCTTCATCGGGGCCGCCACCGGCATGGGTCTGATGGGGCTCCGCCCCGTGATCGAGGTGCAGTTCGCCGACTTCATCTCCACGGGCTTCGACTCCATCGTCCAGTACGCCGCCACCACCCACTACCGGTGGCGGGCGGCCGTTCCATGGGTGGTCCGGGCCCCGTCCGACGGGGGGATCCGCTCGGGCCCGTTCCACAGCCAGAACCCGGAGGCCTGGTTCGTGCATACCCCCGGCCTCAAGGTGGTGGCCCCGGCCACGCCGTCCGACGCCAAAGGGCTGCTGCTGGCCGCGATCCGGGACAACAACCCGGTCATCTACTTCGAGTCGAAGCCGCTCTACCGGAGCCTCCGGGGCGCGGTTCCGCAGGGGAACCGCGCCACCCCGATCGGTCGGGCACGGATCGCCAGGGAGGGCCATCACGTAACCGTCATCACCTACGGCGAGATGGTCCGCCAGGCCCTGCTCGCGGCCGACGGCCTCGCGCCCGAGGTCGCCGTGGAGGTGATAGATCTCCGCACGCTCAAACCGCTGGACCGGGACACGATCATGGCGTCGGTGCGCAAGACGGGCCGGGCGGTGGTAGCGCACGCCGCCAACCGTCTGGCGGGGGTGGGCGCCGAGATCGCAGCGGATCTCGGCCAGACCGCCTTCGAGTACCTGGATGCGCCCATCCACCGGGTCGGCGGCCTCGACGTGCCGGTGCCGTTCAGCCCTCCGCTGGAGGACGCCTACCGTCCCGGCGCCGACGACATCGTGGCCGCCATCCGGGAGACCGTCGCCTACTGATCCGTCCGCCCGGGGGCCGGGTACCCTGACCGGATGGAACGCTTCACGATCGACCTGCGCGGCCCCCTGCACGGCATCGAATACGGCGGGGAGGGGCAGTTGGTGCTGCTGGTCCACGGCTTGAGCGGATCGGCGGTCAATTGGGTGGAAGTCGCAGCATCGCTCACCGCATACGGCCGGGTGGTTGCGCCCGAGCTGCCCGGCTTCGGCCGCACCCCGCCGGCAGGGCGGAGCGCCTCGATGAAGGCTCAAGCAGCCCTCATGGCTGACTTCATCGAGTACCAGGGCGGCGGTCCGGCCCTGGTGATCGGGAACTCGATGGGCGCCATGATCAGCATGCTCCTGGCCGGACAGCGCCCCGACCTGGTGGACCGCCTGGTGCTGATCGACACGCCGGGATCGACAGCCGACCTGGAGGGGCTGTCTCCGGCCTGGATCACCAGCATGCTGGTGTACCTGGTGCCGGGCGCCAACCTCCTGTACGTGAACCGGCTCCGCCGCCGGGCGACTCCGGAGCAGACCACCGATGCCTCCCTCGACCTGCTGGCGGGCGGGCCGGGGCGGATGTCGGCGAGGGTCAGGCGGCTCCACGCCGGGGTCGCCGCCGAGCGAAACGCCATGCCCTGGCCAACGCACGCCTACCTGGAGGCCTTTCACTCGGTCATGGCCAACCTCGTGCCCTTCTCGCGCTGGCGCCGGACGGCGCTTCAGGTCCGGGCCCCGACCCTTCTCATCCACGGCACGCGCGACCGGGTGGTCCCGATCAGCGCGGCGGAACGGCTGGCGGACCTCCGTCCTGACTGGTTCTACCGGCCATTGGTCGAGGTCGGCCACATAGCCATGCTGGAAGCACCGGATCTGTTGCTGGAGGTGGTGGCGGAGTTCATGGACCGGGCGCCCGCCCGCACGAGCGGCCTAGCGTCCGTACCTTCGCGCCCGGGCCCAGGCGGCGAAGCGATCCACCGGCCAGCTGTTGGCGATCATGTCGCGGCTCACCCGGCCTCGCTGGGCCTGGAGGACGCCCCAAGCAGTCTGATCCAATTCCCCCGTGTTGTGCGAGTCGGAGGAGATGACGAACCGCACGTCCCTCCCCCGGGCCTGGAGTAGTACCTCGACGGTCGCGTCGAGCCGGTCCAGGTGGGAATTGATCTCGATGGCCGTCCCGGTCAGTTCGGCCGCTTCCAGCACCGCCCCCACCTCCAGGTCGATGGGCGGGCGGCGGCCGATCCTCCGTCCCTGAAGGTGACCGACCACATCGACCGCCGGGTGGGCCATGGCTGAGATCACCCGCGCTGTCTGCTCCTCCTGCGGAAGGTCGAAATGGCTATGGACCGAGGCGACGCACCAGTCGTAGTCCATGAGGAAGGCATGGTCGTAGTCCAGAGAACCGTCCCGCCCGATGTTCAGTTCCACTCCGTGGAGGATCCGTAACCCCGGGTAACGGGTCCGGAGGCGGGCGATGTGGCGACGCTGGGCCAGCATCTCATCCCGCCCGACCCCGTTGATGGCCAGGTTCTCGGCATGGTCCGTGATGGCGATGTACTCGAGGCCCTTGGCCGCGGCCCTGTCCAGCATCGCCTCGAGAGAATCCTGCCCGTCCCCCGACATGTCGGAGTGAACGTGCAGGTCACCGCGGAGATCGCTCTCCGCCACCAGGTCGGGCAGCCGACCGCCGAGCGCTTCCTCGATCTCCCCCTGATCCTCCCGGATCGGTGGCGGCACCCACTCCATCCCCAGCGCCCGATAGATGTCCGCCTCGGTCCGCTGCGCCACCACGGCTTCGGTTCCGGACTCGTACAAGGCGTACTCGCTGAGCACCCAGCCCCGCTCGATCGCCAGCCTCCGGAGCCGGATGTTGTGTTCCTTGGAACCCGTGAAGTAGAGGAGGGCCGCTCCCCACTGGTGGTCGGGCACCATGCGCACATCCACCTGGAGGCCGGCGTGGGTCAGCACCGAAGTCTTGGTGTCGCCCGAGCCGATGACCTCGCTGATCCACGGCCGGCGGGTCAGGCTCCGGACCACCGCGGGAGGGTCGGAGGTAGCCACCAGTAGGTCGAGATCGGCCACAGTGTCCCGGAATCTCCGCAGGCTGCCGCAGTAGGCGGCCCGGTCCACCCCGGGTAGCCGGCTCAGGTCCACCACCAGGCGCTGTGCCTCGCGCATGGCCACGAGGATCGGGGTCCGCCGCTCCTTGCCGGACCATCCGAGCCGGTCGATGGCCCGCCGCAGATTCTCCTCCGTCTTCCGTCCGAAGCCCGGCAACTCCCGCACCGCCCGGGACTCCAGCGCGACGAGAAGAGTCTCCACAGAGTCCACCCCCAGGGCCGCCCGCAACGCGACCGCCCGCTTGGGACCCAGGCCCGGGATGCGCACCAACTCCTGGAAGGCCGGGGGGTACTCCTCGCGGAGGGTCCGGAGGCGGCCCAACCGGCCGTTCTCGACGTACTCGCGGATCATGGACGCTGTGGACTTACCGATCCCGGGAACACGCCTCAGATCCGCCGCGGACAGGTCGGCGGCGGGTTGCGGTAGCCCTCCGATGGTCTTCGCCGCCGATTCGTAGGCCCTGGCCCGGAATGACTGGGCACTCCCGTCAGCGATCCGCGTGAGGGCCGCCAGCTCGTCGAATACGGCTGCTATGTCGGCATTGGTCACCGAACGGGCCTCCTCTCAACCGCTACACCCGGCCCGGCAAGATGCGGTCGATCGTATCGGACCCTTTCCCCCGCAGGAGTCCCCGGATGGCGGAGCGGAGGGCGGGAGTAACCTTGCGGGTCCGGAGCCTGTCAGAAACGAACGGGCCGGCGCCCAGGACAACTCTAGGAACACTATGACACTGGCAAGCGCGGGGTATTCGGTAACCCTCCGACTGTACGCCCCACCGGACGATCAGCACGCCATCGGCCGCATCACCACCGCCATCGGGTCCTCCGGTGGGGTCGTCACGGCGCTCGACTTCGTGGAGTCGGAAGCCACCCGGCTGGTGCTGGACGTCACAGCCAACACCCGCGACGACGACCACGCCGGCGAGATCGCCGATGCGGTGGCCGCGATCGAGGGGGTCACTGTCCACAAGGCTTCGGACCGCACCTTCCTCTTCCACCTGGGCGGGAAGCTCGAGGTGCAGAACCGGATCCGGCTCCGCAACCGTGACCAGCTCTCGATGGCCTACACGCCCGGAGTGGCCCGGGTCAGCCGGGCGCTCGCCAAGCGGCCCGAGGATGCCCGCAACCTCACCGTCAAGGGGAACTCGGTGGCCATCGTGACGGACGGGAGCGCCGTGCTCGGGCTCGGCAACATCGGGCCGGTGGCCGCCCTCCCGGTCATGGAGGGAAAGGCCGCCCTGTTCAAGCGCTTCGCCAACGTCAACGCCTGGCCGATCTGTCTCGACTCCCAGGACACCGACGAGATCGTGCGGGCGGTCGAGATGCTGGCTCCGGTATTCGGGGGGATCAACCTCGAGGACATCGCCGCTCCGCGCTGTTTCGAGATCGAGGACCGGCTCCGCAGGTCGCTGGACATTCCGGTCTTCCACGACGACCAGCATGGAACGGCCATCGTGGTGCTGGCCGCGCTGACCAATGCGCTCCGGGTGGTGAACAAGAAGATGGAAGATGTGAGGGTGGCCATGAGCGGGGCCGGCGCGGCGGGTGTAGCCGTCGCCAAGCTTCTCGAGGCGGCCGGCATCGCGGACATCGTGGCCCTCGACCGGGGCGGCATCATCAGCCCGGAGCGCACGTTCGCGGACGCCTCGAAGATATGGCTGCAAGAACACACCAACCAGGAGGGCCGCGGTGGTGGAATTCTCGATGCGCTGGAAGGCATGGATGTCTTCGTGGGCGTGAGCGGCCCTGACCTGTTCGACGCCAGGGAGATCCAACGTATGGCCCCTGACCCGATCGTGTTCGGGCTGGCCAATCCCGACCCGGAGTTCAACCCCCAGGTAGCGCTCGACTACGCACCGGTGGTGGCCACGGGCCGCTCCGACTACCCCAACCAGATCAACAACGTGCTGGCCTTTCCGGGGGTATTCCGCGGGACCCTGGACGCGCGCGCCACGAAGATCACCGAAGCCATGAAGGTGGCCGCCGCCCGCGCCATCGCCTCGGTGGTACGACCCGAACAGGTCAACGCCAGCTACATCATCCCGTCGGTGTTCAACCCGGCCGTCGTGACACGGGTGGCCCAGGCCGTGGAATCAGCCGCGCACGCCTGAGGAAGGCACGGTCCCGGCCAGAAACGGGAAGTCGGCCCGCCGAAAACCGGCACCCCGCCGGCCTCTCGAGACCTGAGGAACACAGCACCACAGGCGACGCGAGGAACCTGAGAAACTCAGCACCACCAACGGTGCGAGGAATCTGAGGATGAGGGCGTCGCTGGTGGTGCCCTCTGCCCAAAGTTCGAGAAGTCGCCAAGACCGGCGCTCCGCACCGGGCCCGGATCCTGGATTAGATGGGGGGCCGAACGGGGATGCGGAGGCGGAAGGTGGAACCTCGGCCCAGGCTGCTCTCCACTTCAATACGGCCGTCGTGCAGGTCCGCCACATGCTTGACGATCGCCAGGCCGAGGCCCGTTCCGCCGGTGGCCCGCGAGCGCGCCTCGTCGACCCGGTAGAAGCGCTCGAAGATACGCGGTAGCTCATCCGAGGGAATGCCGGTTCCGTTATCCGTCACCACCACGGTCGCCTCGCCGCCGGCAGCACCTATCGCGACCAGGATCCGACCGTCATCCGGAGTGTGCCGGACCGCGTTCTCAAGCAGGTTCCGGCAGGCCAGCGCCAGGTAGGACGGGCTACCCATGACCGGGGTGGGCTCGGCCTCCCACTCGATCGGGGGGCGAGCGGCGTGGAACCGCTCCACCACCTCGCCCACCACCTCGGCCAGGTCACAGGCCTCCAACGGCAGGATGCCCGACTCGAGACGGGACAGGTCGAGGAGATCGGAGACGGTTCTCGACATCCGGACGGCGTTGTCGAGGATGCGTCCCGAGAAACTGGACACCACCTCCGGATCCTCCTCGAGCGCCATCAGGACCGTCTCGGCCGCCGCCTTGATGGCAGACACCGGGGTCTTGAGCTCATGCGACGCCGCTATCACGAAGTCCTGGCGCATCCGGTCGATCCGCGATCGCTCGGTTATGTCGGACAGATGGAGCAATACGAGCCCCTCGCCAACGGGTCGAGCAGCAATCTCCATCACCCGTCGGGGCAGTCCCTGCGAGAACCGGGCCGACGAGGATCGGCCCGAAGCCGCTTCCTCGATGACCTCCCGCACGGCACCGGGCATCGGGGCGCCCGCCTGGGTAACCCGCTCCCCCAGCACCTCGACGGCGGCCGGGTTGGCATACACGACTCGGCCCGATTGAGACGCCACCACCCCGACAGGCAAGGAAGAAAGAAGCGATCCGTACAGATCCCGACTCTCCGACAGCTCCACCCCATCCGCCTCGAGTTCCTCGATCCGGGTCTCGGCGACACTCCCCTCGAGGAGATGGATCCGGTGCTGAAGCATCACCGAAGCCATCCCCAGCACCACCGCCACGATGCCCACCCACGGCCATGGCGGAGGCGCCCCTAGTGCAGCGATCCCGGCCGCGGCCAAGCTTGCCGCTGGAATCCACCGGGCGAGCACCCGACCGATCCGACGGGCAGTGGTACGGCCTGGGGAATCCATCGGTTACCGCCTCCCGGCGGGTGGAGCGGTCGCGGCACATCCGGAGACAGTCCGGAAGGGGGCCGCGGTCGAAGCGCTGCCGACCTCGGACGGGCTGCGTCGCTTCGTGTCAGCCCTCAACGACGAACTTGTACCCCAAGCCCCGAACCGTAACGATCCATTTTGGAGAGCGTGGATCATCCTCGATCTTCTCCCGCAGGCGACGGATATGCACATCGAGCGTCTTGGGGTCGCCGAAGAAGGGCATCCCCCATATGTCCTCCAGAAGGACCTGGCGATGGACCAGCCGGCCCTTGCGCAGGAGCAGAGCCTCCAGGAGATCGAACTCCTTGGGCCGGAAGCCGACCAGCTCACCGTTGACCCGGACCTCATGGCGATCCACATCCATCACCACCGGACCGCCGTCGAGCACCAGCGAATCGGGGGTACTGACACCCTGGGAGGCCCGGCGAAGGTTGGCGCTGATCCGGGACATCAGCTCGCGCATCGAGAAGGGCTTGGTGACGTAGTCATCGGCGCCGAGCTCGAGGCCGGCCACCACATCGGGCTCGGAATCCTTGGCGGTGACGACCACCACCGGGACTTCGGACGACGCCCGGATCTGCCGCAGCACATCGAAGCCGCCCAGCCCGGGCAGCATCAGGTCCAGAACCACCAGATCGGCGGCCTTGGCCCGGAAGGTGTCGAGGGCCAGGCGGCCGTCGTCGACCACCGTGACCTCGTAACCCTCCCGGATCAGGTTGTAGCGAAGCGACTCCGCGAGGGTCTCCTCGTCCTCGACCACCAGGATCGACGTCCCGTTCATGCCGGGCCGGGCGCGGGTATCCAACCCTCGGGGAACTCGTGCAGCTCGCCGGTCAGCAGGAAGGCCACCTGCTCGCCGATGTCAACCGCCCGGTCGCCCACCCTCTCGAGGGCCCTCGACACCAGCATCATGTGGATCGCCCACTCGAGCAACTCGGGATTGGAGGCACAGCCGGCCACCTCCTTCCACATGTTGCGATTCAGCCAATCGGCGGGATCGTCCAACTCCGGCAGCCGGAGGGCGAGATTTAGGTCTCTCTTGACGAGCGCCTCCATGGCCGTCTCCACCATCGGCACCACGATCGACCGCATCTCGCGGATATGCAAAAGGATGGTCCTGTTGGTGGGAAGGCCCGCGGTCGCCTCCACGATCTTGGCGATGTTGGACGCCTGGTCGCCCATCCGCTCCAAACTGTGCCCGGCCTGAAGGATGAGCGACATCAGCCGCAGATCCGACGCGACCGGAGTCTGGCGAGCCATCACCTCGTGCCAGCGCCGCTCCACCTCCACGTAGAGTCGATCGATCTCGCGATCACCCACGACCACCCGGTGGGCCAGTTCCGCGTCGCCCTGCAGCAGCGCCTCCACCGCGTTGTTTATCTGGTCCTCCGCCAGTTCCGACATGTCGATCAGCAGGACCTCGAGCTGGTTGAGCTCGGAATGGAAAAGGCTGCGGACCTCGGTCATCCGAACCGGCCTGTGATGTAGTCCTCGGTCTCTTGGCGGGCGGGCTTGGTGAAGAGCGTGCCCGTGGTCCCCGCCTCCACCACGTATCCGGCCCGGTCGGAGTCCATGTTGAGGAACACCGTGTGGTCCGAGGCCCGGGCCGCCTGCTGCATGTTGTGGGTGACGATGATGATCGTGTAGTTGACCTTCAACTCCTGGATCAGCTCCTCGATCCGCAGGGTCGCAACCGGATCGAGTGCCGAGGTCGGCTCGTCCATCAGGATGATCTCGGGCTTCACGGCGATCGCACGGGCGATGCAGAGACGCTGCTGCTGGCCGCCGGACAGCGAGTAGCCACTCTCGTCGAGCTTGTCCTTCACCTCGTCCCAGAGGGCCGCCTGGCGGAGGGAGTATTCGACCAGCTCGTCCAGGTTCTGCCTCATGCCGTTGATCCGGGCGCCCCAGGCCACGTTCTGGTAGATGGTCTTCGGGAAGGGATTGGGCTTCTGGAAGACCATTCCCACCCGTCTGCGCAGCTCCACCGGATCCACGGACGCTTCGAAGATATTCTGCCCGTGGAACCGGACCTCGCCCTCCGCCCGGGCACCCGGAACCAGGTCGTTCATCCGGTTGAGGGTACGTAAGAGCGTGCTCTTACCGCACCCTGACGGTCCGATCAGGGCTGTGATCTGGCGGTCACGAAACGACAGGTTGACGTCCCTGACGGCCCGGAACTTGCCATAGAAGGCATTGAGGTCCACCGCTTCCATTGCGACGGTATAGGTAGCCGCCTCGGTGGTGGTTCTCCCGGGAACGCTCAAGTCGACGCTCTTTCTCTCGTTCACCCCAGGCTTGCCCACGGTCGTCATGCTGTCCTCCGAGAATACTTGTTTCTAAGGATCACCGCCGCCGTGTTGAGCGTGAGGAGCAACACCAGTAGCACCAGGATGGCCGCGGCGGCGATGTTGCGGAACTCGTCCTGAGGTCGGCTGGTCCACTGGTAGATCTGGATCGGCAGCACGGTGAACTTCGAGAACGGCCCGGACGGATCGGTGGTGATGAAGGTGGATGCTCCCACCACGACCAGCGGGGCGGTCTCTCCGAGTGCTCTGGCCACTGCCAGGATGGTGCCCGTCAGGATACCGGGCAGGGCGTTGGGGAGAACATGGGAGCGCACCGTCTGCCATCTCGTGGAGCCCAACGCCATACCCGCCTGCCGGAGCGAGCCCGGAACGGCCCGGATCGCCTCCTGGGCGTTGATGATGATGATCGGCAGGATCAGCAGGCCGAGCGTCAGGCCGGCCGAGACGATTGTCCGGCCGTTGGCGGTCGCCTCGCCACCCGTCCCCAGGAACGAGCCGCTGGTGATGACCTCCAGGGTCCGGACGAAGATCGCCAGGCCGAGCATCCCGTAGATGATGGATGGAACTCCGGCCAGATTGTTGATGTTGGTCTGGAGGATGGCTGTCAACCGGTTCTCACGGGCATACTCCTCGAGGTAGATGGCTGCGCCCACCCCGATGGGGAAGGAGAAGATCAGCGTGATCAGCACCACCCATAGCGACCCGAGCAGTGCGGTGCGGATACCGGCGATAGCGGGCTCGGGCGACTGCGGGCTGATCACGAAGTCCCACGAGAGCCAGGATCGGTGCTCCAACTCCGCCCCCGGGTACTTCTCCGCCGCGTGTGCCTCGATCTCCTCGCGGCTAAATGTGGACGAGAAGAAGGACCAGGTGCCGACGATGGTCGGCTCCACCACCCGCTCCACAACCAGCGCCTCCACATCGGAATGGCTTCGGGCGGGCAGGTAGCAGGCCGGCGGGGGCTCGTCCGTCATGCACAGATCGTTCAGAACGTACGGATCCTCGAAGACCAGCCGGTTGTCGAAGAAGCGCTGCTCCCGTTCGAACCGGCGTCCCAGATTGGTCGAAATCTCGGCTTCGAGGAGCGCTACCAGATCCTCCTTGCTCAGGTCACCGAGCGCGGTGTCCTCTGCGTATCCCCGGCTCGTCACCAGTTCGCTCGGGGACCGGGCGTTCTCCACGGCCACCAGACCGAATGACGAATTCAGGATCGTGACGATCAGGGTCACCAGCGCTGCCACCGCCACCATCAGGGCGGCCAGCAGGGCGAACCTCGCGATGAGCCCGCGGCGCTGGCGGCGCCTCATCTGCGAGGAGGATCGCAAGAGGTCGGAGGCCCTGCCGCCCGTCTCGGTACCGGCCGGCGTCACTCGTACACCTCGCGGAATCGGGCCACGAACCGGCGGCTCAGGATGTTGAGCGTGAGCGTGATGACGAACAGCGCCAGGCCGATGGCGAAGATGGAGTTGTAGTCGATCGAGTTGTAACTCAGGTCACCGCCGCTAATCCGGACGATGTGTCCGGTCATGGTCTCGCCCGCCACGAACGGGTTGAGGATGTAGCCGAACAGGCTGTCCTCGCCGAATGTGAAGTTCTTGGGCCCGGCGCCGGCCGCGATCGCCACCACCATGGTCTCGCCGATGGCCCGGGAGATCGACACCACGAATGCCGCCGTGATGCCGGATAGAGCGCCGGGCAGCACCACCCGGAGCGAGGTCTCCAGCTTGGTGGCTCCGACCGCGAACGAGGCCTCCCGGAGAGACATCGGCACCGCGTGGAGAGCGTCCTCGGACATCGAACTAACCAGCGGGATGATCAGGATGCCCACCACGATTCCCGCCGAGGCTGTGTTGAAGATCTCGACCATGCTCACCCCCAGGATGGACCGGAGGAGCGGGGTCATGAAGGTGAGAGCGAAGTAGCCGTAGACCACCGTCGGGATGCCGGCCAGGATCTCGAGGACCGGCTTGACGGTCCCTCTCACGCGCGGGGTGGCGTACTCGCTCAGGTAGATGGCGGTGGCCAGTCCCACCGGCAGCGCCACCACCATGGCCGTTACCGACGTGGTCAGCGTGGACAGGACCAGCGGCCAGATTCCGAAGTCGAGAATGGCCGGCTGCCAGTGGGTGGAGGAGAGGAACTCGGCGAGAGAGGCCTCCTCCGACCGGAAGAAGAGCAGGGCCTCGTTTCCCAACTCGAAAACGATGCCCACCGTGGTGAGGATCGAGAGCGCGGCCGCGATGAACAGCAGCCCCCTTATCACCGCCTCGCCGGGCCGCCGTCTCTTGCGCAGGGAACCGGCCAACGGCAGGGCTTCCGAGGTCACACGCGTTGCGATCTTTCCATCTCCCTCCGGCGACCGAGACTACCCATCCCGTCGAACCCCTCGGCCGGGCGGCTGATCGCTCGTCATGCCCGGTTAATCATCGATTCGCCGGCCGGAAGGGCAGGCCGATGAAGTGATCGACCTACCCGCTCCGAAAGACGGATTCGTGGCGTCCCCGCCGGTGAGTCTCAACACCTACAGGGCGGCCTTGAGTTCGGCGGCTGCGCTGTCGAGGACGCTGTCGGGCGCCGAGAAGTATCCGACCTCGCCAATCTCCTCGTTGACGAACTGGAGCACGAAATTCAAGAACGCACCCACCTGCGGCTTCTCCGCGATGATCGAAGCCGTCGAATACATGTACATCGGGCGTGCCAGTGGATACGTACTAGCGTTCACCGAGTCCGCGGTCGGCTCCACACCCTCGATATCCAGCACGCTCAGCAGATCACTGTTCTCCGAGTAATACGCATACCCGAAGAAACCGACCGCGCAGGTCGTCGACGCATTCGACGGATCACAACCATCCCCCGAGATGCCCTGCACCAGCACGTTGTCGTCCTCCGACAACTGCGTATTGCCGGCCGCCAGGATCGGACCCTCATCCTCGTGGAACACCTCCTCGACGAAGTAGTCGAACGTCCCCGAGTCCGTCCCCGGAATGAACCGCTGGATCGGGTTCGCCGGGAACCCGGCCCGAACATCCTGCCAGGTCGTCGCCGTCGAGAACAACACCGCCAACTCGGCAACCGTCAGATCGGTGGCGAAGGTGTTTCCGGGCGACACCGTCACCGCCAGAGCATCCGTACCCACCCGGAACTCGATCGGATCCCGACCGATCGCCCGACACGACTCCACCTCCGAGTCCTTGATCGGACGAGACGCGTTCGAAATGTCCGACTCGCCTGCCACACAGAACCGCTCGAAACCAGCACCCGAACCGATCGAGTCGATTGTGATCAAACCCGAATAACCCTCATCCTCGAACCGAGCCGCCATCGCCTCCGCCAACGGAAAAACCGTGGACGAGCCAGCCACCACGATATCCCCGGACACCGACAGCGGATCGACCGCAGGCAAACCACGACTACCGGACGACCCGGACGTCGGAGCTTGCGTGGTCGCGGTGCCTCCCGAATCGCTCGGCTCCGATGTGGCAGGCGCCTGGGAAGCGGCTGTGGTGGCGATGGTGGTTACCCGGCTGGAGCCATCTCCCCCACCGCATGCCGCGGCAACCAGGGGCACGACTGCGAGAAGCCCGAGCGAGCGCCAGAAATTGCCGATTGACATCTAGGTTCTCCTAACCCTTGACTCGGATGGAACGCTATGCCGTCAGGGTTAAAGGATCGCTCTTCCAGGGTTAACGCGGGTTAAACTTTTGCCCAGACACCGGAACCAGACCTTCGGATGGTCCCGCGCGTTGAGCATCCGCGTTCAGGGTCCGGGTCGGCGGACCGGGGACCTGGCCCTTGTATGTTCTCTGAGTCTGCGCGGTTCCTAGTGGGAATGAGCGTGGGATGCCGCGTAGTAGGGGTTCTCGCCGCTCTGGTGGTCGGTGATGTCCACGATCTCCACGATCTCCGGGATAGCCTCTCGCAGGATCCGCTCGATGCCCTGGCGCAAGGTCATGGCGGCCATCCCGCAGCCCTGGCATCCTCCTCCCATCTGGAGGTAGACGACACCGTTCTCCTCGCCCACCAGGCTGGCCTGGCCTCCGTGGGCCGCGATCGCCGGGTTCACCTGATGGTCGAGGACCTTCTGCACCCGCTCAGCGAGAGGACCTGTCAGGTCACCGGCGTCGAAGTCCGGGATGTCCGGCGAAGGGTTGTTGGGGTTGTCGATAGCCAAACCCGGAGTCATCGGGTTCGACGACATGGCCAGCCTGGCGCCGGTCATGTTCTCGGTATCCGAGGCCGGGATAACGACCGCGAGATCACCATGGCGCTCCACGTGATCGGACGGCTCCGCCTCGTCGAGCGGCACGAAGGACAGCGAGTAGCCGAACTGGACTCCCTGAACGCCGGTTATCTCGATCAGCAGGCCGTACTCTTCGTCGCCGGGCTCCTGATCACGGATCTCGATGATCCGCTCCAGGGCTTCGTCGCTGAAGTTCATCAATGCGTCAGTGGTCAATGCGTCAGTAGTCATGGTCCGCAAGGGTAGCCAACTGTCCGGGCAACCGTTCGCCGGGGAGTCGGGTACAGTCCACACATGAGCCTCCGAGCAGGCGCGGCCCGATGGTGGCGATCCGGAACGCTTGCGCTCGTCGTGTTGATGTCGGCCCTCGGCCCCGCCTGCACCACATCTGGCAACGAGGTCGTATTCGACGGGAACCCGTCCGCGGAGACCGCGGAGACCGCAACCCCGCCGGCCGGCGCCGATCCCAGCACCTCATCCCTTCCGGCCGCCACCACCCCGGGGACGGACACGACCACTGCTACCGGCGGGTCCGCCGCCGCGGGTACCACCACCACTGTCACGACGGCCGTTGCAGCCACAACGCCGGCCGCGCTGGAACTGTCGGACCGGGGCATCGAGGCACTCACCGCCCCGGTGCTGGTCGACCGGCGGTTCGGAGAGGGGGTGACCGTCCTCGGCCCCGGCGCGGAGCGAAACGAGCTGTACGTGGAGGCGGATGGCTACGTAGCCCAGCCCAGTTGGTCGCCTGACGGCCGGTTGGTGGCGTTCTCAAGAGCCTCTGATACCGGCAGCTCGGTGGTCGTCAGTCCCGGAACCGGCGGATCCCCGACCGCCTACGAGACACCGTTCGTCGTGTTCTACATGCACTGGAGCCCGGACGGTCGCTTCGTGGCGATGCTGGGGAGCGCCGACGCCCAGGTTGCTCTCGCGCTCCTCGACCTCGACACCGGGTTGGTGCAGATGGTGGACTCTGCCATCTCCTACTACTTCCACTGGTCGCCGGACAGCTCGCGGATCCTGGCCCACCTCGACGACTCCCGCCTCCAGATCATCGACCTGTCCTCCAAGGAAATCACCCGCATCGCCGCCTTCGACTTCGTCTGGTCCGCCTACCAAGCACCATCCTGGATGCCCGATGGCCGCTCGATCCTGTACGTGCGTCCTGCCGGCAACCAGGAGGAGGCCACGGACGAGCTGGTAATCCACGACCTGGAGAGCGGGCGGATCGAGGTCATCGGAACGGGGGGCGGCTTCTTCGCCTTCGCGGTATCCCCTGATGGAACACGGGTGGCCTACTCGCTCCACAACCTGGCCCGTCCCACCTCCATGTACGTGGTCGATCCGGGTAGTGGTGAGGTGGCGGAGCTCGATGCTCCCAACGCGGTGGCCTGGCAGTGGAGCCCCGACAGCCGGAAGATCCTCCTGCTCGGAATAAACGAGGAGCGCCGGCTCTCCATGGAGGTGTACCAGGACGGCACCATCACCGCATACCCGGGCGTCACCCCCACCGAGAACTTCCTGCGCAGCTACATCCCCTTCTGGAACCAGTACGCTCACAGCCATACACTCTGGGCGCCGGACAGTTCGGCCTTCGTGTACGCCGCCGCCGAGCAGGGAGACGACTACGTCTTCCTCCAGCCTCTTGAGGAGGAGCGTCCCGTCCTCCTGGGCGCCGGGTCCATGGCTGTGTTCTCGCCACGAACCTGAATGACCGTCATTCATGTGTTCGTCGGGGGCGATCCGGTCTCGCCGGAACGGATCGACGGGCTGGGACCGGCCGCCCTCGTCATAGCCGCCGATTCGGGCGCCGATGTAGCCGCCGGCGCCGCCGTGACCGTCGACATCCTGGTGGGTGACCTCGACTCGATCTCCAGAAGGGCCATGGACCGGATCTTCGACGGCGAGACTGTCATCGAAGCCCACTCACCGGACAAGGACGCCACCGATCTGGAACTGGCACTGGACGTTGCGCTCCGCTCCGACCCGAGCGAGATCGTGTTCGTAGGGGGCGGGGGCGGGCGCCTCGACCACCTGCTGGGCAACGTGGGGGTGATCGGGAGCCCGGCGGCCCGGCACGTTCCGGTCAGCTGGGTCATGGAGCGGGAAACGGCCTACGTCGTCCGGCGTGGCAGGACGATTCCCACCTCGCCGGGGGAACTCTTCAGCCTCATCCCGATCGGCAAGGACGCCCACGGCGTGCATGTCAGGCACGCCCGATGGCCGCTCCGCGACGCCTCGCTCCGGCTTCACGGCTCGGTGGGTATCAGCAACGTCGCTCTGGGCAAGAAGGTCGAGATCGAGGTCGGCGAGGGTGCTGTTCTCGCCATCTTCAACCACCTAGTCGATGGTTGTCAGTTACATCGGCAAACCTAGCCACTAGCCATAGGCCTCGGGGTTGGCGCAATATGGCATCCGGCGCCCCTCCATTGCAGCCACGAGGTTGGCAGCCGCCCTCTCCGCCATCCGGATACGGGTGCGGACGGTGGCGCTCCCGATGTGCGGGACGATGAAGCAGTTGGGCAGGGCCACCAGGGGATGATCCGCCGGGATGGGCTCGGGATCGGTCACATCCAATCCGGCGGCGGCGATCGTCCCGCCGGCGAGAGCCTCGACCAGCGCGTCCGTGTCGACGACCGGACCCCGGGCCGCGTTCACGAGCGTGGCGGTCGGCTTCATGGCCGCCAGCGCATCCCGGTCGATGAGGTGGTGCGTGCCCGGGTGGTAACTGGTCACCACCACCACGTGATCCGCCTCCCCCAGTAATTCGGGGACGGTGCGGTACTCCACTCCGAGCGTCTCCTCGGCGCGACGATCCCGGTGCCGCTTGGTGTACAGCATCCGCATGCCGAACCCCGCACCTCTCCGGGCCACGGCTTGCCCGATCCGTCCGAGACCCACGATGCCCAGGGTGGAACCGGCGATGTCCTGGCCGACCAGCGCCATCGGATCCCACTCCCCCCAGCGGCCCGCCACAACCTCCTCCAGGCCTTCCCGGAACCGGCGAGCCGCGGTGATGAGCAGCCCGAAAGCGGTGTCGGCGGTGGTCTCGGTGAGGACATCGGGGGTGTAGCCGACCGGGATGCCCCGAGCGGTACATGCGGCCAGGTCGATGTTGTCCACCCCCACCGCCATCTGGCTGATGGCCTCAAGGCGCCCGGCAGCGTCCAGCAAATCAGTGTCGACGCGGTCGGTGAGCATGCAGTAGAGGCCGCCGGCATCACGCACCCGGTCCAGCAACTCGGCCCGCGGGATGGCTCGATTCTCGGGGAACACCCACACCGACGCCACCTCCCGGAGCATCTCCACGACCGCCCCCGGCGGCCGGCGGGTGACTATTACACGCGCCCCGGTCATGCGCCCCGCCAGCCGGTCGCGGCCGGTCGTGATCGCACCGATGGCTCAGTCCTCGTAGAGCTCTTCGATCTGGCGGGCATAGCGCTCCAGCACCACCCGGCGCTTCATCTTGAGCGACGGGGTGAGCTCGCCGGTCTCAGCCGACCACTGCTCCGACACAACCGTCCACTTGCGGGCCTGTTCCACCCGCGAGACGCGGGCGTTGGCCGACTCCACCAACCGGTCAACCTCCTCGAGCACCTGCGAATGGCGGGAGAACTCGTCGAAGCCGCGGAACTCCAGGCCCTGGCTCTCGGCCCAGCCCTCCGCCATGTCGGCGTCGAGGGCCACCAGGAGGGTCAGGTAGCGGCGACCGTCGCCCACCAGGCAGGCCTGGGAGATCAGGGCATGCTCGTTGATGAGGTTCTCCAGCCGAGCCGGCGCCACGTTCTTGCCGCCGGCGGTGATGATGATCTCCTTCTTGCGTCCGATGATGGTGAGGAAACCGTGGTCATCCAGGCGTCCCAGGTCACCGGTGCGCAGCCACCCGTCCTCGCCGTACGTGGCGGCGGTCGTCTCCGGGTCCCGGAAGTAGCCGCCGGTGATCAGTCCGCCACGCATCATGATCTCATCGTCATCGGCGACGGCCAGCTCCACTCCCGGCATGGCCCGGCCCACGGTCCCGATCCGGTTGGCGCCAGGCACGTTGGATACTCCCGGACCGGAGGACTCGGTCATCCCGTACAACTCGAAGACCGGCAGGCCGATACCCCGGAAGAAGAGCAGCAGATCCGGCGATATCGGCGCTGCGGCCGAGATGGCCAGCTTCAGCTCGTCCATACCGAGGCCGGTCCGGAACTTCTTGGAGAACAGGATGCGATCGAACAACCGGAGCTTCAGGCGGTCCAACAGCCCCAGATGGCGGCCCTCCTGCTCTGCCCTCTGGGATTCGACCGCAAGCTCGATGGCGCCGAGCGCCAGAGCCCGCCGCCGGGCGTTGGGCTCGGCATTGACTCGCGCCATCAGACCGGCGTGGAACTTCTCCCAGACCCGGGGCACGGCGAAGAAGACATGCGGCCGGGTCTCCTGAACCGCCGCCGCCACCTCAGTCAGATCCGGGATGTAGCGGACGCTTCCGACCCACCACATGCTGACGTAGTGGCTGGCCATGCGCTCGCCGATGTGCGCCAAGGGCAGGTAGGACACGAGACGCAGGTGATCGGGGAGGGGGTAGGTGCGGGCGACGCACTCCAGCGTCCACAGCACGTTGCGATGACTGATCATCACCGCCTTCGGGACTCCGGTCGTGCCGGACGTATAGATCAGGGTCGCCAGATCGTCCTGCCCCACCGCCGAGGAGGACCGCTGAACCAACTCCGGATCCCCCGCCAGCGCCTCCCGGCCGGATGATCGGAGAGCGTCCCAGGAGAGGATCCGCTCGTCGTCACTGTCTGAGGACGGCTCCATCACGACGATGTGGGTCAGGTTCGGCAGGTCCTCCCAGATTCCTTGCCAACGCTCCAGATACTCGGCGTTCTCCAGCACCGCCACCCCGGCGGAGCAGTGATCGGCGATGTACTGTATCTGCTCGCCGGCAAGGGTGTTGTACAGCGAAACGGGAACGGCGCCCGCGTGCAAGATCCCGAGGTCGGCGATCACATGCTCGGGCCGGTTGCCCCCCATGATGGCCACGAAGGCGCCGGCCTCTACTCCGAGCGTGCGCAACCCGGCAGCCACCTCCACGACGTGGCCGCGATACTCGGACCAGGTCAGGGTTCGGGTCTCCTCACCGGCCTTCCAATGGATGGCCGGCTGATCGGCGAACCGCTCGGCGTTCCGGCGGAGCAGTCCGACCAAGGTCATGTCGCCAATTGCCGCCTCTATGGCCTGACGCTCGTGTTCGACTTCGCTGTTCATGACTGCCTCCCCGGACAAATACCCGCCCTCGCGATGTTACCGAGCCGCCGGAGGCGACGCGAATGAATGGAGACACTGTTTCAGGAGTCACCATCGCCGCCGCGGCGCCGTGAAGTTCTCCTCCCTGGAGGGACCTCACGCCCGGCTGTGCTTTATCCTGTGGGCGATCACACGCGGGGACAGTGGTGGAACAGGTTTCATTCACCCGGATGGAAGACGGCACGAAGGAGGATTACCAGCTCCTTGAGAGGCTGGAACACCGCCTCCACACCGACTACGTGGACCGCCTGCTCGAGTGGGTCCAATGGAACGAGGGGGACACCGGCTACCGGATCAGTCGTTTCGAGCACTCCCTCCAGTCAGCCAGCCGTGCCTACAGGGACGGCAAGGACGAGGAGTTCGTGGTGTGCTGCCTGTTCCATGACATAGGTGACCTCATCTCCCCCTACAACCACAGCCAGGTGGCGGCGGACATCCTGCGGCCCTACATATCCGAGAAGAACTACTGGATCATCAGGCACCACGGACTCTTCCAGGGCTACTACTACTTTCACCACTACGGTCGGGATCGCAACGCTCGCGACAGGTACAAGGATCACCGGTGGTACGACGACACGGTGGAGTTCTGCGCCCGATACGACCAGAACTGCTTCGACCCCGGCTACGAGTCCTTACCCCTGGAGTTCTTCGAACCGATGGCGCGACGGGTGATCTCGACCCGCCGTCACGACACCCCCTGACAGGCATCCACGTCCGGCCCGGGAAGCAGAGCATCGGCGCCGGCCGGACGGATCCGTTCGACAGGAGGCTGCGGTCATCTTCGACCCGGGTGCCCGCTGTCCACTGGGAGCGCGATCGAGACGCGCTCGGCCGCCTCGACAACGCTAGCGGCGATAGCGTCCCGGTCGGACGAGCCGGGGAAGCGGTATGACGGGCCGTGGACGTGAATCGCCCCGAGTACCCGCATCCGGCCGTCGTAGACAGGGGAGGCCACGGAACTGATCCCCTCGACGAACTCGTCCGTGACCCAGGCGTAGCGCTTGGTGCAGATCGACTTCAGGCGCTTCCTGATCAGCCGAGGGTCCGTCACCGTATACCGGGTGTAGGACTCGGGGTCCGCAGCGATATAGCTATCCAGTTGGTCGGGCGGCCAGTGGGCCAGGATCACCAGCCCGGACGGGACCACATGCATGGGGAGAAGGGTGCCCGTCCAATCCCTCACCACTACGTTGTTGAGAGCATCCTCCTGAGCGATGTAGTGAACCCGGTTGCCGTCAGGCACGGCAAGCCCGGCGTCCTCTCCCAGTTCATCGGCCAGTACCCTGAGATGAGGCCGGGCACGAGCCACCAACTCGACCCCCCGGCCCCTGCCTGCCGAGAGACCGGAGAGGCGAGGACCGATCCGGTAGGTGGAACCGGGCGAGATCCGCTCCACGGCGCCCAACTCGACCAGGGTTTTGACCAGCCGGGCCACGGTGCTCTTAGGCATCCCGACCCGCTCGGCCAGCTCGGTGATACCCAGGTCGGAAGCCGAGATGGCATCCATGATGGTGAAGGCCCGATCGATCGATTGCACCTTGCCCATTGCCGGATCTCCCGATGCCGAACGTACCACCCCGCCTGGGGAACGTACCACATCGTGGACCGTGACCGCATCGAGAAACTCGGCACATGACCGGACCGGCAAGGACCCCGATCGGCGAGGCCTGAATCGAGGGAGTCTCGGTTAACCTATGGATGTGGGCAATGTATGGGGTAACAACCATGGACAACGGATACGGCAATGACGATGCTGTTACCTATGCCTCGTGTGGTTACCACCTCGATCCAGACGAGGGCGACAACTTCTGGACCAGCTGTTCCCGGCTGGTCCTAAGAGCCCGGAAAGGAGGCGCCCATGGCCACACCGCACATCTCGGCGCCGGATGACGCGTTTGCCGGCTCGATCCTGCTGCCCGGCGACCCGCTCCGGGCCCGTTACATCGCAGAGACGTTCCTCGAGGACGTAGCCGAGGTAACCGCAGTTCGTAACATGCTGGGGTTCACCGGCACCTACAAGGGAACTCCCGTGTCCACCATGGGCACCGGCATGGGAATGCCATCGGCATCCATCTACATCACCGAGCTGACCCGCTTCTACGGAGTGAGGCGGCTGATCCGGGTGGGAAGCTGCGGCGGGATTTCCACCGACGTGAAGATGAGAGACGTCATCTTGGCGATCGGCGCCGGCACCGATTCCCAGACCAACCGGACCCGTTACAACGGCTGGGACTACGCAGCCACCGCCAGCTTCGCCCTTCTCAGGGCGGCTGTCGATGCCGCCGACGGATTGGGGATCGACACTCACGTCGGGAACTTTCACTCGTCCGACCTGTTCTACAACAGCTACACCGACGCCTTGGAGGTCTGGCAGCGGATGGGGGTGCTCGCGGTGGAGATGGAGGCGGCGGCGCTCTACGCCATCGCGGCCGAGGAAGGCGCCCAGGCGCTCGCCATCGCTACCGTCTCGGACCACCTCGTGACCGGGGAACAGACCTCCTCGGCCGAGCGGGAAGGCACGTTCGGCCAGATGGTCAAGATCGCTCTCGAGGCAATCCACGATGTGGAAGGGGCCTGAACAGATCTCGTGAAGGTCGGACCGGGCCGGCCTCAGTGCTGGTTTCCGGGAGGGTCAGGCTCCCCAGCGCGTCACCATAACGAGAACAGCGAAGGCCAGCACGGCCGTGTCGACCCAACCCACCAGGCTGGAGCGACGGGACATCGTCGCGGCCCCCTCATGGTCAGCCCGCTCGTATGCGGCCGCGATGCGCTTACCGTTGGGGCCTATGACGGTCATCGCCAGCACCGCACCGATCACGACAGCCAGGATGCCTACCACAACGAACGGATCGGTCATGCCGTAGGCACCGTCCGCCAGGCCGACCAGGCCGAACCCTGTTACGAACACCACGATCGCCGCCGGAGTGTGGATCACCCGACCCATGGAAACGGTGACGCGATGCCAGGCAGCGGCGGTCCCGTCGTCCTGCCTGGTCAGGGGACCGCGGGCGAAGGCCCGGACCAGGTTGGCGCCGAACCAGGCCGCCACGCCCAGGATATGCAGGAACTGCATCAACTCGAACATCGGGACTCCCTTCCGCGCACGCACCGCCAGGCTAGTGGTCCGATCATCATGATGGACGCAAGCGGTGCGCGTACCGACCCGGAACCCCCGCCGGTGCCGGTGACTCGGCGCGAAGACCGATCCTCCGATGCCGGGGGTTAGGGGTTGTCCCGCCCCGTGGTACGGTGGCGGGAGGATCGAGGAGGTACGGGGTGCAAGACCCTGGGTGAGACACTATCCTACCGGACGGGTGCCCTGGGACCGCAGCCATCGGCGTCCCTCTGATCGAGAGGCGAAACGACGTTGAGTCCTCCGTAGGCGACTCGAACCAACACCCTCAACCGTGTACCAGTGGCAGACATTCGATAGAGTGGAGAACTCGGGCAACTGATGCGTGCCGATTCCTGCTAGGAAGCGTCGACACCAACGATCCAGGAAAGGGTAACCATGGAAATCAACACCGAACGGACCGACGGGGTGCTCGTGATCAACGCCGAGGGCCGGATCGACGGATCGAACTCCGCCCAGTTCCTGGAGTCCATTCAGGCGGTGGTCAGCGACGACGACAACGGAGTCGTTCTGGATTTTGGCGGCATCAACTACATCAGCAGTGCCGGCCTGCGGGTAATCCTGCTGCTCGCCAAGGAACTCCGCCAGAAGCAAACCGGGTTCGGGGTGTGCTCGCTCTCCAGTTCAGTCAAGGAGATCTTCACCATCAGCGGGTTCGACCAGATAATCGCCATATTCGACTCCGGAGCCGATGCTGTCAGCTCGCTCAAGTAGGAACATGCTGAAAGAGACGGCGATGGGTTGGCCCGACACGCCTCGACCTGGGTTTCCGTTACCGCCATGGCGCCAACGGGACATTTTTCAGCACGCTCCTAGGAAACGGGCAAACCCTGTTTCGGTGACCGTAATACCCGGCTATCCGGCGCTCCCCGGATAGCGAGAATCATTGAGGTTGAGTCATGGCATCGGAAAAGCGATCCCGCCGGTCTGGCGAGGCAGGCCCTGAGACGAGTCACACCTACCCGTACAAGATACTGGTCGTCGACGACGAGCCGGATCTACAACCCCTCATTCTCCAGCGGATGCGGCGTCCCATACGTGCCGGCAAGTACGTGTTCACCTTCGCACAGAACGGCGTCGAAGCCCTCCAAAAGCTGAACGCCGAACCCGACATCGACATGGTGGTGTCGGATATCAACATGCCACAGATGGATGGCCTGACACTGCTGGAGCAGATACCGAGCGTCAATCCGAACATCCGCTCCGTGATCATCTCCGCCTACGGCGACATGCAGAACATCCGCACCGCCATGAACCGGGGAGCATTCGACTTCGTAACCAAGCCGCTCGACTTCAAGGATCTGCGCCACACGATTGCCCGAACCCTTCGCAACCTGGTGGAGTGGCGCGAGGCTCTGGCCTCTCGCGATCAACTGGTCGTGCTTCAGAACGAACTGGACGTGGCCAGCAAGATCCAGCAGTCCATCCTGCCGACCGAATTCCCGCAGCACGACAACTACGGGATTCACGCCAGCATGGAACCGGCCCGGAACGTCGGCGGAGACTTCTACGACATCCTGATGCTGGAGCGGGATCACGTCGGACTCGCCATCGCTGATGTCTCCGACAAGGGTGTGCCCGCGTCGCTGTTCATGATGTCGAGCCGAACCCTCCTCAAGGGAACCGCCATCGGGCTCCCACAGCCCGGAGATGTCCTGTCCGATGTCAACGATCTCCTGTACGAGGAGAACGAGACCGCCATGTTCGTAACGGTTTTCTATGCGGTGTACTCGCCGATGACCGGCGAAATGACATACGCGAACGGCGGCCACAACCCTCCCCTGCTCATCCACGCCGATGGAAGCTCGGAGTTCGTCCCGCAGATCGGCGGGATCGCCCTGGGAATCGCTCAAGGAATACCCTTCCCGCAGAAAACCCTGACCCTGGAGCGCGGCGACACCCTCCTGCTGTACACCGACGGCGTCACCGAAGCCATGAATGCCGAAAGCGAAGAGTTCGGCGTGGAGCGCTTGCAGACGATCTTCCGGGACACCCCGCCCACATCCGCCCAGGCCACCAACGATGCCGTCTTCGCAGCGGTGCACGCCTTCGCCGGTGACACGCCCCAATCGGACGACATAACCTGTCTGTCCATCTCCAGGGTTTAGGAGGGATAGCGATGACCTCGCGCTCGCTGGTCCTGGACTTCGAGCAAGGAAAGCTGGAGACCAGCGCCGAGATGCTCGCCGGAATCTCCGCTCAGGTCGAAGCTATGGGAGAGGAAGACGACTGGTCTCCCAAGTTGCTCTACCTGGTCCAGCTATGCCTCGAGGAGTTGGCGCTCAACGCCATGACCTACGGTCGCCAAGGGGGCCTCTCCGAGCTCCAGGTGTCGATCAATCCCGGCGTCGAGGAGATCGTGGTCGAGCTGCACGACAACGGCGCTGCATTCGACCCGACCAAGGACGCGCCGGTTCCCGACCCCGACGCGGCCATGACCGATCGGCCGGTGGGCGGCCTGGGGCTCTTTCTGATCCGGGAGATGGTGGACGACCTCGCTTATCGAAGGGAAGAGGGTTGGAATCATCTGACCATCACCATAGGGCGAGCCCAATAGGGGTTTCTGACCGGGTGGGGGACAGAAGGCACCGGCCATGGGCCCTCCGGGCTGTCGGTTCCGGCATCCTCGGCCTCGTGCTGGCCGGCTGCGGATCTCCCCAACCTGGCGGAGAAGGGTCGAACACCGATCCCACCACAACTTCCTCCGCTACCACAGTCGCCCAGAGCCAAGGCACGCCCGGCGTGGACGACCAGCGGGTCCTATTCGGTCAGTCGGCGGCCCTCAGCGGCCCGGCACAGGAGTTGGGGTTGGAAATGAGCCTGGGGATCAACGCCGCCTTCCATGAGGCGAACTCGAATGGAGGGGTGGGTGGTCGCCGGCTGGAACTGATCACCCTCGACGACACCTACGAACCGGAACTGGCCATCGCCAACACCCTCCAACTCATCGAGGACGAGCAGGTATTCGCCTTGATCGGCGAGGTGGGAACGCCCACGTCCCGTTCCGCCACGCCGGTCGCTGCCGAGGCGGACGTCCCCTTCGTAGCGCCCTTCACCGGCGCCGCGTTCCTGCGGTCGGAGAGTTGGAGCAACATCGTGAACCTCCGGGCCTCCTACGCACAGGAGACGGAGGAGATGGTGGCCCGCCTGACCCAGGACCTGGGCATCCAACGCATAGCGATCATGTACCAGGACGACTCGTTCGGAAGGACCGGACTGCAGGGCGCCCAGGCGGCACTCGAGCGTCGCGACATGCAACCCGTATCGGTGGGGATATACCCTCGTAACACGACGGCCATCAAGACCGGCCTCATCGACCTCACCCTGGGCGACCCCGAGGCGGTGATCGTGGTCGGGGCGTACCAGCCCGTGGCGGCCCTGATCGCCTGGTCCAGACACACCGGCTTCGATCCGATCTTCATCACGATCTCCTTCGTGGGAAGCAACGCTCTGGCGAGAGAGCTCGGCCCGGATGGCAAGGGTGTGTTCGTCACCCAGGTGGTGCCGTTCCCCACGGACATCTCGATACCGGTTGTGGCGTCCTACATCAATGCCCTGGCGGCCTACGCCCCGGATACTTCTCCCAGCTTCGTGTCCCTCGAGGGCTACCTGTCGGGACGGTTGGCGATCATCGGCCTGGAGGCATGCGGACCGCAGCCGACCCGAGCCTGTTTCCTGAGCGCCATTCTGGACGGCGGCGCTACGGACATCGACGGGTTCCCCCTCACATTCGGCCCGGGTGACAACCAGGGTTCGGACCGGGTATTCCTCACGTTCATCAACGGCGAGGGGCAATACGAACCGGCCCAACAGATCATGAGGATCTAGCCGTGGCGAGTTGGATCGGCCGCCTGTGGGGACTCCGCACACTCATCTCCACCCAGATGTACATCGGAATCGGAGCCGTCGTCGCACTGACCATCGCGGCCAGCTTCGTCGGTTGGGTCTCGTTCAACAGGGTCGACACGGCCCAGAGCAGGGTGGAGAACGAGAGCTTGCCCGAGATGGAGGCCGCCTTCAGGATGGCCGAGTACAGCCGAACCCTCGCCGCGGCAGCGCCCAGGCTGGTAGCCAGCCAGCCGACCGAGGTGGACGCGATCACCGAAGAGATCCGGCAAGCCCAGGAGGGGTTCGAGGATCAGATCCTCCAGTTGCAGCAACTGGGGAGAACCGAAGAGCATATCCAGGCCTACATTCCCAATGCGCAAGCGGTCTTCTTCACGTTGCTGTTCAACATCGACCGGATCCAGGGGCAGCTTGCCCAGCATCACACTCTCGTCCGGCGAGCAGAGGAGATGAGAGTGCTGATCATCGACCTGCGCTCCCGGCTCGACGACCTGATCGTTCCTGCCATTGACGATCAGCTGTTCTACCAACTGACCGGATATCGCGAGTTGGGCCGGCCGCCGGTCGACCGGAGCGTGTACCTGTCAGAGGCCGAGTTCAACCGCTACCGCCACCTTGCGTCGCTCAAGTCGGAGGCCACGCTGGCGACCCAGCTTCTGTCCAGCGGTCTGAGCGTCTCGGACGCGGCCTTCATCGAACCCCTCCAGGAGAGCTTCGAATCGACCGCCGGACGCCTGGCGATCAGCCTGGGCGCCTTGGAGGGAACCGATCTCCATACTTCCCTGACCCCGATCTTCGATCAACTGCTCAGTACGGCAATGGCTGAGGGGGACGGCTTCGATCTCCTGATCGAGAAACTCAGGCTCGAGGAAAACCAGAACGCCCTGCTGCTCCACACGTCCCAACTGTCCGGACAACTGACCACCGAGGTCGATGGCCTGGTGACGTTCGCAAGCCAAGCCGCTGACGCGGCCAACCAGGCATCCGATGACGCCATCAACACCGGGCGCACCCTGCTGGTGGCGATCAGCGTCCTCGGCGTGCTCGCAGCCTTCGCCATCAGCTACGGATTCGTCGGTCGGGTCCTGCTCCGCCGGATCCATCTTCTATCGGCGCGGATGCGTGAGATGGCCGACGGAGATCTCGAGGCCGAGGTCAACATCAAGGGTCGGGATGAGGTAGCCGACATGGCTGCCGCTCTGGAGGTCTTCCGCCGCCATGCGCTCGAGGTCCAGCGCCTCAACCTGGTCGAGAAGATGGCCGCGGAACTGGTCGAGAAGAACAGCCAGCTGGAAGAGGTCCTGTCCGAGCTGGAGCGGGCCCAGGACCAGATCGTGATGCAGGAGAAGCTGGCGGCCCTGGGTGAGGTCACCGCCGGGGTTGCCCATGAGATCCGGAACCCGCTGAACTTCGTGAAGAACTTCTCGGAGGCTTCCGAGGAGCTGCTGGAAGAGCTGCAGGAGATCCTCGAGGAAGACGATCTGGACGAAGACGAGATAGACGAGATCGTCGATGATCTGACCGACAACCTAGACCGGATACGCCGGCACAGCGAGCGGGCCAACCGCATCGTGCAGGACATGCTGATGATGGGCCGCGGCGGTGGTGAATGGCAGATCGTGGATCTGAACACCGTATTCAACGAACACGCTCTGCTGGCCTACCACAGCGCCCGGGCCGTGGATCCCGAATTCCAGCTGCACATCGAGCGGGACTTGGATCCCGATGCAGGCGACATAGAAGCCATCCCGCAGGACCTGGGCCGGGTATTCCTCAACATGGTCGGCAACTCCTGCCATTCCACCGACTCCAAGCGGGTATCGATCCTGGAGACACCTCGCGGGGACACGCCCTACATGCCCACCGTCTGGCTGATTACCAAACGGGTCGGTGACCGGGTGCAGGTCATCATCCGCGACAACGGGGACGGTATCCCTGCCGACGTGGTCGACAAGATATTCAATCCCTTCTTCACCACCAAGCCCACCGATAAGGGCACCGGCCTGGGCCTGGCGCTCTCGAGCGACATCGTACGGACGCACGGCGGCACCATCTCGGTCGATACGGAGGAGGGTGAGTTCGCCCAGATGACGGTCGAGCTACCGCTCAGGCGGCCCGATGGAGCGGCCGAGGCCGATCAGGCGTACGTCGACCGGTTGATCGATCCTGACGAAGATGAGGATGAGGACGACTACGACGAGTACGAGTGAGCAACCCCTCGTCAGTGGTCCATCGCACGGAGCATGCCGAGGAAGCCACCGCCGAACACTCCGAACAGGACACCTGGTAGCAGGGCCGTCGCGATAGAAGTCTGCCAGCTCTGGTCGGTCATCATCCACACGGCGACGGTTATGAAGACGATCATGAGGGGTAGACCGATGACAGAACCCTTCATGATGGCCATACCGAAGGCCAGATCGCTTCCGGCGTCGTGCGACTCGTCGCCTTCCTGAACCTGACCCGAACCGTGATCCGACATCTGCACCTCTTTGACCTGGAAGAACAAGTAGCTCATACGGAGCCGGCGCCCGGTGGAACCATGCGGCAAACCGGCCCGCAACCTCGACTCTAGTGTTACTCGCGGCTTCCCCGTATTCTCGGGGAGTCCCCTAACATTCCGGATCTACCCAGGACGTCCGCCACCTGCCGGACTTCCGACCTCCCCATCTTGGAGGTTCCACTTTGAAGTCAGAGGCTCAGGTCGTGGTGATCGGTGGTGGCGTGGTCGGCTGCTCCGTGCTGTATCACCTCACCAAGGCCGGATGGGCCGACGTGATGCTGGTGGAGCGTCTGGAACTCGCCGCCGGATCGTCATGGCATGCGGCCGGGGGCATACACACGCACAACGGGAACGTCTACCTGGTCGACCTCCAGCGGTACACCGTTGAGCTGTATCCCGAGCTCGAGCGGGTGTCCGGGCAGGACTGCGGCATCCACCTGACCGGCGGGCTGCAGCTGGCCGACTCCCCCGCGTGGATGGACTGGCTGAAGACGGTGCACGCCCGGGGCCGGTACCTGGGGATGGAGACCGAACTCATCTCCGCCCGGGAGGCGGCCGAGATCTTCCCGCTGATGGACCCTTCGCTATTCGTCGGAGCCATGTGGGACCGGCACGAGGGCCATGTGGACCCTTCGGGCGTTGTCCGAGCCTACGCGAGAGCCGCCGAAGTGGGCGGCGCCACGGTGGTTCGCAACACGATGGTCGAATCCCTGTCGCAACGCGCGGACGGTACTTGGGACGTCCGGACCAACCGGGGCGACATCCACACCGAGCATGTTGTCAACGCGGGCGGGCTCTGGGGCCGCGAAGTCGGGCGTATGGTCGGCCTGGAGTTGCCCCTCCTCGCGATGGCCCACCAGTACATCGTTACCGGACCCGTGCCCGCAGTCGCCGAGTACCGGCGGTCGAAGGGGAAGGAACTGCCCACGGTGGTCGACTTCGGCGGCGAGATATATATGAGGGAGGAGTCAGGAGGCATCCTGCTCGGCACCTACGAACAGGATCACAAGCCGTGGTCCCCCCGGGCGACGCCTTGGAGCTTCGGCAGCGAGCTGTTGCCGCCGGAGATAGATCGGATCGCCCCCGAACTCGAAGCGGGGTTCACCCACTTCCCCGCCCTGGCCGACGCGGGGATACGCAACATCGTGCATGGTCCGTTTGTCTTCGCCCCCGACGGCAACCCCTGTATCGGTCCGGTCAAGGGGATCCGCAACCTCTGGCTGGCGGTTGGGGTCATGGCCGGTTTCTGCCAGGCCGGCGGCGTCGGCCTGGCCCTGGCCAACTGGATGACCGAGGGGGATCCGGGGCTCGATGTGTGGGCGATGGACGCCGCCCGGTTCGGTGACTGGGCCACTATGGCGTACACGAACGCCAAGGTGCGCGAGAACTACTCGAGACGTTTCAAGATAGCCTTTCCGAACGAGGAACTACCCGCAGCCCGACCCCTCCGTACCACCTCCCTGTACGACCGGTACACGCGGGCGAATGCCGTATGGGGCGCCTCGTTCGGTCTCGAGGTGCCACTCTGGTTCCAGGATCCGGGTAGCGAACCCGTCGAGGAGGTCACCTTCCGCCGATCCAACGCCTTCCCGGTGGTGGCGGCGGAGTGCGCCGCGGTCCGTAACGGGGTAGGCATGATCGAGATCTCGGGGTTCGCCAAGTATCGGGTCACAGGCCAGGATGCCGCGTCCTGGTTGGACCGGATCCTCACCAATCGGATTCCACCTCCCGGCCGCATCGCCCTCAGCCCGATGCTGAACCACCGGGGCAAGTTGATCGGTGACTTCACCGTAGCCAACCTCGGCGACCACTTCATCGTGTTCGGCTCGGGTCCCGCCGAGGACTACCACATGCGCTGGTTCCTCTCCCGGATTCCCTCGAAGGCCGGGGTAGAGGTCATGCCGCTCGGCCGGACGATGGCCGGACTGTCGATTGCCGGCCCGGCTTCGCGCGACGTGCTGGCGGCGGTGGTGAATCACGACGTGGGCCCGGGGGCGTTCCGGTTCATGGACATCCGAGCCATGGACGTCGGGATGATCCCGGCGCTGGTCGGCCGGCTCACCTACACCGGAGATCTCGGTTACGAGATCTGGGTCGGGCCGGAATACCTCAGGGGCCTTTACGAGTTGCTGTTGGGGGCCGGACAGGAACACGGGATCCGTGACTTCGGTCTCCGGGCCCTCGACTCGTTGCGGCTGGAGAAGGGATTCGGCTCCTGGGCCCGGGAGTACCGGCCCATATACGGTCCGGCGGAAGCGGGCCTGTCACGGTTCGTGGCCCTCGACAAGGGTGACTTCGTGGGGAGAGCAGGCGCCCGGAGGGAGTCGGAGCAGGGTCCGAGCCGGCGCCTGGTAACCATGGTCGTCGACGCCGGCGATGCCGACGCTGTGGGTGACGAACCGGTCTGGCATGGCGGCGAGGTGGTGGGCTGGGTGACTTTCGGGTGGCTACGCCCACACGGTGGGCTGCTCGGTGGCCCTCGCGTACGTGCCCTCCGCGTTGACCGACCCCCGGCAGCGATTCGAGGTCGAGATCCTCGGGAGCCGGCGCCAAGCCACCCACCAGCCCGCTCCCCTATTCGATCCGCACGGTATCCGGATGCGCAGTTGATCCTTCGGTACCTGCAACCGTGGCCGGGGACACGGCAGGCGAATCCGCCGTCCACCTCACAGGAACCGGGCTAGGCACTCGATTCCGGGGCGAATCTCCTCCCGCTCGATGACAGCGAAACCCAGTTGGAAGTAGTGAGCAGGGCGGTCCGGCCCGAGGAAGCAGGATCGGCCCGGTTCGATCACCACCCCGCCTTCCAGCGCCGACTCGGCGAGGCAGGCTGCATCCAGGTCCTCCGGACCGGCCACCCACAGGCTCATGCCCCCGTCGGTGCTCTGCACGGGCCATGGAAACAGGTCGTCCACCGCCTCGGTGATGGCCTGCCACTTGGACCTGAGCACCCGGCGGTGCCTTCTGATAACCCTCCCGTAGTCGCCGACCTCCATCATCAGCGCGGTGGTTCGCTGGATGATCCCTGGAGGATGCCTCAGCATGTCATGCCGCAAGCGGCGCAGATAGTCGATCAGGACCGGATCGGCCACCACGAAGCCGAGCCTCAACCCGGGAGCCAGGAACTTGGAGAAACTCCCGACGTATACGACCCGCCCTGCCGTGTCGAGGGATTTCAGGGCCGGCGGAGGCCGGCGCGAGTAGCAATACTCCGAGTCGTAGTCGTCCTCCACGACGAGCGCGCCGTCGCGGGCAGCCTGAGCAAGGAGCCTGCGCCGGCGACCGATCGTCATGGTCACGTTGGTGGGGAACTGCCGACCCGGGGTGACAAACACCATGTCCATGCCCGACAAGCCTTCGGGAGCGGTCACGCCGTGGACGTCGACCGGTAACGGCACCAGCTTCGCCTCCTGCTTGAGGAATATTCTTCGGGCGTCCGGATAGCCGGGATCCTCTACGCCCACCGTGGTTCCCGATCCGAGCAGCGCCTCCGCGACCAGATGGAGTCCGTGCTGGGTTCCCAGCGTCACCAGAATCTGGTCAGGCGTGGCCCGGATGCCTCGAGCCGGAAGGATGGTGCGCCGTATCTGCTCGACGAGGAGCGGGTCATCCCGGTCGTCCAGGTTGTGGAGGCTGGTACCTCTGTGTTCCTCGCGCAGCGCCGTGCGCATGGCCCTCGTCCACGAGCCGATCGGGAATCCCTCCGGACCGGGCCCGACCACGAAGGGATAGGGGTAGGACCGCCAGCCAGCCGGCCGAGGCCGCTCATCATCGCCGCCGACCAGGGCGCCCAGCCGCTCATCCCAGCGGACCGGAGAAAGGGCGGCCGGTCCATCCCGATACCGACCGCCGGCATCGGCCTCCCCTAGCCCATCGTTGACCACATAGCCGACCCGTTCGATCGGCTCGACGAACCCCTCCACGGCCAACTCCCGGTAGGCCCGGTTGACAGTGTTGCGAGAGATGCCCAGCTGATCGGCCAGCGCCCTCGACGAGGGAAGCATCTCACCGCCCCGCAGTTCGCCCCGCTCGATCGCCCGGGTGAATCCATCCTTGAGACGGCGGTAACGCGGCTTCTCCGTCTCATTGCTCAGGGACTCGGACAGGCCGGCAACCCTCGCGAGAATCTGCTCAGACGTCACCGTTCACCGCCCCGTAGACAGGCCTTTTCACTGTACCCAAGGCCGGCGCGCAGGTAGACTTCCGGACATGATGAACCCGCATGACCTGAGCCACCTCCTACCGTCCTTCACAGGCGCCGAGAACTGGCGCTCCGGTGCCGTCCCCGTGTTCGCCCGCGGTGAGGGTTGCTATCTCTGGGACGACGCCGGCAACCGATACCTTGACACGCTGGCCGGGTTGTTCGTGGTCCAGATCGGGCACGGGCGGACCGACATCGCGAAGGCCATGAGCGAGCAGGCCGAACAACTTGCCTTCTTCCCCTCCTGGTCGGCCACCACTCCCATCACTCTCGAGGCGGCCTCGTTGATCACCGACCTGGCACCCGGCGATCTTGACGCCGTGTTCTTCGTCAGCTCAGGCTCCGAGGCGAACGAATCCGCGATCAAGTTCGCCCGCCAGTACCACCTCGCCGATGGACAGCCCACCAAGACCGGCGTCGTCTCCCGCATCGACGCCTATCACGGCACCAGCATGGGCGCTCTCTCGGCCACCGGTCTGAAACCCATCAGGGATCCTTTCCTGCCCCTCCTGCCGGGCTTCAGCCATGTTCCCAACACCCTCGGCTACTCGGATGGGGTGGAAGCCGCCCGGGTGGTCGAGGAGGAAATCCTCCGCCGCGGGCCGGAGCAGGTGGGCATGGTCATCGCCGAGCCGGTCCAGAACGGAGGCGGATCCCTGGTTCCTCCGGTGGGTTACTGGCGGGAGCTGCGGCGCATCTGCGACCGGTACGGTGTGCTGCTGGTCGCGGACGAGGTGATCTGCGGGTTCGGGCGGCTCGGGGCCTGGTTCGGATCGGAGGTCGTGGAGGCAGAACCCGACATGATCACGTTCGCCAAGGGCGCCACCTCGGGTTACGCGCCGATCGGAGGTCTCCTGGTGCGCCGACCGCTGGTCGAGAAAGTCCTGGATTCTCCGGCCGGGAGTTTCCTGCATGGCGCAACCTGGGGCGGCCATCCGGTGGTGATGTCGGCCGCCATTGCCAATATCACCGCCATGCGGGAAGAGAGAGTGCTCGACAACGTCGCCGGCCATGCGCCGCTGTTCGAGGCGCGCCTCCACGATCTGGCGGGAGCGCACGACGTGGTGATGGATGTCCGGGGAACCGGCTACCTGTACTCGCTCGCTCTCGGGCACAGCCGGCAGAAAGGACGGGATTACTCCGACGAGGACTCCAAGCGGGCTGTCTACGAGGTTCTGCCACCTCTGGCCCTCGAAGCCGGCCTGCACCTACGGGTTGACGACCGGGGCGGCGCCAAGATCATGCTCTCGCCGCCGCTCGTGGCCGCCGACGACGAACTGGACGAGATGGGCGAGCGCGTGTCGCAGATCCTGGTTCAGCTCGCCGCCTGCATGTAGCGAGTCCGGCACGACCACGGAGGGATCGCGTGAGGATCGGGATACCCACCGAGACCAAGCCGGGTGAGTACCGGGTAGCTCTCACGCCAGCCGGTGTTGAAGCTCTGACCGGGTCGGGCCATCGGGTACTGGTCCAGAATGGCGCCGGTCTGGGGTCGTACATCTCCGATGACGACTTCGCCGGCGCAGGCGCCACCATCGTCGGCACCGCTGCCGATGTCTGGTCGAGCACCGACCTGATCGTCAAGGTCAAGGAACCGCAGGAGGAGGAACTGCCCTTCCTGTCGCAAGACCAGATCCTGTTCACCTTCCTCCACCTGGCCGCCTATCCGAGAGTCGCATCGGCGCTCTGCGCGGCAGGCACCACCTCGGTGGCGTACGAGACGGTGAGGCTTCCCGGCGGCGTCCTACCCCTGCTGGCGCCGATGTCCGAGATAGCAGGGCGCATGGCCACCCAGGTCGGGGCCCGCTTTCTCGAGAAATCGGGCGGAGGCCGAGGCGTGCTCCTCAGCGGCGTTCCGGGTGTCGAGCCCGCCGATGTGGTGGTGATCGGCGGCGGCATGGCCGGGGCCAATGCGCTCCGGGTGGCAGTGGGAATGGGCGCCAACGTCAAGGTCTTCGACCTCAACCCCGCGCGCCTGCGCGAGATAGACAACCTGTATCGCGGGGCGGTGACGACCCTGATCGCCAACCGAACCGACGTTAGAGCGGCGGCGCTCCGGGCGGACCTGGTCATCGGGGCGGTCCTGTTGCCGGGCGCACGAGCCCCGCGCGTCCTGACCGCCGAGGATGTCAGAGACATGAGGCCGGGCTCGGTGGTGGTCGACATCGCGATCGACCAGGGAGGCTGCTTCGAGACCTCGCGGGAGACCAGGCACTCGGATCCCACTTACATGGTCGACGGGGTGGTGCACTATGCGGTCGGGAATATCCCCGGCGCGGTGCCCCGCACCTCTACCTTCGCCCTGGCCAACTCCACCATCCCCTACGTCCGGCTGCTGGCTGACCACGGTGTCGAAGCCGCGATCGGGCGGCGGCCGGAACTGGGAGAGGGCCTCAACACCCGGGGCGGCGCCATCACCAACGAGACGGTGAGAAGCGCTCTCGATGGCTGAATACCATCCGGCGGGACGATGACTAATCCCGACCACTCCGCCAGCACGCCGGCGCGGGATCGCCACGACGGCCGAGCCCTTCCGGACCGGGCCCAGGTGGTGGTGGTCGGGGGTGGAATCGTCGGGTGCTCGGTCGCCTACCACCTGGCCAGGCGGGGCATCTCCGATGTACTGCTCCTGGAACAGAACACCCTGACAGGGGGTACCACCTGGCACGCGGCCGGCCTGGTGAGCCAACTGAAGTCGAGCCACAGCCTCACCAAGCTCGCCACCTATACGACCCGCCTCTTCGAGGAACTGGAAGATGAGACCGGCCAGGCCACCGGCTACCGCACCACCGGGTCGATCTCGGTGGCCTCGGACAACGAGCGATGGGAGGAGATCCTGCGCGGCATGTCGATGGCCAGGACAGCCGGGGTGGAAATGGAGGTCATAGACCCTGAGCGGGCGCGGGAGATGTGGCCGTTGCTCCGCATCGACGACCTGGTGGGCACGGTCTTCATACCCGGTGACGGCCAGACGAGCCCGGTCGACACCACCATGGCGCTGGCCCAGGGCGCGCGGGACCGAGGCGTCACGATCCGCGAGGGAATCGCGGTGGAGCGGGTTCGAATGGAGAACCAGACCGTAGTCGGGGTCGAGACCGAAGCGGGCTACGTGGAGGCCGAGACGGTGGTCCTCGCCTGCGGCATCTGGACCCGCCAGCTGGCGGCGACCGCAGGAGTGAACGTGCCACTCCACCCTTGCGAGCACTTCTATGTGGTCACCGAGCCGCTCGACGGGATGCTGCCGGGGATGCCCACCCTGCGAGACCCCACCAACTACACGTACTTCAAGGAGGAGACCGGCAAGCTGATGGCCGGTTTCTTCGAGCCGAGGGCCAAGACCTGGAAGTACGAGGTCCCCAGAGATTTCACCTTCGGCACCCTCGGCGAGGACTGGGACCACATCGGGCCGATCTTCGAGCGTTCCATCCACCGCATCCCCGCCCTGGCCGAGTCCGGCATCCAACTCTTCCTCAACGGACCCGAGGCCTTCACACCCGACGGCGTCTACTACCTGGGCGAGTCTCCGGAAGTGGACAGCCTCTACGTGGCCGCCGGCTTCAACTCGGTCGGTATCCAGTCGGCCGGTGGGGCAGGTTGGGTGCTGGCGGACTGGATCGCCGACCGGCGCCCTCCGATGGACCTGTCGGCGGTCGACCTCCGCCGGGCATTCCCGTTCCAGGGCGACAAGACCTACCTGGAGAACCGCATCTCGGAGAGCCTCGGCCTCCTGTACGCCATGCACTGGCCCTTCCGCCAGTTCGAGTCGGCCCGAGACGTGTTCCGGTCGGTCCTCCATGAGCGGCTGGACGACCTGGGCGCGGTTTTCGGCGAGGTGGCCGGATGGGAACGGCCCAACTGGTTCGCCACAGTTGATATGGAGCGCGAGTACCGGTACTCCTACGGCAAGCAGAACTGGTACCCGGCCTCCGCCGCCGAATGCGAGGCCACCCGCAGGAGGGTGGCGCTGTACGACCAGTCCTCCTTTGCGAAGTTCCGTGTGCGGGGACCCGATGCCTTGGCCGTCCTAAACCGTATCGGGGGCGCGGATGTGGATACGCCGATCGGCAAGGTCGTCTACACGCAGTGGCTCAACGAACGGGGCGGCATCGAGGCCGATCTCACCGTCACCCGCACCGGGCCCCAGGAGTTCATGGTGGTGACGGGAGCCGCCGTGGCCAACCGGGACTATCACACCCTGAGACGGGCATTACGGGGCCATGACGCCGACCTGGCCGATATCACGATGGAACTCCCCACCATCGGAGTAATGGGCCCCCGATCCCGGGATCTGCTGAGCGCTCTGGCCGACACCCCGCTCGACAACGCGGCCTTCCCGTTCGGATGGTCGCGGGAGATGACAGTGGCCGGTATCCCGGTGCGCGCCCTGCGGGTCAGTTACGTGGGCGAGTTGGGTTGGGAACTGTACGTCGCCCGCGATGCTGCCGTCGACCTGTTCGACGCGGTGATGGAGGAGGGACGGGCACACGGCATCCACCCCGCCGGGTACCACACCATGAACACTTTGCGGCTGGAAGCCGGGTACCGGCACTGGGGCCACGACATCACCGACGAGGACACCCCGCTGGAAGCCGGCCTGGGCTTTGCGGTGGCCTGGGACAAGGCGGGCGGCTTCCTGGGACGCCGAGCCCTCCTCGCCCAGCGCGCCGCCACCCCGTTGCCCAAGCGGCTGGTCCAATTCAAGCTGGAGGACCCGGAGGCCATCGCGTACCACGACGAACCGGTTCATCGCGACGGTGAACTGGTAGGCCGTACCACCTCCGGGATGTTCGGCCACACCTTCGGCGCCTGCCTGGCCATGGGCTACCTCCACAACGAGGCCGGAGTCACCAAGGAGTGGATCGAATCGGGCTCCTTCGACATCGAGATAGCGGGTGTGCCCGTACCGGCCACCGCCCGACTCCGTCCGTTCTATCGGGCCCGAACTCGCACCTGAGCAGGCCGGACGCCATCGCTGCCCTGATCCTCATATCGGAGTTACCTTTGACCAGACGCACCGGAGCACGAGCGCTAAGGGCACGGCCACCGCTCGGGCCCAGCCCGGATCCGTCGAGATGCAGCGCCCCGGCCGGCGTCCGTGTTGATGAAGATGTCTCGAGTTCCGGGCCGTTTCAGGTAACTTGTCCCGTTGGTGTGACAAGTAATGACCGCAATCGCTAGCCACCCTCGGTGGGATTGCCGCCGAGTTCCGGGGCCTTACCGATGATATGTAGTTTCTGCTGATATGTAGTTTCTGCGGCGCCAGGGCGGAAGACGCCGGGAACCTCATCCTGGGCGAGGCCGGCGCGGCCATCTGCGATGCCTGCGTAGACCTCGCGGTCGACCTGGTCCGGGAACAGGCCACTCCGGTCGGCGACATGGTGCTGGACAACATCGGCGCGCTCGCCACCAACAACCCCCGGTTCCCGGGCGTGCTGGGGCTCGTGACCGACGCGGCCGTGGCGATCCGAAACGGCCGGGTGGTCTGGGCCGGGCCCTCGGAGCGAACACCGCAGGGACTCCGGTCGCTCCCCAGCCTGGACTGCGGGGGTCGAGCTGTCCTTCCGGGACTGGTGGACGCCCACACCCATCTGGTGTTCGCCGGCGACCGGAGCGAGGAGTTCGTGGTCAGGAGCACGGGCATGCACGGAGCCCGAGCAGTAGCTCGCTCCGGCGGCGCCGCGACAGCCCGCCTCAACCACCTTGCGAACGCCTCCGGGATCGCTGACCTCATCGGCCGGCGGCTGGACCGCATGCTCGACTCGGGCGTCACCACGGTAGAAGCGTCCGCCGGGTATTCGAACGAATACGAAAGGGAGTTGGCGCTCATGGAAACGGTGGTCGACGCGGGTCGGCATCATGTGGTGGATCTGGTGCCCACGTTCGACGTACCGGGGTTGCCGCTCACCGCATCCGACCGTTCGAGGGCACTGGCGGAAGTAGCCGAGCAACACCTCCCCAGGGCAGCGAGGCTGGGAGCCGCGGTGCGGGTGTCCCTCGGAACCGACGCCCTGACAGCCGAGGAGGCGGGCCATCTCATCGGGGTCGCCGCAGACCTCGGAACCCGAACCCGGATCCACCATCGGGGCCAGACCCCCGAGGTGTACAGGCTGGCGCTGGAAGCGTCGGTGCCGGTGGTCGACCACGCCGGGTATCCCGACCGGGACCAGGCCGAACAGATGGCCGAAAGGGGAATCAGCGTGGTGATCACCCCGACCGCGATGCTAGGCGCCCGCCGCTCCCCCGCCTCGCTTCGCAGGCTCATGGAGAGGGGCGTCGCGGTGGGACTCGGAACCGATTGCAGCCCGGCACCCGTCATGGTGGAGTCGCTACCGCTCGCCATCACGCTGGCAGTCACCGAGATGGGGCTCACCTCCGACCAGGCCATCTGGGCGGCGACGATGGGCAGTGCGCGGGCAATGGGCATGGGCGACCGGGGATGGCTGGGCCGCGGCGCCATGGCTGACCTGGTCGTTCTCGACGCTCCCAGCCCGACTCACCTTCCGTACCGGCCCGGCACCAATCTGGTCTGGAAGGTCCTCAAGGCAGGCGAGGTGGTGGTCAGCAGATAAACGGGACCGACCATGACCCCGGGTCGAGGGTCCGTGCAGGGACAAGGGGGTAACCTCCCGGTCGATGTCCCTTCCCGTCGCGCTCGGACATGAGCACCCTATCGCCATGGCACACCGGGGATCCGGGTTGCTGTGGCCGGAGAACACGATGGTCGCCTTCCAGGGTGCGTTCGACCTCGGCTATCGATACATGGAAACCGACCTTCAGATCACCCATGACGGCGTGCTGGTCACCATCCACGACGACACGGTGGACCGCACCACCGACGGCACCGGCCTAGTGTCCGCCTACTCCCTGGAGGAGCTCCGGACTCTCGACGCCGGCTATCGATTCGAGCACGACGGCGACCACCCCCATCGAGGGCAGGGAGTCCAGGTACCAACGCTCGAAGAACTGGTCACCACGTATCCCGACGGCGTCTTCACCCTCGACCTGAAGAGCGACGGCATGGAGACGGCCCTGGTGGACCTCATCCGAAGGCTCGACCTATGGGATCAGGTAATCGTCGGTTCGTTCAGTGGGTCCCGACTCCGCCGGTTCCGATCCCTGGTCGACCGCCCAGTGGCAACCTCGGCCGGCCCCTCAGAGATTGTCCGGTTCCTGGCCGCAGCCCGGACCGGCCTGCCCTACCGGCCCCGGGCCGACTCCTTCCAAGTTCCCGTGAAGGATCGTGGCCTCACCATCGTCAACCCCCGGACGGTCCGAGCCGCTCGGAGGCTGGGGGTTCCATTAATAGTATGGACTATCAACCACCTGGCTGAGATGGAGGGACTCCTGGACCTCGGCGTCGACGGTCTCATAACCGACCGTCCGGACCTGCTGCGGACCCTCCTGGCTGAGCGCAGCCGGAAAGCGAATCGGAAGGGGCCACATGATGGGTGACTGGGTAGAGGTCGGGCAAGTCGTCAAGCTCCAGATCCACCGGCGGCACCTGCGTGACCTTGACGGCGGGGAATACCGGCTCGACCCCCTGGCCGAGGTGTCGACCCTGCGGCTCACCGCTGACGGGCCGATCGGTTTCGACGGCGCCTCGTGGATCGTGGACTGCCACCACCGCTACCACCCGCAGGCCTCTTCGCACCGGCGGGCCCGGGCGCTCTCGATCGGATTCACCTCCCACTACGAGGACATCTGGAAGCGGTTCACGCCGATCCCGCTCGGCGCCGGAGGCGAAAACCTGATCGTCTCCAGTGATGAGGTGATCTCAGAAGACGAACTGGACGGAGGGATCCGCATCGGGACTCCCCAAGCCTCGATCCTGGTATCAGGCGCCAAGGTGGCAGAGCCTTGCGTGGCCTTCACGCGTCTGGTGACCGGTCGCTCCGAGGCCTCCGCACACGAGTTGGCGGATGACCGGGAGCATCTCCGTAACGGGATCAGGGGCTTCGTCATGCCACTCGACGGAGTCGACCTGTTCGACGTGGTGCCCGGCAGCCCGGTAGCGATCCGCGCCGCCTGAGCCGGTACTTGTATCGGGTTGGCTACCCCCGCTCCGTTACCGCCCCCCTTTACCTTGTTGGGTGGCTCTGATGTGTGAGTATCGGGGCTGGTTGCTCGCCGCGGCGGGCAGGGCTTTGTCCCCCTGTCAGAGAGATGGCCTGGGGGGTGTTGCCACCCGCCGTGGTTGGGTGCCTGCGACCTC